>JAFAER010000195.1 GCA_023423895.1 Pseudomonadota bacterium
TCCACGTCCTCCAGGGCGAGCGCACCGAGGCGCGCTACAACCGCACGCTCGGCAAGTTCCACCTCGAGGGCATCATGCCGGCGCCGCGCGGCGTGCCGAAGGTCGAGGTCACGTTCGACATCGACGCGAACGGCATCCTCTCGGTCCACGCGAAGGACACCGCGACCGGCAAGGACCAGAAGATCACGATCACGGCGAACTCCGGCCTGAGCGACAAGGACATCGAGAAGATGGTCGCCGAGGCGGCCGCGCACGAGGCGGAGGACAAGGAGCGTCGCGACCAGATCGAGCGCCGCAACAAGCTCGACAACCTCTGCTACACGCTCGAAAAGACGCTCTCCGAGAACAAGGACAAGCTCCAGGCCTCGGACATCTCGACGCTCGAGGGCCTCATCAAGGATGGCCGCTCTGCGGTGGAGAAGCAGGACGACGCCCAGGTAAAGGACGTCCTCGAGAAGCTCGAGAAGGAGGCGCACCGCCTCGCGAGCGTCATGTACCAGGGCGCGCCGGGCGGGGCGCCGGGTGGCGGGCCTGCTCCCGAGGGCGGCGAGGCTGCTCCGGAGGGTGGCGAGAAGAAGAAGGACGTCATCGACGCGGAGTTCGAAGAGACGTCGTCCTGACGTTTGCTTCAGCGTGATTGAAGAAAGAGCGGCGTCGCCTTACGGCACGCCGCTTTTTTTTAGGCTTCAGGCTTCAGGCTTCAGGCTTCAGGCTCCAGGGTCAGCTCGGGGCCTTGCCGGTTCGGGCGGGCTCCTCAGCGCGGGGGGGCCTTCAGGTTTGGCGGTGGCGTCACGGGGAGGATCTTGTTCGGGACGGACGGCAGCACCTTCGTCGGGAGCTGGCGCGGCTTTGGCGTTGCCGACTTGCGCCAGACGGTGACGAAGAGCTCGGCGGACTTCATCAGCGGCTCGATCGAGATGCCCTGACGCATCAGATCGGCGAGCAGGTCGGGGAACAGGCCGATGTGCGCGAGGCCGTCGATGTTGAAGTCGAAGGTCCGCTGTCCCGTCACCTGCTTCTGGAAGACGCCGAAGTGCGGGATGGTGAACGGGTACTGGAGGCGCCCCGTCTGCTTGTTCCGTTGGTGGGGTTTGGCGCTGCAGCCGTCGTCGCCGAAGCGCGGGCCCACGTGCTGCGCCATTCCGTTGAAGTCGCTTCCGAAGGCGACGACGCCCATCTGGCGGACGGCGTGGTCGTAGTTCTGGGCGAAGCTGATCGAGGATTGCACGCACGACGTCTGCTGCTCCGTCAGCTCGTCTTGCGTCATGACGGAAACGAGTGAGCCGAGCGCCCTGAGCTTCTGCAGCTGCACATCGGTGCGCATGCGCTCGTGGCGGTTCTTGCCGCCCGCGTAGACGGTGTTGAAGAGGCCGTGGCCGACGAAGAACGGGTAGCCGCCGCGGGCGTCGGCGAGCAAGAACGTCTCGTCGATCGCCTTCTTCGACATGTGATCGATGTCGATCAACATGCCCTTGTCCATGAGCTTGTTCAGCAGTGCGGTGCCGGACGGCGTGAGCCCGCGGACGTTGCAGTTGAGCGTGCCCACATCGGAGATCCCGGGGCAGGGCGCGCTCTGGAAGATGTCGCCCGAGATCGCCAGGTTCGCGGCGCCGAGGAGACCCATGAAGAGCGCGGCGCCGCCGAATTGCGTGTCGAAGTCGTGAATGGGGAAGATGTAGCGGACGCCCTTGTCGTAGTACTTGTCGACCTCGGCCGCGACGAACGCATCGGTGCAGCTCGACTTCTTCTTGCAGCCGAACAACGTGTCCGCCTCGATGCCGAGGACGACGGCGAGCTTGCCTTCGCGGATCGTCTGCTCCGCCTCGTCGGGCGTTCGCACGATCTTGAACCAGCCTCCGCCCGGCTGAGACCGGAGCCAGGTCTCGAACCGGATCGCCGCGTCGAGCTGCGCATCGATGCCCGGCATCGAGTTCGTGCAAACCGTGCCGCGCAGCCGCTTCGACGCGCCGCACGCGAACTCGTTGTTCACGGCCAGCATCACCATGACGCGCATGCCGCCGCGCCACGCGCGCTCGAGCCAGCGGTAGTAGACCTGCTGGTGCGTGGTCGAGCGCCACGTCGGCCAGCCGTTGAAGACGGGCGCGCCGAAGTAGCTCTTCGCTGCGTCGCCGCTGAGGCCCATCGCATCGTCCGGGAGCGCCATGTGATCGCCGTGGAGCACGTTGCGTCCGCAGTTCGGCACGAGCGGCGGGCAGCGCCCGACCGGGATCGGCGTGTTCGCGACCGAGACGAGGTCGAGGTCCGTCCCGAAGTCGGGCCCGAGTGCCTTCGCGATGCCGCCTACCGGGTCGTACGGCGCCCCGGCGAGGACGCCGCCGCCGAACGCGAGGTTCGCGAACATGTGCACGTGCAGGTCGGCATAGCCGCGAAGGGGGTTCGCCGGATCCGGCGGGAGCGGCGTGCTGTTGGTCGACGGTTCGAGGAGCGGGGCCGTCCGGTCGAAGCACATCCCGAGCGAACCGCGGCACTCACCGATGCAGCCGGGCGCCTCGGCGAGGTTGTCGTCGCAGCTCACCCCGACGCCCGGCCGTTCCGCCACCGTGCAGGCGCGCTGGCCGATGCGCCCGCAGTCGGGGTGGATGCACTTTCCGGCGACCTCGGCGAGGTTCCGGTTGCAGCTCGGCGTGCGCTCTCCGACCGTGCAGGCGCGCTGGCCTTCGGCCCCGCACGCGTTCCGCACGAGACAGCGGCCGGCGATCTCGACGAGCGAGTCGTCGCAGCTCGGGATCCGCTCGGTCACGGTGCAGGCGCGCTCGTCGAGGCGTCCGCACGGAGGATGGACGCACTTGCCGCCGCGCTCGACGAGGTTCTTGCTATTGCAGCTCGGCGTGCGCTCGATGACGAGGCACGGACGCTGGCCCTCGGCGCCGCACGCGTTCCGGATGCCGCAGATTCCCGCGAGCTCGATCAGGTTGTCGTCGCAGCTCGGGATCCGCTCGGTGACGCGACAGGCGCGCTGGCCCTCGCGTCCGCAGTCCGGGTGTCTGCACTTGCCGCCGATGAGGACGAGGTTCTTCTTGCAGTCGGTGAGCCCGCACGGGCCTTGGCCCTCGGCTCCACACGTCTGCCCGTGAGAGTCGCCGGCCACTGCCGACAGCGCGAGGGCGAGGAACAGGTTGGTGAGGGCCCAGAAGCCCTTCGGCGGTCGGTTGCTCGACCGGCGTTCGGGAGCAGTCATTCCCGAACGCTAAAAGGCCTTCCAGGCACCGAAAACGGGCAAAGCCGGCCTTGGCGCGTTCGTGCAACGCGATGGCGCGCCGCCGTCATGCGCTCGGCCCTCAGGCTCGCGCCGCCCTGGACCGCCCGTCGGCTCCGCGCGTGCTCAGCCGGACGAGCGCGTCGATTGCTTCTTCCGCGCGCGGCGCCGTGCGTCGAGGTCGATGACGGTCGATGCGGTCGGCGTCTTCTCGAAGACCACGACCCGGTCGCGGCCCGCCTGCTTCGCTGCGTACAGCGCGCGGTCGGCGGCGTCGAAGAGCAGGTGCGGACGCGGCTCTTCGATCGAGACGAGATCGCAGATGCCGATCGACACGGTGAGGAGCTCGTCGAGAGGAGCGCCGTGGGCGCGTCGTCGGTTCGCGAGCTCCGAGCGGATGCGCTCGGCGACGACTCGCGCCTCCGACGCTCGCGTGCGCGGAAGCAGGATCGCGAACTCGTCGCCGCCGAAGCGGGCAGCGACGTCACGCGAGCGACTCGTGTCGTTCAGCACGTCACCGACGAGCGAGAGCGCGAGATCGCCGGCGCCATGGCCGCCGGCGTCGTTGAGCTTTTTCAGGTTGTCGACGTCGAGCATCAACAGCGAAAGGGGCATCTTCGCGCGTCCTGCACGATCGACCTCGTGCGCGAGGCACTCTTCCCAGTGCCGTCGATTGCCGACCTTGGTGACGGGATCCCGCCGGGCTTCTTCGGCGAGCCGATCGACGCGTCGTCCCACCGCCCAGCCCGCGACGAGGAAGCCGAGCGCCACCGCGAATCCGACACCGATGAGCGCCGCTTCGTACGGCATCCGCCAGCCTTGCGCCAGAGTCCGAGCGAGCGCAGGCGTGCCGAGACCAGCGGCGAGCGCGAGGGCAACCCCGGCGATCGCAAAGCGGTGCCTCGCGTGGGCTCCGGCACGCGGATGAGACGCGGCGACGGGCACCCGAAGCGTGGCGGACTTCATCGGCTGCGTACGCATGAAAGCCGCGTGCCACGCCCGTGCTCACCAAGCAGTCTCGTGACCACGCGCCTTTACGTTATCTCGATCGGGATGCGCGGCGATCGCGGGTCGACTTGCCACGCTCGCGACGCTCACCCGTGGTTCGACGCCACGCTCGGTGGGCTGGGTTCTGCGTGAGAGCACATGCAGATCCCCGCGCGACGATCACGCGGATTCCGAGCTCAGCCGACCGCCGCGCAAAGCGACACGCCCCGGCTTCGTGCGTGAGGATCGAGATGTGCTTGTCGTGACGCGGAGTGCGGCACGCCCGTTGTGTCCCCCTGCGGTACATAGGCCACGCGCAATCACGACAAACCGCCCACAGGAAGCACGACCGATGACGAGCGCGGCCGCGATGATGATCGAGCGACTTGCGAAAGGCCGCCCTCGGGAGTCGTCTCCGCGCCACTCGGTCCCGCTCGACATCCTCGTCGTCGACGATGATCAGGCGACTCGACTGAGCCTTGCCTACGCCCTCAGCGACGCGGGCCACCACGTGACGGAGGCAGGTGACGGCGAGGAAGCGATCGCTCTGGCGTCGGAGCGGACGTTCGATGTTGCGCTGCTCGATGTGCGTCTCCCCAAGGTCGACGGCCTCACGATCTTCCGGCGGCTCCGGCTGCGGGCACCGACCACCGCCGTGATCTTGATGACGGCGTTCGCGACCGTTCCCGATGCGGTCGCGTCTCTTCGGGAAGGCGCATACGACTACGTCACCAAGCCGTTCGACCCCGAGGAGCTCACGCTGAGGGTGATCGGTCACATTGCCGAGCACGTCTCGCTCAAGCGAGAGCTCGAAGAGGCGCGCCGCGTGGTCGCGAGCCGTGACGCCGGCTCGCCGATCGTCGGGCACACGCCAGCGATGATCCGTCTCGTCGAACGCGTCAACACGGTCGCCCAGAGCGACGCGCCCGTCCTCGTCTCGGGAGAGAGCGGGACGGGTAAAGAGCTCGTCGCTCATACGCTGCACGCCCGCGGACCGCGGAAGGCTGCGCCGTTCGTGGCGTTCGACTGCGCGGCCTTCCCGGAAGGTGTCGTCGAGGTGGAGCTGTTCGGCGAAGAGCGCAGCTCGGCTACCGCATCACGGCGCCGGCGCGACGGTCGGTTCCGCGCGGCCGACGGAGGAACGTTGCTCCTCGGCGAGGTCTCCGCTCTTCCTCTGCCGACGCAGGCGAAGCTCCTGCGCGTGCTCGAGGAAGGCGTCGTCCTTCCCGTCGGCGCCAACGACCCCGTGCCCGTCAACGTTCGCATCGTCTCCTCGACGCAGAACGATCTGAAGAGCCTCGTGAAGGAAGGAAAGTTCCGCGACGACCTCTACTTCAGGCTGAACGTGCTCGATTTGCACATCCCGCCGCTCCGCGAACGCAAGGCAGACATGCCGCTGCTGCTCGCGCATTTCCTCCGCCGCTATTGCCCCGGTCGCGTTCCTCCGGGCATCGGCCCGCGCGCGTGGGAGGCGCTCATGGAATACGGGTATCCCGGTAACGTGCGCGAGCTCGCTCATGCGGTCGAGCGCGCGGTCGTCCTTGCACGCGGAAGCGAGATCGATCTCGACCATCTGCCCGAGGCGATCGCCGGACGTGGCCCGGAGAGCACCACCGACGCGAAGATCCAGCCGCTCAACGTGGCGGCGAAGTCGTTCGAGAAGCGCCACATCGCGAGCGCTCTCCGGCTCGCGGAGGGCGACCACGAGACCGCCGCCGAGCTCCTCGGCATCTCGGTCAGGAGCCTTCGCACGAAGATCGATCGCCACGGCATCGTCCCGCCGGCGCCCGCGAAGGAGAAGCCGTCGCGAGAGGACAAGAGCTGACGAGTGCTGATGCGCTCAAATCCCGTGCGCTCTATAAGGACGCCCGATGGCAAGCAAAGGCCGCCCATACCGCACGTTCACGTTCGACGGTTTCGAGATCCTGGTCGGTCGCGGCGAAGACGACAATGACCACCTCACGTTCGACGTCGCGCAGCCGCACGATGTCTGGCTCCACGTCGGCGGCGGCACGCCCGGCAGCCATGTCGTCATCCGCAACCCGGAGAAGGTCGACGTGCCCAGACCGGTGATCGACCGCGCGGCCGCCCTCGCGGCCTGGTACTCGAAGGCACGGAGCGCGAGCGCCGTCGACGTCCACTACTGCAAGGCTTCCGACGTGTCGAAGCCGCGTGGCGCCCCCGCCGGTCTCGTCGAGCTCGCGCGCTGGAAGAACGTGAAGGTGAAGCCGGCCGCGTCGTTCGACGACTGAAGCGACGCGTCAGTGTTTCGTGTCGGTGGGCTTCGGCGCTCCCTCGTCGAGAGCCGGTGTCGCGGCAGAGGGCATGTCCTTCGGCAACATCAACGTGAACGTGGTCGCGATGCTCGGTTTCGAGTCGACATCGATGCTTCCACCGTGCGCTTCGACGAAGCCACGCACGATCGCAAGCCCGAGCCCGGCCCCGACGCGATCGGCGCGCCGGCCGTGCCACATGCGGTCGTAGAGGTTCGCGAGGGTCTCTTCCGAGAGGCCCGGCCCGTGGTCGGTCACGACGAAGCGGACCTTGCCGTCGACCTCGTCGACCGACGTTTCGATGCGCCCGCCGTCCGGCGAGAATCGCACGGCGTTGTCGAGGACATGCCCGAGCGCGCGGAGGACCCGGTCGCGATCACATCGGACCAACGGCGGCGCGTCCGACCGCGAGAGCGAAATCTCGATGTTGCGTGCGTGCGCGTTCTGACGCGCGCTCTCGACGGCCATCTCGAGCATCAGCCCGGCATCATGGACGCCGAGCCGCAGCTCGACGGCGTCTCCCTCGATCTCCGAGAGGTCGCCGAAGTCGCGCACGAGCCGCTCCATCTGCTTGCACGAGCGAAGGATGGCCTGGAGCACGCGCCGCGATCTCCCGCTCGCCTCGTCCTCGGGCGTCGTCTGGAGGACGAAATTTGCGCCCATCGTCACGGCCGCGAGCGGCGCCCGAAGGTCGTGGCAGATGGCGGCGAGGAGCGGATCGCGGCCGCGCTCTTTTTTCGACGGCTCGCCCTTCGACGGCTCGCTCTTCGACGGGGCAGCCCGGCCGTTCGAAGCCGCGCTCGGCACCCCGGCGGTGACGGTGTCCGTGATGGCCGTCCGACCGGGAAGGGAAGCGTCCGTCGCGGGAGAAGCTTCTTTCGCGGGCCCCTCGACCGTCGCGGAAGGACGCTCGCTGGCCGGCGAGGCGCCTCGGCCCCCTTTCCGCGCGGTGGTGCTCGTACGCATCGCCGATCAAACGTAGGTCGCCGTTCGGGGGTGTCGATGCGCCGCTCATACGCAGGGCACTTCGCCACGCTCTTGTGGGGCGCGAAGCTCCGGGCTACAAGAGGAGCCCTCGTCACGAGCTCGACGGCCAGCGGGCATCCGGAGCCCATCCACCCTGACCGCCTCTCTCGTGCCGCTCTGTTTCGAGTTTCTCGTTCGCGCCCGTAGCTCAGCTGGATAGAGCGACGGCCTCCGGAGCCGTAGGTCGCAGGTTCGAATCCTGCCGGGCGCGCCATTGACAGCGGTTACGAACTTCGCCGACCGGCGGCTCCGGAGGTCGCTCTCGACGACGTTCACTGGAAAAGGCGAGGCGTCCTTCGCCATAGGTCTCCATCGCGGCGGCGCGACACGTGCGTGATACACCGTGTTTGGTCGGTCTCGCGGTCGTGATTCGAGTCTCCGGGGCAGACCCCGTGCTGGCTACTGATGCAATCCCCGCGTCATGCAGCGCGGCGGTTGTCGTGGTGTAGGCCTTCGAGGTCCGGCGGCGTCTGGCTCCACCGGGACAGCCGTCTCGGAAGCGAAGGTCTGGTCCGACGACGTCCCGGAGCTTGCGGTCGCAACCCGTGCCCGAGATGCGCGGGAGCGGAGTCGGGACGAGACTCCTTGAGGCCCTCGTAGAGGCAGTCCGTGGCAAGCACGCGACCATCGCGCTCTCCGTCCGGGACGGAAACCCTGCGGTCCGTCTCCACGAGCGGGCTGGCTTCTCCATCGACCGAAGGATCGTGAACCGCATCGGCACGACCTCCCTCGTGATGTCCCGTCGGCTCTGACCGGGATACCGACCTCGTGCGCGTGTCGCGCGCATGGATCAACCGAAGATCCGTGTCGGCGCACCGATGCACGCGACGATCGCCTGCTGGCGAGCGCGCGTGATCGCGACGTACATCGCCCGGCGAGCCTCTTCGGTATCCGGCCATTCGCTGGCGCTCGCGTCCGCCACGACCACGTAGTCGACCTCGAGGCCCTTCACCTCCGAGGGGAGACTTACCTGAATTCCGCGCGGCATGAACCGCCCGTCGAAGACGACGCGAGCCGGCACGTGCTCCCGAAGCCCGTCGACGATCCGGCGCGCGGTCATGGGGCGCCGACAGATCACCAGCACGGACGTGCGTGGGTCACGCTCGAAGAGCGCGTCCGCAGCGACGCCGAGCTCCCCAGTGAGTGTGCGCTCGTCCGGGAACACGTGGACGCGTGCTGGCGGGTGCGCCGCCGCCCTTACGCCCCGCGCGAGCTTCACGACCGCGGGCGGGCAGCGGTAGCCGATCTCGAGCGTCGTCGTCACATAGTCGTGGACGCCGAGTTCGCGCATGACGTTCTCCCAGCCGAGGAAGCTCGTCGCCTCGTCGGTGTGCTGGTCTGCGTCACCCGAGACGATGAGCGTGCCGTTCGGCGCGAGGCTCCGCCCGATCAGCGCGAGCTCCAGAGGTGCCAGTTCCTGCGCCTCGTCGACGGCGATCAAGTCGAAGGCGCGCGGCGCCACCGGGCCTTCGCCACGGAGATGCGCGCGCATCCGATCGAGCTCGAAGAGCACCGGGAAGTCCTCGACGTCGATGGTCGTCGCGTGGGCCGTGGCCGTGCCCTCGTCGAGCGGCCTGTGGTCGACGGCGACGAGCCGCTCCCGGTCCGTCACGTGCGACAATTCCCGTTCGGTCGTCTCGACGAACTGAACGCGAGACCGCTCGAGGACGTCCGCGACGACGTGGGCTGGCAGGGAGGCCGCCTCGGCGACGCGAGCCATGAGCACGCGGTCGCCGAAGAGGTGCTGGAGATCTCCGCGCGTCACGCGCGGGCGTACGCGCTTCGAGCGACGGACCGGCGCGTCGAAGTCGTCGTCGATCACGCCGGCCTCACGGCTCGCCATCTCCGTGAGGGCGAGCCTGAGCGCGGGATGTCGCTTCAGGCGCATCACGCTTGGCGGCGTTTCGGCGCTCTCATGAGGCAGGCGCCGAAACGTCCGGCGGCCCTGTTTTGCGATGAAGCGATCGAACGTGCATACGTCCACGTCCACGCCGAGCCGCCGCAGGATCGGCTGGAACAGACGCAAGAGCCCTTCGGTCGGCACGAGGACGGCCGTGTGGAGGGACCGCCCGGTCTGCTGCCAGAGGCGCGCGACCCGGTGGAGGAGGACCGTCGTCTTGCCGTGCCCCGCCTCGCCGAGGACGAGGAGTGCCCGCCCCTCTGGCAGGTCGATCGCGGCGCGCTGCGCAGAATCGAGGCGGACGTCCACGAGGGAGTGCACCCGAGCGCGATCGGCGCGCGAGCGCGGGCGGAAGGTGATCGAAGACTCCTGTCGAACAGGTCGCGGCATGGCGCGATGAGGCCCGAAGCGCGTTGCCGAAGGAAGCTGCCGCGTTCGGACGAGATCCGTGATAATTAATGGGTCGCTGGGTGCGCTCGGTCGCATGAATCGCAGGGCGGGCGCGGCCTGCGTCGCGGCATGTTCCGCGCGACCGTGTCCTTGCCGACTGCGGGCGCGGGGCCGAAGGGCGGCGATGAGCGCCGCGCGCTCGAGGCGCGAGCTCGTTCCCGGTCGCGTACCGCGGTCTTCGGCTCATCCTGCTCAAGCGATTTCCGTATCTCGTCTACTTCCGCGAGCACGACGAGGCCGTGCAGGTGTTCGGTGTGCTCCACGGCCGGCGTGATCGCCGCCGGCTTCGACGTCGGTCCATCTTGCCGTGACCGGGGTGCCTCTCGCGGGGCCACGCGGGTGGACCCCACGAGAAACCGAGCACGCCGCGTTCTCTGCGGAGAGCCGCGCCGATCTCTCGAAAAACGCCGGCGTTCGTGTTGCTCGATTCTCCATTCTCGCGCCGGATATGGCGCACGACCGCGCCGCTGTTCGCGGCCTATCACCCGGCCGGCGCCGCCGAGCTCGACGAAGCCGCCGCGTTCGTGAAGCGCGCGCTTCGCTGACCGCGGTCCGAGCTGGACGCGAAGAGCGAGCGTCAGAGCATCCGTCTCGCGAAGATGACGGCGTCGACTCCCGTCCCCGCGACGGAGCGTGGTCGCTCGTCCGCTACCAAGAGCTCCCACTCGCTCGGCGAGAGCGCGGTGGTCGCCGTCTCGATGGAGACCTGCACCTGGCTAGCTGCGGCCGTCGGCTTTCCGGTCGCCGGGTCGAACGGCTGATGGCCGACCATGAACAACCTCCCGCCGCGCGCGACGCCGCTCGCGAGGCGCCGCACCACTTCATCCACCGATCCTGCTGCATGAACATAGAGGCACACGACGAGGTCGAAGTGTTCGCGCGGCGGGGTCCACACCGCGAGATCGCCCTCGACCCACGCGATGCGGCTTGCGATGTCGGCTCCCAACGTTTCGGCTGTCGACCGAGCATGCGCGAGCGCGCTGTCCGAGAAATCGACCGCCGTGACTTCCCACCCGTGCGCGGCGAGCCACATCGTCTCCGCGCCGTGACCGCAACCAGCGTCGAGCGCGCGTCCCGGACGAAGCGGTGCAATCTCGGTCGTGAGATGTGCATTCGGCGGGCGCTGCGCGACCTTGTCGGGGTGCTCGCGCAACGTCTTCTCCCAGAGCCGTTCCCAGTACGCGCGGTCGTAGGCCATGCGCAGCATGGTCGGGCCGCTGCGACGCCGCGTCGAGCCAAGTGAGGAGATCACGGCGTCATCCCGCGCGGGGCCTTCGCGCCCATGCCATGGCTCGAGCGTCGTGTCGAAACGAGACACCGCCGCCAGATGTTCATGTCGGGTCGTGTCTCCCGGAGCCGAGGCGCTTCCGTGTGGCTTTCGTCCGTATACGGATAACGATAGCTTCGTGGAATGCGGGACGCTCCACTCATCTTGGTCGTGGAAGACGACGAGCACGACGTCGAGCTCACCACGCGGGTGCTGATGCGCGCTCGGGTCGCGAATCGCATCGTCGCCATCCACGATGGCGTGGAGGCGGCCGAATGGCTCCTCCGTGAAGGCCGCCATGCCGATCGCCCCGACGAGAGCGTCGCGCTCGTCCTCCTCGACCTGGGCCTCCCACGATTGAGCGGGCTCGAGCTGCTCGATCGGCTGCGCGCCGACCCGCGGACGAGCGGGCTCGCCATCGTGGTCGTCACGGCGCGCTCCGAGGCCGAGCGGCGGGCCTGTCTCGACCGCGGAGCCAACGCCGTCCTCGCGAAGCCCCTTCGCCTCGCGGACCTCGCGGAGGTCTCGCGCACGCTCAAGCTGGGATGGATCCTCGTCGATTCGACGGATCGGGGCGCCATCCCCTGACGTCGAGGCCGCCTCGCGTCTCCGTGAGGCAGCGATGCATTCCTGTGCGCGAATGTCACAGTCGCCCGTCCGCGCCGGTCGACAGCGTCCCAGGTTTGTCGGGACAAACGGAGGGCATGCCGATTGCTGGCCTCGAGGCGCCGCATGTTGCGCCCCACCCCGGAGTCGGACCTGCGCTGTTCCTCGTGCCGTCACGCCGGCAAACCCGCAACGGGACATCTCACGCTCAGGCTCGATGCCGTCGATGGCGTCGCGACGGTGCAGTCCGTCGACTACTTCTGCTCGGAGAGCTGCTTGTCGGACGCGAGGCCGCCTTCCATGCGTGAGCAAGTGGCCATCTACTCGCTGATCGACTTCGACCCGTTCGTGCACCTCGACGAGACTGTCCCGAAGTACGCGTGGGGACGCGGCACGATCGAGCGGTTCGCCCGAATGCTCTCGGCGAGCACGCCGTGGAAGGCCCTGCCGGCGCTGGTCGACCTCGCGGAGGTGCCGCCGGCATCGACATCCGACGAGACGTCTGGTCCCACCGGAGCCGGCTGAGCGAGTCGAGCCCGCTCAGTCTCCGGAGGCGCGAAGCGGAGCCTGCTGCTCGACACCCGTGCACGCCGCGACGATGTCGCCCATCTCGGCGAACATCCACGTCGGTCGGAAGCTCTCGAGCAGCTCGGCCGTCGCGTAGCCCCAGGTGACCGCTCCAGTCGCGAGACGTTCGCCACGAGCGGCTTCGATGTCGCGCGTCTCGTCACCGATCGCGATCGCGTCCTCGGGCTTCACTCCGCTGCGCTTCAGCACGCGTCGGAACTTGCTCGCCTTGCCGAAGATGGAGGCTCCACACTCGTAGTAGCGGACCAGCCCCGCGTTCTCGGGTCCGAGGATGCGCCGGATGTTCGACTCGTCGTTCGAGCTGACGATCGCGAGCTCGACGCCGTGTTCTGCAAGCGATCGGAGGAGAGCGCCGGACCCCGGATAGAGCGGGATGCGGGCAGCGTCTCGTGACGCCAGCTTCCGCCCATGATTCGCGATGAACGGCATCTTCCAGAACGGCACGCCGAGGTGCCGGACGATGGCGCGGTTGTCCTTGCCGCGCAGCATGCGGAGCTCTTCTTTGGCGACGACGCGGAAGCCGTAGCGAACGGCCAATTCGTTCAGCACGGTCGCGGCCCAGGCCACGCTATCGGCGAGTGTTCCGTCGAAGTCGAAGATCGCGAGCTTGTAAGGCACGAGGCACCGCTTTCACCGCGGTTCTAGCGGCATCTTTCACGAGCGTCGAACGTTCGCCATACCCTCACGCCGGCGACCGCATTCGTTGCCGCTTGTCGAGACAGCGGAGCACGACGAGGAGCAAGAGGGATGCGGCGAGCAGCGCTCCGAGGATCGGCCAGGCATTGGGCTGCATGTGGCCGCCCGCGTCGAAGATCGAAGACCCGAGATAGCTGACGATGAACAGCGGAGGAATGTAGCCGAGGAACGAGCCCCAGAAGTGAGTCCAGAACCTCACCTTCGAGACGCCGAAGAAGGAGTGCAGGAGCTGCGGCATCCAGAAGATCAGCCGCAGGATGATCACCGTGCGGAGCGCGTTGGTCTCGAGAGCGTCGTCGTACTTCCTGAACCGTGCCGGGATGCGAGCGGCGATCCAGTCCCGCGCGACGAACCGCGCGAACGAGAACCCGACGACGCTCGCCGACATCGTCCCGATCATCGAGAGGACGAACGCGGTCGACCACGGCCAGATCAGCGGCGCTGCGACGATGAACACGGTGCCCGGGACGCCGAACGGCTGGAGGAGCGTGTAAGCGAGAACGAAGGCGACATAGCCCCACGCGCCCATCGCCACGACCCTCTCGGCAAGGCTCTGCGGATCCGAGACCTGAGCGAAGAGCCCCCCTCGATACGCGAGCGCCAACGCCGAGGCAGCGACGAGGACGACCCCGAGCTTCACGATTTGCAGTCGGCGCGGGCGCATGCTGGGCATCGGGCGGGTCAAGGGGCCGGACGGACATCGTAACGCGCCTTTCCGGGCCAAGCTCTGTTCCGATGCTCGCCGCTCGCTCGACGTTGCCGCGGCCGAGCCCGTCTTGCGATGCGCCGGAGCGGTTCTATGTTTCATCGTAGATGTCGCGCGTCGTGGTCGTGCTCGAGGGACGTGATGCCTCCGGGAAGTCGACGACCGCACGCGACGTCTGCGAGGCGCTCGGCCCTGAGACCTGCCGTGTGATCTCGCTCCCGCCGCCGACGGAGGAGGAGCGTCGCGGTTCGTACTTCCGCCGGTGGCTCGAGCATCTGCCGCATGAGCTCGGCCAGGTCGTCGTGCTCGACCGCAGCTGGTACAACCGCGCCGTCGTCGAACGCGTGATGCGGTTCTGCTCGGAAGAGGACGTGGCCGCGTTCTACGACGCACTGCCGGGCTTCGAAGCCGAGCTCACCGGAAACGGCGTCGCGGTGCTGAAGTTCTTCTTCGCGATCAGCGAGGACGAGCGAGCCCGTCGACTCGAAGGACGACGGCGCGAGGGCCGCCTCAGCGTGACCGACGCCGCCGCGCTTTCGAGCGCGGACGCCTATGCCGAGGCGGAGGAGGAGATGCTCCGTCGGACGTCGACCCCGGCGGCGCCGTGGACGGTGCTTCGGGACACCGATCGGGAGGTTCGCCGTGCGACCGTGCTCGCGAGCATCGCCCGAGCCCTCCAGACGACGACCTGACCAGCGACGCGTCGCCCGTCCCGCATGCCGGTCGGCGCACCGACAACGCTTGCTCGTGCGCGAGATGCTGGTTGGGCTATCCTCGTCGACGTCGTTGCTCCCATGCGCTCGCTCTTCTTTGCTTCTCTCATCGCTGCCGTGTTCGGGGCCTGCGTCCCGACCCCGCCCATCACGGTGGTGCACCTGGGCAAGGGGGCGGTGAAGCCCGAGGTCGACGGCGATGCCGTGAAGACACGCCGTCTGCCGGTGGACACGTGGTCGGGGATCCAGGGCGGCGCTTTCATCGTTCGCAGCAACGATGACTGGCGTGAGATGTGGAAGGCAACGCCCGAGCCGCCCGCGTTCCCGTCGTCGATCGATCCGGCCCGGGAGATGCTGCTTCTCGTCGCCACCGAGGACGCGATCGTCTCGCGCCTCGCGATCCAGCGTGTCGTCGAGACCGGCGAAGCGATCACGGTCTTCGTCCGTCAGACGCTGCTCGGTGAAGGATGCGTTCGGAGGTCGGAGGAGCGCGTCGGCGTCGATGCGGTCGTCGCGTCGCGCGTCGACAAGCCGGTCAAGTTCCTCATCGAGGACGAGGACGGTGAATCGTGTGGTGAGCCACCGAAGACGGAGATCGGTTGCCGGATCGCCTCTGCTCCGTCGTGGAGCTCGAAGCTCGCCGCGAAGACGGGCGACGTCGTCGAGTGCGAATCGTCGACGATTGCGAAGGGTAAATACGAGCTCGTCGATCAGATCCTCACCCTCGCCGAGGCGCCGCCGGCGTCGGACGCGAAGCTCGCGTACTCCAAAGGGCCGACCCGCGCGACCCTCGCGCTCGATTCTTTCGGGACGTACTACGTCCGCGCAGAAGCGACCGACGAGGCAGGACGGAAGGGGCGTGCGACGGCGCTCATCGATGTCGCCCCGAAGAAGACGCGTGACGTGCTCGTGCAGCTCACGTGGGCGGACGTCGACACCACCGAGCTGACGACACCGCTCCCGCGTGTCCTCTTGCGCGTCACCCAGGAAGGACCTCGCGGGCAGCGGTGCTCGGCCGAGGTGCCCGTCCCCGGCCTCTGCGATGCGAAGGCGCGCGGGCCGCACACGTACATGAAGATCCCGGCGTCGCGGCGAAAGCTCCCCATCTCGGTGCTGTACCTCGACGAACGTGCGCAGGAAGGGCCTGCGCCCTGCGTGAATGTCTGGTTCAACGGCGAGCGCACCGTCTCGACCTGCGATCGCGATCATCGGCATGCCGAGGATCGCTGGGAGCTCGGGACCCTCGAGACCTGGACGGGCAAGATCACCCCGCCGAAGCCGCCTCCCGAGCCGAAACCCGCCCCTGGGACGAAGCCGGCCAAGACTACGAAGCAGGCTACGCCTGCGCCCACGGCCGCGGGCGACGCTGCGAAGCGATAGGCGGCCACTTCGCTGGCGGCCGCTCGCCACCACGAATGCACGCACGACTTTCTTGGTAGGCACACATCGTCCTACCTACGATGGCTCTCGGAGGCTTTGCCATGCCGTCACACGAGCCGTTCCGGGCATCGTTCCGTCGTTACGTCCGCCTCGATTGCCAGGTGGTTCGCGAATTCGACTTCCGGTTGATCGGCGATCTCGCGCTCGATCTGTCGACGAAAGGGATGCTGGTTCGCGCGCGTGAACGCGTGCTCACCGGTGAAGAAGTGGTGGTCTCGCTCCAGCTCCCCCGATCGAACGTGTGGTTCGACGCGCAGGGCGTCGTCGCGCGCGTCCTTCACGGACGGCGGCCGGGCGACTACGGTCTGTCGTTCGGGATCGAATTCATCAACCTGAGCCTCGACGATGAGCTCCTCCTTTTCGAGCACCTTCGGGGGAAGGCAGCACCCGACGCGCAGCGCCCGCCACGCCCGCTCGTCGATCCAGATTCGCAGTCTCTCGGGATGCGCATGCGCGCTGCGTGATCTCCGATGAGCGCCGGCGACGACGGCGCTTCCCGGAGGATCAGCGGGCGACCGTCCTCGCTGGACGATGATCCTACGCCTTCGGCGCGTGCCCGCTCGCGCGAGGAGCTCGCCGACTACCTGCTCGAGATCGGCGCGACGCTCGCGGCGTACGGTTGTCCGAGCTACCGACTCGAAGACGTCATTCGTCTCATCGCCGAGGTCGAAGGGCATCGCGCCGATCCGTTTGCATTGCCGACGGGCCTGTTCCTCCGCGTGACCGCGAAGGACGGCGGCGGACCGCAGGTCCAGCGGATGACGCGCGTCAGCGACTGGGGAGTCGACCTCACGCGCCTCACCCTCGTCGACGAGGTCTTCAACGACGTCATCGACCGTCGCGCGACGATCGAGCAAGCCCGCGCACGCATCCGGCAGATCAACCTGCGGCCACCCGAGTGGTCGTCGACGCTCGTATTCGTCTCGACGACGGCCGTGTCCGGTGCGGTGGCCGTCTTCTTCAAAGGTGGCCCGATCGAGATCCTGGCTGCGGCCGTCGTCGGCGCCGCCATTGCCGGCAGCCGCCTTGCCCTCACGCGCGTGTGGCGCCAAAGGCGCCGTACCGACCCGACCGAGGCCGCCGGGACGTCGAGGCGCAACGCGCGCCGGCTTCTCAGCGACTTCCTCGGTGGCATCTTCGCCGCGTCCTGCGCGTGGCTGGCGCTTCGCATCTGGCCGGACGCACGACCGGAGGTCATCGTGCCCGCGGGCGCGGTCGCGCTGTTCCCCGGGATGACGTTCACGACGGGCGTCGCCGAGGTCGCGCAGAAGAACGTCGTTGCCGGAGGGGCCAGGCTCATCGAGTCGGCAGTCACGCTCCTTCTGATCTTGTTCGGCGTGGCCCTCATCGCGGGCATCGGCGAGACCGCCGGCGCGGAGATGCCGAGCTGGCTCGGTGACAAGGACAAGCTGTCAGGGCTTCCGCTGCCATGGCAGGGGCTCGCGTTGCTCGTCTCGTCGGTCGCTTTCGGCGCGGTGTTCCAGGTCCCGAAGCGCTGGCTCTGGGCGACGTTCGTGTCCAGCGCGACGGGCTGGGTCGTGGCAGACGTGGCGGTGCACTATCGGCTTCCGGGGCATGTCGCGGCCTTCGGTGCGGCGCTCTCCGTGTGCATGGTGGCGAACGCGCTCGCTCGCCTGACGAACCGGCCGGCCCAGCTCTTCCAGCTTCCCGGGATGATGCTCCTGGTGCCCGGAAGCTTCGGGTTCCTCAGCCTCGGCGAGTTCCTCGAGAGCGAGACCTCGCACACGATCCGCGGCACGCAGAGCGGCTTCACCATGGCGCTCGTCGGCGCAGCGCTCGTCATCGGCGTTCTCGTCGCGAACGTGCTCGTCCCGTCGCGCAAGCTGCTCTGATGCGGAGCGCGGTCAGCGCCTGAAGCAATGGGGCTTCGGGTGGCGCATGCCCTTCGCGTCGATCGTGAAGGGGTTGTCGCAATCGCTCGGTAGCGCCGGCGCCGTCGGCTTCGGCGTGGTGGCGGTCGCCGGGTTGTCGGTCCGCGGCCGGGGCGCAGGCGTCGGTGCCGGAGTCGATGTCGTCGTGGGCGCGGCGGTCGTCGTTGCGGCCGAGCGCGCCGCGCCGAGGCTGATGGCGGGTTCGTGATCGGCCGAAGGCGGCGGGGCCGGAGCTGCGGTCACGTCGGACTGGTGCTGCAGCTGATAGAGACGCAGGCCGAGCAGCGCCGCGCCGACGAGGAGGAGCCCCGCGGCGAGGTATACGAACGTTCGACGTGGCTTTCCCTCGCCTGCGTCGGTGACCTCCGCGCCGAGGTCGTCGCCGAAAGCCCCGTCGACGGCGGGCCGATACAGGGTCTCTCGCTCCGCCTCCGGATCGAGCTCGCCGGCGGCAGCGGCGATGCCCTGCTTCTCCGAGGGAGAGCGCACGACTCCGCTGTCACGAACGAGGATCGGAGGAGGCGAGTCGAAGCGAGCAGGCGGGGGGATCGACGTCGATGTCTCGCTCTCGATCCGATGCACCAGCTCGATGCGCCACGCGAGAAGGTCTCCTGCGGTCTCGCGGACCCACTCGCCGATGTCCCGCGGAGGTGCGGGCGCGAGGACCTTCTCGAGCGCGACAGCCATCTCGCGTGCCGACGACCAGCGGTTTTCGGCCTCGCGATCGAGGCCCTTCATGACGATCTCGTCGAGGCCCTTCGGCAGATCCGGCACGAGCGTGCTCGGCGCGCGGAGCTCGTCGTTCATGATCGCGTAGACGAGCGACGGAACATCGTCGGCCTTGAACAGGCGGGCGCCGGTGAGGGCTTCCCAGAGAACCACGGCGGCCGAGTACACGTCGGCACGCCGATCGATGGGGCCCTTCGCCAGCTGCTCCGGCGACATGTACGCGACCTTGCCCTTGATCTGATCGGTCCGCGTCTCCTGCACGCGGTTCGTCGCCTTGGCGATGCCGAAGTCGAGCACGCGCGCGACACCGTCGAGGCCGACATGGATGTTCTGCGGTGAGACGTCGCGATGAACGATCCCGAGCGGGGTCCCACGCTCGCTCGTCGCCTCGTGTGCCGCGTGCAGACCCTCCAGCGCGGCGCACATCACGCCAACGACGTACCTGGGCGGGATCCGCTTTCCGGCGTCGCGCGTCTTCCGGACGAGCCGGGAGAGCGACTCGCCGGCGACGTACTCCATGACGAGGAAGAGCTCGTTGTCCTCGTCGACGACGTCGAGCGTCGCGACGACGTTCGGGTGCCGCACCCGGGCAGCGAGGCGGGCCTCCTCGAGGAACATCGCGACGAAATCCGGGTCCTTCGACAGGTGTGGGTGCAGCCGCTTGATGGCGACGGTCCTCGCGAAGCCGACCGAGCCCATGAGGCGCGCAAGGTGCACCGTGGCCATGCCGCCGGCGGCGATCTCGCCGAACAGTGCGTAGCGGCCCAAAGTGCCGCGGAAATCAGCGCTCGATTGCTCCGGCACCCGGTTGGCGAGGTTACCAGACGAGGTAGATGCCTGAAAGCAGCAGCAGGATCGCGCCGATCCAGGCCACTTGCCGCAGGCCGCGCGCGCGTCTACGTGAGCCGCGAAATGCCGGGAGATCGAACCGAAGCCATGACCGCCCACACGGGCGCCGAGGTGCTCCTTCGCAGGCGGAACAAGATCGTTCGGCTCGCGTGGTCGGTGCTCGGGTACAACGTCGCCGTCGTCCTCTGGGGCGCGTTCGTTCGGGCGACGGGCTCAGGCGCGGGTTGTGGTCGGCACTGGCCGCTTTGCAACGGTGAGGTCGTACCTCAGCCGAAGAGCATCGCCACCGTCATCGAGGCGACCCACCGCGCGACGAGCGGCATCGCGCTCATCGCGGTCCTCGTGTTGCTCGTCGCCACGCGCGTCGGATTGCCGAAAGGGCATCGCGCTCGTCGTGGCGCGGCGTTCTCGATGGCCTTCATCATCAGCGAGGCCCTCGTCGGCGCTGGTCTCGTGCTCTTCGAGCTCGTCGCGCACGACGCTTCGATGAAGCGTGGTCTGTCGATGGTCCTGCATCTGAGCAACACGTTTCTCCTGCTCGGCTCGCTCGCGCTCACGGCGTGGTGGGCGGGCGCGCCGATGGAGGACGACGCTCGCGGTTCGTCGAAGGACGACGACGGCGGTCGCCCCAGGCAGCCGCTCCTGCTCCGGCTCGCGATCGGCGTCTCGCTCGGGAGCGTGTTGCTCCTCGGCGCGAGCGGCGCGGTCGCGGCGCTCGGCGACACGCTGTTTCCGGCCAGCTCGCTGCGCGAAGGCCTTGCGCAGGACCTCTCTCCCATGGCCCACGTATTCCTTCGCCTGCGACTGCTGCATCCGGTGATCGCGCTCGGCTCCGGCGTCGTCGTGCTCGGCACGGCGGGCCTCGTCCGCTCGATGTCGCCTTCGGCGCGCGCCCGGAAACTCGCGCGCCTCGTCACGATCCTCTACGTCGTGCAGTTCGGTGCCGGCCTCTTGAACCTCTCGCTGCTCGCTCCGGTCGCGATGCAGCTCGTGCACCTGCTCCTCGCGGACGCGACGTGGATCGCGCTGGTGCTCATGGGCTGGGAGGCCTTGCGCGCGCGCGGAGAGGTGCCTGCCGCGGCCCCGTCATCGCCGATGGCGGTCTCTGGTCCCGGGACCTGACGCCGCCGGGACGTGCGCGAGCTGCGGCCTCCTCGTCGTCGAGTACCGCTCTCGCCGCTCGTGCCCACGGATCAGCCGCCCATCATCTCGAGGAACGGGCCCGCGCCGATGAGCGAGGTGCCGCCGTCCACGAGGAGCGTGGTCCCCGTCACGTAAGCGCCCGCGGGCGAGAGCAGGAAGAGCGTTGCGCTCGCGATCTCGTCGATGGTCCCGTAGCGGCCGAGGGGAACGCGGCTCTTCAGCTTGTCCGCGGTCGTACCGGGAGCGAGGCGGCTCATTCCTTCCGTGTCCTCGATCGGACCGGGCGCGATCGCCATCACGCGGATGCCGAGCTTGCCCCATTCGAGCGCGAGGTCGCGCGTGAGCTTTGCGATGCCCGCCTTCGCTGCACCGGCATGGCACTGGAGCGGTGTCGGTACGTCGGCCTGCGTCGCCGTGATGCTCACGATCGATCCGCCGTTCTTCGACAGGTGAGGGAAGGCGGCGCGGCACGCGTTGAACGTTCCGCACAGGTCGATGTCGATGACGGCTCGGAAGCCATTCGCGCTCAGCGTCGCCGCGGGCGAGAGGAAGTTGCCCGCAGCGCTGTTCACGAGGATGTCGAGGCCGCCGTGCGCCTCCGCGGCGTCGTCGATCGCCTTTTGCAGCGCCGGGAATTCGCGGACGTCGCACGGATGAACGGTCGCGCTGGCGTTCGTGTTCGCTTGTGCGGCGGCGGCCTCGATGGCCGTCTTCGTGGCCTCGAGCTTCGCTTGCGTGCGGCCCACGAGCGCGACCTTCGCCCCGTGATGCGCGAGCAGGCGTGCGATGCCTGCGCCGATGCCACTGCCGCCTCCCGTGACGAGCGCGGATTTCCCAGCGAGGAGGTTCGGTGCGAAGACGGACGAGGGACTCATCGGCCAATCTTTTACCGCACGCGCATGCGGCCGTCCCGGCGCATGCCGTTCGGGAGTTGATTCTCGTGAGCGCTCATGGGCGACTCCGCCGCGGGCAACCACGGCGCTCTCACGGCGCGATGGCGCTCGAAGGCGTGTGTCAGGGCCCGTGGAGAACGAGCATCATCGCGATCACGACGCCGGCGATCACCATCGCCAGGATCCCGCCGCCGATTGCGACGAAAAGCATCACCTTGCTGACCGTCCGCGTCGCCTCGGCGACGTGCGCGTGGGCTGCGTGCATGGGCATCGCGCCGGGGACCATCATCGGGTTCACGGCGCCCATGGGAGCTCCGTACGGCGGCGCGCCCATGGGAGCTCCGTACGGCGGCGCGCCCATCCCGAACGCCTGATGGATCGCGTTCGCCTGCGCATTGGCGACGAGGCCTTCGTAGGCGTCCGGGATCCCGTTGCCGTTCCGGTCCGCCATCATCTGGTTGATCACCGCGACCTGCTGCGCCGCCCGCGCGTGATGCGCGAGCAGCGTCCCGCAGTACTTGCAGCTCGTCCCGCGCAGATCGTCCGTCGTGAAGTTCTTCCCGCAGTTCGTGCAGCTGACGGTCGGGACGGTCATGAGCTACCTCGAGGGCGCGGCAGAGCGTTGGGTCGAATGCGGCTCGTCTAGTGCGGCGGGCGGTTGGCCTTCGCGTCCTCTTCGGCGACCTCGGCCAGTCCGGCGAGATCGGCGAGCGGAAGCGGGTGAAACGGCGGACGCGGGGTGAAGGGGAGAGAGGCGTCACCGCCGCGCTCGGCGAGGAGCCGCGCGCAGAGCGCGACGCAGCCTTTGCCCTGACACCAGCCCGTGCCGAACCCGGTGTATCGCTTGAGGGACTCGATGTCGTCGTGGCCGCGCGCGACGGCGTCCTCCAGCTCGTGGAGTGTCACGTCCTCACAGCGGCAGACGAGTACCTTCGCCATCGCGATGAGAGGCTACCACGGTCGCCTTCGTCGATGCGCGCCACCCGAACGAGGAGACGCCTGCGGGCGAAGGCTCAGCCGCCGTCGTATTCGCACCGGGCGTCGCACGTCTCGAAGACGGTGACGCGGACGAGCGAGGGGAGCTTCTCCTTCATCCGGTCCCAGATCCACTTCGCGAGGACCTCGCTGGTCGGGTTCTCGAGGCCCTCGATCTCGTTGAGGTAGTTGTGGTCGAGGACGTCGTGCAGCGGCTTCCACGCGTCGTGGACGACGCCGAAGTCGATGAACCAACCGGTCTTCGGATCGACCGGCCCAGCGATGGAGAGCTCGATCTTGAAGGAGTGGCCGTGCAAGCGCTCGCATTTGTGCCCGGGCGGAACCTGGGGCAGGCGGTGGGCGGCCTCGAAGCGGAACTCGTTGACGAGACGGACGTGCAAAGTGGCGTCAAAACTAGTCCCAAAATCGCGCTTCGTCCTGCAGGGAATGGATCAGCTCGCAATTCCATCCTCCTGAGCTTTTGGTCGCGGCTGCCCTGCAGAGCGGCGCGCGGCATGCGAGGACATGCGAGGGAGGGCGCACGCGTCTCGCTTGGCTCGTCGGGCTGCGTTCCTCCCCGACGCCGAGCGACGACCGCGGGCGAGGTCATCCCTCTCCTCCCGCTCGTTTCCCGAAGCTTGCGAGGAGGGCCGACCTCGGGTAAATCGCTCCGTCCTCGTGGGCGCGTCTTCGTGCCCCGGCCGAAAGACTGCACATGTACCTCATCCTCTCGAAGAAGCCGCGCAAGTCGACCCGCTCCAAGAGCAAGCGCTACCGCGCGAAGCTCAAGGCGAAGGACCGGGGCCGCCGCAGCCGCGTGTACCAGGCTCACCGCAAGAGCTGATTCACGCCGCCTGGCGGTCGACGGCGATGCGCGCCGCCCCTCGGAGGGTCGATGCGCCGTGGCCTCGTCCATTCGGCCGCAGGCACAACGGCTAGCGCCTCGCGCGGGCTGCCGAGACCTCGGCGGCCCGTGCTCGCGCTGTGCTCTGCGTGGACCTACCGATCCGTCCGCGCCCTGCTGCGCGGAGCGGCCGCCGGTCACTCTGCGGCCAAGATGGCCTGTGGCTGCTCGTCGAGCGCTGCCTCCTCCGGATCGAGGACCGGCCGGCGTGCGAGCAGCGTGAACATCGTCGGCACGAGGAACAGCGAGAGCGCCGTCGACGAGAAGAGCCCGCCGACGACGGCGAGTGCGAGCGGCTGGTTCGAGGCGGATGCCTCGTCGAGGCCGAGCGCCGTCGGGAGCAGGCCGAAGATCGTCGCGAGGCTGGTCATCGCGATCGGCGTGAAGCGGACGCGTGCCGCCTCGACGATGGCATCGAGCGGAGAGCGGCCCGAGCGCAGCTCTCGGTTCGCATGGTCGACGAGCAGGATCCCGTTCGACACGGCGATGCCGATGACCATGAGCACCCCCATGAGCGCCGTGATGGACAGCCCCTGTCCTGCTGCCATGAGCGCGCCGACGATGCCTACGAGCGATACGGGAATCGTAAAGAGCATGACCAGCGGCAAGCGCAGGGACTTGAACTGCGTCGCCATGATCATGAAGACCACCATGACCGCCAGGGCGAGCGCAGCGCCGAGGCCCGAGAAGGTCTCGCGCATCAGCTGCACCTGACCGACGAAGTCGGCCTGGACGTTGGCCGTGCGTTCGTCGGTGGCGAGCTTCTGCCGGAGCTCGTCGGCCGCGCTGCCGATGTCACGTCCTTCGGTCTGCATGAATACGTGCGCTGCACGCGTGAGCTGGTTACGTGTGACGAGCACGGGGCCGACGTCCCGCGTGATGTTGCCGTACGCGCCCAGCGTTACCGGAGCGCCGTTCTCGCCGACGCGCACGGGCACCTCGCCGATCGCCGCCGTGTCCTGGATGACCGCGTCGTCATAGTAGGTGATCACGTAGTAGGCCTGGCCGTTGCCTGGGTCCGTCCACACTGCGGGCGTGTTGACGTTCCCGAGGGTCGCCTCGAGCGTCGTCTGTGCTGCATCCCGAGCGGAGACGCCCACGAGGCCGGCGGTCCCGCGATCGGTGTTCACGCGCAGCTCCGGGTAGTCGTCCTCGAGGCGCACGTACACGTCGCGGATTCCGGGGACAGTGCGCGCCACTTCGGCAACGGCGCGCGACTGCTCGATGAGCCCGTTCAGATCGTCTCCGCGGACCTCGACGACCAGCGGTGCGATGTATCCGTTCGAGACGACGCTCGCGACCAGGCCACCTGGAGCCTGGAGGAAGTCGACGCCGGGATACGTGTGCTGGAGGATCTCGCGCATCCGGTCCGCGATCTCGCGCTGCCCGAGCTCGCGCTTGGCGGCCTCCGTCAGCTCGACGCGGATGAATCCTTGATGCGTTCCCATGTTCGGGCTCGTCATCGCCGAGCGGGCCTTGCTCGGCGAACCGACGTTCGTGAGCGTCAGCTTCACCGTGTCGGGGGGAAGCTTCTGCCTCAGCGTCGCCGCCATCTCGACGGTCATGTGCGATGCGTCGTCCAGCGAGGTGCCGGGCGCGAACCGCACGTAGACGCGCTCCATCGACTCGTCGATCTCGGGGAAGAACGTGGCCGGGAGCCGACTCGACGTCCAGACGCTCGCCGAGACGAGCACGAGCGCGGCGCCGATCACCCACGCCCGGTAGGCGAGGACGACCCGTAGCGCTTCCGAGTACCGGGTTGCCAGACCGGTGACGGCGCGTTGGAGCGCCCGCGCCAGCTTTCCCGGCTCACGGTGGCTCTTCGGTAGGAAGTACCGGCAAGCCACCGGTGTGACGAGCATGGAGACGACGTACCCGGCGACCATCCCCGTCGCGACCGTGATCGCGAGCGGTACGAAGAGCTTCTGTGCGAGGCCGGTGAGAAGGACCACCGGAAGGAGCACCGCGATCGTCGCGAGCGTGGCCGCGAGCGCCGCGATGGCCACCGAGTTCGCGCCGGTGAGGGCCGCCATGACCCTTCCGCGACCGTGCGAGCTCCGGTGGATCGACTCGAGCACCACGACCGAGATGTCGACGAGAGGGCCCATCGCGAGCGTCAGACCGCCGAGCGTGAATGCGTTCAAGCTCTGACCGGTCACGTACAGGACGATGAGGATGATGGCGAACGAGACCGGCACCGCGATGGCGGCGATGAGCACCGAGCGCGGGCTCTGGAGGAACAGCAGGATGACGATGCCGATGAGTACCAGCGCCTGGACGATCTCCTTCTCGAGCCCTTCGATCGTGTTTCGCACGAACGTGGATTGATCGAAGATCGGCTCGACCTTCACGCCGGGCGGTAGATCCTTCAGGTCCGCGACGATGGCCTTGATCTGATCGTTGATCGCGACGACGTTGCCGCCGGGCACACGGAGCACGTTCAGGTAGACGCCCACCTCGCCGTTGATCGTGACCGCCTGCGCGTCCTTCGAACCGCCGTCGACGATCCGCGCGACGTCGCGGATGCGCACCGGGCGGCCGTCGGAGAGCTTGATGATGGCATCGCCGATCTCTTCGACGTTCGAGGGGACGGCGTTCGTGTAGACGTTCGCCGAGAACGCCTTGGGATTGAACCGCCCCGACGGCAGTAGCGCGTTCGAGCGCTCGATCGCCTTGGCGACATCGCTCGAAGACAGACCGCGGGCGGCGGCCTTCACCGGGTCGACGACGACGTTGATCTGGCGCTCCTTGCCGCCGTTCACCGAGGCGCTGGCAACGCCGGGGATGCCCTCGATCAGCGGCGAGATGTTGTTCGCGGCATAGTCGTAGATCTGCGAAGCCGAGAGCCCTCCGCCCGAAACAGCGATCTGCATGACAGGCGCGTTCGACGGGTCGTACTGGAGAATGAACGGCGGAATGATGCCGAGCGTCTTCGGCACCGACGACATCGCGAACGCAACCTGCTGCTGGACGGTGGACTGCGCAGCGTTGAGGTCGGTGCCCCACTTGAGCCAGACGAAGATGATGCTGAGACCGCTGCGCGAGACGCTCTCGACGTGATCGACTCCCGGAGTAGCGCTGACGGCCTTCTCGAGCCGCCAGGTGATCGTCTTCTCGACGTCTTTCGGGCCCATGCCGGAGGCCTTCGTGCCGATGACGAGGACGGGGGGCGATAGCTCGGGGAACGTGTCGACGCTCATTCGTGGCGTCACGACGGCTGCGAAGACGAGCAGGCCGATCGAGAGCATCAGCACGAACAGCGGATTCTTGAGTGCGAGCCTGGTCATGGCGCGCTCTTCACGACCTTGCCGGCCGCCTTCGGTTCCACGGTTGGTGCCTCGGATGAGGAACGAGGTCCGGCGGGGCGTGCCGGGCTCTTCGGCGCCGCTTCCACCTTCGCCGAAACGCTGTCGTTGTTCGCCAAGAGCGAGCGTCCCTGCGTGACCACGTGGGCGCCTGGCGCGATCTCCGGCTTCAAGAAGAGACTCGCTTCGCGTTCGCCGAGCACCTCCGCAGTGATCTTCTTGGCGACGGAGCTCTCGACGACGAAGAGCGACGCCTTCTTCCCACGCACCTTGGCCGCGAGGAGTGGCACCTCGACCGCATCGACTTCGTCGCCGACCTCGACGGAGATCTCTGCGGTCGTCCCGACAGGGATGTCGCGTTCCGTGTTGGACAGATCGACCTCGAAGCGCACCGTGCGGGTCGCTCGGTCTGCCGCGGGCGCTCGACGGGCGACCTCGCCGGTCAGGTGACGGTTGGTCGCAAGGAGACGCAGCTCGACTTGAGTTTTTGGTGTCACCGCCTCGAAGTCGATCTCGGGTACGAACGCGGTGAGTCGAACGACGGACCGGTCGACGAGGTGCACGATCGCGGTGCCCGGGCGAACGAACGCTCCGGGATCCGCGAGCCGCGCGGCGACCTCGCCGTCGAACGGCGCTCGCAGCACGCAGTCGCTCACCTCGAGCGACTTTCCGGACGCCTGCGCGAGGAGGGCCTGGAGCTGCGCCTCGTTCGCGAGGGATTGCGCCCGCTTTTGCTCGACCTCGTTCGGAGCTGCAAACCCGCCGTCGAGCAGCTCACCCAGGCGTGCCGCTTCACGAGCGGCTGCCTTCTGGCGCTCTTCGAGCGCGCGTGCCTGATGCGCGATCGCAGCGCTCGCCGAGGAGGCGTTCCGGCAGTCGAGCGTTGCGAGGACGTCGCCGCGCCTCACCACGGAACCCGGCCGCACGAGCACCGTATCGACGAAGCCGGAGGCGAGTTGCGGACCGACCTTCGCTTCTTGCCACGGCTCGAGCGTCCCGATGTATCGACGCGAGTCGCGGTAGCGGACGGCTCTCGCCTCGACGACGGTCACGCCTTTGGCTTCGCTCGCGAGCGCGACCTTGTTCACGCGGCTCTCGGCCCGCCGGAGCAGCCACGCTCCACACCCGAGCACGACGAGTACGACGGCGGCGATCACGAGGGGCACGATGCGACCCTTCGGGGCTGGCGCCTCCGGGGATCGCCGGGGACCAGCATGGACCGGCTCGAGCTCACCTGACATCACCGAACCTCCGCCGTCGCGCGGGCGAGGACCACACGCGCCCGTGCCTTCTGAAAGCGTCCAATCGCGAGCTGGATGTCAGCGTCCGTGCGGAGAGCTTGAGCGTCGGCGAGCTCCGTGCTCGTGCCGAGGCCCACCTTGAAGCGCCGTTCTGCCTGCTCGTAGTTCGCCTGTGCGGCCTCGGCGCCGCGTTCGACGGCCGCGAGCGCCGCGTCGGCGACCATGGCCTCGTGCCATGCCGCGGTGATCGCGGTGCGCTGCTCGCGGACCACGAGCTGCGTCTCCTGGTCCGCCGCATGCTCGCGTTCGCGTGAGGCGTCGGCGCGACGATCCCACGTCGGCTCGAACAGCGGCCACGCGAGCACGACGCCGGCGCTGTAGTTGGGAACGACGGGGAGCCAGCCCTCGCCGGGCGGAAGCGGCCCTGCGTTCGGGGGCGAGCCGCCGGCACGCCCGTTGATCGTTCCAGTTGCGTAGAGCGTAGGCCTGCTCTGCGTTTCGAGCCGGTGTGTCTCGCCCTTGTGCGCGCTCGCGCGCGCGCGCGCCTCACGAACGGCAGGTGTGGACTCGGCGCGACGGAGTACCTCCCCCAGAGCGGGCAAGGTGGAGGGCTCCGGCGGAGACCCCGCCGCGCCGAGCTCTGGCTCGTCGACCGCCGCCGCGGCTGCGAAGACCGCGCGCGCGACGTGTACCGACCCGCGCGCTCGGACGAGCGCAGCTTCGTAACGGGCGACGTCGGCTTCTGCCCGGGTCAGCTCGATGGGCGGGCGAAGCCCCGAGCCGACGTTTGCGCGCGCGAGGTCGCGATGCGCGAGAGCTCGCTCGAATGCGCCGCGGGATGCTGCTTCGACAGCCTCGGCGGCGAGGACGGCGAAGTACGACTGTTCGACGTGGAAGTCGACGTCGACCGCGATCCCGGTCGCACGGGCACGTTCGACCTCTGCCGCGAGGGAGGCAGCGGTCGTCTCCGCAGCGATGCGTCCGAAGTCGTAGAGCTGCTGGCGAGCGCCGAGCGCCACCATCGTCGTCGGATACGGCTGGAAGCGCGGTGTGTCGTCGATGGGCGTACCGCCGACGCGAGGGATGTCGACCGTCGCGACGCCGATCTGCGTGGCCGTGCTGTTGTTCGAGGTAGCTCCGACGACCTGCGCGAAGCCGCCGACACGTGGAAGCCACTGGGAGCCGGGTACGTCTGCGTCCTTTCGCGCTGCGGTCAGGCGAAGGCGAGCCGCGCGCACACGACCGTGGTTCGCTCGTGCGTGCTCGAGCGCTTGGTCCAGCGTCATCGTGCGCGGTGGACGCGCCTCGCTCGTCTCGTCCGCTCGTGCGTCAGGCGCCGCCGCGATCGCGACGAGCGCACACGCGAGCCCGCAGCCGAACGTCCGGGCAATCGAGAGCTTCATCGCCGAGCGACCGCCAAGCACGAGCCGCGCCATCCGGGGCGCTCGTCGATTGGAGGCGCTCCGCCCCCGCGACCCGGAGAAATTCCGGATCGGTCCACGGAATCTTTCCGGGTCTACGCTCCCAATTGGACGGCCGGGCCCGTGCCGGCCCGGCCCACTCGACTCAGACTCCGACGGTGATCGTCGCGCGTGTGCCGCACCCGCCTTCGCGTCGCGACACGGTGAGCTGCCCGCCGTGATGTTTGACGATCTCGCGGGCGATCGTCAGCCCGAGCCCGGAGCCGCCTTGCTCGCGCTTCGTACTGAAGAACGGCTCGCTCGCGCGCTCGGCGACGTCGTCCGGGATACCGGCACCGTCGTCGTCGACGACGAAGAGAATCCGGCTACCGTCGCGCTCGGCACGAACGTCGAGCGAGACGCGCGCACCTTTTGGCGTCGCGTGGCAGGCATTCAGCAGCAGGTTCACGAGCGCCTGCTCCAGCAAGGACGCATCGCAGGCGACGTCAGCTAGGCCGTCTTCGACCGTCCACTTCAGCTTGACGTCGGCCCTCTCGAAGCGATGACGGACGAGCTCGATTGCGCGCTCGGCGACGGCCGCCGGCGGCGTCGGCACGAGAAGGGGAGAGTCTCCTCGTGCGAGGGCGAGCGAGCCCCGAACGATGCGTTCGATGCGCTCGACTTGCTCGAGGATGACGCGCAGCGCGGCCTGCGCGCGAGCGTCCTCGCGGACGCGCCCGAGCACCTGCTCGGTGCGGCCCATGATGATCGAGAGCGGTGTCCCGAGCTCGTGAGCGATCCCCGTCGACATGGCGGCCATGGTCGCCATCTTGTCGGCGCGTGCCAGCGCGGCTTCCCGCTCTCGAAGCGCCGTCGAGAGCGCCATTGCGCGCTCGAGCGCGAGTGTTTTCCGGAGCCGGCGCCGCGCGATGGCGCCGAGCGCGCCGACGACCATGGTGGTGATCACCACGGTGACGCTGATCCGCCAGTTATCGAGCTTCTGTCGATCCCTGAGCCGCTCCGCCGAGGCGAGCACGACGATCCCCCACGGTCCGTGCCCGCGCGCTGCCACCCGAGCGATCCCGGCAACCGCTCGGCGATGCGGTAGCCCGAAGCCAGGCGCCTCTTCCCGCGGGATCTCGACGAAGGCGCCGGACCCGTCGAGCGCGGCGCGGATGCGCGCAGAAGGGATCACGCGTCGGTCCGTGGTCAGGAAGCCCTGTTGGCCAGGCCGCGCGACCATCACGAGCAGCGCACCGGTCCGCTCGAGACGACGTGCGCCTTCGAGCAGCTCGAGCACGACCTCGTCGATGATCGTCCGCTCGTCGATCTCCGTCGGCGAGTCGACCGACGCGAGATGGCGATCGAGCCGGTTTTCGAAATCGATCCCCACGGCGGACGCAAGCAAGGCCTGCTCGTGGGAGAAGTCGTCGAGCGCAGCATTGCGCTGGCTCGCAGCGGACCACACTGCGCCTGCGATGATGACCGCGATCGAGAGCATCATCGCCGCCGTCAGCGACCAACGGCCCACGACTTCGCGTGCGCGTCCCGACGAAAAAGCGCCGACGACGCCCGTTCGAGCTGGCGCGTCAGTCGTCCCGCTCATCGCTGGCCAACCACTTGTTCAACGTCTTGCCGTCGATGCCCAGCTTCTCGCAGGCCGCCATCTTTCGACCCCCGAGGCGTTCGAGAGCCCACGAGGCGTAGCGGCGCTGCAGCTCGCGGATGGGAATGATCTGATCGCCGAACTCCATCGTGTGCCGGGGGCCGCGCTTGTCCGAAATGGCCCAAGCGAAGTCGGACGGCAGCGCTTCCTCACCGCGGCCGAGCAAGACGGCCCGAGCTACCGCGTGCTGCAGCTCGCGAACGTTTCCGGGCCAGCTATAGTCGACGAGGAGCGCCATGGCCTCGACCGAGAAGCGCTCGACGACGGCCTTCGGCGTGGAGCTTCGCGCTTCGGCCAGGAAGCTGGTCGCGAGCGGCGGAATGTCTGCTCGCCGTTCGCGCAACGGTGGAATGGGGATCGCGATGCCTTCCAGGCGGTAGAGCAGGTCTTCGCGGAACTTCCCGCTCGCGACGCGCGCGGGTAGATCGCGATGCGTCGCCGCGACGATGCGGACGTCGACTTCGCGCTCGCGTGCCGCGCCTACCGCGCGAACCACACGTCGTTCGAGCACGTCGAGCAGCTTCGCCTGTAGCGCCGGGGCCATGTCGCCGATCTCGTCAAGGAACAGGGTTCCACCGTCGGCCTCGACGAAGAGTCCTGGGCGATTCGCGACGGCGCCGGTGAAGGCCCCTTTGACATGCCCGAAGAGCTCGCTCTCGAGCAGGGTCTCCGGAAGTGCGGCGCAGTTGACCGAGACGAACGGGCCTGGGCGCCGGCTCTGCGCGTGAAGAATCCGGGCCACGAGGCCCTTGCCCGTGCCGGTCTCCCCGACGAGCAACACGGGCACCTCGGCATCGGCGACGCGGTCCACGAGCTCCCGGACCTCTTGCATCGCGCCGCTCTCGGCGACGAGGCCGTCCTTGCGGTAGCGATCGCGGAACGCGCGCTGGAGCGTGCGCGTCTCCGCCCGGCGCGCGCGCTCTTCGACGGCGCGCTGGATGAACAGATCGAGCTCGGCGATCTTGAAGGGCTTGAGGACGTAGTGGTGAGCTCCCTTTCGCAGCGATTCGACGGCGGTGTCGATGGCGCCGAAGGCGGTCATCACGAGAACGGGGCGCTCGGGAGCAATCTTCTTGCTGAGGGCGAGGAGCTCGATGCCATCGACGTCCGGCATCCGCAGGTCCGTGACGAGCACGTCGACGGTCGGGTCGCGCACGAGTCGGCGACACTCGGACGCGGTCGTCGACGTCACGACCGCATACCCAAGCTCGGTGAGCCCATCAGCAAGCATGCTCGCCATCGCGGGATCGTCGTCGGCGACGAGCACCCTACACTCCGATCGCGGCCCCGCAGCTGCCACCACGAGGCGACTCTAGCGATCCATCGTTGGAGCTCCAAACGATGTCCGATCCGGGCGCGCCGCGTCCCGCACAAACGAAAACGGCGCGCCCACGAAGGCCGCGCCGTTCTGTCTCGCTCCTGGAGCCTGGAGCCCTGGAGCCTCTCTTCCCCTCAGCTCCCCTTCTTCAGCTCCGTGAGCACCAGCTTCGCGACGGCCTTCAGCGTGTCGAACACGCCGACGCCGGTGCGCGCAACGGCTTCGAAGTCCGGGACGTTCGTCGGATTGAGCATCTGCCGAAGCTCCTCGACGCTCGCGACGTTGGGCAGGTCGCGCTTGTTGTACTGGACGACGTACGGAAGCTTGTCGAGCGAGTAGCCCTGCTCCGCGAGGTTCGTCCGGAGGTTCTCGACCGACTCGAGGTTCGCTTCGGTGCGTTCGATCTGCGAGTCCGCGACGAAGACGACCCCGTCGACGCCCTTCAAGATCAGCTTGCGGGACGCGTCGTAGAAGACCTGACCGGGGACCGTGTAGAGATGGAAGCGGGTCTTGAACCCGCGGATCTCTCCGAGCGAGAGCGGGAGGAAGTCGAAGAACAGCGTGCGCTCCGTCTCGGTCGCGAGGCTGATCATCTTGCCCTTCGCTTCCGGATTGGTGCGCTCGTAGATGTACTGCAGGTTCGTCGTCTTCCCGCAGAGTCCGGGACCGTAATAGACCAACTTGCAGTTGATCTCCCGGGCCATGTAGTTGATGAAACTCATCGCTCTTCTTTCCCGTTCTTTCTCTGCCCTGGAGATTGGTGCGGGTCAGTCGTTGAACAGGTTGTCGATGTCTTCGTCCGTGATCTCGGCGAACGGCGAGTCGGCGCCGGGCTCCTGCACCTTCTTCAAGAGAGCCTCGAAGATGTGATTGAGCTCCTCGCTCGCCTTCTTCACGCGAAGGCGAACCAGGCCGAGGCTCGACCGCGAGTCGAAGATGACGACCAAGATGACGCGGTTGCCGACGAGCTGGATGTGAATGTTCGCCTTTTCACCCTCGTGGAACTGGGTGGCGAACTCGTTCTCCTTCAGGAGCTTCGCCATGCCGCCCGTCGCGGCGATGTTGCCGGCGGTGAGCGAGGCGAGGCTCGTCGTGTCCACGTTGTCGATGTCGCCGGCAGCGGCGATGAGCTGCCCGTTTTTGTCGACGATGAAGACGACCTTGGCGTTCGCGTCACGAACCAAACGGTCCACGACCGCCTGGATCTGATTGAACTCCTCCTCGTACATCACCATCTGGGGATTGATCATCCGAACCCTCCGCGAGCTTGCTCGCGCGCCGTCGTCGTCGCCCCGCCACTCTCTGGGTCCCCGGGAAGGTGTCTCGCGATGAGAGCTCCACGTGCCCTTGATGCTGTCAGATCAGGGAGGCAGCCTTCGGTTCTATCCGATGGAGCCAGCTCCCGACAAGTGCGCGGATCACGTGACGTCCCACGACCGTCGGTTCGCTCTTCGATAAGGTGCTCAGCCGGACCGGAGCCGGCCTCTCCGACATCGACCGCCAGGCGCGCGCCGAACGGGGCAAGCTGAGGAGCGGAGAGCCATCATTTTCCCTGTTTCCGCCTTCTGCCCGGCCCCTGGGGCCGCGGCTCAGCCGCCGCGGGCAAACCCGGCGACCGCCTCGTGGAGGATACGGAGGCCCCACTCCAGGCCGGCGACGGGCACCCGCTCGTCGTGCCCGTGATACATCGCCGTGAAGCTGATCTCGTGCGTCGGATCGAAGCGGACGGGGGCGAACCCGTAGCAGATGGTCCCGAGCCGGGCGTACGCCTTCGCGTCGGTGAAGCCCGGGATCAAGTACGGGAGCGGCACGCCGCTCGGGTCGTTCCGCGACAGCGTCGCCGCGAGGTGATCGAACAGCGGCGTCGTCGACGGAGCTTCGACGGGCGGCAGTGAGCGAAGGACCTCGATGGTCGCGCCTTCTTCTCCGAGCGCGTCGCGCAGCTCCTGGACGAACGAAGCCTCGCTCTGGCCGGGCAGCGTGCGCCCGTCGATGTCCACCGACGCACGGCCCGGGATGACGTTCACCTTCGAGCCCGCGCGAAGCACGGTCGGCGAAGCCGTGTTGGAGAGCATCGCGCCGAACGAGCGCCGCTGGCCGGGATCGCGGACGAGATAGTCGAGGATCAACGCTGCGACCTGGGGCGTCGTCAGGCGCTTCAGGACGTGGCGCTGCGGCGCGGGCAGCTCCCGCGCGAGCCCCTCCAGGAATTGTCGCACCACCTTCGTCGGGTGCATCGGAAGGCGCTTCTTGCCGAGCCGTTCGACCGCACGCGCGAGCGTGAGGACGGCGCTCTCGGGGTCGGGCATCGAGCCGTGCCCAGGCGTCCCGCGGTACGTCGCGCGGACCCAGCACACGCCCTTCTCCGCGACCTGGATCGGATAGAACGTGCGGCCGAAGAGGTGGAGCGAGAAGGCGCCGATCTCGCCGAGCATGTACTCCGCACGCACTTCGTCGGGGTGCTCGTCGCAGAGGTACATGCTGCCGAGGGCGCAGCCGGCTTCTTCGTCGGCGACCGCCGCGAAGATGAGGTCGCGCTCGAGGCGCCCACCGTCTTTCACGTACCGCGCGAGCAGCGCCATCACGCACGTGCTCATCGCGGCCATGTGCTTCATGTCGATCGCACCGCGGCCCCAGATGTATCCGTCGTGGATCTCCGCGCCGAACGGATCGTGCTTCCAGGCTCCCGCGTCCGCCTCGACGACGTCGAGATGCGCGTTCAGGAGCAGGGGAGGCTTCGCTCCGGTCCCCTTGATGCGGGCGACGAGGTTGCCGCGGCCCTTCTTCTTCTCGAAGATCTTCGGCTCGACGCCCGCCGCGCGGAGGTGCTCGGCGATGCGCTCGGCGGCAACGATCTCGTTGGCGTCGCCCGCCTCGCCGGTCCCCCGGTTGACCGTGGGGATGCGGATGAGATCGCGGAGGAGCTCGACGCAGACGGAGCCCTCGGTTTTCCAGTCGATTCGGGGATCGGCGCGCAGGTCGTCCGGCACGGCGGCAGGATAGCCCCGGTCACGGCAGTGGACGAGCTACACCAGCGCGCTGGCGAGGCTCAGGCATCTTTTGGCGGAGGCGGAAAGACGCGCCGGAGATCCAGCTCGACGGCCTCGAACGGCGCGATGCGCGCCCGCGCGGTCGCGTCGAACCCTTCGGAATGCGCGCGGGCTCGCCCGCGTCCGTCGCGATCGCATGCTCTGGCGCGATGAGCTCGGGCGCGGACGCGGTCATGTCCGTCTCGTGCCATGATGGGCGCCCTCGTCATGGGCTCGCTCGCGATCGAACGGTTCGATGCACCAGCTCGCGAGCTGGCTGCGCGCTCTCGCGCGTGGCGCGCCGACGAGCGGATGGATGCTTCACTGCTGCTCGGAGCACCGACCGACGAAGCCCTCGTTCTCGGTGCTTTCCAGCGGGCGAGCGAGATCGGCTCGGACGCCCCCGAGCACTCGATCGTGCAGCGAGGATCCGGCGGCGGAGCGGCGCGCGTGGGCGCGGGGAGTGTCTGGCTGCAGCTCGCGCTCGCACGGCCGGATGCGCTCGTCGCGTGCACGCCCGACAAGCTGCTGAATCGATACGTCCGGCCGCTCCTTCGCGCGCTCACGAAGGTGACGAGCACGCCGGCGAGCTACTTCGGGCGCGACTGGATCAGCGCTGCGCATCGACCCGTCGCGCTCGTGGCGTTTGCGCACGAGGCGAAGACGAACGCGGCGCTGTTCGAGGCGATCGTCGCGGTGAGCACGCCGTTTGCTGCACCCGGTCGCCCGTCGTTCCTCGGGAAGGCGCCAGCGACGCTCGAGGAGGTCGCCGCGGGGTCGATCGATCGAGCCCGTGTCGTCGACGCGATCGCCGACGCGTACCGCGAGCTCGCGACGAGCACGGTCGAGGTCGCGCCACGTGCTCCCGCGCCTGTCGCGGTCGAGGACCTCGCGAGCGAGTCTTTCCGGACCGCGACCTGGACGGCGACGCGCGAGGAGGCGATCGGCCTGATCGCTGCGGGCCCGGACGCGTCCGGGAGGCTCCGCGTAGGCGGAGAGCTCATGGCGTCTTCCGACGCGATCGCACGCCTCGAAGAGCGGCTCGGCTCGTTGCCCGCGGAGGCGAGCGAAGACGACGTCGGCCGCGCCGTCGACGAGGCCCTCACGACGGGCGGGGCGACCACGTTCGGCGTCCGCTCGCTCGTCTCGATCCGCGACGTGATCGTGGAAGCGCGACGCCGGAACGCAGGCTGAGGGCTCAGTCGGAGTCCGCGGTCTTGGCCTCCAGGTGTTCGCGGGCCTTGCGAGCTCCGCTCGTCGCTACCTTCTCGCGGATCAACATCGACGCGAGCTCCGCGTCCGACTCCGCACGTCGAAGCGCGAGGTCGGCGCGCTGGTTCTCTCCCTCGCTGATCCGGTTCCTCGCGATCGCGACCTGCTCTTCGGCGAGCTGGACGAGCAATGCCGTGCGCTCGTCCCCGAGCGCGTCGAGCGCCTTCGCGCTCCGGATGGCCGCCTCGGTGGACGTGAGCCGTGCGGTCGGTGGGTGGAGGTCGTGGCCGCACGCGGCAACGAGTGCGAATGCGATGGGCACGATGAGTGCGAAGCGTACGAGCCGCGACGAGGCTCCGAGCAACAAAGTCCGAAGTCGCCCTGCGGCCGATGCAACCCACGCGCTCGACGTTCCGACGTTTCTCATCCGCGTCCTCCGTGCGGAGGACGCAACCGCAACGTCCGGACCTCCGAGAGCGCGTCTCGGATGTGCCCGCGCGGCCGGTCGCCTCTCGCAGCGCGTTCGCGTGGAAGCGTGGGAGCGTGATCCCGTGCGCCGAGCGCAGCGCGGCGTCGGATCAGAAGCCTCGGACGTTCGAGCTCGTCAGAACATCGCCTGGAGCACGTTCGAGAAGTAGACGATGTGCTTCGACGGCGCGGGCGTCCCGAAGCGATGGACGTTGTCGATCGCCCACCCGAGCTCGCTCATGAAGCGAAGGTTCGGCGAGATCTTCCACACCGCGAGAAACGCGTGCGTGTCGCGGGCGTTGTTCTTGATCCCGGCGTCCGGCGTGTACATGTCGTAGCGATAGCCGAGCGTGAAGTGCCGCTTGATGTCCTGCTCGAAGCGCACGTAGAGCCCACGCTGATCGATGTCTTCGACGTCGTCGTGGATGTTCGTCGGGATGCGCGGGACGGCGAACGCGTAGTTGACGCCGCTATCCATGTTGCGCCCGAAGGAGAGCTCCGCGATGAGCCGCGACTCGCCGACGCTCTTCACGATGGTCTCCTTGGCGGAGGCCTCGAAGTTGACCGCCCACTTTCCGAACTGCTTGAAGCGTAGCGACGCCGCGTCGACGACCTGTCCGCGTCCGAGATAACCGCTCGCGCCGAGCGTGACGAATCCGGCGCGGTACGTCGCGTACGCGATGCCGTCCTTGGACCTGTTCAGGTCGGGCAGGGCGACGAACGTGCGTTCGCCGAGCCTCTGGCCGTTCACCACGGCGAGGTCGATGACGAGCCGATCGTCGAGCGCGATCGTCTTCGCGTGGACGCCGTAGTCGCGCTCGACGGGGAACACGTTCTGGATGAACCACGTCCGCTCGATGAACGGTCGCACGAGCGATGGTTCCAGCAGCTCTCGCCGGAACGGCGTGAAGAAGAGGCCCGCGGTGAACTCCGTCCGGACGTCGCGTGTCCAGCGCGCGATGCCCGTGGCCTCGGCGTTCCGGAGGATGGTGCCGAGACCGGGCCCGAAACCTCCGGCAGGGAGAGCGTCGATCTGGAGGAACAGGCGCATCACGTCCGTCTCGTAGAACGTCCGCATGCGCGCCCGCCGCACCCGGAAGAACGTGCCGTTCGTCGTCGTGCCGTCGAGCTTCGCGATGGTGTCGTTGGCGCCGATGCCGGTCGGCAGCTCACCATCTGCCTGGACGTTCGGCGACGCCGCCGAGTTGTACGTCTGCACGAGCAGCTGCGGCTGGATGAACGACTCGAATCGGAGGTGCTTCCAGATTCGCCCGCGCTCCTCGAGCTTCTGGATGCGCTGCTCGTCACTCGCGATGCGCTCTTCGAGCTTGCGGATGCGCGCTTCCTGCTCCTTGTCGGAGACGACGATCGCCGGCGTCACCGAGGAGTCCGTCGGCGCGACGTCGGTGCCCGACGTGGACGTCGGCGGACCCGGCTGAGCCGGCGCAGGCAGCAGCGGCGGATCGGCGGCCTTCGCGGGGCTCTTCCACGTGTCGTCCGTCTGCGCAGGCGGCGACTCGGCGTCCGGCGGAGGCGCCGCCGGTGCCTGCTGTGCGAGCGCGCGCGCGGGCGCGAACATGACGAGTGCGAGCGTGAGAGCACAGCGCGTTCGGCTCATCGGATCGCGCGCATTATGCACGGAAGGCCATGGACGCGAGCGCCGGATCGCGCGTCGCGCACGCCCGCGACGCGAGTGTTGCGACATTCAACGTCGGTGGCCGTCGAATCTTGCGACAGTCACTTCGCGCCGGTTCGTTCCCAGACGCGCGCTTCGCGGAAGATGCGGACGAGCTCGGGATCGAGATGTTGATCCTTCACGCCGTACTCGAGGATGTCGATCGCGCGTTCGACCGGCACGGCCTTCTTGTACGGGCGATCGCTCGCCGTGAGCGCGTCGTAGATGTCCGAGATGCTCATCATCTTCGACTGAACGGGGATCTCCTCCGCCCGCAGGCGGTTCGGATAACCGGTGCCGTTCAGGCGCTCGTGATGCGCGCCGGCGATCAGCGGGACGCGGCGGAACGCCTTTCCCCACGGAATGTTCGAGAGGAACTTGAAGGTGTGGACGACGTGGCTCGTGATCTCGTCGTACTCCTTCGGCGTCAGCGAGCCGCGCTTGACGCTGAGCGCGACGGCGTCGTCCGGCGCGAGCAGGAACTTCATCTCGCCGCGAAGGTCGAAGTACGTCTCCTTCGCGAGCTGCTCGATCTTCGCGAAGTCGCCTGCCGCGAGCACCGTCGGCTCGTTCGCATGCTCGATCGTCTGCCACGCGGCATCGAGCTCGGCGCGGCGCTCGGCGTACTCGCGATCGAGCGCGTCGAGCTCGCTCCGCGGTGAGCCACGCTCGACCGCGGCGAGCTTGCGCCGGAGGACGTCGGCTTCGACCGAGCGCGCGACGAAATCGAAACGTGCGCGGATGAGCTCGAAGCTCTCGTCGTACAGCTTCTTCGCCTTGACGAGGACCTTCTCGCGGACACCGATCTTTCCGAAGTCGTGGAGCAGGCTCGCGTACTCGAGCTCCCGGAGGTCCTCCAGCGAGAAGTGCGCGTCCTTGTAGGGGCCGTGCGACTCGCCATCGACCACCTTCGCGAGCTCCACGGTGAGGTCGGCCACGCGCCGTGAATGACCGCTCGTCGTCGGGTCGCGGGATTCGATCGCCTCGACGCTCGCCTTCACGAAGCCTTCGAAGAGACGCCGGATCTCGTCATAGAGCAGGGTGTTCTCGAGCGAGACACCTGCTTGCGCCGCGACCATGCCGAGTAGCTCTTCGCTGCGCTCGTCGAAGGGGACGACCTGCTCCTCGATGTCCTCCTTGGAGTAGAGCTTCTTCTCGGGGTCCTTCTTCTTGTTGATCAGCTGGATGACGCCGATGACCTCGTCGCGCTGCGATACGAGCGGGACGGCGAGCATCGACTTCGTGCGGTAGCCGATCTTTTCGTCGAACCGGCGGTCGAAGCCGTAGGGCGCCCCCGCCGGGATCTCGTAAGCGTCGGCGATGTTGATCGCGTTCTTCGCGAGCGCGGCACTGCCGGCGATCGAACGGTTCGACAGCGGCATGACGAACTCGCTCGAGTCGTAGTGCACCGAGTCGTTCTGCGAGAGCTTGAAGCGGAGCATCGGGCCGCGGCTCAACATGCTGCGCGGCGGCTCGCTTTCACGCGGACCGCCGGACGGACGATCGGCGGCTTCATCGCTCTGCTCGACGACGTAGATGCTGCCCGCATCGGCGCCCGTGACGAACCGACTCTTCTCGAGGATGACGCCGAGCAGCTTGTTGACGTCGCGCTCCGTCGTCATCGCGCGGGCGATGTTGATCAGCTCCCCGAGCTCGTATCGATAGCGCCTGAGCCACTTCCCCCGGCTCTCTGCGCGGCTCTTGGCTTCGAGCAACTCGAACGCGCGCGTCACCGCGAGAAAGATCTCGTCGAGGGTCGCTTCGGTCGAGACCACGCTCGCAAGGCCGCGGTTCATCGCTTGTTGCAGATCGACGTCGCTCGGGTATCCGAGCAGGATCAACATTGCCGTCGAGTCCGCGAAGCGGTGCGTGAACGGCTTGAGAAGCTCGCGTCCCCGGTCCCAGAGGGCGCTCGGCGCGAGGACGATCATGAGGTCTTCGCGGCTGACGGCGAGGAGGAGCGGATGCGGTCGATTGACGGTCTCGCTCGCGAAGCGCGGCTCGCGCGACAGCTCGGCAAAGAGCTTCGTCATGCGAGCGACGACTGGCGCCGCGTCCAGGTCGACCTCCCCGTTCGGTCGCGCGGCCCCAACGCTCAGTACATCGGCCATGATCGTGCTCTCCCCGCGCCTGTCGGAGAGTCGAACGTACCAGATGGGCTGGTTACTGCGAAAGCCGCGCCGGGTTCCGGTCTTCCGGTTTTCCGGTCTTCCGAGCGTTGGGAGACGTCTTTCCCTTTGCCCTTTCGCTCTTTCCGTGAGCGCCCCTTCCGTGAGCTCCGTGAGCTCGGTACGGCCCCGGGCAGAGCACGGACACGCTTGGCGGGCGCACGCCGGGGCGCTAGAGCCAGCGTAGAATGCTCCCGGACCTGACCGCGATCCGCACCGAATACGCCCGCGCCGGGCTCGACGAGCGCGACCTCGATCCGTCGCCGGCGCGGCAGATCCAGAAATGGCTGCGCGACGCCATCGACGCCGGGCACCCGGAGCCGACCGCCATGACGTTGGCGACCGCCTCGCGCGACGGCGAGCCGGCCGCCCGCGTCGTCCTCCTCAAGGGGGTGGACGAGCGCGGCATCGTGTTCTTCACGAACTACGAGAGCGACAAGGGCAAGCATCTCGCAGAGAATCCGCGCGCGTGCGCGAACCTGTTCTGGGTACTGCTCGAACGGCAGATCCGCATCACGGGCGCTGTCGAGCGCGTCACGCGCGCCGAGTCGGAGGCCTACTTCCAGAGCCGTCCGCGGGAGAGCCAGCTCGGCGCATGGGCGTCGGAGCAGAGCGGCGTGCTCGCGGGCCGTGCGGCGCTCGAGGCCCGGCTCGCCGAGATCCGCGCACGCTTCGGCGACGGTCCGGTCGAGTGTCCGCCACACTGGGGCGGCTATCGCGTGGCGCTCGAACGCGTCGAGCTCTGGCAAGGCCGTCCGAGCCGCCTGCACGATCGCTTGCGCTATACACGCAGTGGCGATCGGCAGTGGCGGGTCGAGCGCCTTTCGCCTTGATGCGGTCGAGCTAGCAAGCCCAAGCGCGAGCGTAACGAGCATGGAAATGCGCGCGCGCGTCGTGGCACGTCCGTGCGGCTCGCACACGATCGTCGCGCGAAGCCGTTACGTCGGGAATTCCTCTTCCCTCGGTGACGCCCACGATATTGGATGCGACCATGCGAAAGCCTCGACTCGTTCTCGCCTTCCTCCTGGCGACGGGACCAATCTCGGCCGGACTGACGGCATGTGGAGGTGACGACAACGCGGCGGGGAGCGCGCCCGACGGCGGCTCGACCGGCACGGACAGCGGCGGCAACAAGGACACGGACCCGTCCGACGGCGGAACGGACAGCGCGGTAGGCCCACAGGCCAGAGCGTCGGCGACGACCGTCTACTTCGGCCACGCGGTCACCCTCGACGGATCCGAGAGCACCGGGCCTGGCGGTCTGACTTATGCGTGGACGGTCGCAACCGTCCCGGCCGGCAGCTCGATCACGAGCGCATCGCTCGCCGGCGCGAACACCGCCAAGGCCACGTTCGTTCCCGACGCGCCCGGCGCGTACGAGATGACGCTCACCATCGGCGCCGGTGCGGCCAAGTCGTCCGCGACCGTGGTCGCGAACGTCATCGATCCGCCCGTGTTCTTCTTCGACAGCGAGAACGACGTGGACGCCGGCCATCAAGCGAAGCTGAAGGTCGCCGGCGCGAGCGCCAGGGACGCCGGCGTTCCGGTCGGCTGCTTCACGTCGGACGCGGGCTCGCTCGATGGTTTGATACGGGACACGGCCATGGCCGGCGCAGATTGGTGGGAGGCTCCTGCCGGGCAACCGTCGAAGGTCGTCTTCGTCTTCGAGACGCGCGAGGACGGCGGCGCTTCGACGGTGCTCGCGGCGACGACCTCCGCGGCCACATGCGCGAACGGGCCGACGAACCTCGCGACCTTCCCGGGGGCCACGCGTGACACCCGTGCCGCCGAACAGCCGCAGTTCTCTCCGAGTGGCAACCGCATCGCGTACGTCCGCAGAGAGAACGGCACGACTCAGGTGGCGACGATCGGCTTCGACGGCTCGGACGCGCGCACCCTCGGCGCGTTCGAAGCCTTCCCCGACGGCGGGCCGAACCCCGAGCCGGGAGGCACACCGGGTGACCCTCGAGCACGCCCCGTGTGGCTGAACGATACGACGGTCGCCTGGCTGCAGCCCCTCGACGACGACCGCTGGCAGATCGTCAGCGCGAACGACGTTGCGGATGCGTCGCCGGCGCTGCTCATGTCGTGCTCGGGCAGCGAGCCTCTTCAGATCGACGTCCTCGCGAATGGCGACGTGATCGTCGCGCAGTTCGTCGGGAACCCGGAGGGCGCGACGAACATCCTCGTCTACCCGATCGATCCCGCGACGAAGGCGTGCGGTCCGGCGCGCGACCTCAGTCTCCTGACAGTCAACTCGTATGCGCGCGACTTCGCGCTGTCGCCCGACCGCACCCGGGTTGCCTACGCGGCCTGGGATTCGGCGACGAACCAGCAGGAGCTCCTCGTTGCTCGCGTCGACGGCACGACGCCGCCCGTGTCGGTCGCCTCGCCTCTCGGCGGTGCGAACCGCGGAGCTCGCTGGGTTGGCGGCGGAGCGTTCATCACCTGGGGGATCGACGGTGTGCAGCTCGACGCCGGCATCACGGGGAACGCGGTCGCCGTCGTCGCCTCCGACGGAGGTGTTGCCCGCGCCGTGGCTGCTTCGCCATCTGGCGGCACGACGCAAGCCATCGGCAATGGGCTCTGGAGCTGCAGCTTTGCGCCGGCCGTCGGTTCGGGCGTGAGCCTGTTCGGGATCGTCGGCATCCTGGCGCTTCGTCTCGTGCGCCGTCGCCGGAGCTAGCCGCGCACAAAAAAAACCGGGCGCGCCCGCTGGAACGAACGCGCCCGGTCCCCCCCGTGACTTCCCCCCCTGCCGGATCCCACGGGAGCTCGGGACCCGGTGGTATGTGAAGATCAGGTCTCCGCTGGGTTCGCGAGCTTCCGCGACCAGACGATCGCGTCCTTTCGCTTCCCGGACGCGAGCATGTGCCCCACGAGCAGACCGGTACGCCGGAACCCGTTGAACACGAAGGCCGTCGCAAGCGCGAGGTCGTCGCTCGGCGTGAGCGCGAAGCAGCTCACGACGCCTTCGGAGAGGAGCTTGTCGCAGAGCGTTCCGAGCGCGGAGATGGTGGCGAGGCGCTCGGCCTCGGTCGTCGGCCCGGTGAGCAGCTCGAGGAACGTGTTGCCGAAGCACGACTGCGACTCCGTCGAGGCGACGAGCTCGAAGTTCCCACGTGCCGAGAGCTGGAAGTAGCGCCGCTCGACGTCGCGTCCGAACGGCTCGAACGCCGTCAGCGCACGCTCCGAGCGGAGCGCCTTCTCGAGCGGCTTCTGGATGGCGCTCTCCTTGACCTGCGCGAGCTTCGTCGCCGGGAGCTGACGATCGAGCAGGCCCTTCACGTGCTTCTTCGCCTGCACGAGCGTCTTCTCCATCAGCTCGTGTGCGGGCGAGGGCTTCTCGTCGATGCTGTCGTCGTCATCGTCGTCACTGCTCGTGTCGAGCAGCGCGCGCACGTCTTCCTTCTGCAGAGCCGCGTCGACCGGCGAGCCGAGGAGGAACGCGTCGCTTCGCTTGTAGAAGCCGGGGATGTTCGCTTCCTTCGAGAAACCGAGCTTCACCCAGGTCGAGACCTCGTCGCGCTCGACGAGCGTGTAGACCTTCTCCATTCCCTCGCGCTTGGCGAAGTTCAGGACGAAGAGGCGCTTCGCGTGGCTCGGCCCCGCACGGAAGTCGATGACGCGCATCGTCTTCGTACGGCGGTTGATGAGGAGGCAGACCGACACCGCGTCGTTCTGCACGAACATCTCTTCGATCCCGCGGTGGCTGCGGAGCAATCCTGCCGCACCGGCCTTCGCCGCGTTCGCCGCGCGCGTCTCCGGACGCCATCGCTTCGCACCAGCGGTGGCGTTCCCGCTGGAATCGACCCGCTCTCCCCAAGCCCTTGCAACCATCTGAAGCACCCACCCCTTGGCGTTCACCCCTCCGCAGGCGTCGAGAACCTGCTCGGGTCACCCCGCCGCATTGCAACTATGAACGGTTCGTTATCACGCCCAGCCCGCGAGGGGAACACGGATCCCATTCCTGAAAGGTGCGGCATCCAAGAATGAAAGGTCGCAGGTGCGGCTGTGTCGCAGTGTCTGCGATCGAAAAGAGCGCACGTCACCACAGCTCGCGGGGTTAGCCGCGATCGGGGCTCGGCGACGGCCTTCAGCGCAGCGAGTCGATTTCGGACCGGGATACGCCGAGAAGGGCGAGGGCCTCCTCGAGCCGTTCTGCCTGGACGGAAACGAGGGTGGGCATTCCGCCCGATAGGCCGAGGAGATCGAGGAAGTTGATTCCGCTGTCGAAGGGCGCTGCGAGCGTCAGCGTCTCACCGTCCACGAGGAGAGCGATCGCTGCGCGCGACTGTCCGTGGAGCAAGAGCGATGTCTTGTCGTAGCGGAGGCGCTTCTGCACATCGGTCTTCCGCGGAACGTCGAGGAACGCGACCGACGTCACGCCGGCGATCTTCGGCTTCGGGACGTCGATTCGCGTGTAGCTGCGCGCAAGCTCGCTCGTGACCTTTTCGACGGCCTCGAGCTCCTTGCCGGCGTCGTCGATCGGCTTCCAGAGCGAGTCGTCCGCGAGGCCGCTCGCAAGATGTCGGACGATGAGCCCGAGGAGCGCGGTGTCACGTGGGCGAGCGCGGATCGCCCTGTCGAACCTGCGCGCCGTCACGCTCGGGACGCCGAGGCGCGTGTCGATCGCGCGCGCGTCGTCGTCGGCCCCGGGATACGGCTCGCTCCCGTCGCGAAGCCACTTCGCAGCGCTGCACAGACCGTCGAAGTCGGTGTGGCAGACGATCGTGTCGACCTTGCCGACGCTCGCACAAAGCTCAGGCGTGACCATCTCCGGACAAGCGCCGTGCTCGGACTTCGTCGCGAGGACGAAGCGAGGGTCTTGCTTGTACTGTGCATGCAAGGCGTGGTCGTGATGATCGACCCAGGCCGCGAGCCTCGGACCGAGCCCATCGATGAACGGCTTCGTGATCTTCTCGAAGCCGCCGCCCGAGGCTTCGGACGCGAAGGCGACATCGAGCACGACGACGCGCCCTTTGACGGCGCTGGCCTTCGGGAGCTTTCTGGGCGTGGCGAAGGCGAGCTCGGCGCGGGTCATGTGGTCTGCAGCGGTGCGAACGCTTCGGCTGGGATTGGCCACCGGCGGCCAAGCAAGAGCGCCCGAGACGCGCGGCTCCTCATCGACTATCACACCCGACGCCGTGACCGATCCCAACTCGCCTGATTCGCCCGAGAAGGCTCTGCCGCTTCAGATGGAGCGGCGGGGCGACGTCGATCTCGTCCCCGTCGTCGCACAGGACCACGTGACCGGTGAGATCCGGATGCTCGCGTGGGCATCGGCCGACGCCGTCCGCGCGACCCTGGAGACCGGGCATGCGACCTTTTACAGCCGGTCGCGAAAAGAGCTCTGGGAGAAGGGGAAGACGAGCGGGAACACACTCGACGTCGTCTCCGTGCTCGTCGATTGCGATGCCGACGCGCTCGTCTACCTGGTCGCACCGAACGGCCCGACGTGTCATACCGGAGCGCCGAGCTGCTTCTTCCGTCAGCTCGGCGAGGACGGTCAGCTCGAGCAGCCCGTCACGCCCGTCACGCCCTCCACGCTGCTTGCACGCCTCGACGCGACGCTGCTCGCCCGGAAGGAAGCCACGGCCGCGAAGAGCTACGTCAAGAGCCTCTACGACGGCGGGGCGCCGAAGATCGGCGAAAAGCTTCGCGAGGAGGCGAGCGAGCTCGCCGTTGCGGTCGCAAGCGAGAGCGAAGAACGCGTGGTCAGCGAGGCCGCCGACGTCCTGTTCCACGTCATGGTCGCGCTTCGGTCGCGCAATGTGGGAATCGCCGACGTTCTGCGCGAGCTCGCTCGTCGTGAAGGCACCGGCGGTCACGAGGAGAAGAAACGTCGCAAGACGTGAGCTACCTCGTTTGACACCATTTCTCCTGGGAACCTATCCTCGACCCCCAATGGGCCAGAAAGTCCTCGTGTTCGAGAGCGACGCCGCGTTCGCAGGCGAGCTCCGAGCCGAGCTCCAGAAACTCGGTTGCAACGTCCAGGTCGTCGACGACGGCAATTCCGGCCTCCAGCAGG
>JAFAER010000215.1 GCA_023423895.1 Pseudomonadota bacterium
CGCGAGTCGATCGGAGACGCCCCGTGGCCAAGACACTGCTCGCTGTCGACGACAGCGTCACGATGCGAAAGGTCCTCGAGATCACGTTCAGCGGTGAGGACTTTCGAGTCGTCACGGCCGATTCGTCCCAGGGCGCGCTCGGCAAGCTGAACGAGAGCCCGACCATTTGCGTCATCGACACCGTGCTCGGAGGCGAAGACGGCTACTCGCTCGCGAAGGAGGTCCGCAAGCGAAGCCCGGGCACGTCGATCATCATGCTCGCGAGCCGCTATGCGCCGTACGACCAGGCGCGCGGCCGCGATGCAGGCGCGGACGACTGGGCGGACAAGCCCTTCGACACGCAGCAGCTGATCGACAAGGTCCGCAAGGTGATGCTCGCGAAGGAAGCGGGCGGGGGCGCGGTCACCACTGCGCCCGTTGCCGCTCCGCCGCCCGCGGCTTCGCCGCAGCCTACCGCGAACCGACCGATGCCGATGCCGGCCGCCGCGGGCGCGCTCGGGCGTGGAACGCAGCCGTCGCTCAGCAGCTCGGTCCCTGGTCGGACCGGGACGCTGCTCTTCGGAGAGAACGCGCCGTCGGCGCCTCCGCCAGCCGCCGCGGCTCGGCCGGCCGCGCCTGCGCCCGCTCCGGCTCCGGCTCCGGCTGCGCCTCTTGCTGCAGCGCCGGCCGTCTCGAACGCCGTCAACGGTCACCTCAGCGGCAAGCTCGGCGACCTCGGGCTCACGCCGCAGCAGGCCGACGCGGTTCTCGCGCTCTCGCGCGAGGTCGTCGAGCGCGTCGTCTGGGAGGTCGTCCCGCAGCTCGCCGAGGCGCTGATCAAAGAAGAGATCGCGCGCCTCACGAAGGACTGAGCACCCGCCGTTCTGCGATGAACGCCAGCAGCGCCGAAGCTCGCGAGAGCTCGGCGCTGCGATCATTTCGGGGTCTGGCGTGCTCGTTCGCCGTCAGAAGGTCCGAACGTACGCCGCCACGTCGGCGGCTTCGCTCGGGGTGAGCACGTTTGCGCCGTGTCCGTGCGCGACGAGCTCGTCGATGGAGCCGACGGTCCCGTCGTGCAGGTATGGCGCGCGGAAGCTCGCGTTCACGAGCGACGGGACCTGGAAGAGGCCGCCGGTGCCCACGTCGACGGTCTGGTTGTTCGTGCGTGCGGGACCGGTGTGGCAGCCAGAGCACTTGCCGCGCTCGGAGTCGAAGAGCGCTCGTCCGCGTGCAGCGGCATCGCTCGCGGGCGAGGCAGCGAGCGGCGGCAGCCGAGTGAGCCAGTGGTCGAGCGCGTAGGTCTGGTCGTCGTCGAGCGAGGGCCCCCGCATCCGCGACGTGAAGGTCAGGTTCGCGAGCGCGCGCATGTCGGCCGCCTCGCCGTTCCAGTGATAGGGCGCGGTGCTCGCGACGGTGCCGACGAGCGAAGGCGTGCGGCGAGGCCCGAGCTCGACGGAGCGCCACGAGTTGCCGTCGTCGCGGCCCTCGGGATGACACGACGCGCACGCGATCCCGCGGCCCGAGTCGATGTGGAAGATGTCGTGCCCCGTGTCGCGGCGGCTGACGGCGGAGAGCGGCAGCTCACGCGCCACGAAAGAGGATGTTCCTTTCCGGACGACCTCCAGCAATGCCGCCGGCTCGCGTGTAAGGGCCAGCAGGCGTTCGCCCGCATACGCCACCGACGTGATCTGCGTGTCGATGACGGACGATGTTCCGGACCAGTACACACGACCACGTCCGGTCCTCCCCAGGTGCACGAGCGGCGTGACCCGGTCGGCCGCCGCAACGACCGTGATCTCGTGCTCCGTCGCGGCAGCGTCGATCGGAAGAACAGCACTGATGACCACGTCGTCTCCGCCCACGTGCACGACCGTGCCCGGCCCGATGTCGGGTGCAGATCCGTAATACTCCGCAGGCTGGTCGACGATGCGGTCCCCGGACTGCTGGGACACGACGACGATTTCCGGGTCCTCGGAGCGGGGTGGCGGCGCGGCCGCAAACGTCCGCCACGCGACGCGCCTCGTGCCGGTGGGAAGGCGCGGCAGCGGCAGCGCGGTCGTGACTCCCGATGCGTCGACACGCGCGAGCTGTGCGGTCCGGAACGTGGACACGATCGGCCCTTCGCGCGTCACGACGACGTCGCGCAGGTCCGGGAGCCCGATCACGCCCGACGTCACGGACGTGAAGGTCGTGTCGACGGTGACCATCTCTCCGCCGGCGCAGACGACGAGAACGGAGGACGTGGTCGCGTCCCAGGCGACACCGCGCGGCGCCGGACAGACGCGGACGCGCGAAGCGATCTTGCGTGTCGTCAGGTCGATCGCCACGACGGCTCCTCCACGACGGAGCGCGACGAACGCGCGTCGGCCCTCGAGGTCGATCGCGACGCGCCCCGGCTCGTCGTGGCGCTCCAGCGGGATGGTCGCGAGCAGCTTCCAGTCCAGGTGATCGACGACGTACAGGAGGTCACGATCGGGATCGGCCGCGATCGCCTCGCGCTCGTCGATGACCGCCAACGTCCCGCCGGAGAGCGGCGGGGGAGGATCGGGTTGGGTCAGCGTCGGGCCCAGCGCCAGCGGGGGCGGGGTCGACGTCGCCGTTCTCGCATCGACCACCTCGGGGACGCGGCCACGTCCGTAAGAGTGCTCGTAACTCAGATCGGACAGACATCCCGCGGTCGCCGCCCCCGAGAAGACCACCCATGCCGTGTACGTTCGCCGCATCTCTCGTTCCTCCGTTTCCCCTGCGTCGTCGAGACGGTTGGTCACCGAGCCTGGCCCGTCCGATCGGACGAAAAAAAGTGGATCGATCCTCCGGCAGACGGTGACTAAGGCCTGGCTCGCACTCGACGCGCGCCCGCATTCGCCTGCCCCTGCACCATGTCGTTCACCGCCAAACCTCCCGACGACGAGCCGCGCGACGGGACGGCATCGCTCGTTCCGCCTTCGGGCACGAAGAGCGTGCACGACGACTCGGGTGTGTGGAGGACGCCTGCGCGAGGGAATCCGGCCGTGCGTCCGCCGTGGCCCGAGCTCGTCTCGCTCGTGCGGGCGCAGGTACGAAGCCTCGTCGGGCCTTCGCGCGATGCGGAGGATCTCACGCAGGCGGCGCTGGAGCAGATCGTTCGATCGATCGATCGGTTCGAGGGCCGCTGCGAGCTGAGCACGTACACTTATCGGATAGCGTCGCGCGTCGTGATGAATCACTGGCGATCGCTCCGTCGTTACCTGAAGCGCTTCGTCCTCGGCTCGGACGACGTCCCGGAGCCGCAGGTCGACTCCGACGTCGATCCGTCGGTGCTGCTCGAGCGACAGAGGGCCGCCCGCCTCCACCATCATCTCGACAAGCTCACTGCCGATCATCGCCTCGTCGTCGTCCTCGCGGACCTCGAGGAGCTACCCGCCTCGCGCATCGCGGAGATCGTCGACTGTCCGGAGCCCACGGTGCGCTCACGCCTCAAGCGGGCACGCGCCGAGCTCGCCCGCCGGCTGGGGCGCGATCCGCTCTTTGCCGAGCACGGAGGCTCGACATGAACGCGCACGCGAAGCCGCAGGACTGCGAGCTTGCGCTCGATGCCGACGAGATCCTGACCGCCCTCGACGAAGGGCTCGACGGTCTCGCCACGCAGGAAGCGGTCGAGCACCTCGACCGCTGCGCGTCGTGCCGGCACGTCGTCGAGCTACGGCGGAGAGCGCGTTCTGCGTGGACGGCGATGAAGGGGGTGCCCGCGCCGGACGCGACGGAGCACTCGGAGCTTCGCCGGATCTGGGAGGGGCGCTCGACTGCAGTACGCGCCGCTCGTCCCCTTCCCGCCCGTGCTGTCGTCACCTTCGCCGCGGCGACGCCCTTTGCGCTCGCCGCAATCGTCATCGCGTTCATCTTGCGCCCGACGGCATCGGTCTCCGAACGGCACGAGCCGTCTTTGCCGCTTGCCGCGAGCGCCGCGCCGCCGTCCGGCGTCGCTGCAGCAGCCTCCGCGATCGCGACGCCACCCCCGCCGCCGGCGGCGAAGCCGACGCGCAGCATGAGCGTCCCTTCCGGCTCACACGTCATGCTCGGCTTCGCGATCGGCATCGGCGCCGTCGATCCGGACGGCTCCGCGGAGCTCGTTGGTCCGGCTAGCGCGACGGCGACGGACACGTCGTTGACCGTCCAGCGAGGCATGGTTCGCATGCGCGGCCTCCGGAACGTGACCGTGATCGTCCCCGGAGCTCGTGTCGAGCCGAACGGCTCGACCTGCACGGTCAACGTGGACGACGCCGGCGTCGCTCGCCTCGACGTCCAGGCCGGCCGCGCGATGATCGTCGGTCGAAACGGCGGTGTCGTCACGGTCGAGAGTGGTGGGACGATGCAGCTCGATCCGGACGGCTCGTTCCGCGTTCCGCAGCCTGCCCCTTCCGCCGTGCCCGCCAAGGCCGCCTCGGAAGAAGAGCCCGTCCGCAAGGGCACCCTCTCGGCGACGCCTGCGGCCGCAGCTGGGAGCGACATGCGCGAAGCGCTGACGACTCCGATCCCGTCGAAGCCTTCCACAGCGGTCGCTGTATCGAGCGGCGGCGGCACCGCTGGCCAGCTCCCCGGGAGCCCGGACGAAGCGCTCTCGGCCGCCCGCACGCGCATGAGAAACGGCGAGGCGGCGGCCGCGCGCGCCGATCTCGAGAAGCTCGCGGCCTCCACGGACGCGCGCGTCGCGAGGCGCGCATCGTTCACGCTCGCGGAGATGGACCTCGCCGCGGGTGACCACGGCCGAGCCCGGACGCGCCTCGACGCGCTGGTCGTCTGCCCGGAGCCGGCCCTCGGCGCCGATGCCGCGACGCTGCTCGCACGGACGCTCGCGGCGCCGGAGCGCGCGGCCATGTGGAAGCGGTACCTGACGACGAACCCGCCGAGGCCGTACTTCGAGCGCGCCCTCCTCGACCGTGCAGAAGCGCTGCTCGACTCGGGACGCGGCGCGGAGGCACGCGCGTTCCTCGACGAGGCCAAGAATTCGCCGAGCTTGACCGAGCCGCAGCGACGGCAGCTCGACCGTCTCTTCCTCAAGGCGCGCGAGCTGCGGTAAACGCGGCGCGGCAGGGCGGCCTTCGAGCCGGTCGGCGTCCCGTCTCTCGTTGTGGTAATCGAGGGCATCATGACCGATGCCAAGGCGGACCTCGAGAAGCCGTACGACCCGCGCGAAGTGGAGGAGCGCTGGTACGCGTTCTGGGAGAAGGAAGGCGTCTTCGACGCGAACGACGACCCGAACGACACGCGCCCGCCGTACGTCATCCCGATGCCGCCGCCGAACGTCACCGGCTCGCTCCACATGGGGCACGCCCTCATGACGACGCTCGAGGACGTGCTGACGCGCTGGGAGCGTATGCGCGGCAAGAACGCGCTCTATCTCCCCGGCATCGATCACGCGGGCATCGCCACGCAGACGGTCGTCGAGCGACAGCTCGCGCGCGAGGGCAAGACCCGCCACGACCTCGGCCGTGAAGCGTTCGTCGAACGCGTTTGGAAGTGGAAGAACGAGAGCGGCGGCACGATCACGAAGCAGCAGCGCGTGCTCGGCGCCTCGCCGGACTGGAAGCGCACCAAATTCACGATGGATCCGGACCTCTCCGTCGCCGTGACGGAGGCGTTCGTTCGTCTCTACGAAGACGGTCTCATCTACCGCGCAACGCGCCTCATCAACTGGTGCCCGGAGTGCCGCACGGCGCTCTCGGATCTCGAGGTCGAAAACGAAGAAGGCGCCAACGGCGAGCTCTTCCAGTTCGCCTACGAGGTCGACGGCTCACCCGGCGAATACCTCGTCGTCGCGACCACGCGTCCCGAGACCATGCTCGGCGACACGGCCGTCGCGGTGCACCCGGACGACGAGCGTTACAAGCACCTCCACGGCAAGAAGCTGATTCACCCGTTCGTCGATCGGAAGGTCCCGGTCATCACCGACGCGATCCTCGTCGATCCGAAGTTCGGCACCGGCGCCGTGAAGGTCACGCCGGCCCACGACTTCAACGACTTCGCGACGGGCAAGCGGCACAACCTCGAGGAGATCAACATCCTCAATCTCGACGGCACGCTCAACGAGCAGGGTGGCCCGTTCGCGGGGATGGATCGCAAGCGCGCGCGCACCGCCGTGAAGAAAGCCCTCGACGAGAAGGGCCTCGCGCGCGGTTCGAAGCCGCACACGCTCACGCTGCCGAAGTGCCAGCGCTCGGGCGGCGTAGTCGAGCCGATGATCTCGACGCAGTGGTTCTGCGCGATGAAGGACATGGCCGCCGAAGCCCTCAAGGCAGTCGAAGACGGCCGCACGAAGATCCTGCCGGAGGAGTGGACGAAGACGTACAACCACTTCCTCTCGAACATCCAGGAGTGGTGCATCTCGCGCCAGCTCTGGTGGGGTCACCCGATCCCCGCCTGGCACGGCCCGAACGGCGAGATCGTCGTCGCGCGCAAGAAGCCGGAGAACCTCGGCCCCGAGTGGGTCCAGGATCCCGACGTCCTCGACACCTGGTTCTCGAGCGGTCTCTGGCCGTTCTCGACCGTTGGCTGGCCGAACGACACGCCTGCGCTGAAGAAGTTCTATCCCGCGAGCGATCTCGAGACGGGCTACGACATCCTCTTCTTCTGGGTCGCCCGGATGATGATGTTCGGGCTCTACTTCATGAAGGACGTGCCGTTCCGGCGCGTGCTCCTCCACGGCCTCATCGTCGACGAGACCGGCGACAAGATGAGCAAGGTGAAGGGGAACGTCATCGATCCCCTCGACCTGATCTACGGCACGACGTTCACCGACATGGTGAAGAAGACCCTGCCCGGCGCGCCCGAGGCGGAGGCGATGCAGAAGTTCAAGAAGGCGTACCCGTCGGCCGCGGCGATGGGCAACGGCTTCCCCGCCTTCGGCGCCGACGCGCTGCGCTTTACGCTCGCGACGTTCCCGCCCTCGAACAAGCGCATCGCCCTCGCGCCGAAGCGCATCGAGGGCTACCGCCACTTCGCGAACAAGATCTGGAACGCGACGCGCCTCTCGCTCAGCCATCTGCAGGGTCTCGACGCGAGCACGTTGCAGCGGGAAGAAGACGAGCCGCCGCAGGCGAAGGCGTGGTTCAACCGCTGGATCCTCGCGCAGCTCGGGAAATCGATCGCGATCGCGAACGCCGGCATCGCCGAGTTCCGCATCGACGAGGCGGCGAACGAGAGCTACCGCTTCTTCTGGAACGACTTCTGCGACTGGTACCTCGAGATCACGAAGCCGGTGCTTCGTGGCGAGGCGGTGTGGACCACACCGCACGAGCTCCCGAAGGTCGCTCAGACCGGCGCCGAAGAAGTCGCCGAGACGCGCCTCGTCCTCGCGCACGTGCTCGAGACGTCGTTCCGTCTCATGCACCCGCTGATGCCGTTCATCACGGAGGACCTCTGGCAGCGCCTGCCGCGCCCGGCATCGCGAAAGAGCTCGATCGCGTTCGGGCCTTACCCGCAAGCGTCGGACGGCATCGAGGACGAGGCTGCCCTCCGTGACATGGAGGTCTTCAAGTCGGTCGTCTCGGCCGCGCGCACCATCCGCAGCGAGCACGAGATCGAGCCGAAGGCGGACGTGCCGCTGTCGCTCCGCGCGGACGGCGAAGAGGCGCGCGCGCTGCTCGACGGTCGGCTCGCGACGATCGCGCTCCTCGTGAAGAGCAAGTCGCCCACCGTCGAGAAGACGGGCGGGCCCCGCATTGCGGGCACGACGACGAGCATCGTCCCGACGCCGTACGGTCCGATCGAGGTGCACGTCGGCCTCAAAGGCCTGGTGACGAAAGACAAGGAGCTCGTGCGCATCGACCGCGAGGTGAAGCGCATCGACAAGGACCTCGCCGCGATCGCGAAGAAGATGTCCTCGAAGGGCTTCCTCGAACGCGCGCCGAAGGAGGTCATCGACGAGACGAACGCGCTCAAGAAGCAGCTCGAAGAAGCGCGCGTTCGCCTCGAGGAGTCCCGCGCCCTCGCCGCCGAGCTCGACGAGCCCGACGAGAGCGCCACGACGAAGTAGGGGCCCCGCCCGCGCGCACGGTCTTTTTTTGCGCCCGTGCGCGCGAGCGTGCCTTCGTGCTACTTTGGCAGCATGCGGAGAGGGATCGTCGCGGCGCAGCTCGCAGCGGTGGCCTTCGCGGCGTGTTCTTCGTTCGAAGGCGACGACGAGGCGACCGAGACCCGTGACGCGGGGACCGACACGGCGGCGCCGGCGGTCCCGAGCGACGCCGGGTCTGTCGACGCAGATCCAGATTCGGGTCCTCCCTCCTTCTGCCAGCAGAAGGAAAGCGCCCTGTTCTGCGACGACTTCGAACAGCCGGGCAGGACGTTCGAGCTGGCGGCGCCGTGGGACGCACTGACGGGCGAGAGGCGGCTCGCCGTGTCGATCGGCCCCGGGTACGCATCGACGGCCGCGGCCCGGTTCGCGGGGATGTTCGGCGACGGGGAAGGACGGGGACTCCAGAAAGTCATGCCGTTCGAGGGCCGCAAGATCCGATGGTCCTTCCGCCTCCTCGTGACGAAGCTCGACGCATTTCCGGACGCCGGCTCTCCGGAGGTGTTCTTCGCCGCGTTCCAGTTCGCGAACGGCAGGTACCTGAGCTACGCGCTGTCCCGGCAAGCGAACGGGCTGCGTGGCACCGCCGTCTGGAACCTCGACGGGACCGGCGGCTCCGGGTCGTTCTTGACCCCGCCCGTGGGGCTTCGCTTCAACGACTGGATGGATGTGCGCGTCGAATATGAGCCGCTCGACGGAGTCGACGCGTTTCGGTTCTACGTCGGCGATGAGATGCTCTCGAACCTGCGCCTCGACCCGGGAGACGCAAGCACGTTGTCCATCGGCGTGAGCGGCAAAGGCGCCGGCGCGCTGGCCAACATCAGCTACGACGACGTCGTCGTCGAGACGTTCTGACGCCAGACGCCGACCTCCACCGGCGGGCTAGGTGGCCAGGTTAGGTGGTCAGGTGGTCAGGTGGTCACCGCGGATCGCAGCGCAATGCGCTCACGTCGCTGTAAGATGGCTGACGTTGGCCGTGCTTCGTTCCGCGCTCGCGATCGTGCTGTCGACCGCTGCTCTCCTCGTCGCTTCGGACGCGGAGGCTGGCGGAACGACCACCTTCCCGTATCGGCAGAAGACGCTCCTCTACTCGCGTGATCCTGCTGGGGCGCTCGCGTACGTCACGAGCGGCGCGACACCTGGCGACGCGCTCCCGGTCGTCGTGTTTCTCCACGGGATGAACCGCGACGGCATCGTGCACCCGTGGTTCGGCCCGCCTCAGGGCGACCTTCGCTCGATCGTCGAGCCGCTCGTGCGCGGTGGACGGGTCGCGCCGTTCATCCTCGCTGCACCAACCCACACGCGAAACGCGACCGCGGCTGCGGCCATGTGGCCGGAGCTCGAGCTCGGCGACTTCCTCGACGCGACGGATGCGGCGCTTGCCGGCTCGGCACGTGTCGATCGCTCTCGCGTCATCGTCGTCGGCCACAGCGGAGCCGGCTGCAATGCCGCCGGCGGGCTGCTCGGCGACGGCGTGCTCCGCGCGCGTCCGCTTGCGGTCGTCGCGATCGACACTTGCGTCGACGAGCTCGTGACGCCCCGCCTCGCGGCGCTCGCAGCGGTCGCTGACGTCCGCTTCTTCTGGCATCGCAGCTGGCGGCGGCCCGTCAGCGATCTGGCAGCGGCATGCACGACGTGCACGATCGAAGAGGTCGTCGACCTTCCGCCACGTGCTGTCCCACACGTGGCAATGGTTCCTGCCGTCCTCCGACGCGTGCTCCCCGATCTGCTGCCGGCCGCGAGCCCAACCGCAGACGCCGACGCTCAGGGGACGACGCGATGGATGACGACGGGATCGCCGAGCACCGCGCCGACGCGTTCCTGAGCGACGAACACCACGTTACCCCCGTTCGGCTGATTCGACTGGAACGTCACGGAACGCTCGACGACGGCGTACGGGCTCACCACGAGTGAGCCGACGCGGTCGCCGGGCGCGACGATCGACACCTGCGTGCCCGGCGCAATCGAGGTGTGCCCGGCGAGATCGAGCAAGCCGGCGTTCGAGACGAGCTCCGGCATGGCGCCCGCGCCGCCTGCGCCGTCGAGCGCGACGATGACGCCGCCGGCCTTCGCGAACGTGTCGAGCGGGCCCGCCCATGTGCTCGCGATCGGCGCGAGGCTGCCCGCTGCGGCGCTCGACTGGTCGTGGACGAGGACGACGTCGTAATCCTTCGCAAGCGTGGTCGAGCGAAGCGGGTCGGGATCGTTCGCGACCGTGTAGTTGATCACACGCGTTCCGGCTGCACCGGCGACGAGCGACTTCACCTTGGCGACGATCGCCGCGTTCGCGAACTGCTCGTACGAGAGAACGCGGAGCGGATTCGACGTCGGGATGAACATCGCGTTCGTCAGCACCTTCGTCTGCGACATCCCGCCGATGGCATCACGGTAGTCGTGCCCGACGAGCACGACGTCTCCGGGGGTCGAGCCCTGACAAACGCGCGCGACGCAGATGTTCGAAGGACAGATCTTCCCGCACGCACCGCAGTTGAGCGGATCGTTTTCGAGATCGACGCAACGACCGTTGCAGGCGACGAGCGGCGGAGTACACGGCAGCGCGCACGCCCAGTCACCGGCTCCGTTCAAGAGGCAGGCCGACGTCGGCGCGGTGCACACGATCCCGCACGCTCCGCACGCCGCCGGTGTGACGTACGGCGGAGGCGGGCAAGCATCGCCGCTCGAGCCGTCTCCGATGGATGAGTCGCCGTTCGAGCCGTCGCCCGGCGATCCGTCGTTCGACGAACCGTCGAAACGTCCGTCCGCGTCCGTGGCACCGCCACCATCGTCCGCCGAGCTCCCGTCCCCGCACGTCGCGGTGCAGCGAGCTCCACAAAGGACGTAACCGGGGGCGCACTCGCCACCGACGAGGGAGTTCTCGGTATTGCAACCCTGGCCGAGAAGGCCGAGGGAGACGACGACGCCGAGCATCGCGAGCGCGAAGCGGAGCTTCTTCGGTCGAGCGGCCATGTCAGTGACCTCCCCCGGCTGGGCGCGTGCGTGTCACCCAGAACTCGACGCGGCGGTTCGCAGCCTCGGCGCGGCTGGTCTCCACCTTGAGGCGTGAACGACCGAACGCCTCCGCTTTGATGCGGTCTGCATCGACGCCGTACTTCACGAGCAGCCGGCGGACGCTCTCCGCGCGGTCGCGCGACAGCACCATGTTGTGTCGCTCCGTCCCCGTGGCATCGGCGTGGCCTTCGATGCTGATCTCGAGGATGTTCGGGTTGGCGTTCATGAACTCGGCGAGCTTCTTGATGATGCCCCAACTTGCGTGGCGGACACGCGGGCTGTCGAGGTCGAACAGGATCACGTCGTCCAGCAGGATCCGGTCCTGTTCGACGCGTACGCTCTCCGCCGGTGGCGGGCAGCCGTTCGCTCTCGGGTCGTCACTGCGAACGCCGGGGACGTCCGGACACGCGTCTTCGTCATCGAACACGCCGTCGTTGTCGCGGTCGCTCCGCGGGCAGCCGTTCGTCTTCGGATCGTCCGTACGCACGCCGGCGACGTCCGGACACGCGTCTTCGTCGTCGAACACGCCGTCGTTGTCGCGGTCGCTCCGCGGGCAGCCGTTCGTTTTCGGATCGTCCGTGCGGATGCCGGCGACGTCGGGACATGCGTCCTCGTCGTCGAACACGCCGTCGCCGTCGCGATCACCTCGAGGCGGCGGCGGCGCCTCCTCTTTTCGCTTCTCGGCGACGCCGAGGCCGAGATGGATGCCGACCGAGATCACGCGTGCATCGTCGGGGCGAAGCGAGTCGTTCGGCTGCACGATCTGCGTCGCGCCGACGTAAGGCCCGAGGTCCCACCGGCTGGTGCGCGAGAGGCGAAAGTCCCAGCCGAGCGCCAGATCGATGCCGGGGCGAGGTCGGCTCCCCGTCTGCGCGAGGCCTCCACCGACCGACAACCACGGTCCGGCCACACGCGTGAACGGACGCACACGGAGCCCTCCGGTGAACAGGAACGCGGTGCCCGTCCCCTGTCGTGCGAGCGACGCATCGGCCGGGGGATCGCCCTGCGAGAGCACGATCCCGGAGGCCTTGCCCTCGATGCCGAATGCCGCCGAGAGCGGCACCTCCAGCGCTGCGGAGCCGGCCCCGCCCCATCCGAACTCACGCTCCTGCGGCTCGACGACGGCGTGGGCTGCGCCCGCGGTGACGTGCGCCCGAAGCTCATCCGCATGAGCGGCGCCGCTGGACGAAATGATCAGCGCGACGACAGCGCCGACCAACGTGCGAATTTCCACGATTTGCACCGTACCCAATCCGCGGGCCCGGCGTGACGAGAATCGCTCCGCGCAGCGGTGTGCTCATCCGGATCCCGCGTTCGCTCGTTGGTGCCTGCCTTCGCCCCTGGGCATGCGGCCCGAGGGATACATGCGCACACGCGTGCGACGACCTTCGTTCGGTCGCCGCACGCGTCGTGCCGTCGTCTCGCTCTTGTTTCTCGGGCTTGGTCTTGGACCGCTCACAGAGCATGCACCTCCTTCGCGATCCCCGCCGCGGACGCGGGGACGGAGACGGCGTACCCCGGCCTCGACTGCTGCGGAACGCCTGCTCCGCCGACGCCCGCCTTCGTCGTGCTGCCGTTCAGCATCTTCGGCGCTGCGCCGGAGTGCACGAGCGCGATGCTCGGCCCTCCCGCGCCGCTGCCACTCGCTCCGGCGCGCCCGCCTGCGCCGCCCGACATCGCCGCCTCCGCCTCGCCGTACTTGGTGCCGGGAGCGGCGCCTGGCGTCGGCAACGAGCCGAGCGTACCGCGACCGCCACGACCGCCGTTCCCCGCGACGAGCTCGCAGGCATCGAACGTGAGCCCGGGGCTCGAGAAGACGAGCGCGGCGACGCTTGCACCACCTCCCGTCCCTGCCGTCCCCGCGAGGCCCGGGCAGCCACCGGCGCCGCCGCCCGCGCCGTCGGCGGCGTACCAGATCTGACCGCGATTCGTGCAGGTTTGCCCCTGGCGTGAGGCCTGGCCGCTCCCGCCGCGCCCGCCCTTGCCGGACGTCCCGTGCGTGCCCGCGCTGCCGTTTGAGGGGACGTAGCCGTCGGCGGTGAACGCCCCGATGCCTTTCGCGCTCACGCCGTCCGCACCCGCCGTGCCCGGATCCCCCGAGCGCGCCTCGCCCTCCGTGCGCACGTACGGCGAGCCGCTGAAGTTCCGGTACCAGTCCCAACCGAGGAACTCGAGGACGAAACCGCCCGGCTGCGTCTTCTTGATCGTCGTGCAGACGTACGTTCCGCCGCTGCCGCCGTCGCCGCCGCTCTCGCCGTCATGTCCCGGCCCGCCGACGCAGGAGCCCGTGCTGCCATCGCCACCTTTGCGATACGCGACGACCTCGAGGCCGGTATCGAATCTGAGCGTGGCCGCGTCCCGTCCGTCGCCGCCCGTCATCGCACCGAGCATGAGCTGGGCGCCCTCGGTGCCGTCCGCCCCGTCGCCGGCCGCGCCGGCCGTCAGCTTGCTCTTCACCATCTGGAGCCCGCTGGCGTTCTCGGCGACGAACGCGATCGAGCTCGCGCTGGCGCCGTACGCGTCGGGCGCGACGACGTCGACCCCGTCGAAACGCGTGGGCGACGTGATGTCCTTTGCGCGGAGCGCGGGGCTCGTCGGCGACTCGATCCGCGATCGCTCCCCGACGCGTTTCCAGCGATGCCCGGTGCAGTCGAAGCCGCCGATGACGGGGATCTCGTTCGCGAGGACGACCGCCTCCTTGTAGGTCCCGGTGCAAACGTAGACCCGCTTGCCTTCGGCCTTCGCGCGGGCGAGCCCGCCCGAGATCGTCGACACGGGGTTCGCCCGCGTTCCTTCTCCGTTCGCCGCCGCGCCCGCCGCGACGAAGACGCCGATCGCCTCGGTGAGCTCCGCATCCTCCGGCTCGCCGACGACGGGGGGCGGCGGCGGCGGCGCAGACGGAGCGGCCGGGGTCGATGGCGGTGCGTTCTCGTCGCGCCGCGGAAGCGGGACGTCTTCACCCGCCGACGAGGACGGATCCGCGTCCGCAGTCCCGCATGCAGCGAGCGAAAGGAGGAGGGCGATGGCGATGCGGCTGGTCGAGTGCGTCATGGCTCACCCGGTCGGCCTCCCAGCGTCGAGGTTGCGTGCTTTTTCGCCGAGCCTCACGAAAAGACACCCGCCCCCCCGTCGCGGATGACGTCCGCGGGACCGCGCGCCCCCATTCCGTCCGCGATGACCTCCGCCGTCCGTCACGAGATGGCGGCACGGAAGAGCGGAGCCCGCGGAAATGGAGCCCTGGACGGCCGTCTGGTCTCCGGCCGGAGAAGTTGGTAAAGCACCCTGGGCCCGGGGGCGACTGCCCCCTTTTCCCTGGAAGCTTGCCTTGGCCGTATCCGCATGAGCGAGACGAAGCCGACCGACGATGATCGCGTGGAGAAGGCTCCGCCCTCCAAGCCCGACGTCGTGACCGACGAAAAGCCCGCGAACGGAGCCGCCAGCAAGAACGGCGCTTCGGCGCGCGAGCGCGCTCAGGACGGAGACGGCGCCGCGCAAGCGAAGGAAGCGCCGGCGAAGGACGTCGCGAGCTCCGCAGGCCACGACGAGCAGGAGACGGAGGAGGAAACGGACGAGGACAAGGACGACCTCCTCGCCCGCGGCAATCCGCTCCGCTGGAAGCGCGGTCTCATCGCGATCCTCGCCGGAGCGATCCCGGCGTTCCTCTTGATGGCGAAGAACGGTCAGCACGGCTGGGGGATCCCGGTCGGCTTCCTCTTCGTCTGCGTCGCCGTCTTCGGCGTGATGGATCTCCTCGGCACGTTCGACGATCAAGTCGACCACGTCGAGAGCACGACCTCCGTGAAGGAGCTCCTTCCGTCACTGGGTGTCGTCGGCGCGCTCGTACTCGCGTTCGGCACGAACATCTGGCTCGCGCAGTCGGCGGTGGTCTCGCCGTGGCTCGCAGCGGTGCTCGTGCCCGGCACGTTCATCGGCCTCGTCGCCGCCGTGTTCAAGCTCGGCAAGAAGCTCGGCCCCTGGACGAAAGACGAGCTCGGGCTCGAACGTCCGCTGACGTCGCGTCACGGCTTCTGGGTCATCGTCGTCGGAGCGTTGCTGTACATGCCGGCGCTCGGCGTCTTCAGCCTCTGGGATCCGTGGGAGACGCACTACGGCGAGGTCGCGCGCGAGATCCTCTCGCGTGACGACTGGATTTCGCTCTGGTGGGCGCAGGACGGCTGGTTCTGGTCGAAGCCCATTCTCAACTTCTGGATCCAGTCGCTCGCGATGGGATCGCTCGGGACGCATTTCCAGCCCGATCAGATGCTCATCGCGGCGAACGGCACGGCCGCCGCGCATCCAGAGTGGGTCGTCCGCATGCCGAACGTCCTCATGACGATCGGCGCGATGTACTTCCTCTACAAGGGCGTCGCGAAGGTCTTCGGCCGCCGCGCCGGCCTCCTCGGCGCGATCGTCCTCGCGACGATGCCGGACTGGTTCTTCCTCGCGCACCAGACGATGACGGACATGCCGTTCGTCGCGGCGATGACCGCGGCGATGGGCCTGCTCCTGTTCGGTCTCAACACGGACGAGGAAGAGCGCGTTCGCGTCTACGAGGTCGACGCGTTCGGCGCGAAGCTCCGCTTCTCGCTCTGGCACGTCGTGTTCGGCGCCGTGCTCCTCTGCGCCGTCCCGCAGATCCTCTACCTGCTCTCGCGCAACGTCGAGCTCGTCGTCTTCGGCGACGGCCCGAAGGGCTTCCGTTTCCACTGGGACGAGTTCAAGAGCGGCTCGGCCGGCAACTGCGGCCTGCCCGGCAACGAGGCATGCGCGTCGCGCGAGCCCGCCACCCTGCCCCGCGGCGACACGTGGTGGAGCGTCAGTCGCCGTGGCCCGATCCTCGGCGGCATTCTCCGATTCTTCTTCGCGTTCGAGCCCGCGACACAGGCCATCGTGTGGTCGGTCGTTCTCGGCGGCGTGCTCTACCTGAACTGGGGTGAGCGCCGGTCGCGTCGCTTGATCTACATCGCCGCCTGGCTCGCCGCTGCCATCGCGACGATGGCGAAGGGCCCCGCCGGCTTCGGCCTGCCGATCATCTGCGCGTGCGCGTACGTCGCGACGAAGAAGCGCTGGAGCGAGCTGCTCCGCTTCGAGCTCGTGAGCGGTCTGCTCGTCATCCTCTGCGTCGCGATCCCCTGGTACCTCGCGATGTACATGAGGCACGGCTCGCCGTTCACCGACCGCCTCATCTTCCACGACATGTTCAACCGCGCCTTCAGCCACGTGCACGACACGAACGAAGGCGACGACACGGGCATCCGCTACTACGTCTGGCAGCTCGGCTACGCGACGTTCCCGTGGACGGGCCTCGTCCCGCTCGGACTGCTGTGGGGCTTCCGCCGCAGCGACTCGGCGCTCGCTCGGGTGTTCGGACTGCGCAACGCGGACGGCACGTCACCGACGAACAGCGGTGGCGCCGCGGTCGGCGACGCCTCCGTCATGCTCGTGATGTGGTTCCTCTTCGCGTACGCCCTGTTCACGTTCATGGGCACGAAGTTCCACCACTACATCTTCCCGGCCGTCCCGCCGGCGGCGATGCTCGTGGGCGTCGTGCTCGACGACATGCTGGGGCGCATGCCGATCGCGAGGACCAAGCAGCTCATCGTGTACCTCGGCGGGCTCGCGCTCGCCGGTGGCATCGCCACGATCGGCGCGTCGAAGCTCTGGCCTGGCTCAATCTTCGGCGCGAAGCCCGAAGCAGGCTCGTCGGGAAGCTTGGCCGTCGCGCTCGTCATGATCGGGATCGCCGCCGCGCTCTTTACAGCCGCGGTCCTCATGTTCAGAGGCGCGCCGGAAGACGAGCCCGCCTCGACGACGGTGGCGCAAGATCCATCGAAGTCGCCCTTCCGCGGCGGCGTGACGACGACCGGCGAGACGCCGGAAGACAAGAGCCACCGCCTGCACGAGCAGCTCATGCTCGGCGCTGCTGCGCTCGCCGGCACGCTGGCAACGCTCCTCGTCGGACGCGACCTCGCGATGAAGCCCGAGGGCTCCGACCAGACGGGCAGCATCCGCCTCTTGCAGCTGTTCACGTACAACTACAAGCGGCCTTGGCCGGACACGCTCGACTTCAGCGCCGTCCTCGGCGGCTTCACGGTCGTCGCGGGTCTGCTCGGCGTCGTGCTCGCCGTCCGCTCGCTCCGTCGTCATGCGGTCGTCGCGATCTGCGCGTTCGCAATGCTCTGGGCGGTCTGGGGCCTCGACGTCTACATGACGAAGCTCTCCCCGCACTGGGGTCAGCACGAGGTCATCGAGGCGTACTACCGCGATCGCGCGACCCCGGAAGAACAGCTCGTCGCCTACCAGATGAACTGGAAGGGCGAGAACTTCTATACGAGCAACCGCATCCCTGCGTTCGTCTCCTCCGGCGCAAACTTCCAGACGTGGCTGAAGAAGGAGCGCGAGAGGGGCGTGAAGGTGCTGTACTTCGTCACCGAGCACAGCCGAACGAGCGGCCTGCGAAGCGAAGTCGCGGGCAAGAGCTACAAAGAGATCACCGACAAGGCGCTCTGCAACAAGTTCATCCTCGTCCGCGCCGAGCTCTGACACGGACGAGGCGCACCCGTCGGCACACGAGCGCCGACCTCGCGGCTCGGTTGCACGAGACGACGGTCGGTCCAAGACGGCTGACAGCGGGCCACGCCTTGGCTGTACACTGTAAGGCATGACCGCCCCGTCGGCCGTGGGGACGCTCGCGGACACACCGCTCGCGCACGCCCTCGTCTACGCGCGTAACCGGCGGCTCACCGGTCGTCTGGAGCTCACGGCGCCCGACGACCGACGTGCCGCAGTCACGCTCTGGCGCGGCCGCATCACCGCGGTCGAGACCACCCCGCTCGGGCTCTGCCCCGGTGGCTTCTTCGGCGCCGTCGTCTACGAGCTCGGTTACATCGACTCGCAGACGCTCGATGCGAGCCTCCTCGAGATCGCCAAGACCAAACGCCTTCACGGCGAGGTGTTGATCGAGCGCAGGGCCATCACCGCCGCACAGCGGGACGAGGCGCTCGTCGAGCAGGTCCACCGGAAGGTGCATCATCTCTTCACCTTCCCGGACACGACCGCTTACGCGTTCTTCGACGCGAAGCTGGCCGTCGAGCCGCCCGTCGCCGTCGATCCGGTCGGACCGGTGTGGCGCGGCATCCGCGACTATCCGCCGACGAAGTTCGTCCAGGAGACCATGCGCCGCGTCGGCGAGAGCGCGCTCCGCGTGACGGCGGGCGGCTCCGCGCGCTTGCCGCCGGCCGAGTCCGCACTTGCGGAGTTGCTCGCGACCCGCCCGATGACACTTGCAGAGATGAAGGCGACGACGGAGCTGCCGCCCTCGCGGGTCGAGCTGCTCGTCTACCTGCTCGTCATCGCGAAGTGCGTCGAGTCGGTATCGGGAGTGCGGACCCATCCGTCCACGGGCGCGCTACCCGCGACGATGCCGAGCGGTCCGATCTCGGCCGTGAGCATCCCCAGCCCGGCACATGCGTCCGGATCGATTCCCGCCGCTCGTCCCTCCGGCACCGTGCCGGTCGTCCGCCCGCCCTCGTCTCAGCGGATCCCGATCGCCGGGATCCCTTCCGGCATCACGTCGGCCATTCCGCCGCCGATCTCGTCGTCGAAGCTGCCGCTGCAGCGCACCTCGTCGACCAAGATCCCGGCGTCGCCTGCGTCGCCTGCGTCTGCGCGCCCTTCACCTGCGGGTTCGCTCGCAGCGCTTCGCAGCCCGGCAGAGGTGGGCATCGACGGCGTCATCGCCCGCGCGGCCACGGTCGAGGACGAGGACTACTTCGAGGTGCTCGGTCTGGAGGACGGCGCCTCGGTCGAAGCGGTCCGCGCCGCGTTCATCCGGCTCGCGAAGACATGGCATCCCGACCGCGTCCCGGCCGACCTGCTTCCCATTCGCGACGAGATCGCCAAGGTCTTCTCCGCGATGTCACGGGCGCAGCGCGTGCTCTGCGACGAAGACGCACGGCGCGCGCATCTCGCGACGCGCAAGTCGAAGAGGCCGGAGCCCCGTTCGCGTCCCGAGATCGCCCGCGAGCTCGAGACCGCCATGGGTCGCCGCGACTTCGAGCGCGCAGTCGCCCTCTGCCAGGAGATGATCGACGCTGATCCCGAGGATGCCGAGGCACTCGCGGTGCAAGCGTGGGCATCGATCCGTGCCGGCGAGGACGCTACGGAGGAGACGCTCCGCGCGGCGCTGACGAAAATCGACAAGGCCGTGAACCTGGATCGCACGGACGACCAAGCCGTCTATCACCGAGGCCTCGTCCACAAACGGCTCGGAAATGTGCCGGCGGCGTTCCGCGATTTCGCGCGTGCGCTGCAGCTCAACCCCAAGCACGTCGAGGCCGAACGAGAAGTCCGCATCTTTGCGATGCGCGCGCGCAAGGGCTCGGGCGAGCACAAGCTCGTGGCGCCGCTTCTCGAGAAGCTCGGCAAGAAGTGACGACGCTCGCGAGCCGTCAGACGATCCCGAACGTCGCTCGTGCGAGCAGACCGAGCGTCACGCTCGCTGCGTTGGCCACGACGGACACCAGCGCGGCACGCCGCCACCCGACCCGGCACACCTTCGCGTAGAAAGCGGCCTCGACGACGACGGCGCAGGCCTCCGAGAGCACGGAGGTCGCCATCCAGGAGAGCGAGAGCTGGTCGCCGAGCCAGGGGAACGCGAACCAGACGAAGGGGTGCGTGATCGTGCTCGACGCGAGCGCCAGCGTCCATGAGGTCGGTACGAACCGGCGGTAGAGCGGCGCTTCGACGACCTGGGTGAACGCGAACGCCTTCACCCATGCGAGGAGCTCGTCGGCTCCGACGTTCACCAGGCCTCCGTCACGTCGCGAGGTTACCAGGCAGGTGTCTTTGCGATCGCGTTCCGCGCTAGGAAAACCGGCGCCGGCGAGCGGCGTGAGCACGCTCGCGGTTGCGACGGTCGGAGACAGACGAAAGACTGAATCGCCATTCAGTTTCACCTTGACGCGTCGTGGCACGAGCCGCACCATGACCGTCGGGGGTTCGTTTCATCCTGGCAGCAAGGAGCCGCTCGTGACGAAGCCGATTCAGACGATCAACCGGTACAAGGCCGACCTTCGCGAGTTCGCCTTCCTCCTCTTCGAGCAGTTCAAGCTCGGTGAGCTCCTCGGCAAGGAGCCGTACGAAGGGTGGGGAGAAGAGGAAGTCCGGACATCGCTCTCGGAGTGCTACCGCTTCGCGCGCGAGGTGCTGGGCCCGCTCAACGTCGTCGGCGACATCGAGGGCTGCAAGCTGAAGGACGGAGGCGTCGTCACGCCGACCGGCTTCAAGGACGCCTGGAAGAAGCTTTACGAAGCCGGGTGGAAGGCCATCTCCGTCCCGCCGGAGCTCGGCGGTGCAGGCGCCCCGCGCTCGGTGCAGGTCCTCGTCGAGGAAATGCTCTCCGGCTCCAACACGGCGTTCAACATGTACCCCGGCCTCGCCTACGGCGCCGCCGAGGTCATCGAGCACTTCGGCACGCCGGAGCAGAAGAAGACCTACTGCCAGAACATGTTCACGGGGCAGTGGGGCGGCACGATGTGTCTGACCGAGCCGCACGCCGGTACGGACGTCGGCTCGTCGAAGACGACCGCGTCGCGCAACCCGGATGGCAGCTACTCGCTTCGCGGCACCAAGATCTTCATCTCGGGCGGCGATCACGATCTCGCGGACAACGTCATCCACCTCGTCCTCGCCCGCGTGGACGGCGCGCCTGCGGGCACGAAGGGGCTCACGCTCTTCATCGTCCCGAAGGTCCGTGTCGACGGCACGCACAACGACGTCTCCGTCGGCGCGCTCGAGCACAAGATGGGGATCAACGGCTCGGCGACCTGTGTCCTCAACTTCGGCGACAACGGCCAGTGCCTCGGCTGGCCGGTCGGCGGCGAGGACAAGATCAACCAGGGCATGCCGCAGATGTTCAAGCTGATGAACGCCGCGCGCATCTCCGTCGGCGTCCAGGGCGTCTCGGTCGCCTCGAGCGCCTACCTCAACGCGCTCGAATACGCGAAGGAGCGCAAGCAGGGCTCGAGCATCACGCACTGGAAGGACGCGACGGCTCCTCGCGTGCCGATCATCGAGCACGCCGACGTCCGCCGCATGCTGCTCCACATGAAGGCGCACGTCGAAGGCATCCGCGCCCTCGCGATCAAGCTCGCGCACCACCAGGACCAGGTCCAGATGTACACGGGCAAGGACGAGGCGAAGACGGCCTACCATCAGGGCCAGGTCGACCTGCTCGTCCCGCTCGTGAAGGCCTACGGCTCCGACCAGGGCTTCCGCGTCTGCGAGATGGCGATCCAGACCTACGGCGGCGCGGGCTACACGCGCGACTACCCGGTCGAGCAGTACTGCCGCGACGCGAAGATCTTCAGCATCTACGAGGGCACGAACCACATCCAGGCGATGGACCTCGTGGGTCGCAAGCTCGGACAGGCGGGCGGCGCGAACCTCCAGGCCTTCCTCGGCGACGTGCAGAAGTTCGTCGC
>JAFAER010000234.1 GCA_023423895.1 Pseudomonadota bacterium
CCAAAATGCAGGCTTTTTCAGAGTCAGCAAGCTGACTCCGAAATTGGATGCATTTTGCGGCACCCGGCTCGGGGGTGGCCCGGGCCACTTTGGGCCTGGCACGGGGCCACCTGCCGAGCGGATGGGAGCGGGGCGGCGGACGGCCTTTCGGAGGAGACAGGCTCGCGGGACAGCGGACGCGCGGGACGACGCGGGGCGCTCGGGACGGTTAGTTCGTGTCGACGTCGGTGGGGAGCGCCTCGCCTTCCTTGGGCGGAGGGCAGGGCATCATGCGGAGCGCTCGAACCGCGGGGACTCTCCGCGACCGGGGGCGCTTCGCGTCGCGCGCGAGCGCCGAGAGCGCCTCACAGCCCTGTGCGAGCTCCTCGGCATCTTCAGGGTCCTCGGCGGTGCGCGGGCGGGCTGCGAGCTCCACGGTGACGTCGAGCGCGAGGCGAGCCTCCTCGTCGTCCTTTCCTGAAGCTGCCTTTGCGAGGAACGGTAGCTGCGCCCAGCCGCGCGCGTAGGCCATCGCCTTGATCGCGGTCATGCGTAGCGCCGGATCGCTGGTGGCCTCGACGAGGCCCATGGCGCCCTCGTGCGCGGCAAGCGTGGAGAGGTCCTCTTCCTCGCCGTCTTTGGCATGCGTCCACATGCGCTCGTCGCGGAGCGCGGCGGCGTCCTGAAGGAACGCCGCCTTGCTCGTCGGCGCTTCACCGCCATCGGCCAATGCTCGAGCGGTCGTGGTGTCGCCGCCGCCCGGTGGACGCTTTCCACACCCGCCGCACGTCGCGAAGAGGACGACGGCAAGCAACGCGCCTCCGCCCGCGAGCGCGAGGCGGAGCCGCACGCGCGGGTGCAGAGTCTTCAGTCGCTCGAGCGACAGCGGTGAACGATTTCTCTCGGGGCCCAGGGACATGCGGCCTTGATGGTCCGAACGCTTCGTCCGACGAAGGGATCAGCCGGCGAAGACGTCGAGCGTGCGCTTGCCCGCCTTCTTGTCTTCTTCGACCTTCTTGTTGAAGTCCTCGACGGCTCGGTTGATGTGCATGCTGCAGAACTTCGGACCGCACATCGAGCAGAACTCGGCCGTCTTGAAGTACTCGTCGGGGAGCGTCTCGTCGTGCATCTCCTGCGCGATCTCGGGATCGATCGACAGCCGGAACTGCTCCTTCCAATCGAACGCGTAGCGGGCCCGGCTGAGCGCGTCGTCGCGGTCGCGCGCACCGGGGCGATGGCGCGCGACGTCTGCAGCATGGGCCGCGATCTTGTACGCGATGAGGCCGTCCTTGACGTCCTTCTCGTCCGGCAAGCCGAGATGCTCCTTCGGGGTCACGTAGCAGAGCATCGCAGCGCCCGCCGTACCGGCCATGGTCGCGCCGATGGCGCTCGTGATGTGGTCGTAGCCCGGCGCGATGTCCGTGACGAGCGGCCCGAGGACGTAGAAGGGAGCTTCGTGGCAGAGCTCCATCTCCTTCTTCACGTTCATCTCGATCTGATCGAACGGGACGTGGCCCGGCCCTTCGATCATGACCTGGACGTCTTTCTCCCAGGCGCGCTTCGTGAGCTCACCGAGCGTCTTCAGCTCCGCGAACTGCGCCTTGTCGCTCGCGTCCGCGAGACAGCCGGGGCGGAGTCCGTCGCCTGCGCTGATCGACACGTCGTACTTGGCGCAGATCTCGAGGACCTTGTCCCAGTGCGTATAGAACGGATTCTGCTTGTGATTCTCGATCATCCACTGCGCCATGATCGAGCCGCCGCGCGAGACGATGCCCGTGATGCGGTCCTTCACGAGCGGCAGGTACTCGACGAGCACGCCGGCGTGGATCGTGAAGTAGTCGACGCCCTGCTGCGCCTGGTGCTCGAGCATGTCGATCATGTCGGCGGCAGTCAGCTTGCTGACGGTCTTCACGTTCTGGAGCGCCTGGTAGATCGGCACGGTGCCGATGGGCACCGGCGAGCTGGCGATGATCGCGCGGCGGATGCCGTCGATGTCGCCGCCGGTCGAGAGGTCCATCACCGTGTCGGCGCCGTACTTGAGGGAGATCTGGAGCTTGCGGAGCTCCTTGTCGACATCGCTCGTCACCGCGCTCGAGCCGATGTTCGCGTTCACCTTGCACGAGAGCGCGATGCCGATGCCCATCGGCTCGAGGTTCGTGTGGTTGATGTTGGCGGGGATGATCATCCGACCGCGCGCGATCTCGCTACGAACGAGCTCAGGCTCGACCTTCTCGCGCGTCGCGACGTACTGCATCTCCTCCGTGATCACGCCCTGACGCGCGTAGTGCATCTGCGTGACCGTCGCGCCGCTTCGCTTCGAGACCCACTCTTTACGCATGAGTCGACCTTCTAGGCCGAGCCCCGAGAGGGGGCAAGGGGCCGGTGGAGGCGCAGCGCTCTGCCGGGGGATGCGTCGCCATTTCGGCGGTTTCGGCAGGCGCGACACGCGACGCCCTTTGCTTCGCCGCTGTGGCACAATGCAGCCATGACGGGTGAGACGGGCTCCGAGGCGGCGATCCGCGACCTCTACGAGCTCCGCAACATGGTCGACGAGCTCATCGAGGAAGGCCTCGTTCACCGCTGGAGCGTGAGCGAGATGCTCGGTGCGCTGCTCCCACGCGTGTCCGCTCGCCTCGGCGCGACGAGCGCGTTCGTCGAGACCTACGGGGAAGACCTCGCGCTCCGCGTCTTCGCGTGGAACGGCGAGAGCGACAAGCCGCCGACCATCCCGGACAAAGCCGACGTGTGGACGCGCACGAGCGAGGAGAAGCGCGAGCGCGTCGTCGCCGAGTCGGCCGCCGGGCTCGTGGTCGCCCAGCACCTCGATGTCGCCGGCGCATGGTTCGGACGTGCCGGCGTGGTCGCTCCGCACGGCGCAGAGAGCACGCGTCTCGTCGAGGGGCTGAACGCCGTGTGCGAGGTGCTCGACAACTACCTCTTCAGCATCCGCGCGATGCGCGAGAAGCACCTCGTCACGATGCGGCTCGGCAACGCGCTCCGGCACCGCGTTCTCGGCGAAGGCATGCAGCAGGCGGTGAAGATCCTCGCGGACGCGATCCCGATGGAGCGCCTCGTGATCGTCTACGTCGCCGAAGAGAACGCAGCGAAGACGCTCCACGTGCAGATGTTCGAGGGCGAACGGCTCGTCGTCGACACGCTCGCCTCCGAGCAGCAAACGCACGCGCCGCTCCGCCTCCTCGGACGCGAGTACCTGGCTGGCGCGAGCACGAAGCTTCTCGACGAGCTCGGTGTGACGGCAGCGCAGGAAGAGGTGCTCATCAACGGCATCACGAAGAGCGTCGTCGTCGGCAAGGTCGTCGTCACGTCGAAGCACGGCGTCTTCAACACCTACGACCGCGAGCTTCTCTCCGCGTTCGCCGGCTTCATCCGCCAGCGTGTCGTCGACTTCAACAAGGAGTGGCGCTCGCTCGCCTATTCGTTCCGTCCCGACGACGTCGCGCGCCTGCTCCAGAACGACGAGTACGAACGCCGCTTCCTCGCGCCGCGCGAGGAGACGGTCGCCATCCTCTACGTCGACATCTCCGGCTTCACACGGATCTCCGAGTCGATCCTGAAGACGCCGTCGAAGGTCGCCGAGCTCGTCGAGACGTGGAGCCACGATGCCGTCGAGCTCGTCTGGGAGCACGGCGGCGTGTTCGACAAGATGGTCGGCGACTGCGTGATCGCGCTCTTCGGCCCGCCCTTCTACGACGAGCCCGCCGGAGAACGCCTCTCACGCGCCATCCGCTGCGCCGCGGCGATCCGCGCGATGACGAACAAGCTCCCGAACCGCGTCGCGTTCGAAATGCTGTCCGAGAGCGGCCTCTCGGTGTCCACCGGCGTGAACCTCGCGCCGCTCTTCGTCGGGCAGTTCGGCCCGAACAGCAACTTCACCGGCTTCTCGAGCGGGATGAACAACACCGCACGGCTCCAGGGATGCGCGGGCAAGGACGAGATCCTCGTGATGGAGGAGGCCCTCCAGGCGCTGCCCGAAGGTCACGCCTTCACCTTCAGCGAGCCGCGAAGCATGCCCGTGAAGAACGTCGCCGAGCCGCTGAAGTTCCGCGCGCTCCTCTGACGCGAGGCGAGGCGAGCCGAGGCGCGGCGCGGCGAGCCGAGTCCCGCGAACGTCGCGGCTCGGCGAGCCTCATCACAAAACGTCGATGCCCCTCTCCTTCTTCGGGAGAGAGGCATCGCTCACGGCCTTCCGGGTCGAGCGTCGATCAGGGCTGGTAGCCGGTCGAGATCGATTGACCGCCGCTGCTCCAGCTCTCGTTCTTGTCGCCCGTGCAGAGCGCGTCGCCCTTGACGCTTCCCGACGTCATCACCCAGCTTCCGTCATTGCACGCGAGTCGAACGTTGCCCCAGGTCACGCGGTTGCACAGGGCCTTCGCGTACTTGTAGTAGTTGCCGTCCGGGAAGACCGCTTCGGTGCCGTGGGACGCCGCGGGCGCGTTGAAGTTCACGTACGCGCCGTTGCCAGCCTTGCGCTGCACCGTCTGCGCCGGGCAGGCGTCGCACGTCGTGCCGTTGCCGCCGCACACGCCGCACGCGTCGAGCTTGTGCCCCTGGTCATCGCAGAACTCCTTCGTCGGCACGCAGTCCTTCGCGGTGTACTCGGTCGTCAGCGCCAGCTTCACCTGCGACGAGTCCGTGAGGTGGCGGATCGTGTACGAGATCGGCACGCCGGGGTTCTTCTTGTCGAAGTTCGCGCCGGTCGTGAGGAACTTCTGGATGCGCTCGAACTGATCGGCGCTGCTTCCGCCCACGGCGTCGATCGCCATCTCGGCGTTTCCACCGAGCCCGTACGCCTTGATGTTCGACTCGTTGATGACGTTCTTGTATTTGGCCGCGACGCTCGCGTCGACGCTGACCGCACCGCTGTACGAGCCACTCACGGCTGCCTCCAGATCGAGCTGCGAAGCCGTCGACTCGAAGAGGATGTAGAAGATGCGGCCGTAGGTGACGCTCGCGACGTAGACCGGCGGATTGCCGTCCTTTGCGTACGGCTCGAGGTCCTTCGCGGTGACGCTCGGGTCGAAGACGCCCGCGGCACCCTGCGGCGGGTCGAAGGCCATCGTGAAGTACTCCTGCGTGAACTGGATGAGGAACCGGCTCTTCTCATCCTTCTTGTCGACCGAGAGCGACGCTGCGGCCGACCAGTTCGTGCCCTTCACGTTCGCGTCGACCGCCACCGCGAGCTGTTCGGACGAATAGATCGACTGGAACGAATACGAGAACTTCGCAGGGGTCGCGCCGTCGTACGTGGCGAGGATGGCGTTCTGGGCCTCCATCGCAGCGGACAGCGAGGGCCGCTCCATCGTCTGGTGGAACATCCCGGTTCCGCCCGATGCGATCGTCATCGTGATCGTTCCCGGAGCGCGCTTGACCGGAACCGGATCGAGGATCCCGCCAGCCATCGACTTGCCCTGCACGATCGAGCCGGGCCAGAGCACGTCGGCATTCGGATTGAGCGCGACGAACTTCTCGGGCACCTTCGTCAAGCTGTAGTCGGTCGTCGTGCAGTAGTACGAGCCGGACTCGCCCTGGACCGTCTCCTTCGTAGGCTCGCTCTGCTGGACCGGGTCGAGGTCCGCCTGTTTGTCCGTCGTCAGGAAGCCAGCGGACGCGATGAGCGCGTTGATCGCCGCCGTCTCCTCGTCGGAGCGGCCCGTCTTGCCGGTGTCCGTAGAGGGCATCGAGCCCTCTGCACCTTCGGGGCTCTCGCCGGGCACCCCGCTGTCCGGAGCACCCGAGCACGCGACGAGCAGAGCCATCATCGACGACGAGACAACCTTCACGAACGACCTCATGACGCGACCTTCTCTCTCTTCCTCGCCGCACCGTCGCGGCGTTGGAGGAGATTGCGAAGGTGGTGCCATGTCCGATCGCCCGTATTTTCCGGGATTCTCTGCGAAGACGCCCGGTGTATCGCGCGATACACCCCCGATACACGGCGATACAGGGCGGCCGGGTGTATCGGGTCAGTCGGCGCAGCAGCGGAATCCGACGTTGCTCTGGCGGAGGTCGCGGCGGATGTTGGCCGCCTCGATGCGACAGTCGAGGGACGCTCCCCGATCGAGGAAGGATCCGCCTTTGAGCAAGCAGCTGTCGCTCTGGGGCCCGCCGTCGCCGCCGTCGACCTCCAGGCTCTGATCGGCCTTGCACGGCCCGTCGAACCATTCCCACACGTTGCCGACCAGATCGTGGATGCCGGCGTAGCCGCCGATGCACCCCGGTACCGTCCCGACGGGCAGCGCTTGCCCTGCGTCGTAGTCGGCGAGGTTGCACTTCGACGGATCGTGCAGCCCTCCATACGGGTAGCGCAGGCGCCCTTCCGCCGAGCACGCCAGCATCCACTGATGCGTCTTGTAGTCGGAGAGACCTTCGGGCGTGACCGGACCGACCTTCGTGCCGTTCTCGACCTTCCCGCACAGGTATTTGCCCGCCCACGTGCAATACGCGAGCGCATCGCACCAATCGACGCCGACGACGGGCTCTGCGGGGTCGCCTCCGCCATCCGGCCGCTCGCGCTCGAAGCTCGTATTCCAGGTGCACTCGCGCGGCTGCCCCTTCGGGTCCACCTTCGCCGCGAGGAACGCGTCGTAGTGCGCGTTCGATACCTCGGTCGTGTCGATGCAGAACGTGTTGCCTTCGGGCCCCACGCGAACGGCCGGTGGCGATGCACGGCCCGGGCACGGCACACCGGTATCGACCGCGGGGAGCACGCCGGTGTCGAGATCGGTTGAGGGGTTCGATTCCGCGTCCGGCTCGCAGACGCCACCTTTGCAGTCTCCGATCCGGTAGTCGTCGATCCCGGCGACCATCGAGCAGGCGATCGCGACGCTCAGCATCGACAGCGCAATGGCGCGGAGGAAGATTCGACGTAGCCGGCCGCGAGCCTTCATCGTCAGAACGTGCCTCCGATACCCGTGGGCCCCACACTCACGAACCCGCGCTCGCCCGTGCGCATCGCCGGCCCCGACGGGCCCCACGTCAGCGCTGCCTTCCGCGTTGCTTGCGGAGGACGCCGTGGAAGGAACAGGCCTACGACGCCCGCGACCGCAAAGGCGCCGCCCGCGACGAAGGCCACCGTCGACACGGTCGCAAGCGTGCTCGCGCTGTCGAGATCGCCGCGAGCTTCCGGCGCGCAGATGTCATTCGCGCACCGTGGGTCGACGTCCGACGCCTTCGACAGCGTCATCGCGCCCGTGATCGAACCCACGCCCAGCCCGACGACCGCAAGGCCGAAGCCGCCGTAGACGAGCGCGTCGGCGAGCGGCGTCCGTTCCCCGGAAGGCCCGACGTCGCCTCCGTCGTTGCCGAACCCGACGACCTTCCGCGGCGCCGGCGCGGCCGCCGTCGAAGACGATTTGCCGGCGGCCCCGCTCTTCGCCGCATCGGCGGCGCGCGAAAGCGAGATCTCGATGTCCTTCGCGTCGCGCTCCGCGAGCTCGATCTCGCCCTTTGCCTCCGCGCCGTCGGCGCTCGTCACCGAGACGACACGCTTGCCCGGATTGACCGCCACGGGCTCGCCGACGATCGAAAGCGGGATTTCGATGTCGTCGACCGCCACGCGTGAGGGAGCGCCGCCTTTGACCTTGATCCTCAACGTCGGGATGCGCGGCTTGAGCTGCGTGTCGAGCTCTCTGGCGTGCTTTCGCGCGGTCTCGAAGACGGCAGGGTCGCCCGGCTCGTGAGGCATGCGCCCGACCTCGAGCGCCGCGTCGCGCGCCTCCACGAGATGGCCGGCCGCGAGATGAGCACGCGCGAGCGCGATGCCCGTCGTCGGCACGTGCATGATGTCGTGCGCCTTCTGGAACGCTTCGACCGCCCGGGCGAGCTCGTTCGCCTTGAGCCGCGCTTTGCCTTCATCCATGAGACGCCGCGCGGTCTCTCGCTCGGCGGCGGTCGGCGCGGCTTGCGCGGCGGTCGAGACGGCAAGGACTGCAGCAAGCGTGAGCGAGCAGATCTTCCGAGGAGTCATTCTAGGTTCGCGCGTGTCCCCGTTGCCCGTCGTCGACTAGAAGCCGTACTCGTCGCCGTCCACCTTCGGCGCCGCGCGGCTGTTCCCCTTGTCCGTCTTCTCGGACTTCTCGGTCTTCTTGGTTTTCGTGGTGGTCTTGGCGGGCGGAGGCGCTGCGGCGACCGGAGCCGACGGCGGCGCCGCCGATGCGACCGCTCCACCGTCGCTTGCGCCGAGGACCGCGCCGTACCCGTTCACGTCGAGCGCCACGGGCGGCGGGCTGCTCACCAGCGAGGCGTCCGCTGCGGCGACGGCCTCCGTTCGCGCCGAAGCCGAAGCCGAAGCCGACGTCTCAGGCAAGCCGGACAAGCCGGACAAGCCGGACGCGCCGGTCGCGGCGGGCACGATCCCGCTGCGCGTCACGAGGACACCACCGACCACCCCGAGCACCGCGACGAGGCTGAGAACGACGAGCGCGCCGAAGACCTTCGCCGCCGAGCTCGATCGCGGTGCGGGCGGTGGGCCGGACATCGAAGCGCCCTGCATCGTTCGCATCGACGGGCCGGTGGTCGGTCCTTCCCCGACGTTCGGCCCGGCGATGCCGATGACCTGCGTCCCCTTCGGCCCGACGAGCATCTGGCCGTGCAGCGGATGCTGTCCGGCCGGCGCCTGCAGCGGCGCGACGACCGTGTGCATGCTCGCACGCGTGCCGCCCGGCGCGGACTTCTCGCGCTCGAGCTCCTGCGCCGTACGCAGGGCCGCGTCGATGGCGTCCTTGCGACGCTGCGTCCGCTCGCGCGAAAAGCGAGCGAGCACGTTGGCGACGTCGTCGCTCGTAGCGACCTGTCCGATCGTGACCATCGCCTGCTCCAGCGCGTGGCGCATGTCCTCGGCGGTGGGGTAGCGAAGCTGCGGATCGCGGGCGAGCGCGCGATCGACGAGGGACCGCACCGGGAGCGGCACCGAATGGTGCAGTGGCTCGTACGGTGCGCCTGTCATGAGCTCGTGGAGCGCGAGCAGCTGGCGGCCTTCGTCCGTGCTGCGCACCGGCTCACCCGCGAGCAGCTCGTAGAGGACCGCGCCCACAGCGTAGACGTCGGCGCGACGATCGATGGGCTCGCCCCGCGCCTGCTCCGGCGCCATGTACTCGATCTTGCCTTTGAGCGTGCCTGCCGAGGTCTCCTCGGTCCGCCGCTGGCGCGCCTTCGCGACGCCGAAGTCGATCAGCTTGATGGTGCCGCGCACCGTGAGGAGGATGTTCTGCGGGGATACGTCTCGATGGACGACCTCGAGCGACGCCCCGTCGGGCCCGCGCAGCTCGTGGACCGCGTGAAGCCCTGCACAGACGTCTGCGGCGATGCGAAGCGCCACCGCGAGCGGGAACGGCGCTCCGACCGCGCGGATGTCGCGATACAGCTTCCGAACCGACTCGCCGTCGATCAGCTCCATCGCGTGGTAGAGCACTCCGCGGTCCTCGCCGATCTCGAGGATGCGGGCGACGTTCTCGTGGTCGATCTGCGCGGCGATGCGCGCCTCGTCCAGGAACATGTCGCAGAACAGGCGGTCGTTTCCGTAGCTCGGAAGGATCGTCTTCAGCGCGAGAAGACGCTCGAAGCCGTGCTTGCCGGTGAGCCGCGCAAGCCAGACCGTGCCCATACCGCCTTGCGCGAGCACGCAGAGCAGCTCGTATCGGTCGAGACGGTCCCCCGGCGAAAGCGCCGTCGTGGGGGGAGGTGTGAAGCTCCCCATGAGCTCAAGGATCACCCCCCGCGCTCACGAATGCAAGCTCGCGCTCCATGCGCACATCCTCCCATGAACCGTTTGAACCCGGATGAACGTGAGCACGCCTCCGTGTCCCAGCGCGCGGCGCACGATGAACGTCCGCGGGCCCGCGAGGCTGCAATGCTGCAGCAGAGCCGAAAGGAGCTCTGGAACGTTCGTGGCGCCGGTTCTAGGGTGTCGGACGTGAACCGCAAGCCTACGGCCTACTGGGACTACATCAAGGTGGAGGAGCTCCTCTCGCTCCAGGGTGGACTCGAGCCGAGCGACGCTGGGCTGTCCAACGACGAGGTCCTCTTCATCTCGGTGCACCAGATCGACGAGCTCTGGTTCAAGCTCACGCTGCGCGAGCTCATCTCCGTTCGGGACCTGTTCGCGAAGGCCCCGGTGCCCGAGCAAGCGCTCGCCTCCGCGGCGCGCGGGATCCGGCGGATGGCGCTGCTCGTGAAGCACATCGCGGCGCACTTCGAGGTCATGGAGACGATGACCACGCGCGACTACCTCGCGTTCCGTGACAAGCTGAGCCCGGCGAGCGGCTTCCAGTCGGGTCAGCTCCGCGAGATCGAGATCTTGCTCGGTCTCCGCGACGACCAGCGCATCCCGCTCGGTCACGAGCACAGCTACATGAAGGCGCTGCGCAACGCCGACGGGTCGCCTTCGAGCGCGTTCCGCCGCGTCGAAGCGCGTCTCACCGACGGGCCGACGTTGCTCGACGCCATCCAGGACTGGCTCCATCGCACGCCCATCCAGGGCTCGACGCCGGCGATGCCGGACGACGCCGCGCAGGTGCAGGCGTTCATCGACGCGTATTGCGCCGCGCATGCGCAGTCGACGAAGGAGGCGCTCGCGCTCGCGAAGCACGAAGGGCTCACGGGCGCAGACCTCGAGCGCCTCGAAGGACGTTACGAGAAGGAGATCGCGTCCGCACGCGCGTTCCTCGAGGCTCGCGATGTGCCGGAGGACAAGCGCGCGCAGTCGGCCCGCGTCCGCGCGGCGATCGTCTTCATCGAGAGCTACCGAGAGCTGCCGCTCCTCGCATGGCCGCGCGTCATCCTCGACGAGCTCGTGGCATTCGAGCAGGCCTTCGTCATCTTCCGCCAGCGTCACGCCCGGATGGTCGAGCGCGTCATCGGCCGCCGCACGGGGACCGGAGGTTCGGCCGGCGTCGACTACCTCGATCAGACCGCGCTTCGCTACCGCATCTTCACGGACATCTGGGCGGTCCGCACCATCCTCGTCCAGAAGACGCGGCTTCCCGACCTCGAGGCCGCCGAGACCTACGGGTTCAGCGGCTCGCCCTGAGCCGATCGGCCAACGACGCCGCGCATCCCGACGCCTGACCAGGCGGCATCAGGATGCGCGGTCGACTCGGCGCCGACGAACGTCGGCGTCGACGACCGCTCAGGTCGCGATCTGCGGGTGCAGCTCGGCCTTCGTCCTCGAGTGGTTCTCCGCGGGGCGGAGGTGACCGACGAGGTAGAGCCCCGTGTTGACGGCGGCCCATGACCGGAAGTGCTCGAACGTCGTCATCCATTGGAGGACGCGCGGTCCCTCCGCGGCGGCGGTGATCCGGCACGCCGCGGCGTGCTCCTGCGCGTGGATGAACGCATCGGCGATACGCTGCTGCACGGCGCGCGGGGAGCTGCGCTCACGCGCGAGCTTGGACGCCGCGTTGCCCAGGCGGGCGCGCTCCTGCGGATCGGAGAGGAGATCGACGACGGCGCGTCCGAACGCAGCGTCGGCCTCGTTCTCCTCGCGTCGGCCCTGACCGGGCGAAAGGAGGACGCCGTTGACGCCGTCCTTGATCTGCGACGAGACACCCATACCGTCCGCGAACGCGACGGTCGGCGTCCCGCACCAGAGCGCTTCGCCCATGACGTTGCCGTAGGTCTCGCTGACCGACGCGTGCACGAAGAGGTCAGCGTACGCGTAGTAGTTCGGCATCTCGGTGAAGGGCACCTCACCGGGGAAGAAGACGCGATGCGCGACCCCTTCCTCGCGCGCGACGCGCTTGTAGTACTCGGTGTCGGGCCCCTCGCCGAGGAGGGTCAGCGTAGCGTCGCGATCGACCGGCGCGACGTGACGGGCGAAGATGCGGATGATCCGGTCCTGGCTCTTCTCGCGCGTGTGACGGCCCGCGCAGAGGAGGCGCGGCCCGCGCCACACGGCGTCGCCCGCGCCTTCGAGGTGCGTGTACGGATCGTCGCCGAGCGGGGCATCGAAGATCGTCGGCTGGACGGCGCGCGGGATGACGTGGATCGGGCACGTGACCCCGCGCTCACGCCAATACGAGCGCAGGCCCTCCGAGAGGACGACGAGCCCGTCGGAGTCGTTGTAGATGCTCGCGAACAGGTTCTCGCACGGGCGCTTCAGCGCGAGCTCGAGGCCGGTGTTCACCCAGCCGAGGCGCTTGAGGTTCTCCGGAAGGAGGACGTCGTAGGCCGCCGAGAGGTGCGTGGTGTTCACGCAGATGAGCGGGATGCCGCGCATCTTGCGGAGCCACACGCCGAAGTGCAGCGAGAGCGACGTCGCCTGGGCGAAGACGATGTCGAAGTTCCAGCGGCTCGCGTCGTAGACCCAGCGCTCGAGCGGGAGCGGCAGGTGCAAGCCCGGGTACGTCTTCAGGGGGACGGACGGCAGCGCGACCGTGTTCGGGGGAAGGTCCTCGGGCCTGGCGTCCGGGTCATGGGGGCCGATGACTGTGACTTCATGACCACACCGACGCAATTCTTGGTACAGGAACCGTGTCTGAAACGCTGCACCGTTCGCGTACGGGATTCGCGTGAAATCACTGAGAATGGCCACACGCAGAGGACGACCGTGCCGGGCCGCGAGCGCCGCGAACGGGGATTCGCCGTTCTCGTTGGCCGCCGTGGAAGCGCGTGAAAACGCAGACCTCGGACCGTCAGGGCGGTGCGTACGCGCCTGCGCGGCGGCTCCGTCGATGGGAGAACGACCGCTGTGAAGGTCCTCGACGTTACGGAATTCTATTCCGAAAGGGGTGGCGGGGTTCGAAGCCATCTGGCGCTCAAAGGTCACGTTCTGTGCCAGCTCGGTCACGACCACGTCGTCGTTGCCCCCGGATCCCACGACGACGAACGGGCGGTTGAAGAAGTGCGCCGTCTAGCACGGGGCTGCGGAAGCGCACGGGTGATTCGGGTCCGAGGGCCCGCCTCCCCTTACGACCCGAGTTACCATCTATTGCTGAATACAAGCAAAATTCGCGATCTCGTCGCTCGCGAGCGCCCCGACGTCCTCGAAATCCACTCTCCTTACATGGCGGCGGTGGGCGCCCTCCGCGCGAAGCCCGGGACCTACGGCGTCCGGACCTTCCAGTGGCACTCGGACTTCATCGACACGTACGGCGGCGTGCTCGAAGACAAGCTCCCGTCGTTCGCTCCGTCGCAGCTCGTCCAGACGATCACGTCGCCGCTCTGGTCGCTCGTTCGATCGATCGCGCGACGTTGCGATGCCACGCTCGTCGCGTCTGCCTGGCAGGTCGGCAAGCTCTCCGCTCATGGCGTCGAGAACGTCGTCCATCGACCTTTCGGGATCGAGCGCGACGTCTTCCGTCCCGAAGCGCGTTCGTCCGAGATACGTCGCGAGCTGCTCGCGCTCGCAGGACGCGACCCGGCGAGCGATCAGACCGCCATCCTCGTCGGTGTCGGCCGCTTCGCGATCGAGAAACGTTGGGACATCGTCATCGACGCGTTCTGCTCGGTACGCGCGCGCGGGCACGACGCGATCCTCGTCCTGTTCGGTGACGGGCCCGAGCGCGACCGCATGAAGGCTCGAGCGGCGGCGACCGAAGCGGGCGCGTTCGCGGCCGACGTCGTCTTCCCTGGCTTCACGAAAGATCGCGCCGCGCTCGCCGGTAGCCTCGCCAGCGCAGATGCGCTCGTCCACGGATGCCCGTTCGAGACCTTCGGGCTTTCGATCGCCGAAGCGATGAGCTGCGGACTGCCCGCCGTCGTTCCGGACGACGGCGGCGCCGCCGAGATGCACGATCCCGCAAGCGGAGAACGCTACTCCGCGGGAGACGCCGAGGCCTGTGCCGATGCCGTCGAGAAGCTGCTCACCCGCATCGCAGACGACGGCGAGGCGATGCGCGCCGCAGCGGTCCGAGCCGCCTCGAAGCTGCCGACGGTGAAGGAACAGTTCGAGGCGCAGATGGCCCTCTATGCAGAGCTCATCGCCCGACGCGCACGTGCGTGATCAGCGTGGAGGCGGTCGGCGGTAGGATGCGGTCGATGGTCGAACGCCTCGTCACCGTGGAGGAAGCCTTCGTCGCACGCGGACGCGGCGTCCTCATCGCTCCTCGCTTCACCCTCGAACGACCACGCTCCGGAAGCTTCCGCGTCCGCCTCCGCTTTCCTGACGGAAGCGAGCGCGAGACCTCCGCCGAGCTCGAGGTCTCGCACGTCCGCGGCAGCCTCTCTCCGTACGCGATGGTGCGGCTGCCCGAGCTCGCGGCCGACGACGTCCCGGCGACCACCGAGGTGTGGACCGTCGATTGAGCGCGCGCGCCGCCGCTCAGTCGACGACGGGCGGCGGAGCGTCGTTGACCGGCCGCGCGCCCATCCCGCCGGTATAGCCGTAGCTCGCGGCATCCCCGACCCCCCACACGGTGACGGAGAAGGGCCCTGTGCTGCGAGCTTCGTGACGGCCGTAGCCGCATTCGCCCTTCGGAAACGTCTGCGGAGTGTAGCCGGACGTGAGGCGGACCCAGGCGAACTCGAACTCACCCGAAGCGCCGAGCGGCTCGAAGTCCTTGATCTCGCCCGCACATTCGAGCTCCACGGGAGCAAACCCCTTCGCCGTCTTTCGACGCACGATCGTGAGTGTCGTCTCCGGGTAGGTGTAGTCCGTGAAGAAGACGTAGCGCTCGAGGAATTGATCCGCCGCAACGACGTTCACGAACTCCGGGTCGCCGAGGAAGTTGCTCGGGCTCGGTCGACCGCCGGCGAACCTCCAGCCGGTCATGTGCGCGCCGACGTAGAATGGATGCTTGGAGTCCTGGCTGCGCACCGTGACGAGCGCATCGGTCATGAACTCGACGACCTGTCCTGCCGCCAGCGTCTCGGGCGCGCCCGCCGGCTTCGCCGGATCGTAGGTGAGCACCGTCCCGTCGGCAGCGCCGACGAAGCTCCAGGCGGAGACCTCTCGCGTCGGCCCCGAGGTCGTCTGCGCGCGCGGGCGATGAGGAACGAGCGGATACTGTGTTCCCCATTGCACGAACGGAGCGATCTGCTGATGCGTCAGATCACACGACGCCTCTTCGATCGGCAAGAACGTGCAGGGTGAACCCCCGAACATGCCGAAGGGCTTGTTCGACGCGATCGGCGTACCGGTCAGCGGGGCGAACTGGTTGATCTGGAGCACCTGGCCGCGCGAGAGCGTCCACGTCTTGGTCTCGCCCTCGACCGCTCCCTCGACCTCGAAACCCGACGCGATGTCGACGCTGGGCTTCATCGTGATGCGGGTGTCGTCCTCGTTCGCGACGATCTGCAGGACCCGTCGATTGAGGTTCCCGCCCTCGTTCGGGTTACCGAACTTCCCCGTCGACACCGCGATGTAGCTCGTGTCCCAGGACGAGACCGGCAGCAGCATCGTCGAAGCGGGGTAGACGCTGTCGGCACCACCGTACGGGAAGATCGAATACGCCGAGATCGGAGCGTCCGCCTTGAGATTGAACGCGACGGTGCGTGCCGTGCCGTGCCGGAGCGGATCGACGTTGACCGCAGGAACGACGCCCGGCGGACAGCGCGGCGCCGTCGGATCGGCGGGCGCGGCCGCCTGGGAAAGGAAGACGATCCCGACCTGGCCCACGCCCAGCTCGGTGACCGGCGTGTAGATCTCCTCGCCGGCCGAGGTTCGCTCCGCGGTGTAGATCGACTTCGAGATGTCGATCGGCTCACCGCCGAGCTCGGCGGTCAACGTGACCGCACGATCCCACGTGTTCGCGACGAGCGCAGCGAAACAAGCGCCCGGCCCCGTCGCCGGATCGTCGGGCGGAAGCGTCCAGAACGAGCAGCCCATCGAGCCCTTCGAGAGCGCGGCGCTCTCGCATGCGTCGATGCACTTGTCGATGCCACATCCCTGCTCCGGACCACAGGTCGCGACGACCTCCTCTTCGCCCTCGCAGCCGTTCAACACCTTCTTCAGGTCGGCCGAGCACCGAAATCCGCACGCCGGCGCGTCAGTGGAGCCGTCCGGGTCCGCGAGCGGACCGTTGCGGTCGTTCCAACTTTCACGCTCGGTCCCGCAGGCGAAGAGTGCAATCGCCGGGACGCTGAACGCGAGAGCGACGGTGAAGACGTTTGCGCGACGTTGCTGGGACATGTGTTCGAGCCCGCGAGATCAGAAGCGAACGAGAAGTGGAGAAGGATGCTCGAGGTCGTCGGCATCGGGTTGCCCGAGCTCGCCGTTCGCGTTGCTGCCCCAGCACGCGACCGTCCCGCCCTGCAAGAGCGCGCAGACTGCCCCGTTGCTGGTGGCCACCTGCACCGCCTTGTCCTGGAGCGCGGTCGCCTTCACGAAGCCGTTCACGAACGAGCCGACGTTGCCTCGGCCGAGTCGGCCGCGCCGATCCTCGCCGCAGCATCGGACGGTGCCGTCCGTCATGCGGACGCACGTGAGCTCGTCCGAGACCGCCACCTGCTGCGGCCACGCCTCGGTGTAGCTCGGCGCGTGCGCCGGCGTCCGCTCGGAGTCCGGCAGCCCCGTGCAGAGCGCCGCGCGGTACGTCTGGCCCCAGCAGTGGACCTCACCGTCCGCGATCGCACACGCGTGCCCGCGCGGCGGAGACGGCTCTGGGGACTCGAAGTCTTCGACCCACCCCGAAGCCGCGATGCTCGTGACCTTCGCGATGGCGCCGACACGACCGGCGAGCGGGTCGGGGCTCAACGAGGCGATGCGACCGCCGACGGTGCCGAACGGAAGCGCCACCGCACCCCAGCTCCAGACCTCGCCGTCGCGCGTGACGACGAGCGTCGTGTGGGCGGCCGGGATCACGCGCGCGGCCAGCGGCTGCCCGGCCGACGCGACGTCGGGACCGAGGATCAGCTCGAGGCTCTCGCGACCGAGCTGAAGCTGCTCGTTGCTTCCCCAGCAGACCGCGTCACCGGACGGAGCGACGACACACGCGCTCCGATGGCCGACGTCCACGCGGAGCGCGCCCAGATCGCGCGCCAGCGAGACCGGCTCGGGGGCAGGATGCGGATCGAAGTCCGCCACGCCGTCGCCTCCGAGGCCGAGCTGGCCGTACTCGTTGCTGCCCCAGCACATGATCTTCGGCTCACCGGGCGCGGAGGGCTCCTCGACACGCGCGCACGTCGTGGCGCCTGCCGCGCTCAGCTGGGTGACGCCCGAGAGTCCTGCCACCGCGCTCACGGACCATCCTGCGTCCGGTCCCGGATCGTCCTCGCCGGGCTCGCCGCCGCGACCGAGCGCGCCGAAGTTGTCGCTTCCCCAGCAGCGGACCGTTCCATCGCTCATCCGCGTGCAAAAGTGATCGTCGCCCGCGACGATCTGCACCGCGCATGGGGTCGACGTGCACGTCACCGGCTCGTCCGCAGGATCGAACGGCGCGCGGGCGTCCGCGTCGGGGCGCACGCTCGCGTCCGTCGACGTCTCGGGCTCCGAGGTCACGTCGGAACCAGCGTCGGGCGGCGCCACGTCGGGACCGCTTCCGTCATCGCCACATGCAGCGAGGGCGAGCGCCACACACGCGACCGGCGCGGTACAAACGAGGAAGGTTCGCGTCCTGGTCATCACATTCCTCGCGGTCACTTCGAGAGCTCGCGTTTCACGGCAAGCCGGTCGCCGACGACCCAGAGCTCCTTCGAGGGCTGTCCCCACATCGCGTGGAAGTCACGCGTGATCGGCAGCTTCGAGATCGACACGGCGGACTGTGTCCACTCGGTGCCGTCCCAATGCCAGACACGACCATATTCGCCGGCCATCCAGGCGTCGTTCGCGGCACTCCCGAACGTGCCGGACATCGTGTACATCTGGCCACGCTCGCGACGGAGGCTCCACGCGAACGTCTTGCCGTTGTCGGACGAGGTCGCGTGCAATGAGCTCGTGATCTCGTACGTCGTCTTGCCGACCACGAGCATCGTGCCGCCGTTCAAGACGCTCACGCCGCCGATCCGGCCGAGGCGGTCGCGGGCATCCGTCGGGCTGATGGGGAGCGCCACCGGTGTGAACGCCGTCTCGCTCGGCGCGCGACGGAGCACGACGCCCTCGTCATAGAACTCTTCGTCACTGAAGAAGTGCCCGCCGAGCCAGACGCCGCTCGCTGCGGACCCCCACACGTGTGTAAAGGCGATCGGCTCCGTCGTGACGTCCTCGACCGTCCAGCCGGCTGCAGCGCCGCCGTAGTGGAGCACGCGCCCGGCGTAGGGCGCGAAGCCGCTCGTTCCCCCCACGGCCCAGACATCGTCGGGGCCGGCGCCCCAGATCGACGTGATCACCGCGGAGGGATCGCCCGGCGCCGTCACGTCCGTGAACACGATCGAGTCGGAGCTCGCCCCAGTCCCGTGGACGAGGCCGGCCTCGCTGCTCAACCAGAGGTCGGCGGGCGAGCTGCCCCAGATCGCGCGGAGCGAGCCAAGACCGGATGCGTGCACTTTCCACGCACTACCATCCCAGCGAAGGACCTGGCCTTGCTTGCTGACCGCCCAGACGACGCCCGTCCCGTCTCCCCACACGCCCGTCAGCGTGACGTCGGCTGGGAGCTCCGTGTGGCACCAGCCGCCGGGAGAGCAGGTCGACGACGCGTCGGCGTCGGCGTCGGCGTCGATCGCGACGTCCGGCTCACCGGCATCCTCCACGGGTACGACATTGTTGCCGGCATCATCGTCGGACGCCGACTCGTCGTCGGAGCTCGCGCAAGCGACGAGCGCGACTGCGCTCGCGAGAGCACCGATGCTCAGCGTGACGACGAGCGAGCGCTTCACGAGCCATGCGCTCACGAGCCACCTCCCGTGATCTTCTTCCCGGTCGCGCGGAGGACGACCCCGTCACCGACGATCCAGACGTCGTCGGGACCAGCCCCCCAAACCCCGTACAGGTTCGGCTTGGCGCCCGCGGGGAACGCGGCGACCGAATCGGTCCACAGCGTCCCGTCCCAGTGAAGGACGGTGCCTGCGTCGCCGACGGCCCACACGTCGTTTGCGCCGGAGCCCCAGATGGCACGCAGCGTCTTGTTCGTCGGCGATGCGACCGGAGCCCAGCGACGCGCGTTCGGCGTCATGCGTCGGATGGTGCCCGCCTCGCCGACGGCCCACACGTCGTCGGCGGAGCTGCCCCAGATCCCGAGCAGCCCGACGGTCGCCTGGCTGTCCACGGCCTTCCAGGCGAGCGACTCGGCGTCTTTACCGGTCCCGTGGAACGTCGCCCCCTTCTCGGAAGGGTTGGTCCCGCTGTTGTCGACGAGGAGCCATACGTCGGTCGCGGCGCTCCCCCAGATCCCGCGGACGATGCCGTTGCCGGCAATGCCGGTCCAAGGCGCGGGTGCTCCGCTCCGAACGAACTGGTTGCCGGGGACGAAGCCCTCCGGGGTGTCGAGATTGTAGGTCCCGCCCGCGACCCGCACGTCGCCGGCACCGCTCCCCCAGATCGCGAAGAGCGTGGCCGTGTTGAACGGATCGCCGGTGAGGTTCGGCTCGGCCTTCCAGTCGGGGTTACCGTCGACGAGCGACGTCGCGTGGAACAACGCGTCGGTCCCGCTCGCCAGCCAGATTTCATCGGAGCCCGTTCCCCAGACGGTGAAGAACGTGCTCTTCCCGCTCGGAGACGGGAGCCGCGACCACGTCGTCCCGTCCCAGCGGAGCACGACGCCCCCCGAGCCGACGGCGAGCACGTCGTTCTTGCCCCAGCCCCACACGGCGGCCAGCGCAGACTCTCGCGGAAGCGGCGTCGCGACGGGACACCATGCGGCTTCGTCGCAGGAAATGGGGTCGGTGACGCAGTTCGGATCCGCTGCATCGCAGGGTCCGCTGTCGCTGGGCGCGTCGTCGCTCGCGTCGACGCCGCCGTCCTGGGATCCGATCGTCGTCGACGCGTCCTCGTCGCCCGCGGTCCCGGCCTCGCTGTCCGCACAGCTGGCGCTCGAGACGATGGCCGCCCCACCGAACGCGAGCACCGAGCCCACGAGCGCCGTCCGGCGCAACACGAGATCGATCATCGCGCCCCCGGCGTCCCGCAGGGGGCCATCAAGCACTTGCCTTCCACGCATGGCTGGCCGGCAGCCACGTTGCACTCGTTCCCGCATGCACCGCAGTGATGCGGATGGCTGTTGAGGTCCGTCTCACATCCGTCCGACTGATCCAGATTGCAATCCGCAAACCCCGGCGCGCACTCGAGGAGACACAGCCCCTTCTTGCATGCACGAATCTGGTTCGGACCGCCCATCGGGCATTCGTTCCCGCAGCGGCCACACGCGGCCACGTCGTTCAGCAGATCCCTGCACCGCTCGTCCGGGCAATAGGTGAAGCCGGTGGCCTCGCACGGAACGACGCAGGCGAGGCCATTGCCGCCGACGTTGAGGCACTCCTCGCCGTCCTTGCAGCGGACCCCACACCCGCCACAGTTGTCGCGATCCGCCGTGACCCCGACCTCGCAACCGTCGCCCCCGCAGCCAGCGGTCCCGACGTCGCCGTTGCAGTCGACGGTGCGGTCCTCACACTTGATGTTCTGGCACTTGCCGCCGACGCAGCCGTACTTCGTGTGCGGAGGGCGGTTCGTCCCGCAGACGCCGTCGTCCTCGTCGCACCGTATTCCGCAGCCGTCGCAGTTGTTGTCGTCCGTCATCGGATCGACACACCTGGTCGTGCCGAAGAGGAACGGACACTCGATCCACCCCTTGGGACAGCCGCACTTTCCTTCGTGACAGCCCTGCCCGTTCGGACACTCGTTCCCGCAGGAGCCGCAGTGCTTCGCGCTGACGAGGACGTCCACCTCGCAGCCGTCGTCGACCACGCCGTTGCAGTCGCGCCAGTCCGTCGGGAACTGCGGGTCCCGGTTGAAGCATTCGAGCGCGCAGCCGCCGTTCACGCAGTGCGAGACCATGTGGAGCTGCGGATACGTCCCACATTCGTTGCCGCACTCGCCGCAGTTCATTGGATCGCGCAGCAGATCCGTTCCGCACGTGTACGTCGGCTTGCCCGGCGTGACGCACGTCGCGTACGGCGGCGGGCACTCCGTCCCGATGCACATGAGCACGCTCTGCGGCGCATCCTCACCGGCGTCGCTGGAGGGCGAGAAGATGTCGCCTCCGTCGGCGACATCCCCAAGGCGCACCTCCTTCACGGTGCACCCGTTCGTCATCGCCCAGACGGCCAGCAGGCCGACGGGCACAAAAAGAGTTCGAGGTGACATCGACGCTCGTGCGAGCGGACCGCTCGCGGCTCAGCCCCCGAGGAGGGCGCGGATTCGTTTGGCGTGCACGCTGCCGGGGTGTTTTGCGAGGAAGTCGTCGGCGAGCCGCTGCGCCTCGTCGCGCCTGCCCTGGAGGAGCAGCGTCCGAATGCGCAGCACGGTCGCTTCGGGACGAAGGGTTCCCTGGGGGAACTCCGCGTCGTACGTGTCGAGAGCGTGGGACGCATCAGCGGCCGCGCCAGCTCCGAGCTTCGACTTCACGGCGTCGAGGAGCGCAATCTCGCGCTCGAGCGAAGAGGCCGTGTCCGGCCGCATGTTCTGCGACGTGGCGATGCTCCGTGCGCGGCCGGCGGTCGGCGCCGGCTTCTGCGCCGGGTCCGGGGGCGGCGCGATGGTGGGCAACGCTTCGGGCGTCACCGTCGGGACCTCGACCGGATGATCCACGTTCGAGGGCGAGGGCGAGGGCGAGGGCGAGGGCGAGGGCGAGGGCGAGGGCGCGAGCACCGGCCCGGCCGGGGGAGAAGCGGGCACCGCCGTGGGCGTCTGGCTGTTGACCAGCAGCGAGCCTCCGATCAAGAGACCGAGCGCGAGCGTCGCGACGGCAACGGGGCGAACGAAACGCGACCGGGCCGTGGCCTGGAAGACGGGGCGCACCTGCGAGCTCTCGGCATCGAAGGAGGCCGTCGCGGGCAAGGCCGTCAGCGAGGCGAGGATCTTCTCCTCCAGCGCCGGAGACGGCTGGTCGCCGTCGGACGCCTCGAGGAGTTGCCTCTCGAACGGCGAACCGGACTCGAACAGGCGGCGGTCGAGATCACTCATCGGCGCCTCGCCTGGAAACGGACCGCTGCCTGCTGGAACTGCTCGCGGCCGCGACGAATGCGCGACGCGACCGTGCCCGGAGGCGTCTCTGTCAATGTCGCGATCTCGATCATCGTCATCTGTTCGAGCTCGTAGAGGACGAAGGCCGACCGGATCTCGGGCTTCATCTCCGAAAGGGCCTGGTCGAGGAGGACGCGCGCTTCTTTCCGTGCGAGAAGCTCGTCCGACGACGGCTCGGTCGAACGGACGTGGTCGATGTCGACCGCCGCCTCCGTCCGGTCCGCCCGGGTCTTCTGCGACCGCCGCGCTCGGGAAGCGATGCGGAGCGCAATGCCGAAGAGAAAGCGTCGCTCCTGGCCCTGCTCGATGAGATCCATCTTCGTCACCGCCACGAGGAAGACCTCCTGGGCAGCGTCGTCGGCGTCCTCGGGCGAAAGGCCGAGGCGCCGGAGGAATCTCCACACCAAAGGAAGATGCGTGCGAACAAGCGCGACTTGGCGGTCCACACGTTCCTTGGAAGCGGTGGCGCGGGTCACGGCAAGATCGTCAACGGCCGAGAGGAGCGAAGTCGAGGCCGCCATGACCTCCTGCCTGATCCCGCGGCCTGCTTCTTCTGATCACCAAAAACGTACGCGTGCTGCAATGCTTCCCGTCCCGGCCACGCTAGGTACCGCAAATATGGTGGTATTTGGGGCCAAGAAGAACCTCGTACGAATCAACGGCAGGATTGCGCCGCCGTGCAGCTCGAGCGTTACGGATGAGCTCAACCGCCAGTCGAGGCTCGCTCCGGCCTCCGGCGCGAGCCACAGATCGGTGCTGGTCGTGCCGTTCGGAACGCCCCGCGTGCTGCCGTGGTGGGCACCGACCTGCATCGCACCACACGGAGTGAGGCGGAGCGCCGCCGAAAGCGCCACGCGGACGGGGCAGAGACGGGCGGTTCCCCCGGCCCACCAGTAGCCGTGGGAGCCGATCGCGAGGTCGCTCGACGTGGCGCCGAAACCGACGGCGACCCGGAGGGCCGGTGCGAACGTGACCGTCCCCTCGGTTCCGGATCGGGGCGCGAGCGCCATGTCGAAGAAGGCGTCGACCTTCGGGGCGACCCCAGGGCCCACGGCGCTCGTCATCGCGAGCTCGGCACCCCCCGCGAGCTCGATCGGTCGATGGGGCTCCGGCCGCAGGCGCTCGCGCGGCCGCAGGCGCTCGCGCGGCGGCGGCCGTCGACGCGACTCGAGGAGCGGCATCGCCGGCACGTCCGGCTCGTCGTCCGAGCGGCCCGCTCGCCTCTCCTCTTCTTTCTTCACCGGATCCGGCGGCTCGTCGACGGGGACGAGGGCGGCCTCCGCTCCGGTCTCCGCGTCCGGGTCGAGGATGAGCGCGGCGACGAGCGCGAGGGCCTTCGTCACCTCCGGGCACGTCCGGCTCGACACCGTTCTCGTCTGAGGCGGCAACCGGCCGGCGTCGGGATCGCGAACGACCAGGCTTCCGACCACGCTCCCCTGGCGAGGCTCGACGCTGACCGTGAACGTCAGGGCAGCTTCGCCCTGACCGGCGAGCTGCGGTCGTCTCGTCCGCAGCCGGATCGCGTGGAGGAAGGCGGCGCGGTCGGGACAGCCCTCCGGGGCCGCGTAGGTGAGATGAAAACGTGTCGCGTCGGGCTCGGAAGAGCGGTCGTCGCCGTACGCGTCCGACACTGCTCCGAAGAAAAGGAGCAGCCCGGCGCAAGAGCCGAGGATGTCGGAAGCAAGCCTGGACCGACGGGTCACCGAACGCCAACGATATCTTCTTTTTGCCCGGAGTCCGCCCCAGGCCGCTTCGCCGCCGCTTCCGCGGCGCAACGGAATGGCTCGTGCGCGCATCGAGGACGGACATCGCGCTCGTCGGCCCTTCGTACGTGCGCGGGGTCGTGCTAGGGAAGGTCGCGTCATGGCAACGATCGTCGAGAATCTGGGCAAGGAACTGGAAGAGCTCGATCGCCAGTACGGGAGCGAGTTCGCAGGACAGTCGCGTCTCACGCGCGACCTTGCCCTCCTCGACCGGCTCATCGCGCGAGGAAACTCGATCCTCGAGCGGATCAACCAGATCCCGAGCGCTGCGCAGGGGCCGGACCTCGTCCGCCTCCGGGAGAGCGCCGTGAACAACCTCAACCTTTACTCGCAGGAGCGCGCCGCGATCGCGCGGGCGCAGGAGGTGGGGCCGTCGTTCGAGCAGTTCTCGTTGGAGGCGACCAACGCGAACCTCGTCTTCGCTCGGTACGCCCGTCACTTCGCGGGCAAGGACCGGTCGACGCGCGATCTCGCGCTCCTCGGCGAGCTCGTCGAAGAGCTGAAGCAAATCGACAAGCGCATGACCGCCCTCGTCGAAGAGTCGAATCTCAAGGACTTCGAGCGCGATCGGAAGGTGGTGCGGGACAACCTCGCGCAGTACCAGAAGGAGATCGAGCTGATCGACAACGCTCAGAAGAGCGGCACCCCCGAGCTGCGCGCCAGCACGCTCGCCACGCTCGCCAACAATCAGTTCTCGCTCTACCAGACACACTTCGCGAACGAGCCGCGCGTCTCGCGACGCCCCGCGCTTCTCATGCGCATCGTCTCGTCGCTCAAGAAGATCCACGAGCGCATGGTGAGCTTCCGCGACAGCGGGCTCGACCTCGAGTTCAACACGAAGAACATCGGCATCGTCGAGGATCGCCTCGGCGTCTACGAACGCGAGCTCGGCGAGGTCCGCAAGGTCCGTCAGGCGACCTCCATGCCGGACATCATGGGCGAGCTGGGTGGCGCGGCGAACAAGCTGTTCGACGACTACCGCAGCAGCTTCGCGGACAAGCCGCGGGCGCAGGTCGATCTGGCGAAGCTCGGGAACATCTGCGACAAGCTCGCCGAGATCCGGCGACAGATGAGCGAGATGTCCTGGGCCGAAGAGAACGAGATGAACACGAAGAACCTCGAGATCGTCACCGAACAGCTCGTCATGTTCGAAGGCGAATACGAGGCCGTCGTCCAGGCGCAGGCGGCCAGCGCGCAGTCCACGGCCAGCAACTGGGCCGCCAAGTCTCCGACCTGAGCGCGCGCTCGCTTCGTTTCTTTCGCTTCCGAGCATGCCCGTCCACGTCTCGATCCACGACGTCTCTCCCGCATGGGAGCGCGAGGTCGAGGTCGCCCTCGAGATGGCGCATGCGGCCGGCGTCCGGCCGGCGCTGCTCGTCGTTCCCGACTTCCACGGACGCGCGCCGCTCGAGGAGCACCCGCGCTTCGTGGAGCGGCTCCGGAAGCTGCAGGCGGACGGACACGAGATCTATCTCCACGGCTACTACCATCGCTCGCGCAAGTGGGACGATCCGGAGGCGCGCGCCGTGCGCAGTGCAGGCACCGTCGATCGCGTACGCCATCTGTTCGCGCAGAAGGTCGTCTCCGCCAGCGAAGCGGAGTTCAGCGACGTCTCACGTGACGAAGCGATCGCGCGGCTCGATGCCGGCGAACGGGTGCTGCAGGAGGCGGGTCTCTCGATTGCGGGATTCGTGGCACCGGCATGGTCGATGCCGAGCTGGGTGATGACGCTCCTCGCCGAGCGCGGTTATCGCTTCACCGAGGACCATCTCCGCATCCACGATCCGGCGGGAGGCCGCTCACGTCCCAGTGTCGTCCTCAACTACGCGAGCCGCACCCCGGCGCGCCTCCTCTCGAGTGTCGCCTGGTGCCGACTCGCCCGTCCTGCGCGCCGCGTCCTCCCCGCGCGCATCGCGATCCATCCTGCGGACATGCGGTATGCGCTGCTCAGGAGCGAGACGAGCGCGCTCCTCGAGTGGGCCGCGGGAGACTTCGTCCAGACGGGCAATGCGCTGTTTTCGTGAGCGACCGATACAATTCAGCGAGCGCACAGCAGAGCTGGCAGCACGACTCGTGCGGTGGTAATCGGCGAGAGCGATGACGGGTAAAGGGCTGACCTGGACGGCCGCGCATCTTCGAGCGGCTTCTTCTCCGGAGGACGTCCGTACGGCGATTGCCGAAGCAGCAGGACAGCTCGGCGAGGGCTCCGTCCCTGCGTCGATGGTGCTGTCGCTGCTGGAGGAGCTCGCGCTCGACGCCGCGCGCGTGCGAACCGAGCTCCGCGCGGCCACACGCGTCCGAGAAGTGCTCCTCGCGAGCGTCGCCCACGATCTTCGAAATCCGCTGAACACGTTCGCGATGAGCGCGGGCCTGCTCCGTGACGACCTCGAAGGTCCCGACTTCGATCGGACTCGAGCGCTCTCGCTACTTTCGCGGATGGACCGGGCCTCGACGCGCATGCAAACGCTCATCGAGGACCTGCTCGAGGCGAGCCGCGTCGAGGCGGGCACCGTGGAGGTCACCCGCCGACTGGAGCAAGCGCACGTCGTCGCCCGGGCGGTGATCGCGAAGACGAAGCCGATCTGTGCCGACAAGGGCGCGACAGTCGAGGAAGGCGCGATCGAAGAGAACGCGCCCGTGGAGCTCGACAAGAACCGCACGACCGAAGCGCTCGTGAAGCTCGTCGCCGTCGCGCTGAAGGCAACCGGCGAGGGCGGCGTGATCCGCGTCGGAGTCGAGCGGCACGAAGCGGACGTCTTCTTCACCATCCGCGCAACCGCGCCGCGTGGGACGAGCTCCTCTCCGCACGACGAGAGCCGCGGCGGCCTGGCGTTCCTCATCGGGCGCGGGCTCATCACGGCACAAGGCGGGCAGATCCTCACGGAGCAGACGCAAGAAGGCCCGCGCATGGTCGTGGCCTTCCCCGCCAAGACCTGAGCGGGCTCGGCTACCTCCCGCGCAGGGACTACGCCGCGCTCGAGGACGAGGTCTGCGGTGAGCGAGAGCTCGGCTCGCCGACGGCGGCGCCGCCGCGTGCGAGCAACCGGACGACGACGCTGCCGAGCGTCGCCGGCTGGACGGGCTTGGCGACGTGCGCGTCGAAGCCTGCCGCGATCGCCTTGGTGGCATCCTGACGCGACGCGTACGCCGTCAACGCCACGGCGGGGATCGCCGAGTCGTTCGGCCGGGCGCGCACCGTCTTGATGAGATCCATCCCGTCCATGTCGGGCAGCCCGATGTCCGAGACGAGGATCTGCGGGCGCTCCGCGTCGAGCGCATCCAGCGCGGCGGCTGCCGTCGTGGCCGACGTCACACGCGCCCCGTACCGCTCGAGGATCGTGCACACGAGCTCGTTGCCGTCCGGATCGTCCTCGACGATGAGGACGTGGACTCCGCTGAGGTCCGGCTCTCCGTTGGCCGGCAGCGACGCGCTCTCTTCTTCGATCGCGGGCGCGGACTCGGTCGCGACGGGGAGGTCGACGACGAAGCGGGCGCCCTTCCCTCGCCCGTCGCTGTGGGCGCTCACCATCCCGCCGTGCTCCTCGACGAGGTGCTTCACGATGGCGAGGCCGAGGCCGAGGCCCTTCGCTCGACCGGTCTGCTCCTGCCGGAACCGCTCGAACACGTGGGGCAAGAACTCCGGCGCGATCCCTTCGCCGCTATCGGCGACGGTGACGCGAGCTCGATCATCGACGCTCTCGATCTTCACGGCCACCGTTCCGCCGTGAGGCGTGAACTTGATCGCGTTCGACAGCAGGTTCGTGATCACCTGACGCAGGCGTCCGGCGTCACCCATGACGTCGTTCGCCCTCGCGACATCGAGCTCGAGCGAGATCTCCTTCTGCTTGCATTGCGGCCGTGCCGCGACGACCGCGGCCTCGACGACCTGCACGAGAGACACGTGCTTCGATTCGAGCTTGAGTGTTCCCGTGACGATGCGCGATACGTCGAGCAGGTCTCCCACCAGACCGGACAGAGCATGCGCGTTGCGATCGATCGTCTCCATCGCGCGCGTGAGCTCGTCGCCCTTGAGCGAGCCCTTCTTCATCATGTCGGTCCAACCGACAATCGCGTTCAGCGGTGTCCGCAGCTCGTGCGAAAGCGTCGCGAGGAAGACGTCCTTGCTCTTGTTCGCCTGCTCGAGCTCCTCACGCCGCCGCTCCGTCGTCGCGTGCAGGCGCGCATTGTCGATGCTGACCGCGATGCGTCGCGCGAGGTCCTCGGCGAGCGCCACGTCGGCCGCCCCGAAGCGTTCGCCCTTTCCGAACTTGACGAAGGTGAGCGTACCGATCGTGCGATCGCGGCTGACGAGCGGCACGCAGATGTACGCGCTCACCCCGAGCTCCCCGAGGAAGCGAAGATGTTCCGCCCCGCGACGGGACGGCTTGGGCGTCCGCTCCGAGTCACTGAGCCCCGGCGTGCCCCGCATCTCGCGGTCGACGTCGAGGTACACCTCCGAACGACCGGTGTAGCCAACGGTCGACGGTCCGAGATCGAAGCGCGGATCAGCGAGCCGCTGCACGTCGATCCCCGCAGTGCCGACACGGATTCGCTGGGTGGGGCGCACCCCGGAAGTCGCCGCAGACTCCGGCCCGTGCGCGGCCGCCTCGCCGTTGTGGACATCGAGGATCGCGGCATCGCCGAGGATCGGGAGCGCGCTCTTCAGGACGGCCTCGAGATTGCGTGCGCCTGCGTCTTGCGCGTCCGCGCCGAGCGAACGGTTCAGGCGGTGGCTCGCGTCGGCGAGCATGCGCAAGGCGCGGTCGGCACGAACGCGCGCATCGATGTCGGTCGCCGTTCCGACCCATCCCATGACCGTGTCGTGGTCGTCGTGGCGCGGGACGGCGCGAACGAGATGAAAACGATAGCCGCGCGCAGGCGTCCCGATGCGGAGCTCGGCCTCCCACTGCACGCCAGCCTTGACCGCGCTGCTCCACCCGCTCGCGAACGACTCGAGGTCGTTCGGATGCGCGATCGTCGCGAACGAAGAGGCGCCCGGCGACAGCGGCGGGGAGCTCTTCGGCGCCTCGGACGACGCATTCTCCGTGGCGAGCTCGGACCAGCGCTGGTTGTGGTACGTGATGTTGCCGTTCGCGTCCGCCGTCCAGACGATCTGCGGCATCGAATCGGCGAGGTCTTCGTAACGTCGCTCGCTCCACTTCTTGAAGTCGGCGAGCTCTCGCTGGCTGCCGACACGGAGCGCCTCGTTCTGCGCGCGCATCAGCGCGTTCTTCTTCCCCAGCTCGACGAACGTCGCGACCTTCGTGCGGAGCGCATCGGGGTCGTACGGCTTGAACAGGTAGTCGACCGCGCCAGCCTCGTAGCCGCGGGTGACGTAGCTCTTGTCCTTGCTGATCGCGGTGAGGAAGATCACCGGTACGTCGCGGGTCTTCGGACGCTTGCGGAGCAGCTCGGCTGTCTCGATGCCGTCCATCTCGGGCATCTGCACGTCGAGCAGGACGACGCAGAACTCGGTCTTCAGCGCGTGCCTCAAGGCCTCGACGCCCGAGGTCGCGCGGAGCACGCGCTGCCCGAGCGGCTCGAGGATCGCTTCGAGCGCAAGGAGGTTCGAGGGCTCATCGTCGACGATGAGGATGTTGCACACGGGCGATTCGTCGCACGTGGGCGGCGGCGGAGTCTGAGAGCCCTGGCCCTGATCCTTCGGAGAGGTCATGACATACTCCTGCGCAAGAGCTCCCCGGCGATTTCGCCAAGCGGCAACACGGCGTCGCCGGCGCCGCTCG
>JAFAER010000068.1 GCA_023423895.1 Pseudomonadota bacterium
CGCGTCCTTGAGCGCCATCCTCATCGAGCGCTGCGCGCCCTCGCCGTGGGGGGCCGGCTGCGTGAGGTGGTTGGCGTCGCTCGACGCGCCATAACCCGTGACCTCCGCGTAGATCTTCGCGCCGCGCTTCTTCGCGCGCTCGAGCGTCTCGAGGACGAGGATCCCGGAGCCCTCTCCGCAGACGAAGCCGTCCCGGCCCTTGTCGAACGGACGGCTCGCCTTCTCGGGCTCCTCGTTGCGGCGCGACAGCGCGTACATCGCCTCGAAGCCGCCGATGCCGACCGGCGTGACCGTCGCTTCGGCGCCGCCCGTGACCATCACCTGGGCGCGGCCGCGGCGGATCCACTCGAAGGCCTCGCCGAGCGCGTGGGCTCCGCTCGAGCATGCGCTCGTGTTGCAGTAGCTCGGGCCCTTGAGCCCGTACATCATCGAGACCTGGCCGGCGGCGAGGTTCGCGATGATGCCCGGGATCGAATAGGGGCTGACCTTCTGCGGGCCCTTTTCGAGCAACGTCTGCTTCGTCTTCTCGAGCGTATGCAGGCCCCCGAGGCCGACGCCGATGAAGCATCCAGCCTCGTTCCGCTCTTCGTCGGTGAGCTCGAGCTGGGCGTCCTGGACCGCCATCGTGGCCGCGCCGCACGCGAACTCGATGAAGCGGTCCATCTCCTTCAGCTTCTTCTTCTCGACGAAGCGGGTGCCGTCCCAGCCCTTCACCTCGGCCGCGAAGCGCACGCGAAACGCGGACGCGTCGAAGAGGGTGATCGGCGCTGCACCGCTCTTGCCGGCGAGCAGTGCTTCCCAGGACTCGGCGCGACCGATCGCAACCGGAGTGACGAGCCCGATACCCGTGATGACGACGCGATGCATGTTCTTCCAGTCCTCGGTCTTCAGTCCTCAGTCCTCAGTTTGCAGGGAACCCCGCCGCACATCGCTAGCGCGGAGCGGCGGGGTCGGGAAGAAGAAGGCCGAGGGCCTGAGCTTGTCGCCTTACTTCTTCGCGTGCTTCTCGATGTAGTCGATCGCGTCCTGGACGGTGCGGATCTTCTCCGTGTCCTCGTCCGGAATGTCGATCTCGAAAGCTTCTTCGAACGCGAGGACGAGCTCGACGAGCCCGAGCGAATCGGCGCCGAGATCCTCGATGAACGTGGACTCGGGCTTGATGTCCTTCTCCTCGACGTCCAGCTGCTCCTTGATGATGCGCTTGACCTCGCTCGCGATGTCCTGGGCCATTTTCCTTGTGCCTCTTCGATTTCTACGTTCGTGATAGCGCCCAGCCTGCGGACTGGGCAGCTAGTCGAGGGAGCTTCGTGGCGGCTTTCTACACAGCCTTTCCGAGGACCGCAACCCATCCTCGGTGAAGAAAATACGACGTTATGCGTCGTATCCGCCGAGCCCCACGCGTACCAACCTACGCATGCAGCTCCGGCTCTCTTCTTCTCGTCCTGAAGCCTGAAGCCTGGAGCCTGGAGCCTGGAGCCTTCTTCTTCAGACGTACATCCCGCCGTTGACGCGGAGCACCTGCCCCGTGACGTACGCAGCTTCGTCGCTGGCGAGATAGACGCACGCCGCTGCGATCTCGCGTGCCGTGCCGGTGCGCCCGAGCGGGACGACCTTCACCAGCTGCTCCTTCATCGCGTCGGTCATCGTGCTCGTCATGTCCGTGTCGATGAAGCCCGGAGCGACCACGTTCACGGTGATGTTGCGCGTCGCGTACTCGCGTCCGATCGACTTCGCAGCGCCGATGAGGGCGGCCTTCGATGCGGCGTACGCGGTCTGACCGACGTTGCCCATCTCACCGACGACGCTCGACATGAAGACGATGCGTCCGGTCTTGGCGCGCATCATCGACTTCACCGAAGCCTTCGCGCAGGCGAGGGCGCCCTTCACGTTGACCTGCCAGAGGCGGTCGAGGTCCTCCTCCTTCATTCGGAGGAGCAGGCCGTCGATCGAGATGCCGGCGTTCGCGACGAGGATGTCGAGCTTGCCGTGGCGCTTCACGATGTCTTCGATCGCGGCCTCGCAGGCCTTCGGATCGGCGACGTCGAAGCCGGCGATCTCGGCCTTGCCGCCGTTCTTGGTGATGGCGTCGGCGACCTCGCGCGCGGCGGCCTCGCCCTTCACGTAGTTCACGACGACCGTCGCGCCGTGCTCGGCGAGCGCCTCGCAGCACGCGCGACCGATCCCGCGCGAACCGCCGGTGACGAGGGCAACCTTTCCATCGAGCTTGAACATGACCTTCTCCTTCACGAAGCCGCTGGCGCGAGGAAGGCGTCGAGCGCATCGAGGCTCGCGACATCCCCCACGCTCGCGATCTTCATGTCCTTCGCAATGCGCTTCCCGAGCCCTGCGAGCACCTTGCCCGGGCCGATCTCGATCGCGTGCGTGATGCCTTCGAGGTGCATCAGGCGCACGGCCTGCTCCCAGCGGACGGCGCCGTCGACCTGGCGCACCAGCAGCTCCTTGACGCGCGTCGGGTCCGTGTTCGGCTTCGCGTCGACGTTGGCGACGACGGGGAAGGCGAGCGGCTTCACGTCGACCTTCTCCAGCTGCTCGCCGACGACGGCGGCTGCGGGCTTCATGAGCGCACAGTGGAACGGCGCGCTCACCTTCAGCGGGATCGCCTTGCCCTTTTCCTCTCCGGCACGCACGGAGACGCGCGCGACGGCCTTGGCGGACCCCGCGATCACGATCTGCCCGGGCGCGTTGAAGTTTGCGCACGACACGACGCCGAGCGGCGCGCCGGACTCGTCCTTCTCGGCCTCGACTTCCTTGCAGAGCGCCTCGAGCCGGTCGGCCTCCATGCCCATGATCGCGGCCATCGCGCCGACGCCGGGGGGGACCGCGTCCTGCATCGCACGACCACGCGCCCGCACGATGCGGACGGCGTCTTCGAGCGTGAGCGCGCCCGCGGCGACGAGCGCGGAGTACTCGCCGAGCGAGTGTCCGGCAGCGAAGCGCGGAGTGCCCACGTTCGGGTACTTCTCGCGGATCGCCTCGAGCGCGGCGATGCTCGTCGTGACGATCGCCGGCTGGGCGTTCGCGGTGAGCGTGAGGTCCGCCTCCGGACCTTCCAGGATCAGCTTCGAGAGCGGCTCACCCAGAGCGGCGTCGGCGCGTTCGAAAACTTCCCGCGCTGCACGCGACGTCTGAACGAGATCTCTGCCCATTCCCACGGCTTGAGAACCCTGGCCGGGGAACAACCACGCGAGCATCATTGGCGCGCGAGATAGCGCAGGTCGCGACTCACGCCAAGGGCGCGAGCGCACGCACGAGCGATCACGCGTGGGCGCGGCTGACGCGGCGCTCCACCGCGCGCGGATCAGCCGCGTCATGTGTCACGCGTCACGCGTCAGTTGTCGGTAGCGCCAGCGTCGGGCGGCGGCGTCGTTGCCGGCGGAGGTGTCGTGCCCGACGGGAACTCGCGGTCGTCCGTGTCGTCCGCAGCGCCGTCGGGCTTCTCCTGTTGCGCGGTGGCCGCGCGGCCGAGACGACCGCCGCCTTTGTAGTCGCCCTGGTCGAAGATGCAGGCCGAGCCGGCGCACGCCGTCGCCACGAGGAGCGCCCCCATGCCGACGCGCACGACGACGCGGCGGCGGTGTTCGACGCGCGTCGTCAGCCGTCGCATTCCCAACCTCGCAACGCGGAGCAAGTGCACTTTGCCGGGTCATCCGAGAGGATGCCGTACTGCGGGCACTCGTCCCCCTCCTTGAAGAACCTGAAGCACGGGCCGTTCGGAACGAGAAACGCCGAGGGACACGGTGGAAAGTCGATGTTGAAGCGCGCCGTCTTCTGGATCTCGCCATCGAGCGCGACCTCGCAGACGTAGCTCCCCGCCTCGAACGGTGCGTCGTCCTTGGGCTGCCCGTCGGCGTCGACGCGTCCGAGCACGAAGTCGAGGTAGACCGGCTTGCTCGGCTGTCCGTCGCTGCCGCCCTGCCGCTCCGGCTTGATTTCGACGAACCCGAGGTAGCGATCCGTCTCGAAGAACTCGTTCGCCTGGAAGTCGAACGCGCGGATCTGGTGGATGAACGTCTCCACGGTCACGTCCGGCCGCCCGACACCCATCTCGGCGATGCAGTGAATCTCTTTCGTGTCGGTGAAGAAGACCGTCCGCCGGCGCGTGTCGCCGTTCGCGTCGGGCGCGTCGAGCCCCGTGTAGACGTCGCTGATGTTCGCGGTCGTGCTGCACGCCCCGAAGACGGGGACGGCAAGCACGGCGACGCTGAGGCACCGCATGACGAATCGGAGGCCCACGGCTCGAGCTTATCGTGTGGGACGGCCGCGGTCCACGTCGCCGGCGATCACATCCGGACGAGGGCTCCGCCCCAAGAAATGCCCGCTCCGAGGGCGCACATGACGACGGTGTCGCCCGCGCGGACCTTGCCGGAGCGAACACTCTCGTCGAGCAGGATCGGGATCGAAGCGCTCGACGTGTTGCCGACCCGATCGATGTTGAGCAGCACCTTCTCCATCGGCACGCCGAGACGTGTCGCGGCGAAGTCGATGATGCGGAGGTTCGCCTGGTGCGGGCAGATCCAGTCGACCTCGTCGGCGGTCAGGCCCGCCGCGTCGAGCGCCTCCTGGCTCGCCGCATGGAGGTTCTTGACGGCCACCTTGAAGATGTCCTGTCCCTTCATGTGGACCTTGTGGCCTCGCTGCTCGAGGACGTCTGCGCTCTGCGGCGCGACCGAGCCGCCGCCCGGGATCATCAGCGACGTCGCGAGGGCGCCGTCCGACTGGATCTTCGTCGACAGGACTCCGCGCGGCTTTTCCGAGACGCTGGCGCCATTCGCCGGTCCGAGCACCACCGCGCCTGCGCCGTCACCGAAGAGCACGCAGGTCGTCCGGTCCGTCCAATCGACGACGCGCGAGAGCAGCTCGACCCCGACGACGAGCACGTGCTTCATCGTGCCGGAGCGGATGAACTGATCCCCGATCGACAGCCCGAAGATGAACCCCGCGCACGCCGCGGACAGGTCGAACGCCGGACAGTTGCCAGCGCCGAGCTTCTGCTGGACGAAGACGGCGGTCGCCGGCATCGGCATGTCGGGCGTGACCGTGCCGACGATGATGAGATCGAGGTCCTTCGGCTGGAGCTCCGCGGCCTCGAGCGCTCGTTTCGCTGCCTCGGCGGCCATGTCGCTCGTGACGACACCCGCCGGCGCGATCCGCCGCTCGCGGATGCCGGTTCGCTCCACGATCCATGCGTCGCTCGTCTCGACCATCTTCTCGAGGTCGAGGTTCGTGCGGACGATCGGTGGGAGGTAATGACCAGTGCCGAGGATGCGCGAGGCGGGAGATGCGGGAATGGGCATGACGACGTGTCGGCGTGCTTAGCACACCGACACGGGCCACTCGCACCGCGCAGCGACGCTTTCCAGCGGGTGACACACCACCGCGCCGCGACGGATGTCGCTGCGACGGATGGAGCTCACCCGCAGGCGCTTGATGGTCGCGATCGAACGCGAGGGCCGGTCAGGCCTTCGCGGTCTTCTTTGTCGCCGTGACTTCGCGGCCCTTGTAGTGGCCGCAAGATCCGCACGCGCGGTGGGGCGTCACCGGCTCGCCGCAGTTCGGGCAAGCGATGAGCTGCACGGGCGTGACCTTGTCGTGGTTGGCGCGACGCATGTTGCGCTTCGATCGGCTGGTTCGCCTTTTCGGGACGGCCACGTCTGACTCCTTCGGACTTCTCTATGTCGCTAGTTCTGGAGAGGACTTCACTTCGGCTTGCGCGCTGCAAAATCGAGCAACGGCGCGAGCCGCGGGTCGATGGGCTTCTCGCCCGCCCTCTCGACTTCAGGGGCGGGGGACATACCCGGGCAAGCCTCGGAGCACAAGGGGATCATGGGAATCTCGAGGACGAGCTCGTCTCGGACGAGGTCGTCGAGCACCACGGTCTCCCCGTCGAAGGGCAGCGTATCGGCCTCTTCGTCCGTCAGCTCGCGCTCGTTTCCAGCGTCGCCGCCGGCCAATCTCGCGGTCGGAACGTAGAGGACGCTGATGTTCGAGTGCACCTTCAGGTTCGCCGGCTCGAGGCACCGCGCGCACGGAACGGTCAGCTCGGCATCGAGCGAGCCGTGCACGACCACGTCGTGGCCGCTCTTCGACGCGCGCACCGCGAGGGTGCCGTCCGAGCCTGCCGTCGTGGCCTCGTGGCCCTCGAGCGCGCCACGCACCCAGCTCGCGCTGACTGGGAAGCGGAATTCCTTCCCTCCAGCGTCGAGCTCACTCACCGGGATCGAATATTCGTGTGCGCTCATGACGGACACCGTCCTAGACTTGCGGGGTTTATAGGCATTTCAACGCGCGGCGCAAGCCCGAGCTTTGCACGCGACGTCGAGCATGCGTTCTGTCTCACGTCGTTCGTCGCGCATCGAGTGGCTCTCGGGTGGGCCTCGGATGATCCTGTTGTCTTCGGGGCTACTCGTTCTTGCAGCGTGCAGCCAGCTCGCAGGCCTCGAAGGCCCCGATGAGGCACCCGGCGGGAGCCATGGATCGAGGGAACCAGGCAGGGACGTTCCGCCCGACTCGACGTTGCCTCCCGCGCCACCTACGGACTGCGGAGACGTTGCGAACGACGCAACGAACTGCGGGTATTGCGGGCATTCGTGTCGGGGCGGAACGTGCGCTCTCGGACTGTGCTCGACCGAGGTGGTCGCCCGCAGCGCAGCGCGGATCGACGCGTTCGTGACCGACGGACAAGACGTCTTCACGATCGGAGCTGGTGCGGCGAGAGCATGTTCGGCCGGGACCCCGGATGTGTGGCGCGACATCCTCACCGGTGAAACCGTGGGCCAGCGACTCGTGACCATGCCTGACATCGGGGGGCCGTTCGGCGGCGGCCAGAAGCCGAAGAAGGGCCTCGTCGGCTTCCCAGCGCTGGCGCCGACGGCGATCGCCCTCCTCGGCGACCGGGTCTTCATCGCCGACGACGCGTACAAGGTCGTCGCCGCATGTCCGGCGAAGGCGGCATGTACGCTGATCGACATGGGCCTCGTCGATGCCGCTTGGGTGGACGGCGACGACGACGACGACGACGACGGCCCGGGCCTCGGTCGGTCGCTCGCCGTCGCGCAGAGTACGGTCGTGTGGACGCAGGGCGCGGCCATCCGCGCGGCGCCGATCCCGGCTCCCGGCAGGATCGAGCGCCGCATCCTGGAGCGGAACGACGCAACGACCGACAAGACGGCGCGCGTCGCGGCGGCCGCAGCAGACGTGTTCTGGCTGTCGGAGAAGGGCCTGCACCACGCGTCTGGGCCGACCGTTCCTACGGAGCAGTGGTTCTCGCGGACGGCGCGAGACTTCTCCGTCGACGCGCAGCGGGTCTATCTCGCGAGCGCGGACGGGCTCTACCGCATCAGCAGGAGCGACCGTTCGGCGGCGCTCGCGGCGTTCGGGCGCTTCGAGCACGTGGCGATCGACGCGGCCGGCGTCTACGCCGCGAAGAGCGACGGTGAACGAACGATCATCGTCGAGGCGCGCGCGGACAAGCAGCTCCCGCTCGCGGCCGTCGACGGGCCCGTGGACGGCCTCGCCGTCGCGGCGGACCACGTCTACTTCCTGACGAACGCGGGCACGGGATCGGAGATCCGTCGCGTCGCTCGTTGAGACGAGCTCGTCAGTTCGCGGCCACGTCGCCGCCGGCTTCGGTGATCTTGTCCGGGTCGCCGAGGAACTCGAAGTGCATCGTGTCCTGAAGGACGTCGTGCCCGAGCCAGTAGAAGCCGTACTTCTCGAAGGTCTCGACCCAGGAGCGAGGCATCGCCATCCGCTCCCAGACCGACTTGCCCTTCTGCTTGCAGAGAGGATGCTCGTTCCACGGAGCAACGCACCCGCAGCAGGTGTTCTTGTCCGGCTCGATGTCGACCGCGATGCCGTAGACGTGATTCGAGACCTCCACGCCACGGTACGTGTTGTGGAAGCGAATGCCGCCCATCGCGCGCGGCTTGTACTCGTTGCCGGCGCCGCTCTGCTTGAGCGCCGCTTCGACGCACTTGAGCGCCGGGATGATCTTCTCGTGCACCTGCACGGACATTCCCATGAAGCTCGTCGACTTCGCGTAGAACTTCGGCGGGTGTCGGTTCGCCTTGGGGTTTCCGTGACCCTCGAAGTACCCGTACTTCTCCGTGCGATACTTGAGTGCCTCCTCGAGGAGCTTGCGGCCCTCTTTGACCTTCTCGGCGTCGGTCGTGCGCGGGAACCAGTTGCCGCGGATGAGGAAGGGCTGCGCCGCTTGCTCGCGACACACGACCGTCTTGCCGTCGGCGAGCGTCACCGTCAGCTTCCCGGTCGCTGTCGGCGTCGCCGTCGCCGCCGGGTCCTTCGGGAGGATGAGCTCGGGCTTCGCCTCCTTCGGCTCCGCCGGCTTGTCCTGCTTCGCATCGTCCCCGTGGGCGCGCGTCGCGTGAACGGAGAGCGCGGCGGCGACGAGGACGGCGAGGAGGGGCGCGGCGGCGACGGTACGGCGTACAGCGTGCATCACTAACCGCTTTACAACGTGTTCGTTCGATCTGTCACGACTCCGGCGAAGGCGCGACGAAGGTGCGACGAAGATGCGACGCCATCTATCTGGAATCGCACGGCGCGCACACGATACCCGGCGCGGACGTTCAGCCCGCTCGGCGCCGGCACTCGAACCGCACGACCTCGCCGAGCGCGTCGTGTTCTTCGATGCACACGCGGGCAAGCCCCGATCGTTCGAGGACCCGGATCGAGGCGGTATGCCAGGGCGGCGTCGTTGCGGTCACGCACATGACGCCGGGCTGCGTGAGCGCCCACTCCACGCACGCGCGGGTCGCCTCCGAGGCGAAGCCCTGACGTTGCCAGTGCTCCTCGACCCCGTAGCCGATCTCGGCGACGCCGTCGTACGGGCGGCCGTGGAAGATCACGCTGCCCACGACGCATCGTCCTTCGACACCGGCGCCGAGTGACGCATCGGTTCGCGTGATCATCAATCGGTCCCCCCACAGCCGAGTCTCGGGGTCGGCACGGATGTGCTCGAGCGATGCGCTGAACGCTCGCTCGACGAGCGCGCGGCCTGGCCACGCGTCGGGGACCTTCGCGCGGACGAGGTCTTCGATCGCCGCACGGTCACCGGCAAAGGTCGCCTCGACGACGTCGAGCGTGATCGGCTCCAGGATCAGCCTCGGGGTGACGAGGACCTCCATGACGTGATCGTAGCCGACCTCCATGCGAATGCCTCGTGGCGGGCGCCGACGCAGTGCGCCGAACGTCCGGCTGCCGCGGCACGATGCGTCTCGCCGGCGAGGGTCGATGCGACTCGCCGCGTTCCCGTTGACGACGCTCGGGAAAGGACGGATATTTCGCATGCTAAATAATGCCGCCGCAGTCCGTCAGCCCAGAGATCAAGCGTGATGTGGACCAGGTCCTCGAGGCGATCATCTACCTCTACACGGAGAGTCGCCGCCTCACGAAGGAGCTCGCACGTCGCGCCGATCTGACCGGCCCGCAGCTCACCGTCGTGAAGATGCTCGAGCAGATCGGCGACCTGTCGCTCTCGGAGCTGTCGGAGCGCATCCGCGCCCAGAACAGCACGGTGACGGGGATCATCGACCGCATGGAGCGCGAGAACCTCGTCACACGCGAGCGTTCGAAGGAAGACCGACGCGTCGTCTACATCCGGCTGACTGCGAAGGGCCGGCGGCTCGCAGAGGAGATCCCGATCGAGCCGATGGAGATCTTCCGGAGCGCGCTCGAGGGCCTCACCGCGACCGAGGTGCGCGAGCTCGTGAAGATCCTGGGCAAGGTAGCCAAACGCGTTCGCCAGACGGTGCGTCGCGAGACCGAACAGAGCGACTCGGATTAGGCCGAGGGCAACAGGGAGAGCAAGGGTGACAAGATGAGCCAAGCATTCGTCCGCGATCCTGATCTCTGCGTGATCACCTGCGCCGTCACCGGCGTCCTCGCGAACCGCAAGCAGTGCCCCGGGATCCCGTACACGCCCGAGGAGATCGGTGAAGAGTGCAAGCGCGCCTACGACGCCGGGGCGTCGGTGGTGCACATCCACGCGCGGCAGGAAGACGGGACGCCCACCTTCGATCCGAAGGTCTTCGCGCGCATCAAGGAGGAGGTCACCAAGCGGTGCCCGGTCCTCCTCAACTTCTCGACGGGCACGATCCTCGAGGACGTCTCGGAGCAGTGCACGTACATCGGCGAGAGCCGCCCGCACATCGCGGCCCTGAACATGGGCACGATGAACTATTCGAAGTACTCGGAGAACCGGAAGTCGTTCGTGTTCGACATGGTCTTCCCGAACACGTACTCGAAGATCATCAAGCTGCTCGAGGCGATGAACGCCGCCGGTGTGAAGCCGGAGCTCGAGTGCTTCGACACGGGGCACACCCACGGCATCTGGCCGCTCCTCGACATGGGCGTCCTCAAGAAGCCGCTGCAGTTCTCGTTCATCGTCAACGTGCTCGGCGGCATCCCTCCGCTCGTCGAGAGCTTGCAGCTCCAGACGAAGATCATGCCTCCGGGAAGCGAGTGGGAGGTCATCGGGATCTCGAAGTGCGGCTGGCGAATGATCGGCGCTGCGCTCGCGCTGGGCGGTAACATCCGCGCCGGTCTCGAGGACAACCTCTATCTGCCGAACGGCGAGATGGCGCGGAGCAACGGGGACCTCATCGAGGTCGCCGCACGCATGGCTCGCGATTGCGGGCGCAAGGTGGCGACCGTCGAGCAGGCGAAGCAGATCCTCGGCCTCGATCAGTTCAAGCCTCAGCCCGCGGGCACGGAGGCGGCGCAGCCGTCCGCTGTCTCGTGAGCCGACCGCCGAACGTCGGAGAGCACCCATGAGCAAGACGAAGCCGGCCACTCGGTTGTGGGCGAAGCTCCGCGTCACCGACGCGGGGCCCGTCCGAACGATCACGCTGTTCAACCCGGAGCGCCGCAACGCGATCGGGCCGCAGATGGTCAACGAGCTGCTCTACGCGCTCGCGGATGCGCACGATGACGACGACATCCGCGTCATCGTGCTCACGGGAGAGGGAAAGGCGTTCTGCGCGGGCGGCGACTTCGCGCAGATGAGCGGCGGGAGCGACGGCGGACCCGAGCTTCCCCCGAAGGGGGACTACGCCGATCTCTTGCTCGCGATGGTCCGCGCGGAAAAGCCGATCATCGCGCGCGTGAACGGCCACGCGATGGGCGGCGGGCTCGGGCTCGTCGCGGCGTCGACGTTTGCCGTCGCGGAGGAGAGCGCGAAGCTCGGCACCCCGGAGATCGACGTCGGCCTGTTCCCGATGATGATCATGGCGGTCCTCGCGCGTCTCGTTCCGCGCCGCGCGCTGCTCGACATGATGCTCCTCGGGAAGAAGCTCACGGCGGAGGAAGCACGGGCGATCGGGATCGTGAACGTGGTGGCTCCCGCTGCGGAGCTCGACGACGTGACCAAGCGTTACGTCGACGGCATCGTCTCGAAGAGCCCCATCACGATGGCGCTCGGCCTGCGCGCGTTCGCTCAGCAGGACGACATGGACCTCGCCTCCGCGCTTCCGATGTTGCGCGGCAAGCTGGCCGAATGCCTCGCCACCGAGGACGCGCAGGAGGGACTCATGGCGTTCCTCGAGAAGCGCACCCCGGCGTGGAAGGGCCGCTGACGGAGCGGCTCGGGGCGAGGTCTGCCGGTCACTCCTCGAACTGGATGCGGTAGCGGTACTTCCCCGGCTGCTTGTCCTTCGTGAACGCCTTCACGAGGTACGTGCCGGCCTCGAACTTCTTCACGTCGCCGGGGCGGAGCGTCTTTCCGTTCACCTCGAGCTCGAAGTCGACGGCGCCGTCGATGACGGCCTGGAAGAGCACGAGCTTCTTGCCGGCTGGCGTCGTGAACGTCGAGTAGTCGACGTCGTCGCCGGGGGTGATCGCACCGCAGTGCGCGAGCTCGCGATCGAGCTCCGTCGCCTTGTCGGGCGTGCCGTTGTCTTCGAGCTCGACGGACGTGCCGACGGGGCAGTCGACCTCGATGATCGGAACGCCGTCCTCGGCATCTCGCGCGGGCGTCGACGAAGGCGCCGGCGGCAGTGGCGCCGTCGCCGCATCCACCCGTCCACCCCCCTGGTCCGTCGGAGGCTCGTCGTCGCCGCACGCCGCTCCGGCGAGCACCAGCATCCCCACCGCGAAGGCGACCGTGACGACGGAGCAGAGCGGTCGCAGCTTCATCGAGGAACCCACACCTTACTATCTCGGGCCGGAGACGGATGAGCAAGCTCGTCGTCGACGGGGCGGCCAGGGGAGCAACGGGAGCAACGGGAGCAACGGGAGCAAGTGGCGCAAGGCTCAGGGCTCCGCGACGAGCACCGCGACGTCGTCGGCGAGGGTGCCGGACGGCGAGCGCGCTGCTTCGACGAGCGCGTCGGCAATGCCGCCGAAGCGCTCCCGTCGGAGGATCGCCAGAAGACGGTCCTCGGAGACGTGCCGGAAGAGGCCGTCGGTCGCCGCGACGAGGCGGTCCCCGAGCTCGAGCTCCCCTCGTAGCACCGTCACCGGTCGGGCGTGCCCGCTGCCGAGGCGAGCCCGTGATGCGCTCTCCGTGAGACGTTCGACCGCCGCCGCTCGAACGAGCCATGCTTCGCTGTCGCCCGCGACCGTGCAGAGGAGGATGCGCGGAGCGAGCACGACGACGAGCGCGGTGGTCTCGCCCGCCGAACGTGAAGCGAGCTCCGCATCCACGTCGCGAAACAGCCGCTCCCAGAAGGACGGTGCGAGCAGATCGAAGGTCGGATCGAGGACGACGGTGCGGGTTCGCTCGAGGATCGTTTCGCTTGCTGCGGCGGCGCCGACGAGCCCGCCAGCGCCGTCGGCGACGACGAGCACTGCGACGTCGCCGCGCGCGAAGACGTCGGCTCGATCATGGGAGCCTTCTGGACGGGAGGAGGCCGCGGCACGCGCGATGAAGAACGACATGCGTGCTGTCCGGGACGACGACTACGGCCGGCGATCGAGGGGCCCGATGTGGACGAGCACGTGGCCGCTGGCGTCGAGGCCGGGTGGGACCAGATAGATCTCCTCTCCGCCTTCGGCGCGATCGAGCAAGACGCCGAGCTCACGTTCGTCGGTCGCCGGAATCTTGGTCGTCGGAGCGAACGAGCTGCGTCTCGCCATGGCGGCCGTCCAGCGCGCGTCGTCGGACAGATCGCTCTCGTAGACGAAGCTCTTCGCGCGGAACTCGTGGGTGCCGGGCACCGCCGAGACGACGCGGATGGGGCCCATGCGCGTGTGGACGCGGACGCTCGGGTTCGCCCACTGCGCGACGCCGCGGAGGCGTTTTGCGCCGAGCATGCGCAACGTGAGCGCCTTGACCCATGCGCCGGCGACGATCTTCGGCACGAGACTGAGGAGCGAAACGCCGATGAACGCCCGCGGCTTCACCGTGGGCGCAGCGAGGTATGCGGCGGCGATCGCCTCGTCGTCGGGCGCGAGGCCGAGGCGTTTGCGCGTGGGGACGTCGAGCACCGACGCGCGACAGAGAAGAAGCCCGATGGCTCCGGGGAGGAGGTACAGATCGCTCAGCACCCAGCCGGGCAGCGTGAGCTCGCCCGGGAACGCATGCGTGTTCGCAGCGCGATAGCGCTCGACGAGCTCCGGATGTTTCTCGGCGGCCCGGAAGTCGACGGATAGACCGAACGGCGTGAAATCGAGCGCCGAAGCGTTGTCCTTGGCGCCGAGCGCTGCGAGCTGGAGCTCCGGATGACGCGAGAAGAAGTCGCGCGCGAGATCGGGAAGCGTGGCGTTCATGCCGCCCCGCGGATCTCGGCGGCGAAGCGCTCGAGTCGATGTTCTTCTGGGATGCGGGTCTCGCCGGCGTCCGGGACGTGGCAGACGAGGCAACGGGATGCGCCGCCGGCCTTGCCGCACAGCTCGTCCATCTTGAGGAGGACGACCTCGATACCGAGGCTCGCGACGAGATCGCGAACGCGTGCGGGAACGAGACTCGGCGCGAGCAGCTCGTTACCGACGGGCAGGCCATTCGTCGCGTAGCTCCGGATCTCCGCTTCGCTGACGTGAAGAAGGCGCTCGCGCCCGAAGCGCGCCTCCAGGCGAGCGAGCGAGTCGCCGACGAGCACGTCCGGACACACCAGGATGCGGTCGCCCGCGGGGAGGGGGAGCAAGGCCATGTTCCCGTGGAACGCAGGCTCGCGGACCTCGACGGGCAGGACCTCCCCCCGGAAGTGCGCCCGCGCGCGCTCGAATCCGTCGCGGCTCGTGCGCCCTCCGAAGAAGAGCAGCGTGACGCCGTCGAAGACCGCGACGTCACCTTGCGCTTCCCAGGTTCCGCCGCCGAGATCGACGGTCTCCCAGCCGAGCTTCTGCGCGAGCTTCGCCCAGTGCTCGGCTTCGGCCTTGCGGTGCTCCGCGAACATGCGCGGCAGGATGAAGCGCAGTTTCGCGGTGTCTCCCTCTGCGCCTCCCTCTGCGTCGCGAACGACCTGTCCGCACTCGGCCGCGTAGGGCATGCCGGTGAGCCCCGGGACCGGCGGTGCGACTACCACCGTGGCCCCGGTTCTTTCGATCCGCTCTGCGAGCGCGAGCCACTCGAGACGCGCCCTCGTCGCGTCGACCGGCGCGGCCTCGCGGCTGCGGAAGTTTGCGCGTCCGCGGAGCTGCCAGTCGGTGCCGGGCGGAGACATCAGGTACAGGTCGCTCACGCGGTCGAGCTTTGCAGAGGCTAGGGCCGCTCGCAAGACGCCCGGGGAGCAGCGAAACGACACGTTCGCCGTCGCGGCTCGTCGCGCGCGCAAGGGCGCCCGCGGCCCTGATGGGCTGCGTCCGTATTCACTACGCCCGATATGCGATAGTCCTCACCTCGAGGCCATGAGCGACCAGGTCATCCTCGGCACACGCAAGGGCACCCTCATTCTCGATCGCAAGGCGGGACGTTGGACGCCGCGTCCGATCGCGCACGCCGGCATGTCGATCAGCTACGCCGCGCGTGACCCGCGCGACGGGACGATCTGGGCGGCGATGGATCACGCGCACTGGGGGCCGAAGTTGTCTCGTTCGAAGGACGACGGCGCGACGTGGGAAAACCTCACGCAGCTCGCGTACCCGAAGGGCGCGCGCTTCATCGAGCAGCACCTGCCGACGCCTGACCAAGATCCCGGCGCGGACCGAGCCACCCAGTACAAGAATGCGGCGCTGCTGAAGGTCTGGGTGCTTGCGTTCGGCGGGCGTGAGCAACCCGGCACCATCCACGCAGGCACGCTCCCGGGCGGCCTCTTCACCAGCCGCGACGGCGGCGACACCTGGGAGCTCAATCGACCGCTCTGGAATCACGAGAGCCGCGGCGGCGATCTCTTCGCGGGCGACGCGACGAGCCGCAACGAGTGGGGCGGCACGCCGGCAGCGATGGCATACGGGGAGTTCGTGCCTGGCATCCACTCCATCGTCGTGGACCCGCGCGATCCCGATCACATCTTCGTTGCAGTGTCGTGCGCTGGCGTCATCGAGACACGCGACGGCGGCAAGACCTGGCACGGCAAGAACCGCGGGATGCTCAACGACTACTTGCCGAACCCCGAGACGGCATGGGGGCACGACCCGCACTTCGTGACGCAGTGTCCAGGCGAGCCGGATCGGCTCTGGCAACAGAACCACACCGGCGTGTTCACGAGCGAGGACTGCGGGCAGACGTGGAAGCGTGTCAGCCGTCCCGAGGTGGCCGTTCACTTCGGGTTCCCGATCGCCGCCGACGATCGCGACGGCCGCACGGCGTGGGTCGTTCCTGCCATCGGCGACGATCAGCGTATGGCGGTTGGGGGCGGGCTCTTCGTCGCGCGCACGGAGGACGGCGGCGCGAGCTGGCAGGCCCTCCGCGAGGGGCTCCCGCAGGAACACGCCTACGACGTCGTCTATCGCCATGCGCTCGACGCCCGCGGCGATCGGGTGTGCTTCGGCACGACCACGGGCAACGTCTTCGTCTCGGAGGATCGCGGCGAGACATGGCGGTGCATCGGCAATCACTTCCCGCCGGTCCACTCCGTTCGCTTCGGCTGAGGCACGTGATGCCGATCGTCGCCTTCACACGGCACCTGCAACGGTTCTTCCCGACCCTGGAGGAAGGAGAGGTGCCCGGCACCACCGTGCGAGAGGTGATCGACGCCCTCGAGAAACGTCACCCCGGGTTCGCGTCGTACATCACCGACGAGACCGGCAAGTTGCGGCGGCACGTGAACATCTTCGTGGGCGAGGAGCCCATCTACGACCGCGAGCGTCTGGGCGATGCGGTCGCGCCGGACGCTCGCGTCTTCATCCTCCAGGCGCTATCGGGCGGGTGACCCGGGGGCTCGGCGCTCAGGCGCGAGCAAGAGCACCGGCGTCGAGAGCGTGGGTCAGAGACGGAACCCGCCGGTCACTTCGATGCGCTGTCCGGTCACCCAGCGCGTCTCCGGCGCGAGCAGTGTCGCGACGACGTCCGCTGCGTCTTCGGGCATCCCCACACGCCCAAGCGGGGTGTTCGCGACGACGAACCGCTGGAGCTCGGGATCTTGCATGACGCCACCCCCGAAGTCCGTCACGAGCCCGCCCGGAGCGATGACGTTCACGGTGATCCCGCGCGCGCCGAGCTCCGCGGCCATGTACCGCGTGAGCACGTCGACGGCGCCCTTCATCGAGGCGTATGCCGATTGACCGGGGAAGCTGTAGCGGCTCAGGCCGGACGACACGTTGACGATTCGACCTCCGTCGGCGATCAGCGGAAGGAGCCGCTGCGAGAGGAAGAACGTCGACTTCACGTGGACGGCGTACTGCTCGTCGAGCTGCTCCTCTGTCGTCTCGAGGAAGCTCGCGGACGCGCCCGTGCCCGCATTGTTGACGAGGCCCTGGATGTGCTCCCGTCCGAACACTCTCACGAGCTCGTTCCGGACGGAGTCGGCGAAGGCCGGGAAGCTGCGGGTGTTCCGGACATCGAGCGCGAGCGCCCTCGCTCTCCGGCCCAGCGCCTCGACCTGCGCGGCGACGTCGTGGGCTTCGCGCTCCCCGGAGCGGTACGTGAGGATGACGTCGCTGCCGCGCTCGGCGACGGCGAGGGCGATGCTCTTGCCGAGACCGCGGCTTCCGCCGGTCACGAGGACGACGGGAGAGACGTGAGAACGGTCGGGATTGTTGGTGATGCGCTTCTCGCTGGTGCTCATTGGTTGCCTTTCCTCGGGGGCCCGGGACTAGGCTTGTCAGTACGGCCTGCTGGCCACACCGACGAGACACTCTTTCGTGCCCTATGCACCGGCGGGTGACGTAGGCACCAAGAGGTGACCATGCCGATCATCAAAGATCTTCCCCTCGTACCGGCCGAGCGCGCGCTGAAGGTGATCGGCGGGCGCTGGAAGGTCTACGTGCTCTACTACCTGCTCGAAGGCCCGAGGCGTCTGTCAGAGCTGAGACGTCTCGTCCCGCTGGTGAGTCAGAAGGTGCTCGTCCAGCAGCTCCGCGAGATGGAGGAGCACGGGATCGTCCGTCGCGAGGTGTTCGCGCAGGTACCGCCCAGGGTGGTGTACTCGCTCACCGAGCTGGGTGAGACGCTGCGTCCGATCGTCGGCGCGCTGTGCGCGTGGGGTAGGCATCATGCCGCCGAGCTCGACGAGATCGAGCGGCGGGCGCGGAAGGCCCGTTCGACGGCCTGAGCGTCGACGCCCACGACGCGGCGAGCGGGCCTCTTGCCACTCGATGTTTCGTGTGCGAAATATTTCGGCCATGCCGAACATGCGAGAGCTCGTCGCCGATCTCGAGGCCCGCCGCGCGAAGGTGCGTGAGATGGGCGGACCCGAAAAGATCCAGAAGCAGCACGACCGCGGCAAGATGACGGCCCGCGAGAGGGTCGCGGCGCTCTTCGACGACGGGGTGTTCTTCGAGGTCGGCGCGCACGGCACGCAGATGGGCCTCGCTGCCGGTCCGGGAGGGAAGGACAAGCCCCCGGCGGACGCCGTCGTCACCGCGTTCGGCAAGGTCGACGGCCGCATGGTCTGCTGCGCCGCCTACGACTTCACGGTGAAGGGCGGCAGCATCGGCTACACGGGCGAGGAGAAGGTCACGCGCCTCCGCCAGATGAGCCTGCGCGGCCGCTGGCCGATGGTCTGGCTCGTCGACTCCGCCGGAGCGCGCATCGATCCCGGCGCAGCCCACGAGGACATGATCTCGCTGTTCGCCGGCTCGGGGCATCTGTTCCGCGAGCAGGTCGTCATGAGCGGCGTCGTCCCGCAGGTCGCCGCGATGGTCGGCCCGGGCGCAGCCGGCACGGCGTACATTCCCGGCCTCGCGGACTTCGTGCCGATGGTGAAGAACGTCGGCTCCCTCGCGCTGGGCGGTCCGCCGCTCGTCAAGGCCGTGACCGGCCAAGACATCGGCGAGCAGGAGCTCGGCGGATCGAAGGTGCACTCCGAAGTGAGCGGCGTCGGCGACGGCGAGTACGAGAGCGATGCCGCCGCGATCGAGGCGACGAAGAAGTACCTCTCGTATTTCCCGTCGAGCTGCGACGAGCTCCCGCCCGATCTCCCCGTCACGGATCCGATCGAACGCCGCGAGGAGTCACTGCTCGATCTGCTGCCCGACTCCACGCGGAAGCCGTACGACATGTACAAGCTGATCCGCGCCATCGTCGATCACGGGGACATCCTCGACATCAAGCCCCGTTTCGGCCGCAGCATCATCACGTGCCTGGCGCGCATCGGCGGCAAGAGCGTCGGCATCGTCGCGAACCAGCCGAACTGGCTCGGCGGCATCCTCGAGAACGACTCCGCCGACAAGGCTGCGCGCTTCATCCAGATCTGCGACGCCTTCAACGTGCCGCTGCTGTTCCTGCAGGACGTGCCGGGATTCATGGTCGGCTCGAAGGTGGAGCACGCCGGCATCATCCGCCACGGCGCGAAGCTGCTCCACGTCATGAGCGCCGCGACGGTACCGAAGGTCACCTGCGTGGTCCGCAAGGCTTACGGCGCCGGGTACTACGTGATGTGCGGGCGCGCCTACGAGCCGGATCTCATCGTGTCGTGGCCGACCGCCGAGATCTCCGTCATGGGCGCCGAAGGCATGGTCGGCATCGCGGCGCGCAAGCTGTTCGGCGATCAGGAGCCGCCTCCCGAGGCGAAGAAGATGATCGTCGAGCAGATCCAGAAGAACATCGACATCTACAAGGTCGCCGGCTGGGGCCTCGTCGACGACGTGATCGACCCGCGCGACACCCGCAGGGCCATTGCGTGGGGGCTCGAGCTGGCGCGCCACAAGAAGATCGAGCGCCCGGCGAAGAAGCGGGGCGTCATCCCGGTCTGAACGCGCTCAGCGTTCGACGTCGTCGCGCTGCGCGAAGGGACTCCGATACTCCGGCGTGGCCTGCTGCTGCTCTTGCCTGGCTTGGGCGTCGCCGGCAGGCGTCGCCGCGGGCGTGACGGCGACGCACCGGCCGAGTTGACACGTCGCGACGAACTCCTGGGGATCGCACACGAGGCGCGTGACCGTCACGCAGTCGCCGCGCTCGCGAGCGAGCAAGCGGTTGTAGCGGTCGGTCACGCTCCGATGAATCGATGCCTTTTGGCACGGCACGGTGCAGCGTGCGTCGACCTGTTCGAGCTCTTCGACGACGACGCACTCGGCGTCCTCCGTGCAGCCCTGCTCGACGTCGGATGCGTGAACGCCGGTGGACGAGCACGCGGAAACGCTGGCCACCAGGGCGGAGGCCAGCAGGGCAACGAAGGATCGTCCGTGGCGCGTCATCATCGCGCCACGGATTGCAACGCGCGAGCCGGCAGCGCCGGCGCGCCGCGCCCGGCCGATCAGCGGACGTTTCCGCTCGGGTCGACGCCGCCCGGCGGGACGGCCGTGGCGCAACCGAAGATGATGTCGAGCTTCGCCCCGACCTGCGACTTGGCCGTGTTGCAGGCGTTCGCGCAGAGGATGACTTCCTTCGGCGCCGCGACGTTGTCGTACTTCCAGCCTTCCGGGTTCGAGCAGTCGGCGCTGTACGGCAGCGTCTTCGAGCCGGCGCCCGGAGGCGTGTAGTTGACGTTCACCGCGTTGACGTCGAGCGTCTGTCCTTCCGGCGGCGCCGGGAGGCCGTAGTTGCACCCGAGCAGCGAGCTCGCGATCTGACCGATCGCCTTCAGCAGGTCTGCGCTGACCTGGGCCGCGTCGTTCGTCGGGATCATGATCGCGGTGCCGGTGCCGCCCTTCTCCGCGAAGGAGTTGAGCGGGCCCGTGTTCGGGCCGACGCCGATGACGAACGTCTTGATGCCGTCCGCGAGGCCCGAGGCGGCGATCTGCTCGACGCCCGCACGGTCCGAGTTGCAGTCGTTCGGCGCGCCGTCCGTCGCGAGAACGACGGCGACGTTTTTCCCGCCGGCCTTCACGACCTTCGCGGCGTCGATCGCGCCACGGAGCGCCGGCTCGGTCGGCGTGCCTCCGTCCGGACCGGTGTCGAACGCCGACGAGAACGCGGCAGCGTTCGGGAGCTTCGTCATCGGAACGACCGCGTTCTGGTACTGCGCGGAGCTGCAGACGCTCTGGTCGTTGTTGCGAATCGGGAAGAACGCGAGCGACGCGCTGACGTTGCTCGACGCCGGGTCGCCGAAGAACGTCGTGAGGCCGTTCTTCACCGGGTTCCAGCGGACGTTTGCCGTCGACTGGCCGCCCTCTCGCCGCATGCTGCCGGAGCGGTCGATCATGAACACGAGGCTGATCGGCTGCAACACGGCGCCGTCGCTGGCGGTCGCGCACGCCGAGTTGGGATCGACGTTGCCGACGTTCCCCGCGCCGGAGCCATTGCCGTTCCCGTTGCCCGTGCCGTTCCCGTTCTCGGTCCCGTCGCCGAAGCTCTTGCCGTCGTTGATCCCGTTGCCGGCGCTCTCGGTCCCGTCAGGGAACGTGCTGTCGCTGCTCGATCCACATCCAGCGAAGATGACCGCTCCCATCATCATCGAGGAAGCACCGAACAACATCTTCAACGAGCCGAACCGTGACATGCAAACCTCCAAAGCGAGATCGCCTCGCGGTCAAAAACTCTACCCTGGGCGCCACGGTTGGCCAGTTACCAACCCGCTGTAATTACGAGATAAGTGGCAGGTTTGGCGGCGCTCGGCGTACCCCTGGGCGCATTCGTGTAACGTGCAACGAGCGACGGAGGTGTGGGCGGGCAAGTACGGGGGCGCCGCCACGGGCCCACGTGTGTGTGTGCCCGAATTTTGCGAGTTTCCCGGTCTCCGACGCGGAGCACATCGTCCATGCGCGCCCCGCTTATCGAAGCGTGAGGTCGCGTGAGGTCGCGTGAGGTTCGCTGACGACGTTGGAGCAGCGAGTGGGCGGTGCAGCTCGAGCTCGTCATCGCCTCGATCGCCTCTCGCGTGACGACGTCCGAGCTGGACGGCGCGTTTCAGGTTGTCTCGGGTCGGCGAGCGATGCGCGTGGCCCTCCTTCGGCGCGATGCAGATGCGTCGCCTGGCGTGTGAAGACGCAAGCGTGTCAGGCGCGGAACGTGATCCGTCCGGTTGCGACCGCACGCCCCTGAGCTCGAGTCATTCGGCCGAGGCGCGTGCGAGGGCCGCGTCGGGCGTCATCCGAGCAAGGAAAGATCGAGCGAACGGAGCTCGACCCCCCTCGCGAAAACCCTCGTGCTCGACTAATTTCCCCCGCCATGTCCGACGGTGAGACCAGGAAGGCGGAGCCCACCGACTTCATCCGCGAGATGATCCGAGCCGACGTCGCCGCGGGGAAGCACGGCGGTCAGGTCGTGACGCGGTTCCCGCCGGAGCCGAACGGGTACCTCCACATCGGCCACGCGAAGGCGATCTGCATCGACTTCGGAGTCGCGAAGGAGCTCGGGGGACGCTGCCACCTCCGGATGGACGACACGAACCCGACCACCGAGGACATGGAGTACGTCGAGTCGATCAAGCGCGACGTGCGCTGGCTGGGCTTCGACTGGGGCGAGCACCTCTACTACGCCTCGGACTACTTCGACCGCTTCTACGAGCTCGGCGAGAAGCTCATCCGGCTTGGTCGGGCGTACGTCTGCGACCTCCCGGAGGAGACCTTCTCGAAGGAGTACCGCGGCACGATCACCGAGCACGGCAAGGAGAGCCCGTTCCGCAAGCGCTCGGTCGAGGAGAACCTCGACCTGTTCCGGCGGATGAAGGCCGGCGAGTTCAAGGACGGCGAGCGCGTGCTCCGCGCGAAGATCGACATGACGTCGCCGAACATGAAGCTGCGCGACCCGCCGCTCGTCCGCATCAAGCACGCGCATCACTACCGGAGCGGCGACAAGTGGTGCATCTACCCGCTCTACGATTACGCGCACTGCCTCGAAGACTCGTTCGAGGGCGTCACGCACTCGCTCTGCACGCTCGAGTTCGAGAGCGCGCGCGACCTCTACGACTGGGTCATCCGGGCGACCGAGGTTCCGCACGTCCCGAAGCAGACGGAGTTCGCGCGCCTGAACATCACGTACACCGTGATGAGCAAGCGGAAGCTGCTCCAGCTCGTCGAGGGCAAACACGTGAGCGGCTGGGATGACCCGCGCATGCCCACGATCGCGGGGCTCCGTCGGCGCGGCTACACGCCGGAGTCGCTCCGCGAGTTCGTCGCGCGTGTCGGCGTCGCGAAGAACATCTCCACCGTGGACATCGCGCTGCTGGAGCACACGGTCCGCGAAGACCTAGACCGGCGCTCGCCGCGCGTGATGACCGTCCTCAAGCCACTGGAGCTCGTCGTCGATTCGTTCCCCGAGAACGAGGTCGAGGAGCTCGACGCCCCGTATTGGCCGACCGGGACCGAGCCGGCAGAAGGCGTGACGCTCACGGGCAGCCGCAAGCTCCCGTTCTCGCGCGTGCTCTACATCGACCGCGAGGATTTCGCGGAGTCGCCGCCGAAGGGCTGGCACCGCCTGGCGCCTGGCCGCAAGGTGCGGCTCCGGCACGGGTACATCGTCACGTGCACCAGCGTGGACAAGGACGAGAGCGGCGAGATCGTTCGCGTGCACTGCACGCACGATCCGGCGACTCGCGGCGGCAATGCGCCCGCGGGCGAGCGCATCGACGGCACGATTCACTGGGTCAGCGCGGGGCAGGCCATCGACGTCGAGGCGCGCGTCTACGACCGCCTCTTCGTCTCCGAGAGCCCGGGCGACGGCGGAGTCGACTTCCTGACCGAGATCAATCCTGCGTCGCTCGCGATCGTGAAGGCGAAGGCGGAGCCGAGCCTCGCGAGCGCCATGCCCGGCGATCGCTTCCAGCTCGAGCGCGTCGGCTTCTTCATCGTCGATCAGGACAGCAAGCCTGGCGCGGTGGTGTTGAACCGGACCGTCGCACTGAAGGACTCCTGGCAGAAGGTCGTCGCGAAGGCGGAACCAGGAGCAACGAAGGCGCCGGACTCGAAGGACGCGAAGAAAGAGAAGGACAAGAAGAAGGAGAAGCCGGCCTCGGCCGGGCCTTCTTCCGCCGAGCAGGCGGCGCTGTCCCCCGAGGCGAGTCGCCTGCGCGATGCGCACAACCTCGCGCCGGAGACGGCGCGCGTCATCGCCCAGGAGGAGATCCTTCTCCGTCTGTTCACCGACGCGACCGACGCGACTGGCGGCAAGGAGCTCGCGAAGCCCATCGCGACGCTCCTGGCGAACGACGTCCTCGGCGAGATCCGTTCGCGCAAGCTCGATGGCGTCCCGTTCGAGGGAAGTGCGGTCGTCGAGCTCGCGCAGCTCCTCGGGGCCGGCACCATCGGCAGCCCGCAGACGAAAGAAGTCCTCTCCGAGATGTTCGTTTCCGGCAAAGCTCCGAAGGCGATCGTCGCCGAAAAGGGCCTCGCCCAGATCGCCAACGCCGACGCGCTCGGGCCGATCGTCGACCAGGTCCTCGCGGAGAGCGCGGACGTGGTCGGTCGCTACAAGGCGGGAAACGTGAACGTGATCGGCGCGCTCGTCGGCATGGTCATGAAGAAGTCCGGCGGTCGCGCGAACGCGAAGCTCGTCAAAGACCTGCTCGAGAAGAAGCTCGCGTGATCGCAGGCCGCGTTCGCGCGGCAGCGGACGGTTCGGGCGCGCCGCGGAAGCGCGCTCGCGCCGTCACGTCCGAGACGTTCCGTCCGTGCGTGTCGCTTCGCCTCGATCCCGGCCTATCGCCACGACCGACGCCGAACGTCAGGCGACACGCAGCGCGCGCTCGCACCACGAAGGATGGTTGGCCTTTTCGCTGAACCCGAGCTCGCCGCAATACCGGCAGAGCGTGACGTTGCGATAGTCGCGCGCGTTGTTGAGCGAATCGGCGATGAACAGCGAGCCGACACGGTCGGCGAGACGCATCCTGTTCCGTCCGACGGGCGCCCAGATCAGCTGTCCGAGCGGGTCACGCTGCTCGATGACGAACCCCGATCCGATCGCGTCTCGGCCGAGGCTCGCGGCCTGTGACGCCCATCCCAGGTCGGAGAGCAGACGGAGCACGCTGCAGCGCGCATCGAGAATGAGCTGCTCGACGCGCTCGTCGTCGAGATGGGCCGATGCGGCGGAGAGGCTCGCTGTGCATCCCTGCTGCGTATCTTTTTGCGCGGTCGCGTCGGAGACGAGGCACGGGGAATAGTGACACACGAGCCACGTGGCGAGCTCCCGCCTTCCCCATCCGAACGTCGTACCGCGTACGAACTCGGCGGCTGCCTTACGGACCGACGAAGCAGTGTTCAGCGAGACGATCGCGGAGTGACGGGGGAGCATGAAAGGACCTCCGAGCCATCGAGCGAGCAACGGCAGTGCCAGCGCATGCGTGTACGTGCACCTGCGTAGATTGCCCTCCGGAGACTCCGGCGTAAGCTCGCCGTGTTGTCGCCTGCGTTTGCCGTCGCCTTCGTCATCGGGTCGGGCTTCGCGGCCGAGAGCCAACTCGTGCCGTCGGCACCGCGACCGGCCGAGCGCGAGCCGGAGACGGATCCCGAAACGGAGCCTGCTCCTGCGAGCCCGACCCCATGGTTCGAGCCGAAGAAGCGCGCGCCTCGTACGCCTTGGCCGGTGACGTTCTCGACGGTCGCTGCGCTCGCCGGAGGTTCGCGCAGCTTCCACGGCAGCTTCGGACTATCGGTGGGCAGTCAGCACCTCGGCGAGCCCGACCCGAGCGGCCAGCGAAGGTTCGTCTCGTTCGGGGCGAGCGTCTTCGTGCGCTGGTACACGCCGCATCCGCAGGTCGGCTGCGGTGACGACGCGGCGCGGGCTCCTGCTGGGGCGAGGCCTCATTGCCCGGCGACGCTCTCGGGAGGTCCGACATTCCGCTGGGGCATCGTCCGCAACGAGAGCCCCAGCTTCACGGTCCCGCATCAGCGTTTCGACGTCGCAATGACGCCGTTCATCGGCCGAGAGCCGCTGCGTGATCCGAGTCGTGGCGGGCTCGCGGCCGGCGCACGGGTCGCGCTCTCGGCGACGTACGGCGGTTACTCGCAGGACATCCTCGACGACCCGGACACCTCCGACAACGCGCTCGCGTTCGTCGCCATCTTGCCCGCGGCGCTCGTGAACCACCTCGAGGTGTTCGGCGAGCCGATGATCCTCGACGGGAGGCTCTTTGTCTCGGTCGGCGTCGGCCTGGGCTTCGGCCTGTGAGCTCGGTCAGGTCTCGGGAGGCAGTCCGCTGAGTCGCGTGAGGAGCGGCTCCACGATGTCGTAGAGGGCAGGGTAGGGACGAAGCGCCTCGATGCACGAGGAGACCCGCGCGCTCGCAGACGTCTCCGGATCGCTCCCTGGCTCGGCAATGGCTCCGTCGGCCGGGAGCATCGTCTCGAGCCACGCCGCGAGCACCGTAGAGACGACCTCACGCGCGTTGCACAAGCTCAATGCGTGCGCAGCTACGCGTGGATCGGGCGCGATCGCGAAGTACGTGACGAGTCGAACGACGTCGCGTTCGCGCGCGAACGGCGCGAGCAGCTCTGCGAAAACGGCGCTCGCAAAGGGGTGAGCCGCGACGTTGAGCATCTCCTTGCCGATCGCGTCGAGCGCGAGATCGCCGCCGCGGACGAGGATCGAGCGCGCGCGCGGCGCCGTGATCGAACCGCGTTCGAGCGCGGATGCCAGCGTCAGCGCCGTCTGCGTGGCATCGAGATCGACGGGCGCCCACGAGGCCGGCGGCAGGCGCGGCGCTTCGCGCTGGGACCTCGGCTCGCGCGTGGCGACGAGGAGGAGCGCGCCGTGTTTCGTCAGGCACGTCGAAACGTCCGCCGCGATCTTCGCGATCGGGAGGCCTGGATACCGCGTCGCTGCACGCGCGCAGGCGGCGGCGAGGTCGCGCTCGGGGACGAAGAGAACGCGCTCGATCTTCGCTCGATCGAGCAGGCACGCCCGCCGCTCGCGGATCGCGACCTCACCTTGATCGTTCCACGGATAGAGCGCCGCGCTCGAAGCGGTGAGGATCGCCGGTAAGGCGTCGAGCTTCGGATAGCCGCCGCTGTCGTGGATGGCGGCGTCCTGGACGGCGGCGATGGCGCCGAGCGCGGAGCGAAGCGCATCGAGCGGCCAGGCGGACGAGGCGCCGCGTTTCGCGAGCTCGAGGCAAGCCTCGAAGTAGACTCCGCGACGGTCTCCGGTCGTGGTGCCGAGCCGCTCGTCGAAGCGTCCGCACGCGGTCCGCACCGCGTCTTCGACCGGCACAGCTTCGTTCGCGCCTTCCGCGGGGGACGCATCGACGTCCGAGCCCGACAGGTGTGCGTGGACGAGCGATGCGATGGTGGTGTCGCCGGCCGCGAGCGGCCCCTCGTCCGATGCCGCGCGCGCGTGGCGCGCGACCGCGTGTTTGAGGCGCTCGAGCGACGTCGGCGCGGACGCGAGCAGTCGGGCGAGGATGAGATCCCAGGAGGCGTCGTCGAAGTCGATGCCGCTCGCGCGCTGGTCGAGATCGATGAGATCCCGCTCGTCGCGATGCAACCGGATCCGGGCGAGGAGACGTGCGGTCGGTACGCCTTCCCACAGCGCTCGGGCGACCCCGAGATCGATGTTCGTGAGCTCGACCTCGTCTTCCCCTGTCGCGACGAACGGAAGCTCTTCGTGCTGCATCAGTCGAGCGTTGGTCGCGGAGGGAGCGCGGGCGTGCGCGGGGAGCGGACGCGAAGGAGAAGCGGCGCCTTGCCGACCGCCACGCCCTCCCACGTCTTGAGGCCGAGCGAACGTCCGGAGGCGTTCGTCGTGTCGAGCTTCGGGGCGACGCGGTAGAGGCCGGGCTCGTCGAACGTGCCCGCAGGGCAGGTGGTCGTGAGGAGGACGGTCGTCGACGTCTTTCCATTCACGGGGATCGTCACGAACAGCTCCCGTATGGGAGAAGCCACCGTCTTCGGCTGGCCGCAGCTCACGTTTCCTGCGGGGCCGCTCACGGTGAACTGCAGCATCTCGGGTCGATAGAGGAGCGTCAGCGCACGGTCGGTACCGTTCGTGAGCGTCACCGTGGTCGCGAGCTCGTTGCCACGCGCCGCGTCCATCGTCGTCGGGACGCTGAGCGTGACCGTGCCGGAGGACGGCGAAGCGGAGGCGTCAGCGTCCGTCGACGTCGACTTCTCGACCGCGACCGACTCGGTGAGCGTGAACGGATCGGCCTCGATGATCTTGGCGGGCGCGACCTTGCCAACCGATGCTCCGACCGGCGTCACGGCTAGCGGCGGCGTGAGGGCTGCTGCCTTCGCACCCGGACGCGGCGCGGGCGGGGGCCAACCGAAGCGCGCCTTCACCGTGGTTCCGGCCACGAGCGCCGAACGTTCGCGTTCGCCGAAGCAGTAGAAGAGCGGATCGAACGTCGTCGACCACGAGCGCTTCGGCGGTACGACCAGCTCGCGTCCTTCGTCGGTCGACGGCCGCGCATCGTCCGGAAGGATGCAACGCGGCGCCGGCACGGGCTTCTTCGTTGCGGCCTTCTTGGCGTTGCTCCCGTTCGTGGCTTCAGGCTCGGCCGGCGCGGCCGGCGTCAGCTCCAACACGAGCAGACGCGGATCGGCGGGGATGCGGATCGGACCTTCGCCCGTATTCTCGATCGTCAGGCGCCAGGGCGCTCCGTTGCTACCGGGCGCCACCTTGAGGGCGACCGGTGCTGGCGGGAGCGCTGGCTCCGGGTTCTGCGTGGTCTTGGCGGCTGGAGCGCCGCTGCTCACCACGGGCGTGGCGAGCACGGCGAGCCAGACGAGCGACGCGATGACCCGGAGCCGAGCGCCGTTCACGTCAGCCCCCGCGGAGAGTCTCGTACAGCTCCAGATCCGGGATCGCCGTCGTGAAGCGCGTGCGGACGACGCCCACGTCGTTCTCCTCGAGCAGGCGGCAGAGCGAGATGCCGTCGAAGAGCGCGATCGGCGCAGCCGGAGCGCCCGCTTCTTCGCGAGCTCCGCTGAGCACCTGCCCGGTCGTGATGAGCCAGCCAGCCGAGGCGGGGCCGTAGTGGTGGAGCGCGCCGCGGAGATCGCTCACGCGCTCGCGACCGATCTCGCGTCCGTCCTTGCGGACGACGACGGCCGTGCGGATCTCGTCGGTGCCCGTGCGGTGGACCGCGGCGAAGTGCGCCTCGCCACCCGGCGCACCGGCGCGACGCACCGTGCGGATGTTCGTCATGCCCACGCGCTCGAGGCCGAGCAGCACGAGCTCGATGAGCGCGTGACCCGGGAGCTCCTGCAGCTTGCGGAGCATCGTCCGGCGAGCTGCCTCGCGATAACGCTCGATGGCGTTGATGGCGTCGAGCTCGAGACGAACGAGGTCGGACGACAGCGCCCAGTCCGTGAGCGCGACGCGCGGCCCCTGAGCAAAGCGGAAGCGCGGACGCTGACCGCTCGCCTGGCGGCGCAGGTTGTCGGCGCGGAGCGAAGCGGTGAGCTGCGCGGACGCCATCATCGTGTCGCCGGCGAGGCGGCCGCGACGCATGAGCGCGTCGACGACGGCGCGCACCTGGACGGGGCCCTGCGTCCGGTCGAAGCCGGAGAGGATCATCACCGTCGCGTCGGCGAGCTCACGGCCCGACAGCTCCTCTTGCTCGCCCGGCGGGATCTCGATGCCGGTCGGAGCTCCGCCCGCCATGATCTGGTGGCGGTCGCGGATCATCGGACGCGGCGCGGGCGCGAGCGGATCGCGCGACGTGTCGATCGACGAGTCGTTGTCGACGGACACGATCGCGGTCGGGTTGATCACCTCGACGCGCGGTCCCGACGCGCGGTCGTCGGCGCCATCGCGACCACCACGGCGACGACGACGGCGGCGGCGGCGGCGGCCGCCTTCCTCGCCGGGAACCCCGCCGCGCGTCTCCGGACCACGGGACAGCTCGCTCGTGCTGCTGGGCGACGACAGGATGGGCTGATCGTCGTCGTCCTCGTCGTCGAACATCTCGGCGCCGCTGGCGGCGAGGTCCGCGCGGAGCGCGTCTTCGCCCGACACTTCGATCGGCTCTTCGTCCTCTTCTTCTTCTTCGACGAGGTCCGCCGCCGGGCCACGCGCCGCGGCCTCCAGCTCCAGGGCGTTGACCTCGACGTCGGCTCCGCCGTTCTCTTCCTCGAGCGCGACTTCCTCGGCGACGGCGCCCTTCTTCTTCTTCTTGCCGTCCCACTCGCGGAGCGCGAAGACGCCCGGCTTGACGCGGACGATCGGATTTTCCTTGTCCTCCTTCTTCAGCAGCGCCGCGAGGCGGGCGCCCATCGTCACCTCGGGGCTCTTGCCCACGTGTGACAGAAGGTTCTTCTCGATGGCGAGCTCCGTGATCTCCTTGTAGTGGAGGGGCTTGCCGGCGATGCGCAGCACTTCCGCTGCGGCTTCCGTGAACGTCATGTTCGTGATCTCTTGATGTGGTGCCTGACCGAGCTCGGGGGCAGAGGAGCGACGCTTCTTGCGCGCTTCCTCCCGCGCCTCCGCAGCATGCGGCACTGAGTTGTATTCCCTGCGAACACCGAGCGGCGGCCCGCCAGACTCACCCGGACTCGAACGCCTCGAGCGCTCGCGACCCCATGTACGCATGGGAAGCGAGGGAAAGAGGGCACCCACCTGAGCTCGCGACCGTTGGCATACCCCCCAATGGGGCAGGCGTCAAACGCGACCTGACATCCAAAGTCCCAGCCCCGCTCGACGGCCCGGGCTCGACCCGCCGGTCTCTAGCGACGCGCGGGAGGCGCGTTCTTCAGGCTGTTCACGTCGAAAACCGGGACGTCGGACGCCGGACCATGGCCCGTTGCGGTGTTGACCGGCCTGGCCGCGGGCTCGGCGGCCTCCACGGTCTTGACCGGTCTCTCGACCTGCGACGCCGGCTCCGCCAGGGCCGGAGCTTTGGCCGGCATCTCGCCCGCCGTCGTGTGGACCGGAGGCGCCTCGACGCTTGCGCGCCCGAACCCGACCGCCACGGTGAAGATCGCGAACAGCGCGAGCACCGCGATGACCGCAGCCACCGTCCAGGTGAGCGACTGGCGTCGCGCCCGAAGGCGCAGCATCAGCGTGGGCTCGGGCCGGTAGCCGTCGAGCGTGACGTCGGCGAGCGTCCGGATGCGCCCTGCCGGGTGGTAGAACGCATCCTCGTCGAGGATGAGGATCGGCGCGGTCCGCGCGGCCGGCGGGATCGTCGCCGTCGCGCTGGGCGCGACGGGGCTGACGACGGGGCTGACCGGCGCACGGGCTTCCTCGTCCGCCGCGAGCGCGCTCGGCGCGTGCGCCGGGAGCGGAAGGCGGGCTGCGGCAGCGCTGCTGCGCGGCGTGTTCGGCGCTGCCGGGATCGGGGTGGCGAGCACGTCGTCCGGAGCACGGAGGAGCGTCGCCGGCCGGAGGACCCCTGGCGGAAGCGGAATGTTCGACGTGCGCGGCGGCAGCGGCGTCGGGCGGTACGGGACATGGACGGCAGGACCGACCGTATCGTCGGTCGCATTCGTGTCCTCGACAGGTGCGCGCTCGCCGTCAGGCGTGGCGGCCACGAGCTTGTCGAAGATGTCCTCCTGCCTGGGGGACGAATCGGGGGTGGGGACCAGCACGCGGCTGCTCCGCGCCCGGATGACCTCCTCGGCGCGAGCGATCGCGTTCGCGAGGTCGGTCACCTCGAGGACGTCGGCCGCGTCGATCTCCTGCGTTCCAAGAATGCTCGCGCTCGACGCCTCGCTTTGGAGGGTCGCCCGGAACGCGTCTCGTACCCGTTGGTCGCTTCCGAAGTTCAAGCGGAGCCAGTGCTAGCGCGCTCTCCGGCCTGGTGCCAGTACCGCTGAGTCTTTTCAGCCTCTCACGACTGCCGGGAGCACTTCATGAAGCTGCGGCGGGGCGGCAGGCGCGTCTCGGACGCACCGGCGCCGCTGACGTGCCGCCTCCGAGACGAGGCGATGCCGGGAACTATTGCGAAGGCCCACGGTCCGATCCGAGGAGCTCGTCCGAGGCTGCGCGATCCGCGCGTAGCCGGGACGGCTCGTCGATCCGCGCGCGTGGGTCACACGCCGCTTCACGAGTTGGATCACCATGCAGGCACCCCGCAAACGCGGGCGCGGGCGGCTCGCGCTCGCGCACGCCCTTTTCCCGCTCTTTTCGGCGCTCGCGGTCGCGATTTGCCCACCCGAAGCGAGCGCTCAGATGCGTGCGCAGCCGATCGGTGTCCTCTATCCGGGGGCACCGGAGGCACCCGCTTCGGAGCCGCCCGCGCCGCCACCGCCGTGCACCGAAGACTGCTTTCTCCTCTCGTCGCTCGTCCTGCGCGGGTCGGTCAGCGCGGGGATGACGTTCGAGCTCCGGGGCGGTGTTCGCGCGAACGAACAGATCAAGCTCCCGCTTTTCGGCCCACCCGGCCAGGTCCGCCTCGACGACGTCACCATCGACGGAGCGCCGGCGTCGGTCGGGTTCGACGGCGACCACTACCACGTGTTCACCTCTGCTCGCGCCTTCACCATCCGCGGTCGTGTCGCCGTCGGGGCCGATCAGATGCTCTCGATCCCTGGGCCGATCGTCTCGGTGGACGCGCACCTCGCGACCGGACGCCTCGTCGAGGGTGAGCGCCTCAGCGGCGTCATCGGGGCCGTGCTGCACTTCGATCCGATGACCGAAGGGACCGAGACGAAGCCGAAGACGCCGCCCGTCTTCCGGCTCGCACGGGCGCTCCGCTTCGGACGCGAGACCAGCTTCACGTACAAGCTGACGGCATCGCAGAGCGGCGATCTCGGCACGGTGCGCCTGCCGCTCAGGTACGGCGAAAACGTCGGCGACGTCCAGGGCTCGACGGGGTGGAGCGTCGAAGGCGGCGAGCTCCTCCTGCCGACCGTCGGACACGAGGCCGAGATCACGATCGCGGGGACGCTCACAGCTTCGTCGTCGGGTGGCGTGAAGACCTTCACCCCTGACGCCCGCTCCGCATACGAGTGGTGGCTCGTCGAGGCCGATCCCGAACATCGGTTGGACGCGGGCGGTGAGCCGAAGCTCGTCGAGACCTCGCAGTCGCCCATTCCTCCGCAGTTCCCGGGCGCCCGCGTGTACCTCGTCCAGAAGGGCCAGGCGCTCGAGGTCGACGCGCGGTCGCTCGTGCGCGGCGACGTCCTTGCTGCGGTCGCGCGCAAGCATCGCCGCTTCGTCGCGATCACCGGGCGCGGCGAGCTGATCAGCGACGAGATGATCGCCTACGACAACAACGGGCTCGATCACTTGATGGTGAGCCCTGCAGGGAAGGCGATGTACCTCTCGACCGATCAGGACGCGCAGCGCATCCTCCACACGGTGGCAGGCGCCCGCGACGTGCTCGTCCCGGTCCGTGCCGGAACGCACCAGCTCCGCGTGCAGTCGCTCGCGGAGGCGACGCTTTGGCCGATCGCCGGCGCAGTGGCCGTCCCGCCCACGACGTACCCCATCGCGACGAGCGCGGCGGAGACGACGATCGGCCTCCCGGAGTTCGTCCATCCGCTCGCGGTCATCGGCGGCGACCGGGTGCGCTGGGCGTTCTCGCGTGGCGACCTCATCGCGGTTGCGCTCGGTGTCGCGCTCGCCTGCTTCGGCTTCCGGACCCGGAGGACGCGCGCGCTCGCGAGCGTCTGCACCGCGGGCCTCTGGTTCGTCTCGAAGGAAGGCTTCGTGATCGTCACGGCGGGGCTGTTCCTCGCCGGGGGGATCTTCCTCGCCACGCGGTTCGTGCGAGGGTCCAGGCTCTTGATCGCGTCAGGGGTCCTCACGGTCGTCACGCTCCTCGGCGGACGGACTGCCTTGTCCTCCGATGCGACCGCGGAGCCCGAGCACGAGATGTTCGTCGTGAGCCCCGACCTCCCGCGTCCCGAGGCGCCTGGTGCATCGCGTCCGACGTACTCCGGCGATCCGAAGACGGACATCACGCCCGTGTCGCTCTCGTTTCCGAAGTCGGAGCGTTACGTGCAGGCGAGCCGTCAGCTCGTCTCGAGCGAGCGTCCGTTCGTGCCGCGCGTCGTCTACGTGACGAGCACGTTCATCGCCGGCCTGCATGGCGTATGGCTCGCGGTCGTGGCGCTACTCGTGTGGGCGCATCGTGGGCACCTCGTCGCGCTGAAGGGCCAGATCGTCGAGCGTCTTCGTCGGCGGCCGACCTCGCCGGACCCGACCTCGCCGGCCGCGCGAGAAGCGCCGCCGTTCTGAAACGACCCCAGGCGTGGCGCGCCGCGGCCGCCGTGGTCGTGGGCGCCCGTCTCCTCGGGAGTCGGGACGAGAACGGCGCGCCGTGTTAGAAGCGTCGCGCCGTGCGGAACGTCGCATATCTCGCCGGGATAGTCCTGACGCTGGCCGTCGCCTCTTTCTTCGCGTTCGACCTGTCGCGGGCGGGCACGACGTCGTTCTACCTCATCATGGCCGCGCCGACGGTCCTGCTCGCGATCGTCGGGCTCTTGCGGGCGAAGGACGACGGCGTGCTCAAGCACTGGATCTCGGTGAAGAGCGGCGACTTCAGCCGCGGCTTCGCAGCGGCGGCCGTGCTCTTCGGCGCGTCGTACACGTTCATGAAGGTCGTCGCCCCGCCCGACTCGATCCGCGCAAGCTGGCTCGCGCGGCTCTATCTCCAGCTCGGCGACCCGCAGATCCTCCGCAAGCACGTCGGCACGGTGGTGATCGCGATCATCGTGATGGCGATCGCCGAGGAGATCGTCTGGCGAGGCCTGGTCATCTCGCTCCTCGAGGAGATGATCGGCTCGCGGCGCGCATGGGTGTGGGCCGCCGTCTTGTACTCGGTCGCGCATGCCCCGACCATCTGGGCGCTTCGCGATCCGGTCGCCGGCGCGAACCCCGTCATCGTCGTGGCCGCGCTCGGGTGTGGCCTCGTCTGGGGCGGCATGGCGAGGGCGTTCGAACGCCTCTTGCCCGGTATGTTCTCGCACGTGCTCTTCGACTGGACCGTCATCATGATGTTCAGGCTGTGGGGCCCGAGCGTCTGAGCCGCTTCGCCCGGCTCTGCGCGCTCCTGCTCGCCGTGGCCGCCGCATCGTGTGGGGGATCGGGCGGAGCGGCGCCTGTGTCGACCGCGCGCCCTGCGCCGCGCCCCCGGCACATGCAGATCTTCCACGCGATGACGACGCCGAAGCGTCTGGCGCTCGTCGAGCGGCTGCGCGAGCGGAACCCCGCTCCGCCGGGCTCCGAGTGGTCGGTGAACGAGGAAGCGCTCGTGCGGAGCATCACGGTCGTGGATCCATTCGCCGGCTTCTTGAGGAGAGCGCGGCGCGGCGCGGCGGAGCGAGGCAGGAGCTCGAGCTCGCCGATCTCCGATGCCGACGCCCCGCGCTTCGCCCGCGAGTTCGTCAAGCACAACGCCGATCTGCTTGGCCTGCCACGACACGTTCTCCCGGGGCTGGCCGAGCACGTCCGGAGCGTGGAGCCGCACGATCACGCCCTGCCACGCGCGAGGTGGGCCGTGCGCTTCGACGCTTCGTTCCCACCCAGGGGCTACGAGGGCTTCGACGAGATCGGTAACCGCGCCGACCTCGAAGTGTTCGTCGACGACGACGGCGAGGTCAGCTCGTTCGTGAACCTCTCGCGGATCCATCCTCCTCTGTCGATCGATACGAAACATCCGCTCCTCCCGCAGGACGATCCGCGGGTCGTCGCGAAGCTCCTGGGCAGGAAGGTGTTCGCGCTCGAGCCCGATGATTCGGACCGGGCCGTCCTTCGCGACCCGCGCGAGCTGCGCCGCATCCCGCTCGGCGAGGTGCAGGCATCGGATGCGACCCGCATGCAGCTCGTCGTCCACATCTCGACGGGTCCGCAGCTGGCCTGGCTCACCTACCGGCTCGCCTACTTCGTCGAGATCGCGAAGCCGGTGCCGGCCGAGTTGCGGGACGACGACGCGACCGACGGCGAGCCTCCGCAGTACTTCTTCTTCCGCTGGGTCGTCGACGCGGACACGGGCGACGTGCTCGAAGACGCGCGTCCGCCGTTCTCGCCGCCTGCTGCGCCAGCGCTCTGAGCTACGATCGAGGTCCTCTTTCCATGAAGCGTACGTCCAGCCTCAGCCTGAGCGACGGTGGTCCGGGGGCCGGTGCCGCCTGGGCCGAAGCGGCGCGCGCACGTGGCCTCTCGTTCGACGACGCGATGCTCGACCTCGCGGCGTCGCTCATGACGGCGTACCCGGGGCTGCGGGCGCAGATCGTCCTCCGACCCGAAGACATCCTCACGATCGGCAGAGGGAGACTGCGCATCGCGCGCGATCTCCGGACGTACCGGCGGCTTGCGTCGGCGCTCGTTCCCGACCTGACCGACGACCACGCCGTGCGCCGCGGGCTCCGCCTCTTCGCGCAGCGCGAGCGCCTGCGGGTCGCTGCACGCGAGCTGCGATCGCGCGAGGCGGGCGACGTCGACGTCACGGCACGCGAGCTCTCCGATCTCGCGCAGGCCTGCATCGAGGTCGCGCTCGCCGAGGCGCAGCGATGGGCCGAGGAGCGCTTCGGCGTGCCCATGATGGCGACGGGGGAGCGCTGCGGCTTCACGATCCTCGGCATGGGCAAGCTCGGTGGGCGGGAGCTGAACTGCGGAAGCGACGTCGATCTGTTGCCGTTCTACGAGACCGACGACGGTGAGGTGATCAAGGACGGGGTCGTCACCGAGCAGACGCTGCACGAGCACTTCACCCGCATCACGCAGCGCTTCACCGCGACGCTCGATGACGCGACCGACGACGGCATCTGCTGGCGCGTCGACCTTCGGCTCCGACCGGAAGGCTCGCGTGGCCCGCTCGTGAACGCCCTCGCCGCGGCCGAGCGGTATTACGAGACCTGGGGGCGGACATGGGAGCGCGCGGCGCTCGTCCGTGCCCGTCCAGTCGCCGGACATCCGGGGTTCGGCGCGCGCGTGATCGAGGCGCTTGCGCCGTTCGTGTGGCGTAAGGCGATCGACCCGCGCATCGCCAGCGACATGGCCCAGCTCGTCCAGCGCGCACGCGCCGAGCTGTCCGACGAGCCGGATCGCGATCTCAAGCTCGGTCCGGGCGGCATCCGCGAGGCCGAGTTCTTCGTCCAGTCGCTGCAGCTCGTCTGGGGTGGTCGAGAGCCGAGCCTGCGAGACACGAACACTCTCGAGGCTTTGCGGCGGCTCCGGTCGCGGGGGCTCGTCACGGATCGCGAGAGCCGTGAAGTCGAGTCCGCGTACCTCATGCTCCGCCGGCTCGAGCATCGCGTGCAGTTCGCGACCGGCATCCAGACCCACCAGCTCCCGCGCGGCGAAATGCTGGAGACGATTGCGCGGTCCGTCGGCCATGCAACCGGGCTCGAGCTCGAGCGAGAGGTCGAGAAGACCCGGCGGCGCGTCGCGGCCCGCCTCGCTTCTCTGGTCAAGGACGTGCCCGGCTCGCAGCGCGGCGGCGAGCGCTTCGAGCCGCTGCTGACCGCCATCGACTCGGCCGAAGAAGTGATCGTGCTGACGGCCCTCGCCGAAGGCGCCGGCGGCGTCGACTTCGCGACCAGCACCTCTGCCGATCTCGCGCGGCACCTCCTCGCGCTCGCCCGCCGCCCGGACTTTCCGCTCGGCACGAGCACGCGCGACAAGTACCCGGAGCTCGCGGTGACGCTCCTGGAGGCGCTCTCCGATGCCGCCGACCCGGAGCAGGCTGCGCGGCTGCTCGTGTCGTTCTTCTCCCGGCTCGCGACACCGAGCGTCTACGCGCGCGCGATGGCCGAGGACCTCCACGTGGTTCGACGTCTCGTCGGTCTCTTCGGCGCGAGCGCGTTCCTCGGAGAGGCGCTCGTCTTCCGGCCCGAGCTCGTCGACAGCGTCCTCTTCACCAGAGGAGCTCCGACGCCGGACTCGGCGCGACGTGAGGTCGATGCCGAGGTCGCTGCGGAGATGTCGCCCGAACGGCTCGCGGACGAGAACGTCGACCCGCAGGATGCGTTGGTGGGCGGGCTGCGCCACGCCAAGGCGCGCGTCACCATGGAGATCGGTCTCGCCGAGCTCGCCGGCGAGCTCAAGACGCGCGAGGCGACGATGGCCCTCAGCGCGCTCGCCGACGCGACGCTCGAGCACGCCACGCGGCACGCGCTCGAAGAGCGGAGGCTCGAAGGCGGCCTCGCGGTCATCGCCATGGGGAAGCTCGGCGGCCGCGAGATCGGCTACGGCTCCGACCTCGACATCTTCTTCGTCTACGACGCCGACGCCATGGACCGCGAAGACGAGCTCGCCGAGAGGTACGTGCGCGCCGCGCAGCGCGTGCTGTCGCTCGTCAGCACTCCGCATGGCGCCGGTCCGGGGTACGAGCTCGACACGCGCCTGCGGCCGTCGGGCAGTCATGGCGTTCTCGTCGTGAGCCTCGACTCGTTCGCGCGCTATCACGGGCTCACGCGCGAGGGCGCGGATGCCACCGATGCGTCCGACGAGAGGCTTGCGCAGGCAGCGGACTGGGAGCGACAGGCGCTCATCAGAGCCCGTGCCTGCGCGGGGGACATCGAGCTCGGTCGGCGCGTGACCGCCCTCGCCTCGCGCGTTGCCTACGAGCGCGGCGCGCCGGAGCCGAAGGCGATGCATCATCTCCGGATGCGCATGGAGCGCGAACTCGCGAAGGAGGGGCCGCGCCGCTACGACGTCAAGCTCGGTCGAGGCGGGATCGTCGACGTCGAGTTCGCGGTCCAGTGGCTCCAGATGAAGTACGGGGCCGACCCGAGGGTGAGGACGCCGGACACCGAGACGGCGATCGCGGCGCTGGAGACGTGCGGCTACCTCGACGCGTCCGTCGCCGCAGTGCTGCGCGAGGGCTACGCGATGCTTCGCCGGCTCGAGCAGGCCCTACGGGTGGTGCACGGTACGAGCGCGAGCCTCATCGAGGAGGGCGCCCCCGGCCTGCCCGCGCTCGCACGCCGCATGGGATTCCGGGACGGCGCGAACCGGCCGTCCGGGACGGCAGCGGAGGCGCTCCTCGAGCGTTATCGTGCCGTGACACGCGACGTGCGGGCGGCCTACCTGACGGTCCTCGGAATGGCGGCCGAAGTACCTCGTGACGCCGACTCCTCGCGAGCCAAGGATCCGGTATGACCCGGGTCGGAGTCTCGGATGGGTGGATGGAGGCGTAGGGCTCGTATGCGCGGTCGCGTCAGCAAGGGCTTTCTGCCGTCGCGTGGAGCGGCGGCGTACGTCGGCCGATCCGCGCTCGCGTGTTTGCTGCTGGCCGCGTGCGTCCACGAGGAGCGCAGGGCTCCAGTCGGACCGCAAGTCGAGCTCGAGCCGCCTGTTTCGCCATCGACGTCCTTCGGTCTGCCGCAATACATCGTCGCCGATCCGACGCCTTCCCGGGCTGGCGCGATCGCGCTTCCGCTCGGTGCTCCCGGCGTCCACGGGCTCGTCATCGACAAACGTCGCATCGTCGTCGGACAGGGAGAGCCGCGCGTCGCTTCGGATGCGCCGCCGGACATGATCCTCGGGGCGTCGCGGATCCCCGCTCGCTTCGGCGGGGGCTTTCTCTTCTGGACGTCGAACACGCTCTACCGATCCGACGCGTTCGACACGAAGCTCGTTCCCGTCACGCGCGTGCTGGACGCGATCGAATCGGTCTCCTTCGCGCCCAAGTCGCTCCTGGTCCGCACACACAACGGCGAGCGCTGGGGGATTGCGCTCCCCGGCGGCGAGCGCGCACCGATCGGCCCGCTGGGGGTCGCCGACGTTCAGGCGCTCGACGAGGGTCGCGCCCTCGCGTTCAGCGATCAGGGAGCCGTCTTCACGAGCACCGACGCAGGCGCTCACTGGTCCGACGTCACGGCCCAGGTGAAGAGCTCTCCGAACAAGGTCACCATCGTCGCCGGCGAGCTGTGGCTCGTCGAGTCGAACGGCGGCGCCTCGCGGCTCGAGGTCGACGGCCATCTGTCGTGGTTCGACAAGGTGCCGCCCGATCCGACCGCCGAGCTGCGTCCGAGAGACCCGCGCTGGCGGTCGATGGATCCGCCGCTCCGCGCAGCGTTCCACGGCGGCGCCGCCCTCGACGACGGAACGGCGATCGTGCTCGAGTCCGGCGACGTCGTTCGTGTCGACGTCCGTACGGGGGACGTGATCTCGGTCCTCGCCGGGCGACTGCCTCCGGACGCGCGCTGCCATGCGGTGCCGGCTGCTGGGGACGTGCTGTTCGCGTGCGTCTCGCAGAGCAGCGGGAACGCGTTCGTGGTCTCGCGCACGCTCTCGGCCGAAGCACCTACGCTCGAGCAGACGTTCCCGGCCGGCGGACAGTTCTTCGGCGGGGACGACGGCGGGCTCGCGTACACGGGATCGTGCCAGGGGGTCCCGCCGAGCCCCGCCGACGCGCCCATGGTCTGCGTGCGCATGCCGAACGGGACCTGGCAGGAACGCGACGTCTCTGCGCTCTCTGCCGACGCCGGCGCCGGCTCATCATCGCCCGACGTGAACGTCGCGCGCTGGATCCCGCGACAGGACGGGCATGTCGTCGCGCTCGTCGTGGAGCCGAACGTGGGCGTCTACGATCCCGATTCACAGACGTTCCGCGCCGTCGCAGAAGAAGCCCGCGAGGTCATCGGTCGTCCGTCGGTCGGGTACGGGAAGTACCCGAGCAGGTACGGCCGGACCGCGTACGGCGTCTTCAAGCGAAGCACCGCTCCGGGCGGCGGGATCGTCGACACGAGCTGGTCGTTCGCCGGTGGAGGCACGCTCCGCGGCTGGCAGCGCCACGGCGAGAGCATCGAGATCTCGGAGGAGGGAAGGCTCACGCATTCGCCGTACTCGTTCGACGTCGTCTTCTCCGGGGCGCTCGGGGTTGGTCGCTCGGACGACGGCCGGCTCTATCAGTCGAACGATCACGGCGCATCGTGGACCGAGATCGCCACGCCGCCGTCGGGCGCGGAAGCGCTCGAGCTCGTGAGCTGCTCGTCGGCCGGCTGTGACCTCGGCGCGTATTACCGCGTCGGCTGGTCGCTCCGGCCGGCCAACGTCGAGCTGCCGACGCAGGTCGCTCCGGCCGCGCCCGAGCTGAGGCGCGTTCGAGGCGTGGAGCTCGCGTGCCGACCGCAGGGAGCCGTCCTATCGAAGGTCGTTCCGCGAACGACCGACTCGCCCGACGACCTCGGCCTCGGCGCTTCGCGGCTCGCCGTCGCGAACGAGAGAAACGACTGGTCGTTCGTCAGGAACGTGCTCGCGCGCGGCATCGTGAGCCCGATCCACGATCCTCCCGGCGGCGACGGCGATGTGATGCCGGCGCTTCGTGGCTTGCTCTCCGGCTTCGGGACGATGCGCGACACCGACGTGATCTCCGTCACCGGGCCGAACAAGAACGCGCTCGCGCTTCGTCGGGGCGTTGCCTACGTCGCGCCGTTCGATCCGCTCGGGCGGGTGATCCACACCGGCATTCCGATGAGCGAGGTCGTCGCGGCCGGACGGCGTGCAGGCATGTCCGTCGAAGAGATCCTCTCCGAAGACTTCACCGAGACGGGCACGTTCGTGGCCCTCACGCCCGCGGACCCCGGCGCGCTCTCGGACGTCGCCCTGCACAATCTCGATCGCGGTCTGCTCACGATCTTCCGCGGCGAGCGCATCCGCGCTGCGATTCGATCCCCGCAGAACAGCACCAGCGTCGTCTCGGGGGTGATGCTCTCGGGAGGCGGAGCGACGGCTCTCGACGAAGCAGCGTTCCTCGAGGTCGACTCGAGCGGCGTCGGCCACGTCTTCAAGGTCGGTCCGAGCGGCGTCGCCGACCTCTTCGACGTCACTCCCGCCGCGAACGAGACGTACTACCCCGCGAACCCCGACGCGCTCGCCGTCGGACCGAAAGGCGAGCTCGCGATCCTCCGCACGCCGAGCGGCAGCGAGCCGGCGTCGGCGCTCGACCCCGCGTACGCCATCGTGCCGGCGACGCCGCCGTCCGCGCTCGCGCCGTGGTCCGAGCTCGAGCCGGCCGACAGCGCTGCGTGCAAGGCCGAGCCAGGCGGATGGCGCGCGACCCTGCAGCTCATCGCGCCGTGGATCCGTGTGTCGACGCCGGAGCTGCGCGTCGACGAGTCGCCGATGATCGTCCGCGTGCGCTGGACGCCGAAGCGCGTCTGTCTCGAAGGCTTCGAGGTGCGGGGACCGAGCGTCAGCGTTCGCGTCGCGCAGCCCGAGGGCGGCTTCGACACCGCCAACGTGGCGTCGTGGATCGTCGGCAAGGGAGGAAGCTTCGCGCGCGTCGCGATCGCCGAAGGCCTCGAGTGGCGTCAGGCGCTCGAATGCACGCTCGGCGCGCGAGGTCGGTGAGCCGCGGGCTCGAGCCCGAGAGACAAGGTCGCGAGGGCCTCGCGAAGGGTCGACCCACAAAAGACGAGAGGGAGAGACCGTTCGTCTCTCCCTCCATCTCGATCGATCGCTCGAGTGTTCGGTCGCGCTACGCGCGCGCACGCATCACGAGTTCGCGATGACGTTGATCACGACGCCGATGCTCTCGAGCACCGCGCCGACGATGACGACGATGATCGCGGTCTTCGCCTTCGAGCGCGCGGTCGCGAGATCGCCCGCCTTCTTCGCGTTACCGGCCTGGATGGCGAACATGAGGCTGATGCCGCCGAAGAGCAGGTTGCAGCAGAGTACGAGCTGCACGATGCTGAGCACGAGCGGGAGCGTGGTGTTCACGTCGCCGCCCGCGCCGGGCATCATGGGCCCGCCCGGAGGCGGGAAGCCGCCCGGAGGACCGAAGCCCTGCGGCGGAGGTCCACCGAACCCGCCCGGAGGCGCGCCGCCCGGAGGTCCGCCGTAGCCACCACCGGGGGGGCCGCCACCGCCTGGCGGTCCGCCGTAGCCACCACCGCCCGGAGGTCCGCCGAAACCGCCACCACCGGGGGGGCCGCCGCCCGGCGGTCCGCCGTAGCCGCCACCACCCGGAGGTCCACCGTAGCCGCCACCGCCCGGGGGACCGCCGTAACCTCCACCACCCGGCGGCGGATAGCCTCCGCCAGGAGGACCGTATCCACCGGCGGCGTGAAGATTCCCATTTGCGCTCGTCGGGTCCGAAATCATCATTGAGGTCTCTCCGTCGTAAGCCGGGCTCGCGCGTTTTCTCGGCGTTCGTCCTCGGGTCTAGCGACGGGAAGAATCGCATCGACCGATGCGGAAGCCAATTCGAAACGCCATCGCGAAACCGGACTCGAAACCAGGCCTCCCGTGTACGTTTCCCCACCCGCAACGCTTCCTTCGGCGCCGCCGCCGTCGCTTCCGATCAGGCTTCGCAGAGCCGCATTGACGGCCGCCGGCATCGTCGCGTTCGGCGGTCTGCTCTATGCGAAGGGAGTTCCGTGCGCCTTTGCGCGCATCTTCCATACGCCCTGTCCAGGTTGCGGCTCGACGCGCTCGGCGGTCGCCTTCCTGCACGGCGATCTCGAGGGCGTGCTCCGGTTCAACCCGCTCGGCCCGGTGATGGCCGTGCTCATCGGCGTCCTGGCGCTCCAGTCGATCGCGTCCGTCCTCGTTCACGGTGATTTTCGAGCAGCAGGAGAAGGCCGGGTCGGTTTGGTCGTGAAGCGCGCGATCCTCGTCGTCGCCGTCTTCGAGGTCGGCCTCTGGGTGGCGCGCTTCTTCGGAGCGCTCGGCGGCCCCGTCCCGGTCTGAAGAGCTGATAGGCTCTCCCTGTCGTGTCGAAGATCTGCCCGCGTTGCTCGGAGCTGCTCCCGGACGAAGCTGGGTTCTGTCCCTTCGACGGCACCGAGCTGCAGAAGAACAGCGATCGCTTCCTCGGCAAGACCCTGGCCGCGCGCTATCGCCTGACGAAGAAGCTCGGCTCCGGCGGCATGTCCGTCGTCTATCTCGCGCGTCACGAGCTGATCAGTCGCCTGAGCGCGATCAAGATCCTGCGCCCGGAGCTCTCGCGCATCCCGGAGCATCGCGAGCGCTTCTTGCGCGAGGCTCGCGCGGTCAACCGGATCAACCACGAGAACATCGTCGAGATCTCGGACGTCGGAGAGTCGGACGGCATCGCGTACCTCGTGATGGAGTACGTCGAGGGCGAATCGCTGCTCACGCAAGTCCAGGAGGGCCCGCTGCCCTGGGAGCGTGCGTGCCGCATCGCGATGCAGGTCGCGAGCGCGCTCGCGCGGACGCACCAGACGGGGATCATCCATCGCGACCTCAAGCCCGAGAACATCCTTCTCGTGCCCCAGACGGGGCAGCGCGCAGCGCGCAGCGTCGACGGCGCCGGCGGAGAGCTCGTGAAGCTCACCGACTTCGGCATCGCCAAGATGATGGGCGAGCCGACCCTGACGTTGAACGAGCAGCTCTTCGGAACACCGGGATACATCGCGCCCGAGTATGTGGGTGGGCTCCCGATCGACGGCCGCGCCGACATCTACTCGCTCGCGGTCGTGCTCTACGAGATGGTGACGGGCCGCCTCCCGTTCGAGGGGCGCGGTCAGTCCGATCTTCTCTTGAAGCCACTGACCAGCGCGCCCATTCCGCCGAGCCAACGGGTCGGGGGGCTGCCGCCCGACCTCGAGACGCTGCTCCTCCGCTGCCTCGCGCGCGATCCGAGCGATCGTCCGCACGATGCATTCGCGCTCCAGGACGCGCTCGCCGACATCGTGCGGCGGTTCGGAAGCGGCTCGATCGCGCCAGGCGCGGAAGGTGCGTCGGGCGGCCAGGCGGCACGGCCGTCGGCCATCCCGGGCAGCCCGCGAGAGCCGCTCGAGACGGTGATCGATCGAATCAGCTCGCCGGTGCTCGCCGCCCAGCTCGACTCGTCCAGCGTCAAGCTGATCACCGACGAGATGAGCACGCGCTGGGCGGCGGCGCTCGCAGAGCTCGAGACCGCCATCGCGAGAGCGCGCCGAGCTGGCGGCGAGTCGGCCGTCATCGCCGGCCGAGCCGCGGAGCTCGCGCTCGTCGCCGGCGAAATGGTCCCGCGGATCGAGCGCGCGGCGAAGCTCACGTCGGATCTGCAGGCCAAGGTCGATCGTCTGGAGGCCGTCGGCCGCGAGTTCCGCGCAAACCTCGGTCATGCGATCGACGTGCTGGTGCACGACCGCTCGCGCGAGCGCGCGCACCTCGATGCTCTTCGTGCCCGCCGCGAGGCGCTGCAGGGCGTCCTCGCGGGCCCGGGGGAGAGCTCACCTGCGGGCGCGGCCCTCGAGATCGGCCCGAGCTCGGATCCTCGGCCCTGGGAGATCGAGGCGCTCGTCTCCGAGGAGCGCCGCGCGGAGGGCGTCGTCGAGGACCTGGCCTTCCAGATCGCGACGCTCCAGCAGCAGCTCGACGACAAGAACGAGGAGCACGAGCGTCTGCTGGTGCAGGCCACCGGGCAGCTCGAGGGATCGCTATCGGCGCTCCGGCGCATGACGAACGAGATTGCCCGTACGATCGACGACGGCATCGACATGCTCGAGCCGACGGGCTGAGTCGATCCGGCGTCCGCCGCACGCCGGATCGAGCGGGCTATAGTGTCGTGTCGATGAGCCTAGCTCGAAGGGCGCTCGCGGAGCCTCTCGTCCAGTTCGCCCTCGTCGGCATTCTCTTCTTCGGCGCCGATCGGATGCGGCGTCCGACCGTGACGGGCGTACGTGTCGGCGGCAGCGAAGGGTCCATCGCACGGCACCTCGTCGTGGACGACGCGACGAAGGAGCGCGTTCGGTCGGCGTTCGAGCGCGCAGAGGGGCGGGCTCCGTCTTCGTCCGAGCTAGAAAGGGCCGTCTCGATGTGGGTCGACGAAGAGATCCTCTTCCGCGAGGCGCTCTCGAGAAAGCTCGATCGCGGTGACGACCGCGTGCGCCAGTTGCTCGCGGGAAAGATGCGCTTCGTCCTCGAGTCCGAGTCCGTGGTCCCCGAGCCCTCCGAAGCCGACGTGAGGGGGTATTACCAAGCCCACGCCGACCGCTGGTCGAAAGACGAGGCGTTCGACTTCGTCCACGTCTTCGTCCGAGGCGACGATGCCGCCGCGGAGGCGCGCGCGAAGGCGCTCCTCGAGCAGCTCGAGCAAGGGGAGGAGCCCGGCCGCCTCGGTGACGTGTTCAGCGGTGGGCGTCGCTATCGAAGACGGAGCCTGAGCGACCTCGCCGAGTCGTTCGGCGAGAGCTTCTCGAACGGCCTCGAAGCGCAGGCGCCGGGCAAGTGGCACCTCCGACGTTCGCGCTTCGGTCTGCATCTCGTGCGCGTCGAGGGAAGATCGCCCGCCGAAGCGCCGCCGTTCGAGGCCGTGCGCGAGGACGCCAAGCGTCAGCTCGTCGAAGAGAAGAAGGCGTCCGCGGTGGCGCAACGGGTGGCCGAGCTCCGCGCGCGCTGGGACGTCGTGGGAGCGCGATGAGCCGCCTCGTTCGCCTCGTCGTCGCGATCTCGCTGGTGCTCGCGACGCTGCTCGTATGCGTCCGGACCGCGCGAGCGCACGAGTTCGAGCCCGGCGTCCTCGCGCTCCGCGAGGTCGCGCCGAACCGTTTCTCGTACGCCTTCACCGAGCCCGTGGCGGCGACGGCCTCGTCGCGCCCGCTTCGTCCGATCGAGGTACGGTTCCCGGAGGGCTGCCGAGCCGAGGGGCCCATCGTGACCTGCGGACCCGGAGGGCTCGCGGGAGAGCTGACGATCGACGGGATCCCGGATCCCGACGTTCCCATCGTGATCGACGTCACGCGCTTGTCGGGCGCGAACGAGGAATATGTCGTCTCGGGCGCGGAGCCGCGCGTCGTCCTCGGCGACGAACGCCCCGCGACGCTTTTCGCGTGGGTGAAGCTCGGTGTGGAGCACGTGCTCACGGGGTTCGATCACGTCGCGTTCGTCGTGGCGCTGGTCTTCGTGGCGCGTGGCCTGCGCCGGCTCCTCGCGACCGTGACGGGGTTCACGGTCGCGCATTCGGTCACGCTCGCGCTCGCGGTCAAGGACGTCGTCCACGTATCGGGCCCTCCCGTCGAGGCCTGCATCGCCGCGAGCGTGGTGCTCGTCGCGCGCGAGGCGCTCGCACCGCCGGGGGCACCGCCGACGCTCGCGCGCCGCCACCCGTGGGCCGTGGCGTTCGGCTTCGGCTTGATCCACGGCCTCGGCTTCGCGGGCGCCTTGCGCTCGATCGGGTTGCCCCAGACGGCATGGTTCGGCCCGCTGACGGCGTTCAACGTCGGTATCGAGCTCGGGCAGCTCGCGGTCGTCGTGGCCGTGGTGCTGCTGCTCCGCTTCGCGGTCGCGAAGCTCTCGCGTCCGGAGCTCGCGGAGCGCGCGATCCTGGGCCTCGTCGGCGGCGTGTCGATGTTCTGGCTGTTCGAGCGCGTGGGTCAGATCGTCAGTTCGTCGCCATGAAGCGGTAGCGCGGTGACGAGACGACGTGCGCGCAGTCGCTGACCGTCGCGTACCACTCGTACATGGTCCCGGGCTTCAGGCCTTCGAGCTTGGCCTTCGGCGTGGAGCTCGCCTGGTCGACCACGGCGACCGGTTTGAAGGTGCCGGAGGCGCCCGACAGGTCGACCTTCAGCGTGAACTCGCTGTCGGCGCCGGTACGGAACTTCTTCGACGTCGGCGAGTACGTGCGGACCGTGAGCTCGTCGCTCGCAGGCGAGAACTCCCAGATGCGAAGGAACCCCTCTCCGCCGCGGTACTCCGGCGTGTCCTTGTTGAGGGACTGGTAGTCGGCGAGCATCGACGTGATGCTGTGGCCTTCGAACGTGTCCGTCCGCTTCTTCTCGGCCGAGACGTGACCGCACGTGAGGAGGTGCACGTTCTCGACG
>JAFAER010000078.1 GCA_023423895.1 Pseudomonadota bacterium
TCGTTCGTCATCGCGCGGACCTTGCCGAAGCCCGGACCTGCGAGGACGAAGTCACCGACCTTGAGCGTGCCTTCCTGGACGAGGATGCGCGCCACCGGACCACGACCGCGATCGAGGAGGGCCTCGAGCACGACGCCGCTGGCGGGCTTCTTCGGGTTGGCCTTGAGGTCGAGGACCTCGGCCTGGAGGGCGAGCATCTCGAGGAGGCCCGGGATGCCTTCACCGCTGAGCGCGGACACGTTCGTGAAGATCGTGTCGCCGCCCCACTCCTCGGGCTGGAGCCCCTGCTCGACGAGCTCGCGCTTCACGCGCTCGGGATCGGCGCTCGGCTTGTCGATCTTGTTGACCGCAACGATGATCGGGACCTTCGCAGCCTTGGAGTGCGCGATGGCCTCCTTGGTCTGGGGCATCACACCGTCGTCGGCCGCGACGACGAGGACGACGATGTCCGTCGCGCTCGCGCCGCGGGCGCGCATCGCGGTGAAGGCCTCGTGGCCCGGCGTGTCGAGGAACACGATCGTGCCCTGCGGGGTCTGCACCTTGTAGGCGCCGATGTGCTGGGTGATCCCGCCAGCCTCGCCACCTGCGACGTTCGCCTTGCGGATCTTGTCGAGGAGGCTCGTCTTGCCGTGGTCGACGTGCCCCATGACGGTCACGACCGGCGGGCGCGGCAGGAGATCCGGATCGTGCTCCTTGGCCGCCGTCTCGACCTCACCGCGCGCCTGCGCGATGTCCTCTTCCTCGGTCGTCGCGACGTTCTCGACCTCCCAGCCGAACTCGCTGGCGAGGATCGCCGCGTCGTCGGCGTCGAGGGTCGTGTTGATGTGGATGCCGGTCTTGCCCATGGAGAGGAGCTTCATCAGGAGCTCCGTCGCCTTGAGGCTCATCTGCGCGGCCATCGCCGAGAGCGTGATGCTCTCCTCGATGCGGATGACCTTCTTGTGGGCCGACATCTCCTTGGTGGAGACGTTCACCGGTCCCTTGCGGATGTTCATCATGCCCGGACGGCCACGACCGCCAGGACCGCCACGACCCATCATGCCGGGGCCGGGACGCTGACCGGGACGCATGCCGCCGCGCTGCTGACCCGCACCTGCGCGCGGATCGAACTGCACGCGACGCGGCATCGCGCCGGTTGCGCCGCCGCCGATGCCGGTGCGCTGCGCACCGACCGGCGTCGGCATTGGAACACCAGGGCGACCCGCCCAGTACTCGACACCCGTCTTCGGGGTCACGCGCGGCGGCGGCGGCGGGGGCTCGGGGGGCGGCTGCGGCCGCGCAGGCGGGGCCGCGGCGGCGGCAACTTCCTCCGCGGGCGGCGTGACGGAGCGCGGAGCTTCGATCGTCGACGGCGGAGCAACGGAGACCGGAGCAACGGACGTCGGAGCAACGGATGCGGGCGCCGGCTCCTGCACGGACGGCGGCGGCGGCTCGGACTGGACGGCCGGAGCGACCGCATGCACCGACGGCGGCGGCGGCGGCGCAGCCTGGACGGCCGGAGCCGACGGCGCTGCCGGCGGAACGATCGCCGGAGCGGAGGCCGGGGGCGCGACGATCGCGGGCTCGGAGTTCTTCGCCTCCGGAACTGCCTTGGCTTCGACGTCGCGCGTGCTCGGACGTGCGGACGGCGGCGCCGGAGGCACCGGCTTCACATCGACGTCGTTCGTGCTGCGGCGATCCTCGGGCACCTCGCGGTACGCCAGAATCCGCGAGCTCTCGTCCTTCGCGAGGACGTCCATCGACGGAGCGCTCCGAGCGGCGGCCGGAACGGAGGGGGGCGCCTCGATCGCGATCTGCGAGATGTCACGTCGCGAGGCGACATCATCGAGCGCCGGTGTCGACGGCTGGGCCGCACTGACCGGTGCAACGGAAACCGGCGTGGACTCGGTCGGAGCCTTCGCCACCGCACGGCGCTTGAGCACCGTACCCGCACCACGGCGGATCCTCTCCTCGACCACGTCGTGCGTCTTCTGCTTCTCGAGGTTCCGCTTCAGTCGTTCGACTGCTTCGGCTTCCACGGAGCTCATGTGATTCCGCACGTCCGTCACGCCGATCGACTGAAACAGCGTCACGACCTGCTTCGGGTCGAGATTGAGCTGTTTCGCGACTTCGTAGACCCGAACCTTGCTCATCGAACCTCCGGTGACGACCATGCTTCTTCACTCCTGACGCCCGCGGCGGGGGCGGCGCTGCCGGCTGCCACCCCCTGATCGAGCTCCCCACGCGCACGTGAGGCATCTCGGAACGACCCAGACATCTGATACGTTTGGGCGGCCGCGGTCGCCACGCCGGGATGGAGGACGGCGATCACCGCCACCTCATTCCGGCCCATGAGCGAGCCCAGACGCTGCTTGTCACTGAACGCGAGCGCCTTGCCGGAGGCGATCGCTTTCTCAACTTCGGGGAGCCTCGTCGCCGCGGCGGCGTCACACGCCACCACGACGAGCTCGGCTCGGTTTTCTCTCAATGCTTCCACGACGACATCCGAGCCGACGGCGAGTTGCCCCGCGCGTCGAGCTCCAGTGAGGAGACCTTCGATCCGGCGGTCTGCCGCCTTCACGATTTCGTCGCCGATCACTTGCGCGTCGCCGACGACTTTGGATTTGAAAACACGCGCGAAGCCGCTTTTCAGAGCCTTCGCCAAGCAGTCGTGAGACGGGTGGAAGTGGGCGCCACGACCGAAGCCCGAGCCCGCGAGATCGACTGCGATCTCGCCCGAGCTCGGGTCGTGGACGACGCGCACGAGCTCCTCCGCGAGGGCGTGCTTTCCGCAGCCCGCGCAGGTGCGCTCGTTCCGCCGGGGAGCGGTCTTCGCGCTGGAGTCGTCGTTCGTCATCGTGAGCATCCCGTTGTTTCTTCTCTTCGTCTCTTCGTTTTACTGGAGCCTGAAGCCTGAAGCCTGCCGCGGAGCGGCTAGGCCGTCGCCCCGTCCGCCTTCACCGCCGCGGCCTTGCGAGCCGCGTCGATCTGCTTCCACTCGTTGCTCAGGAAGTGCTCGCCGCCCTGCTTGAGCGCACGGGCCTTCTTGATACCGAGCCCCGTCTTGATCGCGAGCTTGTCCTCGTCCTCGCGCATGATGTCCTCGACGCTGCGGTAGCCCGCGTCCTCGAGGAGCTGGACGGTGCGCTCGCCGACGCCGCGGATGAAGAGGAGCTTCTCCTTGTCCGTGAGCGGCTCGGTCTTGCTCGAGGCGGCGTTGATGCGCTCCTGACGGAGCGTCTCCATCGTCTTCTCGGCGGCCTCGCGGATCTTGGCCGCGTTCTCGGCTCCGACCCCCTGGATTCCGCCGATCTCCTGCTCGGTCGCCTCGGCGACCTCCTCGAGAGCGCGGAAGCCCATGCGGTACATGTTGCGGGCGACCTGCTCGCTCACGCCGTCGATGCGGGCGAGCTGCGCGATCGCTTCCTCTTCCATCTGCTTGAACTTCGACTCGCTGATGATGTCGAGCTTCCAGCCGGTGAGGTGCCAGGCGAGGCGCACGTTCTGGCCCTTGCGGCCGATCGCGAGCGAGAGCTTCTCGTCGGGGACGACGAGCTCCATGCGCCCGTCCGCCTCGTTGACGATGACCTTGTTGACCTCGGCGGGCTGGATCGCCGCGCAGACGAAGCGCGCCGGATCGCGGTCCCACGGAACGATGTCGATCTTCTCGCCGCGGAGCTCCTGCACCACGGCCTGGACGCGCGAGCCCTTCATGCCGACGCACGCGCCGACCGGATCGACGTCCGCGTCGCGGCTCATGACCGCGATCTTGGAGCGGGCGCCCGGCTCGCGAGCGCAGGCGACGATCTTGACGATGCCTTCGTAGATCTCCGGCACCTCGGACTCGAAGAGCTTCTCGACGAGCTTGCCGTCGCCGCGCGAGAGGATGATCTGCGGGCCACGCGC
>JAFAER010000108.1 GCA_023423895.1 Pseudomonadota bacterium
CATCGCAGCCGGCATCGGGCACGCCGGCCTCGAGCTCTGCGTCCGGTGAGCTCGCTTCCGGGAAGGCCGTCGCGGCGTCCTCGAGAGGCGGCGCTTCGTCGACGTTCTCGGCGCAGCTCGCGAACGCGCTCAAGACGAGCGCGCTCATCGCGAGCATCGAGCCGTAGGCGACGAGACGAGATGAAGTCACGGTGGATCCCGATCGGCGCAGAAGTCGAAGCTTCATGTCGTCACCTCGTCTCGACTCCGGCATCACACGGCGCCATCAGACACTTGCCCTCGATGCACGGCTGGCCCGCGGCAAGATCACATTCGTGCCCGCACGCCCCGCAGTTGCCCGGATGGGCACGCAGGTCGACCTCGCAGCCGTCGAACGGATCGCCGTTGCAGTCGGCGAACCCGGGCTCGCACTCGAGCGCGCAGAGGCCCTTCTTGCACGACGCGTGCTGGTGCGCCTTGCCCGCAGGGCACACGCTTCCGCACGCGCCGCAGTTCTGAGGATCGTGGCGGAGGTCACGGCATGCCTGCCCGCACTGGGTCGTGCCCGACAGCTCGCACTTGTCGATGCACTCCGGACCGTTGCCTTGGTCTCGGCACTCCTGCCCCTGCGTGCAGACGTTCCCGCACCGACCGCAGTTGTTCGGATCGTTGCGGACGCTCGTCTCGCAACCGTCGGAAGCGCAGCCGAGGTTCAGGTCGCCGTTGCAGTCGGCGTTCCGACCGAGGCACACGAGCTTCTCGCACTGGCCGCCACCGCACCCGTAGACCGTGTTCTCCGGCATGGTGTCGCATGCCTCGGGCGGGTCGTTGCACAGGTTCCCGCAAGCCCCGCAGTTCTCGCTATCGCTGCTCAGATCCACGCAGACGCCGTTGCAGTCGACCTTCCCGCCGGAGCAACCGCACTTGCCGTTCAGGCAGCGCACGCCCGCAGGACAGCTCTTCCCGCACGCACCGCAGTTGGCGGCGTCCCCGGCGATGTCGGTCTCGCAGCCGTCGTCGAGGATGCCGTTGCAGTCGCGGAAGTTGCCGACCCCGCCGAGCATGACGCACTCGAACGCGCACTTGCCCTCGATGCAGCGACCGCCCATGTTGAGCCCACCCACGAACGCGGCACACGTCACGCCGCACGCACCGCAGTTGTGGCGATCGGTCTCGAGGTTCGTCGCACAAAGGAACGTCGGTGTGTCGCCGCACGTCGCGTACGGCGCGGGGCAGTCCGTCGAGATGCAGAGCGGGACCTCCGCGGAGACGGCGGCCTCGGTCGCGCTCGCGTCTCCGCCGTCCGGCGGGGACGTGAACGTCTGCGTTGGTGATCCTGAGTCTTCGAACCCGATGTAGCTACGCTCGCTGCTGCATGCAGCGAGAAGCAACACCCCGCAGGTTCCGGAGGCGGCAATCGCGCGCCAGGAGCTGCGCCAGGAGCTGCGCCAGGAGCTGCGCCAGGAGGTGCGCCAGGAGGTCATGGTGTCCCCGCTTGGTCGAACGACACCACGCTCCGGACGCGGCGCGCGTACGGCGACCTCGGGTACCGCGACGTGAACGCGTCGGCTTTCGCCACGGCCTCGGCGCGTGCGCCGTCGGCTGCGAGCACCTCGACCTCGAGCGCGTCGACTTCTTCGACGAACCGCCCACGGACGAACGCGGCGCGATACGCGGCGAGGTTCTCTCGTGCGCCCTTCACGTCGCCCGTAGCAAGCCGCGAACGGACACGTTCGACGACAGCGAGCTCGTCGCCTGTCGTGGTCGTGGGCGCGCTGCTCGAGGCCACGTCTTTCGACTTCGCCGCGCTTTCGGCGTGTCGCGAGCCGGAGCTGCTCGCAGCGGCCGGAAGGTCGACGACGTCCACCGACGGGATGGCGGCCGCCGGAGGCTCCGGGCTCTCGGCCGTCGATGCGGGCACTTCCGCGGGCGGTAGCGCCGCTGGAGCAGACTGCGACGCACCCACGTGGGGGGGCGGCTGGCTCGACGTCATCGAGACCGCGCCGATGGCGCCGATCATGGCGAGGCCAGCTCCGGCGAGCGCGCCGAGCACCCATCGCGACGACGGTGAGGTGTCGACCTCGGAAGCCGCTGTTCCGGGCGTCCCAGTTCCCTCGAGCGCCGCAAGGGCCGCGAGGACGCGACGCTTGTCGGACGCGCCGTCGCGCGGTCCGTCGGCGCGCGCTGCGGACAGCATCTCGCCGACGTCACCGCCGGCGGCGTCGCGCAATCGGGGAGGATCAATCATTGGCTTCCTCGTCACGGCGTGCATGAGACATGAAGGACGTCCGCGCGCGTCTCAGTCGAGAGGCGACGGTGCCCATGGGAATCTCGAGGAGCTGAGCGATCTCGTTCATCGTCAATTCTTCGATCTCGTAGAGGACGAACACCGAGCGGAGCTCGTCTTCGAGGCTGTCGAGGACGCGGTCGAGCCGCGCGAGCGCTTGCGTCCGTCCGAGCGCGTGGTCCGGAGAATCCGAAGCGGGTGTCTCGGCGGGTACTGGATCGGCTTCGGTCTTCTCGCGCCGGCGCGCGAGCGTTCTCCGCGCGCGCAGCGCAGTGAACTCGCAGGCGCGAAAGAGGAAGCCGCGCTCCTTGCCGGGCTCGACCTCCGCGGCGTGGCGAAATAGGGCGAGGAACACCTCCTGTACGGCATCGTCGACGTCGGGCTCTCGAACCCCGAGACGCCGCAAAGTGCGCCAGACGAACGCGTGCTCCGTATCGACGACAGCGCGGATGCGCTGGGCGTGATTGCCGTCGGCGGCCGCCGACGGGGCCGACGCCGACGCCGCCAGGGCTCCTGCCCCGTGTTCGAGCTTCATCATCATGCGGTCGCGCATGGAAGTTTCCGGGGCGACCCGTTTTGATCACGGACTGGCCGTATTTCGAGAAAAAGCACCGGCCCTCCTCCCCTTCCTTCTCCCTTCTTCTGCTGCTCAGAGGCCGCGCCCCAGCTCGATGACGAGCTCGGCGCCCGCCGTCACCAGGAACGCGGGGGTTGCGTGGACCTCCCGCTCGCCGACCGGCCGCTGGACCATGTAGGTGCGGGGCGTCAGCGCCGCGGCGCCGATCACGTACGGCTCGAATCGAAGCACTCCCGCGCGAAGACCGGCGCGGAGCACGGCGCCGACGTCGGCCCACAGCGCGTTCGATTGCCGCGCGGCCGAGATCCCCTGCCCGGTCGCCGAGAGCGCGCCCATCGTGAAGGCGGGCCCCCCCGACAACGAGAACGCATCCCACGCGATCGTCGGAGCCACCTCGATGTGCCCGGCGACGAGATGGGCATCGAGCCGGCCCGTCGAGACCTCTTTCTCCCCACGCGTCGCCTTGACGCCGATACGCGCAGCGATCCCGCGCTCGGCGCTGAATGGTTGATGAAGGCCGACGCCGATCGTGAACACCGGCGCCAGCGCCGGCACCGGCCCCGACGTCACCCCGGCGCCGGCCGAGAAACCGAGCATCGCCGGCAGGCGTCTCTGCCGGGCAGGCTGCGTTCGCAACTCCGGTCGCCGCACGGGCGGCGGCTGCTCCGTGACCACCGGAGGAGCGGGAGGCGGCGGCAACGAAGCCGCCGGACGATCGTTCGGCTCCGTCGACGAGCGGCTCGGATCGAGCGCGATCGCCGTGAAGACGACGAGCGCCTCGACGACCTCCGCGCAGGTGCGCTCCTCGACAACGCGTTCGCCGACGTCGGCGGAGAACGTCAGGCGTCCCAAGAACGCGCCGTCCTTCTTCGAGATCTCGATCACGAACGTGCGCGGATCGCGCTCGAGCGCCGTCTGCGCGACCCGTGCACGGAGCGCGCGTTCGAGCTCCGCTGGCGAAGGGCACTCCGCAGGCGCCGCGTAGACCCAAGGAGAGCGCCCCACGTCCTCGGCACGAGCTCGGCCGGTGGACGCCATGGAGGCAACCGCTGCCGCCGCGAGGGCCAGCAGACGAAGTCTTCGCGGCCGCGCACGCCCCACGTCGAACCTAGGAGACGAGCGCGTCCGCCTGGGACCTGTTTTCGTCTTCGTGCGTCGAGCGCCGCGAGGGCGTCCCGGGCGCAGGCTCGTGGTGTTGCGCGCTCTTCGCAGTCGTCGGCATGTTCGCCCAGTATACGGCGCATCGGCACTCCGATGAGACGACGAGCGCAGGCGGTCCCCCGCCCTCGCCGGCTCACTGCGTCGAACCAGCGCCGCCGACCGTGCCTCCAGGGAGGAATTCCGCGAGCTCCTGGCCGCCCGGTAGAATGGAATCAGAAGCTCGTCCGTCTCTCTGGCGGATCATGGGGTCGAGCAGATTCGACGCGCTTCAGCAGCAGAAGGCCCGCGCCCGACGAGCGGGATCCGGCATCTTCGTCCGGGCGCTGTCGCTCCGGGAGTGCCTCTCCAACCTGACCGACGCGCTCGCCAACGCCGAGCACGAAGACGTCGTGCTGCTCGATGTCGTGAACGGGCAAACCTCCATCAGCCCCGCATCCGACGGGCCCCCCGCAGCACCGCTCGCACGCGTGCAGGTCGTCACGAGGCCGGACGGACTGTGGGAATGGCGCGTCCGTCGGGACTTCGTCCGCGCGATCCGGCGGGACCGGCGCAAGGATTCGGACCGCCTGGCCGCCACGCTCGGAGGACCGCGATCGCGACAGCGGTTCGTCCTCGCGCTCGCGGGCCTTGGCGATCCGGCGCTCGTGCGTGCGTTCGATCTCCATCGACGACGCCAGCTCCGCGCGTGGGCCGGACGCGTGCTGCGCGTCGCGCTCGTGCTGTGAACCCGACCGTGCGCCTGGCGCTGAGCCTCAGCTGAAACGGAAGAGCGGTCGCCCGTAAGGGAAGAACGGCCACGGGATCGAGAGGAAGATGATCGCGAAGGCGATCCCGACGACGAGCGCCGTGCGTCCCTGACGCTTCGACGAATCTCCAAGCCGGCGCGCTCGTGCGGATCCCACGTGGAGGACGGCCGCCGCGATGATCATCCCCACGAGATGCTCGACCGCGAAGAAGCGGAGCGCCGAGACCTTCATCGCCTCCTTCGCGTGCTGGAGCATGCGCACGCCGAGCGGGCTCGTCCCGAAGTACATGAGCAGCCCGATGAGGAGCTGAACGTCGAACAACCCGACGAACGCGCGCAGCACCTTCGTGTCCGCGTCACTCCACGCACGCCCCGCGCGCGCCCCTGAAACAGCGCGGACGAAAGCGACCACGCCTGCCACGAGCACGAGCCACCGGAGCAGGCTGTGCATGACCAGTAGGACTTCGGGAAGGCTCATCGCCGCGAAGATGAGCGCTCCGGCGGCGGCGAAGCAAGCCTGAAGCGCGCGGGGTGACGGTCGCCGTCGATTTGCTCTGCGGGTCCACGTCGGAACGCGACAACGCGAGAAGACGTCGCAGCACGTCCGGGCCCCTGCTCGAGGCGCCGCCGACGCGGAGCTCGGGAAGAACCGAAGCCGAGGCGCGAGCCCTCGCGCGTGCGGACGCACCGTGTCGTGCTTTCGCCGACGAGACGCCATCTGCGATGAGCCGCCCGGTCCGCCGGTTGCAATCATGCAACCAAACCAGGAGTCGTCCAACGACGGGGTACGCCATGGCAGAGTTGCAGCACGCGGGCGAGATAGGTGAGGTTCGGCGCTCGTTCGTCCGCGAGGTCGCGCGACGTGCTCCGGTTCCTGCGCACGTGACCGTGGAGGCCGCCGTCTCGTTCGTGACGTGCACGCTGGCGACGCGTCTCACGCGCGGCGCTGCCTGCGAGATGCGTGACGCGCTTCCCGAAGCGATTGCGCTCTTGCTCGACCGCTGCGTCGACGAACGGACGGGGCCACCAAGCCCGATCGGGCGCGTGGAGCTCGTCAGCCAGACGGCCGATTGGCTCGGCGTCACGCCGAAGACCGCAGAGCGAATCTGCGCCGGCATCCTGAGTGTCGTCCGGGAATGGCTGCCGCCGCCGATTCGCGATCACATCGCAGCCCAGCTCCCCGCCGATCTCCAGGACCTCTGGTTCACGACCCCGGACCGGGAGGCCGTGCCGACTCCGCCCGGCGAACCCGAGCTCCTGCAGGCCCGGATCTTCGCCGAGATCGAGCGCACGGCCGTCCTCCCGCGGGACGTCGACGTTGCCGACGCATTCATGGCCGTGATGTGCATCTTCTCGCAGCGCCTCAGCGGAGGCGAAGCGCGCCACGTGTTGCTCGGGCTCCCGAGCTCGCTCCGGCCGCTCGTCACCACATGCATGGCCCATCGGTCGGAGGGCGCTGACGTCTTCGAGCGCGAGGAGCTCGTGCAGAGGGTTCGAGTGCACCTGCACCTCGAGTCGATGCCGGAGTCGGCCGAGCGGATCGTCCGAGCCGTCCTCGGCGCCGTGAAGCAGTGCTTGCCGGAGAGAGAGGTCGAGGACACGGCGAGCCAGCTCCCGCACGATCTGCGGACGCTCTGGTTGACGGCGTAGCTCGTGAACGGTCTGCGCGGATAGCCGGAGCGCGCGCGTCGTGCCCCGGCATGGTGCTTGTCTCCGCGAAGGCAGGGAGCGCAGGGAGCGAGGTTCGAGAATGTCGGTACATACAGTGACTCGTCAGGAAGAGCCCATCAGCCACGATCACGAACACTGGCCGGAGGGGCACTACCGCGGACGCGGCAATCGGCAGGACGGCACAGGGCCGAACAGCCCCTTCCTCGAAGGAGCTCCGGCCGAACACATGGTTGGACCGGCTCCGGGAGAGCCGGCCGAGGCAACGCGGAACGAGGCAGCCGAAGCGCATCTCGTCGAGCGCGTTCGCGAGGCACTTCGAGACCATGGTGACATCGATGCGTCACGGATCGACGTCGTCGTCGACGGCGACTTCGTCACGCTACGGGGAATGGTCCGCAATCACTGGGCGCATCACTACGCGGCCAACCTTGTCTCGGCCGTGGACGGCGTCGGCGGCCTCCAGAACGATCTCGAGATCGAGCGGAACGAGGCAGGTGAAGAACAAGGTGGGCCGACGACCGACGCGCGCGGGCCGGAGATCCCGAAAGGCCACTTCCCGTAGTCCCGCATCGGGACACCAAGCTCACGCGTCGGCGGCGCGCTGCGCGGCCTCCTTGGCGAGGTGTGCACGCGGGAGCCGGACGTGGAACGTCGTACCGGCCTCCGCGCTCGAACGCACCGAGACACTTCCCCCATGGGATGCGGCGATCTCACGAACGATGTACAGCCCGAGCCCGACGCTCCGAGAGCCGCGTTGGATTTGATTCTCCCCGCGGCGTAGCGGCTCGAAGATGTCACGCTGGAGACGTTCAGGGATCGGCTTGCCACCGTTGTGAACGAGAATCTCGAGCGTGTCGTCGCCCACGACGGAGGTGACCGACACGGGCTCTTCGCGTGTCCCATACGCCATCGCATTGCCAACGAGATTCATGACGACCTGCCCGAGGCGATCGGGATCGGCGATGCCCATTCCCGCGCCGACCCGGCAATGCTCCAGCGCGCGCCCGGGCCACGCCAGCCTGAGCTCCTCGACGCATTCGGCGACGACCACGTGGAGCGAGATTTCGGTCGGAGCCACGGGTAGCCCAGCGCCAAGCCGGGCTTGCGTGAAGTCGAGCAGCTCGGCGGTCAGGCGTGTCGCCCGCTTTGCGGCGTTGACGATGCGCTCCACGATGCGGCCGTGGGGTCCCAGATCGACGGCCCCGAGAAGCTGCACCCCCAGCATGATCGCGTTCAGTGGATTGCGAAGGTCGTGGCTGACGATCCCGACGAGCTGTTCCGCGAAGACCGCTCGCTGGCGGGCCTCACGCTCCTGCTCCTTGAGCGCGGTGACGTCACGCGTGAGCACGAGCACCGTGTTCACCTCGCCGCCGGCGCTACGTTCCGGAACGCTGCGGACCTCGATGTCGACCTCTCCTCCGTGCGGTCGCTCGAGCCGGAACGCCTGCGTCACGTCCTTTCCTGCGAGCGCCTCGTCCAGCGCCGAACGAAAAGCGCGCGCGATCTCGGGTTGCACCGCCAGCTCGTCGACACGCTTACCGAGGATCTCGGAAGCGGGCCGCGTGAGCCTCTCGACGGCGCGATTGACGTAGGTGCAACGACGATCGCGGTCGAAGCGCGCGATCACGTCGGGTGAGTTCTCTGCGATCGTACGGAACTCGTCCTCGCGCTGTCGCAGCGCCTCCAGCAGCTCCTCCGCCCTCCGCCGCGCGAGCAGAAGCTCACGCTCGTACTTCCGTCGATCGGACGCGAGAAAGAGGGCGATGTCGGTCCGGCCATCGGGCCGTCGCACGCCGTTGACGAGCGCCGGCAACTTCCGCCCGTCGCGCGTGGCGAGCTCGAGCTGCACCTCGGCCACCGAACCTTGCATCTCCAGCAGCGGGAGCCAGTGTGTCTGGTGAAAGAGCTTGCTGCCGATCGTGAGCAGGTCCTGGAAGCGGCGCTCCTTCAGCTCGTCGAAGGAGTACCCCGTCCACGCGCATGCCGCGCGGTTGGCGCGCTCGATCGTTCCGTCACGCCAGAGCGTCAGCAACGCACAAGCTGCGAGCTCGTAGACGTCTGCTGCGCTCTCGTCGCGGCTCATTCGCGATCTCCTCGCATCGGGGCAGGAGCGTGCTCACCACTCCTCCTTGCGCTCAGGAGAGGAACTCGTTCATCGATTCGATGATCGGGCGCGGCGCGCTGAGATGTGGGCAGTGGCCGATGTTCTCGATCACGCGGAGCTTGCTGTTCGGAATGTGCTTGTGGAGGTAGTCACCGACCGGCAGCGGCGCGATGAGGTCGTCGGAGCATTGCAGGAGAAGCGTCGGCGTCTTCAGCTTCGCCAGGTCCGCGCGGTTGTCGCTCAGGAACGTGACGCGGGCGAAGTGCTTCGAGATCTCCGGGTCGGTCCTACAGAAGCTGTTCGTGAGCTCCTCGCCGAGCTCCGGCTGATCGGGAGCACCCATGATCTTCGGCGCCATCGCGCTGGCCCATCCGAGGTAGTTGCTGTCGAGCGTGTCGAGCAGCGACTCGATGTCTGCACGCGAGAATCCGCCGACGTAGTCGCCGTCGTTGATGTAACAAGGCGACGGGCCGATCATTACCTGCGCCCGAAATCGCTCCGGCGCTGCGACGCCTGCGAGAAGGCCGATCATCGCGCTCACCGAATGGCCCACGAAGACGACCGGCCCGGTCGTCAGCTCGGTGACGATCTCGAGGACGTCACGAGCATGCCCCTCGAGGCTGCCGTACTTCGTGCGATCGTAGGCACTGAGATCGGATTTGCCCGAGCCAACGAGGTCATAGAGGATGATGCGGTAGCGGTCCTCGAACGCAGGCGTGATGAGCCGCCACATGTTCTGATCGCACCCATAGCCGTGGGCGAAGATCATCTCCGTCTTCCCGCGACCGATGACGTTGATGTGGTGACGCTTGTGGATGGACATGAGCTCTCCGGTTTCCCAGGAGATACCAGCGCGCCACGTGAGGCGACAGCGGCAACACGTCGCAAACACACGGCAATCCATCCGGTCGCCCCGCCGCGCGGCACGACGTCGCGATCTGCTTCGAACCGATCGCACCGACCTGTGACCGCGCCGGCGCGGACGCCTCGGGTCCACCGAGACGTGCCGCGCGCGACTCACCCGTCAGGCTGCCGCGACGGCGAGGAACGCCATGGCCGTCGCGAGCGAGAGAAGCGGGATCGCCCATGACAGGAAGTGGAAGGCCTCCTCCTGGACGTGGAGCCCGAACCAGCGCCTCGGCAGCTCGTAGCGGAAGAACGTGACGACGATCGTCAGCGAGAGCGCCAGCGCCGCGTAGTTGAGCCCGAATAGCCGGGTCACCGTGTTGTCGCTCGAAGCGATGATTGGGTTCGACGAGTAGATCGCGAAGCTCAAGGCGATGACCGAGAAGAGGCCACCGATGCCCATGTTCGCGAGCTCGAAGGCGTCGACCGTGAAGCCGTCCTCGTTCGCGCTGTTCATCCACAGTGCGAGCAGCGGGATCAGCAGCGAGGCGATGAGCGGGATGAAGACGGACGCGATGCTCGACGCCGGCCGCCGATCGATCGACAAGGTCGCCGTGACGGTGGAGTAACGGTCACCGTTCCAACCGGCCACCGCGCCGGCTTTGAGGTCGACGAGGCCGATGTCCCATCCGTCGAGCTTCGCCGTCTGCGCAGCGCGGCTGAAGTTGACGTCGTCCTTGTCGAAGCGCAACGAGACGTCGTCGACGGTCTCCTCTCGAACGATCAGCTCGACCGCGAGCTTCTGACGATCGAACGGGAACGACTCCGCGTCGACCGGGATTTTGAACTTGCCGCTCTCGCGCGTGATGCTCTCGACGCGCCCGTCGGGGAAGATCCGGAGGCGCCGCCCGACGTAAGAGCCCGTCTCTAGGCGGTTCTTCACGTCGACGCTCGGCGACCACATCTTCGAGAGCTCCTCCTCGGCCGCCTTGCCGATGAGCTGCCGGTAGCCTCGCAACGTCTGCTTCCGATCGAAGGCGAGACGCGGGTCGTGCCAGGTGAGCCGCGTGTCGGTGGTCGCCTCGTACTCACCCTTCGTGTCGTCGAAGCTCGTGAGCTCGAGGAAGAACACGGCGACGCTCACGCGAACCGGGAGCCCCTTGCCGATCGGGATCGCCTTGAGCTCCTCCGGCGTAGGAGCTGGCGGTGCTGCAGGCGTTGCTTCGGCCGTCGCTGCCGGCTCCTCCGCGGCTGCGGGTGCAGGCTCTGCCGCCGCTTCTCTGCCAGGCTTGGTCGCCTTCTTCGCGCCCTTCCCCGTCGCCGGCCCCTGGAGGGACTCCGCGGTCTTCGCCGCCGGCGTCTCGCTCCTCCCCTTGAGCGGGAAGAGCACGAGGCCAACTCCGAAGATGGTCCCGATGATGGCGAGCCAGAGCGCGCGCGCCTTCGATCGCCTCTTCTTGTGCGTCTTGTGCGTCATGACTGCTTCTGCTCGCGGAGGTGCTCGTAGCTCTTCGCCAGGGCCTGGAGCTCGTCGCAGTACTCACTGGCCGGTTCGGCGGGCCTCGAGGCATCGCCGGCGGCGAGAGAATTCATGCGATCGCTGAGCGATGCGAGCGGCTTCAGGAGGAGGCCACGGATCGAGATGAGGACGACGCCGGCGATGATGACGGCGCCGAAGACCGAAGCGAGAATCTGCCAGACGAGCGATCGGCGAGCGAGGGTCTTGTCTTCCTCGAAGCTCGTCGCGAGGGCGACGACGCCGATCTGCTTGTTCGCGTAGTTGTAGAGCGGCACGAGCTGGACGCCCCACGGCACCTTGGCGACCGTGCGTTCGAAGCGCTTCGGCTGGGTGATCTCGACGTCGCGGTCCGTGACGACGGACGCCATGAGGTCCGAGTGCGTCGCGTAGTAGCGGATGTACTTCCCGACGCGGTTCTTCGGCGTGATGACGTCCGGCTCGATGTCCGTCGCGATGTCGCGGAGCTGCTTCTCCTCGAAGAACACCGCGCCTTCGATGCCGTACGCGGTCTTGATCTCCTGGAGGACGGGTCCGAACTCGAGCCCCATCTCGAAGCTGCCGGCGAACTGCCCCTTGTCGTCGAAGATCGGCGTGATGCCGAAGATCGCCGGACCGCCCTTCGTGATCGCCGTCCCCTTGCGCAGCGCCTTCTCGTGATGAACCTCGGCGAGCATCGGTCGGTAGCTCGTCTGGTCATCGCCGAACTTCTCCGGCGCGTGCAGGCGGAGGAAGGAGACGCCCGGCGGAGCGGCGAACTGCGCCTGGTCGATCGAGTATTTCGGCTCGATCGTCTGGAACATCCCGATCGTCTCGGACTGCAGCGTCGCTCGATCCCGCGCGATGAACGCCTTCTTCACCGCAGGAATGCTGGCGACGATCTCGGCGTCCGAGGCGGCTTCGTCCTCCATCGCCTTGAGCGTGTTCGCGAACGCTCGGCGCATGAGGTCGTAGTCGCCCTCGTGAGCGGTCGACACCATGCGTGATGTGAGGAGCTGCGCGAGCGCCGTGACGGCGACGATGACCGCGATGCCCACGGTGATGATGAAGGCGGATGCGCTGTGGAAGAACTTCACGGACCGCAGGCTTCCCGAGGATCGAACTCCGGGTCAAGACGCTTCGACCACCGACCGCGAAGATGGGGCTTCGAATACGTGCGGGGCGGCGGACGAGCTCTCGACCGTCGACGCTCCTTGACAGCGCCGAGGCGGGCGGGGGGCTCGTCCTCGCTCGTCCTCGCTGGGCTGCAGCCGGGGCTCGCACCTCGTCGCCACCGTGCGCGCGCGCGGCGCGGAAGACGGAGTTGACACGCTGGCGCAGTCGCATCCGGCCGAGTGGCCGCGGCGCGCCTCGTACGCGCCGCGGCCTCTGCGGTCACTTCTTCGCGCTGCAGTTGAACATCCAGCGAATGCCGAACTTGTCCGAGAGGCTGCCGAAATAGTCACCCCAGAACATGTCCTGGAGCGGCATCTCGATGCTGCCGCCTTCCGCAAGACGCTGAAAAAGGCGCTCGGTCTCCGCGCGCGTATCCGGCTCGAGATTGATGCTGACGTTGTTGCCGAGGATCAACTTGTGCCCCATCGATTCGAGCATGTCCGTGCCCATCAGCACGTGCCCGCCGAGGATCGGCAGCGACACGTGCATCACCGCGTTCTTCTCGGCTTCGCTCAGGGCTGGCATCCCGGGGCCCGAAGGCACCTCCCCCATGCGGTTGAACGGCGAGAGCTCGGTCCCGAAGACGGACGCGTAGAAGCGGAACGCCTCTTCGGTCTTGCCCATGAAGTTGAGGTACGTGCTCGTCCTAGCCATCTCGAAATCTCCTGGATTTTCGTGCGGTGCCGCCGGAGCCGCGCGAGGCGGCTCCGGACTTCGATCGTTCGTCGAACGAGACCCCCGAGGATCGACAGCGGCGATCACCTTTTTTTTTCGCGGCTCAGCTTCGCCCCCCACCTGTCGAAAGGTGGCACCTTCCGGCCGCCCCTAGTCGTTTTCCACGATGGTCACGGTGTCCTCGACTCGTATGCTCGATGATCCGCGACCGGCTCTCGCCGGGACCGGAGACAACCAGGGAGGAAGACGATGACGAGGTCGATGACGCTCGTGGGGCTCGCGCTCGCTCTGATCGCGTGTACGAGTGATGCCGTGCCGGACGAGCCGGACGAGCCGCTCGACGATGACGGCTCGACGGGAACGGTCACGTCGGAGCTCGGTGCCGCGGCTCCTCGCATCCGAGAGGTCGCCCTTTCCACCGGTGTCACCCTCTCCTATCTCGAGCAAGGCGCGAAGCACGGGGAGGTCTTCATCTTCCTTCACGGCTACACCGACTCGCACCGCTCCTTCGACCTCACCCTGCCTCGGCTGCCGCGGCGGATTCACGCGTACGCGCTCGACCAGCGCGGGCACGGCGAGTCGTCGAAGCCGGTCTGCTGCTACACGCAGGGCGATTTCGCAGGAGACGTCATCGCGTTCATGAACGCGCTCGGCATCCCGAAGGCGACCCTCGTAGGCCATTCGATGGGCAGCTTCATCGCGCACAAGGTCGCGGTGGACCATCCGTCACGCGTCCACGAGCTCGTGCTCGTCGGCTCCGCGCCGACGGGAGTTGGCAACCCGGTCGGACTCGAGCTGAAGTCGATCGTCGACACAATCGAAGACCCGATCGATCCCGAGTTCGTCCGCGCCTTCCAGGCGGGCACGTTCTACCGCCCGATCCCGGACTCGTTCCTCGATACGGCCGTCGCGGAGAGCCTGAAGGTCCCTGCGACCGTCTGGAAGCAGGCGCTCGACGGTCTGCTCGCCGAAGACCACAGCGCCGACCTCGATCGGATCAAGGCGCGCACGTTCGTGTTCTGGGGCGATCAGGACGTCTTCTTCGGTGCAGCCGATCAAGCCGTGCTCGACTCGGCCATCCCTCGCTCGACGCTCCTCGTCTACCCGCAGACCGGACACGGGCTCCACGTCGAGGAGCCGCGACGGTTCGTGCGCGATCTGACACGCCTCACGCGCTGACACTCACGCGCTCGTGTTTCCCTCGGCCGGCGAATCGGCGCCGTCGAGGACGGTGCGGAGCGCGCGGAGGAGGTCTGCTTCCAGAAATGGCTTGTGGAGGAGGTGGATGCCCTCCTCCAGAACGCCGTGGTGTGCGACGACTTCGTTGTCGTAACCGGACATGTAGAGCACGCGATGGATGCCGTGCGCACGAGCGACCCGTCGCGCCAGCTCGCGGCCGGACATCTGCGGCATCACCACGTCGGTGACCAGGGCGTCGATCTCGCCGCCATGCCGCTCGCAGAGCACGATCGCGGCCTCGGGCGTCGCGGCCTCGAGTGGGCGGTACCGGTGTTCGGCGAGGAGCTCGCAGACGAGGCGCCTCACCGCCGGAGAATCGTCGACGACGAGCACCGTCTCACCTCGTCCGATCGGCTTGCTCGGAGGGGGAAGCGGGACATCCTCTGCGTCCGCCTCGCTAGTGCCGGCGACGACCGGGACGACAGGACAAACGGGAAGAAGGACGTCGACCGTCGTCCCGCGGCCTCGCTCCGTCGCGATCGTCACGAGCCCACCCGACTGCCTCACGATGCCGTGGACGGTCGAGAGGCCCAGTCCGGTTCCGGCGGTGCCCTTCGTCGTGAAGAACGGCTCGAAGGCACGCGCCGCGACGTCTGCCGTCATTCCATCGCCGTCGTCGACGACGCGTAGGCGGACGTATCGCCCCGGATGGAGATCGATGTACCGGCTCGCGAGCTCCGGTGTGACGTCGACGTTCTCGGTGCGGACGGTCACCGTCCCGACGTCTCGGATGGCGTCCTTCGCGTTGAGCGCGAGATTGACGATGACCTGCTCGATGTGCGGGAGGCCGACGCGCACCAGCTCGAGGTCTTCTCCTAGCTCGAGCTGGAGCTGCACGTTGTCGCCCAGGGTCTGCCGGAGGAGGCTCCCGAGCGACGTCACGACGCTGCTCAGGTCGAGCAGCACCGGGTCCACCACGTCGCGTCGACCGACGAGCAAGAGCTGGCGGGTCAGGTTCGCGGCACGTCGCGCGGCATCGAAAAGCTCACCGAGCTTGTTCCGCTGGCCTTCGTCGACGATCTCGCGCTGCAAGATCGTCGCGTAGTTGAGGATCACGGCGAGCAGGTTGTTGAAGTCATGGGCGACGCCGCCGGCGAGCCGAGCGACGTTCTCGAGGCTCCGTGCCTGCACGAGCTGCGTCTCGAGGCGGCGTCGTTCCTCGTCTGCGCGCTTCCGCTCCATCGCGGTCATGAAGATCTCGCCGGCGATGCGGAGGAGCGCGATGTCCTTCTTCGGCCAGTCCTTCCGCTTCCGCACCGAGTCGAAGCCGACCATCCCGACGACGTCACCGTCACAGACCATCGGCAACACGAGCACCGATTGGATGTCCTGCTGGCGAAGCACGTCTTTCTCGGCCGACGCCTCCGGCGGCAGCTCGTCGATGTCGCGGACGTGGATGACGTTCTTCTGTTTCAGACGCTCGGTCCACCAAGGCAGTGCCTCGGTCGGGAACCCCTGGAACATCTCGATCTGGGGCTCGATCCCGCTCGCACACCACTCGTGTGTGTTGTTCATCGCGCGACGGTCCGCCGTGAACCGGAAGATGTACGCGCGGTCGACGCCGGAGAACTCTCCGATGGCTGCGAGCGACGCGTTCAAGGCTGCGTCGATGTCGTCTGCGCCGAGGCTGACGAAGCGCGTGGAGAGCTCCGTGATCAGCTCCTCGAACGCGAGGCGCTCGCGGAGCTCGTCGCGCGATGTCTCCGTCGTCGGCGCGGAGTGCGCGATCACGCCCGTGATCGTTCCGTTGCCGTCGCGTAGAGGGCTGAAGGTGCAGTTACCGCGATCACCGCGATGGTCGAACGGCACGGACACCGACCGACCGCGGAGCGCCGTCGCAACATGACGAACGGCATCCGGTGGCAGCGCCGAGAGGTCGGACGCGTCGCAGCCGTCAGCGCCTGCGATGCCCAGCAGGTTCCCGTCCGCGTTCCAGACCCCCAGGAACCTTTTCATCTTTCCCCCACATCGTTCATTTTAGCGACGGACATCGGTGGCGTCTCGCCGAACGTCGTGGGGGAGCATTGACGCGCCGCCACGAGCCATTGCCCGGCCGAAACACGTCATCTCTGTGCTGACCGAGCTTCTCCGTTCCGCGTCCGCACGCGGCGCTCCGTTGCAGAGGCTCGACGCCTCGCAGGGGGAACGAGAACCCGCGCTATCGTCGGGCTGTGAAGCGATGGCTCCGAAGGGTCACGGGCGAAATGCGGACGACGCTTTCTTCGCTCCCACCGACGTTGACCGAGCTCCGATCGGTGGTGCAGGGTCTCGCGCACCTGACGGCGCCCGGCGGTCCGCTGGAGGACTTGATGCGAGCGACCGCAGCGCTCGCGTGGGCGAGAGCAGCCGCGTCTCGTCCGGCGGTGGAACCGCCTCGTTCCCAAACTCCGCGTCGATCCGATCGTCGGTCTCGTTGGCGTCGACGACTCTTCGGGCGGTGGACCGGACACCGGTGAGCGCGTCAGGAGAGCGAGCCGACTGGCAGACTCACTTCGACGTGGGTTGAGCGCCTGCCGGTGGGACGAGCTCGAGGAGCTCGCCGTCGTCTTCGTCGGTGAGGACCCAGACCGACCCCGTGGGCCCGACGCGGACGTCGCGCACGCGACCGCGATCGACGAGCAAACGCTCTTCACCGACGACACGCTCGCCTTCGATCGTGAGCCTGGCGAGGTGTTTGCCCGCGAGCCCACCGACGAACAGGCTGCCCTTCCATGCGGGGAAGAGCTCGGCATCGTAGAACGCAGCTCCCGAAGGCGCGATCACGGGGTCCCAGTAATAGAGCGGCTGCTCCATCCCCTCTTTCTGGGTGATCCCGTCGCCGATCGGCTTTCCGCTGTACTCGACGCCGTACGCGATCGTCGGCCAGCCGTAGTCCTTCCCTTTGCGGGCAATGTTGATCTCGTCGCCGCCCTTGGCTCCGTGCTCGACGACCCAGAGCTCCTTCGTCTTCGGGTGGAGCGCAGCGGACTGGACGTTGCGATGCCCGATCGACCAGATCTCGGGAAGCGCGCCGGGACGTCCGACGAACGGATTGTCCGGGACGGCGGCCCCGTCGGGACGGAGGCGCACCACCTTGCCGAACGAGCTGTCGAGCTTCTGCGCCTGTCGCCGCCCCTCGAGGATCGAGCGCTCGCCGAGCGTCACGAAGAGGTTCCCGTCCGGGGCGAAGACGATGCGCGCGCCGAAGTGCTTCGTCGAGTCGAGCGTGGGCGTCATCCGCCAGACGATCTGCACGTCTTCGAGATGCGGCGTGCCCTCGAGGACGAGGCGCGCGCGCGCGAGCGCGGTGCCGTTGCCGTCCTGCCGCGGCTCCGAGAACGCAAAGTAGATCGAGCCGTCCTGCGCGAAGCTCGGCGAGAGGACGACATCGAGCAGGCCGCCCTGATCGCGGGCATCGACCTTGGGCACGCCGGCGAGCGGCCCGGAGCGCTTGCCGTCGCCGCTCACGATCCGGAGTCGCCCCGGTCGCTCGGTGACGAGCATCCTGCCGTCGGGCAAAAATGCGAGCGCCCACGGATGTTCGAGCTCACGCGTGACGGAGCGGACCTCGAAGGCGACGTTGGCGGTCCGATAGGGCGCGCGGGTCTGTCCTTCAAACGCCGGGTGCTGGTCCGGCGCGTTCGGCGAACGCGTCTCGACTGGCTGGCCGGGGATCTGCTGGCCGACGCCGGTCGCCTTGCGGGTACAGCCCGCCGCGTGGAGCGCGACGAGCCCTGTGAGCGAGATCGCCAATCGAAGCCGGATGCGCATGCTCGCAGCTTGCCGCCGACTACGTCTCTTGGCTCACACAAAAAGCGGGCGCTCGCGCTGCGCGGTGCTGCCTTGCGACATGGCACCGCAAAGCGATCGCGCCCGCCGCGACCTGCTGCGGCGCGCGCTACTTCGCGAGCGCGCGAGAGAGCTCGTCGTAGAGGTGAACGTTCGCCTTCACCGTCTTCGTGTAGACGCCGATGTGCATCGACTCGTTCGGGCCGTGCGCGCCGGTCTCCGGATCGATCACGCCGTTCAGCACGAGCGGCAGACGCGAGAACCGCTTGCCGAACAGCGCAACGAACGGGATCGAACCGCCGAGACCGATGCGAAGCGGCGCACGCCCCCACGCGGCCTGGTACGCCCGATCGGCGGCGTCGAACGCCGGCCCCTCGGCACGGTAGTCCCACGACGAGGCCGCACCCGGCAGCTTCTCGATCGCGACCGCGAGCCCGCCCGGGACGTCGCGGCGAAGCTCTGCCGCCACGGCGGCGAAGAGCTCATCCGACGTCTGGCCCGGCGCGATCCGAAGGCTGAGCTTCGCCGAGCTCGACTTCCGGATCGCGTTCTTCTCCGAACCCGGCACCGGGAACGTCGTCGACAGGACGGTGACCGCCGGCTGCCGCGCGATCCACGCCGCCGGCGTGAGCCCGCGTTCGGGGAGCGGCTCGACGCCGTCGAGAAGACGGGCGCCGGTCCGGATGACGTCGTTGGTCAACGGCACGTCACGCGAGCTGGCGAGCCAGCTCGGATCGACCTCACGACGCGCGACCTTCAGGCGCCCGTCCTCGTCGATGATCCGCGCGAGGAGGGCGATGAGCGTCGTCGCCGGATCCGGGACGATGTTGCCCCACAGGCCCGAGTGCACGTCGCTCTTCGCGCTCGTCACGGACACCTCGACCTCGAGGAGCCCCCGCAGGCTGACCGTCAGCCCGGGGATGTCGACGCTGGGATTCTCGCAGTCCGTGAGGACCATGGCGTCGGACTCGAACGCCTCCGGATACGCATCCATGAAGCGCTCCAGGTTCGGACTGCCGATCTCCTCTTCTCCTTCGAGGAGGATCTTCAGATTGCACGGGAGGCCGCCGGTCTCGCGCAGCCACGCCTCGATCGCCACCAGATGGCTGAGCCATCCGCCGGCGTCATCGGCGGCACCACGCCCGTAGAGGCGATCCCCCTTGCGGACGAGCGCGTGGGGGTCGGTGCTCCAGGCCTCGCCTTTCACCGGCTGGACGTCGAAGTGACCGTAGACGAGGACCGTCGGCGCGCCGGGTCCTGCCCCCGTCCACTCGGCCGCGACGCACGGGTGCGCGTCCGGCAGCTCGAGCACGCGGGCATTCGACATGCCGAGCTCCGCGAGGTCGGCCCGAAGCGTCTGAGCAAGCTCGACCAGACGGGGCGCCGCTTCCGGCTCGCTGGAGATGGGCGCGAACGCCAGATAGCGACCGAGGCGAGCAAACGAGGCTTCGACGGCTTGCTCGGCGGCAAGCGCGACACGCGCGACACGGGACACGTCGACCATGGCCACCTGCTAGCACGCCGGCGCCGCCCCCGGTCAACGCTCATCTTCCGCCGAGCTTTCGCCGTGCGATGTTATGGATAGAGAGTCCATGTCCAGCGTGCCGTCTCGGGGTGGCTTGGAGCCTCCAGTGCCATGACCGGCGTGGGAGCCGAGCCTGTCTCGATGCCAGAACCGGCAAGCACGCCGAGGCGAGCGCACGGTGCGTATCGCACGGCCGGCACGGTGCTCGCGACCTGCGTGTTGCTCTGCGCGGACGCCGAAGCGGCCGAACCGGAGCGCCCGTCGTACCGGCTGCTCTGGGTCCGCGGTGACGAAGCGAGCTCGTGTCCGTCCCCGTCTGCGGTCGCACGCGGAGTCGAAGAGCGCCTCGGCTACGATCCGTTCCGGGAGGACGCGCGCGCGACGATCGAAGCGCACGTCGATCGTTCGGGCGGCGTCTGGACGGTGACGCTGCGTCTCCCGGGCGACGGCCAGGACGCCGTGAAGAGGTACGAGAGTCCGTCGGCGGACTGCAATGCCGTTGCCCAGGCCGCGGAGCTGGCGATCGGGCTCGCCATCAAGACCCACGAGGATGCGCGCGTCGAGGACGTACCTGCTGCCGCCGCCAGCACCGGCACGCGCGAAACGCCGCCCGCAAAGCCATGCGAGCAGAAGCCGGACGCGCCAGCGCCGAAGCCTGCCCCGCTGCCCCTCGAAGGGCTGGTCGCCGTCTCCGGCACGGGCACCGTCGGCCTCCTGCCACGGGCAGCGATCGGTCTCGACATCCACGGCCTCGTCCGCCTGCAACGAGGCGCATACATGTCCATGGGGATGTCTCACTTCCCCGAGGTCACCGCGGACGACCCTAGCTTTCGGCTCGGATCGACGCTCGCACGACTCGGCGCGTGTGTGGATCCGACGGGGTCAGCTCGCCCCCGCCTGGTTGGATGCGCCCACGGCGAGCTCGGCAATACGGTGGTCGTCGTCCGCGAGCTGACCCCCACCGCGCCGGGCTCGAGGGTGTTCGGTGCGCTCTCCGCCGGGCTCCTCTTCGTCCAGCCGTGGCGGCCGTTCGCCCTCCTGGTCGAGGCGGAGGCGATGGTCCCGGTGCCTGCGTACGACTTCAGCCTCGCGGGAACGGGTCGCACCATCTACTCCTCCCCGTTCATCACCGGCTTTTTCCGCGTCGGCCTCGGTTTTGGGTCCTTCTGAACGAACGCGAAAGATTTTTTCGTCACCGCAGGGACGTCCCGACACCCAAAGGGACGTGAGCGAGCTCGGCGACACCTTGACCATGGAGGGAGCTCCGCCGCGTTCGTCGACCGTGTCCGATGTGACCGTGATCTACAAAGAGCATGGCGCCTTCGTATGGGCGTCGCTCTCGCGACTCAGCGTCCGAGACGCCGACCTCGAGGACATGCTCCAGGAGGTCTTCGTCATCGCACACGCGAAGCTCCCGGAGTTCCGCGGCGACGCGCAGATCCGAACATGGCTGTTCGAGATCTGCCGGCGTGTCGCCGGCAACTACCGGCGCAAGGCGAGCCATCGGCACGAGACCCAGACGAACGAGACGATCGAGCTCGAGTCGCACGAGAGGAACCCGGAGCAGGCCCTCGCGCACCGCGAAGAGCAGCGCCGCGTCGACGAGATCCTCTGGAACATGGATGTCGAGAAGCGGGCCATCTTCGTCATGTTCGAGGTGGAGCACCTGCAGGCCGAGGAGATCGCCGAGATGCTCGGTGTTCCGCCCAGCACGGTGAGATCGCGCATCGCCGCGGCGCGGAAGGAATTCGGGAAAGAAGCGCGGCGCCTGCAGCTCATCACCGACAGCCGAGAGAAGAGAACGTGAGCACACTTCGACCCTACACGGAGAGCGATCCCTCGAGCGAGGAGGCCCGACTCGTCCGACTCGTCCGTCCGCCGCCTCCGATGTCGGCCCTCCAAGCAGCGCGCGCCAAGGAGCGCATCGCCGAGCTCTCGCGCGCGCCGCGCGTCACGGCGAGGCCGTGGGGTGCGGCGACGGCCATCGGCGCGGCCGTCGTCTTCACGCTGCTCGGCGCCACCATGATCGCGCAGCGGACCAGCGACGCGAACGTCGGGTCCACCCCAGCGGAGCTGCAAGCGTCCTCCTCGACGACGACGAACGACGTCGCCGCGCAGTCCTCCGACGAGATCGTCCCGGCCGTCAGCGTCACGTCGCTGCCGAGCGTAGAACCGCCAACGCGCACGACGAATCGACAGCCCGTTCCGAGGACCGCCCACAACACGGCGCGTCCGCAGGGAGATCGCGCGGAAGGACCCGAGCAAGAGGACGCGCTCTCGAAGGAGCTGCGGCTCGTCGACGGTGCACGCCTCGAGCTCCGCGCGCGTCCCGAGCATGCGCACGAGCTGCTCGTCCGCCATGCCAGCGAGTTCCCGAGCGGACAGCTCGCTTCCGAACGCGAGGTGCTCTTGGTCGACGCCCTGCTCCGCCTCGATCGACGTCAGGAGGCCGAGGCGCATGCCCGCGCGCTGACCGCGCGTGAGCCTGGCTCCCCGTACGCGCAGCGCGTCACCGCGCTGCTCTCGTCGTCGGCCTCGAAGCCCGAGGGAAAGTAGTCATGTCCCGGTATGCCGCGTTCCTCGCGTCGGTTCCCCTGGCGCTGCTCTTCGTTCAGTGCCGCGTCGACCAGCGCATCGCCTACGAGGGTCCCGAAACCCCTCCGGAGCTCATCACGCCGTCGACCGTGGCAGAGGCGGGGACCGTCCTCTACTGCCCGTCCAACAAGTGCCCCGACGGGTTCACGACGTGCCCGACTTCGCCGTTCGCATGTGACGTGAACCTGAAGAACGACCGGAACAACTGCGGTGCGTGCGGCGTCGTGTGCCCCACGCCGCCGAGGCCGCCCGGGGGAATCTTCACCGATCCGCACGAGGCGGCGATCTCGTTCGCCTGCGTCGACGGTCGTTGCGTCCTGGCGTGCGCGAACGCGTTCGCGATGGACTGCGATGGCCTCGTCGACAACGGCTGCGAGACGCTGCCGTCCGACTCGAACCACTGCGGGGCTTGCGGGAACGCGTGCCTGGATCCGGCGAAGCCGTGCACCCGGCAGCCCGACCAGAGCTGGGCCTGCGGATGTCCGGATGGCACCACCCTATGCGGAGCGCAGGAGCTCGGCTGCGTCTCGATCGAGGGCAACGACTACAACTGCGGCGCATGCTTCAACGTCTGCAATCCGAACGGCAGCGGCGACGCGAGCGCACCTCCGCCGAACGCCTATTACGGCTGCGCCGGAACGGAGTGCGGACACCTGAAGTGTGCCGACGGCTTCGGCAACTGCGATGGCAACACGGCGAACGGCTGCGAGTCACCGCTGCAGACGAACGAGAATTGCGGCTTCTGCGGCAACGCCTGTCCCTCGGGCGAGAGCTGCCTGTTCGACAAGCAAATGGCAAGGTACCGGTGCCTCTGCGCGCCGGGCCTCACGTACTGCAACGGCGAATGCGTCGACCTCGCGTCCGATAGCGCGAACTGCGGTGTCTGCGGGAACATGTGCGCGCGCTCCGGAACGTTGGCGTACGTCGGCACCTGCTCGCTCGGCGAGTGCGAGTGGTCGTGTGTCGCCGGGACGGCCGACTGCAACGGCAACTCCGATGATGAGTGCGAAGTAAACACGATGAATGACCCGCAGAACTGCGGCGGCTGCGGGATCGTCTGCGACGGCATCGCCGGCCAGGCCTGCTCCGGCGGCCGTTGCGTGGTCGAGCCTTGTGATCAGGACGGCGGAGTCACCGCGCGATGAACGTTCACCGCTCCATCCTCGTCGGCCTCGCCGCGACTGCGTCGCTCGTGGGCGCGGGCGTCGCCGGATGCGCCACCGACGGCGAGAAGCTCTTCGGCCCCGGCGAGACCGACATCAAGATCCCCACGCCCGACGCCGGCGGCGATGCGGCCGACGACGGCGATGCCGGACCGTGCACCGACTGCGAGCATTTCCCCGCGACGTGCTCTGCAGACGTGCTCTGCATGAACGAGCTGTTCGTCGCGAGCGGGTCGTTCGATCAGCGGAAGCAGGTGACCACCATCCGCGGGCGCTCGGCGACCGACGTCTGGCTCGGCGGCTCGCTCGGAACCATCGCACACTACGACGGGCTCGCCTGGCAGCGTCTCGACATCGCCGCGCGTGAGCCGGTCCGTGATTTCTGGCTCGGCGGGCCAGCGGAGGTGTCGCTCGCGGCGCTCGAACGTCAGTTCGGGCGAGACAGCGGCTCCTCGCCGGTGAGCTGGCAGGCCCGTCCGGCGCCGACGTCTCCGGCCGAGTACGGCTGGTGGCAGCGGGTTCTGCGCTCGACCTGGGCAGCGCCGGGCGCTGCGTGGCTCTGGGGTGCGACCGAGGAGACGAGGTGCCAGGCGCCGAACTGCGTCAACAAGCCCGAGCTCCGGACGAGCGGGCTCTGGCGCGTCAAGCTCACGTCACCGTCCGAGATCCAGACCGGCATCTCCGCCGAGCTCTGCGAGGCGATCGCGTGCGGGAGCATGGCGAGCATCCACGGCGCGTCGGCGAGCACGCTCTGGGCCGTCGGGCAGAACGGCGCAGCGTTGAGGATCACCGATCCCGACGCTGAAACGCCCGTCGTCCGCGCCCTGAACACGCAGACCTGGGTTGCTCTCCACGCCGTGTGGGCAGCAGGGGACAACGACGTGTGGGCCGTCGGTGCGCATGGCACCGTTCGCCACTACACGGGAGACCCGGTGCTCTGGGACACCGTACCCGGCGTCCCCACGAGCGAAGATCTGCGTGCAGTCTGGGGTTCCTCTTCTTCCGACGTCTGGGCTGTCGGCGACGGCGCGACCGTCCTCCACTACGACGGCAAGGCGTGGTCGCGCGTGAAGATCGCCGGCCTCGGAGCGCGCAGGCCCCAGCTCACAGCCGTCTGGGTCGCATCGCCGGGCCACGTCTGGATCGGTGGACAGGGAGTCGTCCTTTCTCTTGGAGGTGTGCCGTGAAGCGAGAGCTCATTTTCACCTGCGGATCCGTTCTGTTCGTGGTTGGGGCCGCATGTGCCGGAGCCGAGGATGATCCCCAAGCAGCGCCCGGCGACGACCCGGACGCGGTCCTCGGGGACGCAGCATCACCGGGCGAGACGAACATCGAGGACGGAGCGGTCGTCGAGGGACCGACGTGCAGTCCCGCGGGCTGGTGCCCGACGACGCTGCCCGATCCCGATCTCACGCTGAAGGACGTCTGGCCGCTGCCCGGCCGCGCCTTCGCCGTCGCCGAGAGCCCGACGCGCGGGGTCAAGGTCCTCGCGTGGACCGACGCCGAAGCGAAGTGGAGCTACATCGACGACAACTCGCAGAACGCCAGCGGCCGCGGCCAATATGCCGGGAAGATCTGGGCGCCGACCGAGGACGAGGTCTACTTCACCGCAGCGCCGCACACCGTCTATCACGGGCGAAGGCAGAACACCCCGACGCCCGGCTGGACGTGGACCCACCAGGAGCTCGACGATCTCGTCCCCGAATACCCGGCCTCTACCGGCGATCACTACCGCGGACGCCCGACGTTCGGCCCGACGAAGACCACCTACGTGTCGCTGGGCGTCTTTGGCACCGGCGCGGACGACGTCTATGCGTGGTACGCGAACGCGATCTATCACGCGACGAAGGATCAGGCCGGGAACCTCACGTGGACGGTCGAGTACGTCGCGGACGATCTCGACAGCGCCAGCGAGCAGCTCTTCTTCATCGGCGCAACCGCGACGGGCAAGGACGACGTCTGGTTCGCCGGTGGAAGAGCGGGCGCCCCGGACACGGGTGGCTGCCCCATCCTCGTGCACAAGACCGCGGCCGGCTATCGACGAGCGGCTGACGGTACCCGGACTACGGGGAGCCCGCCGACCGACGGAGGAATCGTCTTCCCGCCGACCGACGGAGGCATCGTCTTCCCGCCGACCGACGGTGGCATCGTCCTCCCGCCGACCGACGGTGGCATCGTCCTCCCGCCGACCGACGGTGGCATCGTCCTCCCGCCGACCGACGGTGGCATCGTCCTCCCGCCGACCGACGGTGGCATCGTCCTCCCGCCGACCGACGGTG
>JAFAER010000114.1 GCA_023423895.1 Pseudomonadota bacterium
GCGACCTTCCCCGGGGCCATGTTCGGAAGGTCGAACCCGAACTTCGTCGCGATCACGATCTTGTCGCGAAAGCCTTTGACTGCCTGGCCGAGGAGGATCTCGTTCGCCCCCGTGCCCTGGCCGTAGAGCTCCGCGGTATCGAAGTGCGTGATGCCGAGCTCGTATGCGCGGCGAATCGTCGCGATGCTCTCTTCGTCGTTCCCCGAGCCGTACGCCATGGTCATGCCCATGGTCCCGAGGCCCACGCTCGATACCTCGAGCCCTTGCGTTCCGAGTCGTCGTTTTTGCATGTCGAACCTCTCGTGCGATCCAGCGACGAGCCTAGGCATCGGAGCTACGCTGCGCGTAGAACGATCCTCGAAGAGTCTTGGATGATCCTCCAGAAGATGGCCGCGACCACCTCGATGGCCGACGCAAGCCGCGAGCTCGCGTCGGCCATTGCCCGCCACATCCCCCACGACGGCGAGCGTTCGCCGTTCCCGTCGGTCCATCTGAGCCGTACATCCAGACCGACGCGCCCGATGACGGTCCTCTACGAGCCGGCGCTCGTCGTCCTCGCGCAAGGGAAGAAGCTCGTGACGCTCGGCAGCGACGAGCTCACCTACGATCGCTCGACGTACTTTCTGAGCTCGGTCGCACTACCGATTACGGGGCGCGTCGTGACCGCGTCGGCGGCGAGTCCATATCTTGGTGTCCGGCTCGCGCTCACGCCGAGTCTCGTCGGCTCCGTCCTCGGCAACGAGGTGTTGCCGCGGGAAGAACGCACGAAGCCGGCGCGGGGGCTCGATGTTCGCCCGCTCGATTTGAACTTGCTCGACGCCGTCGTCCGGCTCGTACGCCTCGCCGACACGCCGGAGCATGCACCGATGCTCGCGCCGCTGGTGATCCAGGAGATCGTCTACCGCCTCTTCGTGGGTGGTCACGCCGCGCGGCTCCAGCACATCGCCACCGTGGGTGGCCGGTCTCACGGTGTCACCGCGGCGATCGACTGGATCCGTGCGAACTTCGATCAGACGATGCGCATCGAGACGCTGGCGAAGTCCGTGGGGATGAGCCCGTCGGGGCTCCACCTGCACTTTCGAGCGGTGACCGGGATGAGCCCGCTGCAATACCAGAAGACGCTGCGCCTGAACGAGGCGCGGCGTCTGATGGTCTCCGAGCGGCTCGACGCAGCGACCGCAGGATTCCGGGTCGGCTACAACGATCCATCGCAGTTCACGCGCGAGTACCGGCGAATGTTCGGCGCCCCTCCGGCGCGCGACGTCCGCCGAAACGGCGTTGGAGCTCTTTCTCGCGGCTGATTCGCGCAAGCCGAGTCGCTCATCGCGGGACTGAAGGACAGAGCGGGAGCCGCGCCGTTGCAGGAACGGGCTCTATCTTGGCATGCCGAGACGCACGAGGCGCTCCGCGCTCGCTGCGACGGGCGCTGTCGTTTCGCCTACGGAGAACAGCTCGCACGTTGAGGATCCCCGCCCATCTCCAAGACACACGTCAGTCCTGGTGGGCATGACAGCGGCTTGCATTCCTGCCGATCCGTTACGCAGTGAGGGGGAAGGTTCACCTCCAGGCGGAAGCTGACGCAGTTCAGGCCCGCGGGGCAGCCGATGTCGCTCTCGCACGGAGGACCGAGCAGACTCTCGTCGATGGAGGCTAGGTCGTTGGCACCGGCGTCGCTCTCATCGCGAGCTCCACCGTCCCGGGGTGCGGCATCAGCGCAACCACCAGCGTCATGTCGACACCCATCTGAAGTGACCGGTTCCGGGTCGCGGACGCCCCCACACGCCGCGACGATCGCTGCGATGAGGAGAAGGGCGGACGAACTGGAATTCATCGAGAGTCGCCGCTCCTGTTACTTTCGCCCTGCCATGCGCAATGCCTCGGCTCACCTCGGGCGGACGATCGGCTGTCCGCGTCGTAGGGTCTCGCGAAGACGTGCATCGCGAGCAGCGGAGGCCCGCTCGGAAGGCGGCGTCCAGAGACCAGGCGGCCTCGCGGCTGCCATCTCGACGTCGACACGAGGGCGATTGCGTGAGCGAGCCGGTCGATGACGACCCTCTCCATGCTGAGGGCGCAGGCGTGGAGCAGGGCTCGACCGAGCACGGCCAGCATCCGAATACTCGTGGCCGGTGCTATCGTTCGAAGCGCATCATGACCGCATGGCAGGCGCCCCAACCGTACGTCACGTTCGAGGACTTCGTCGCCTCGGAGCGCGACAGCGAAACCAAGCACGAGTGGTTCGAGGGGGTGGTCTACGCGATGGCGGGCGGGAGCGTCGAGCACGGCCGACTTGCGACCAACTGCACGGCCGCGCTGCGAGCAAGGCTCGCTGGCCGCTGCACGGTTTTGTCATCCGACGTGATGGTGTACGTGCGCGAAACGAACCTCGCCACCTATCCGGATGGATGCGTCGCCTGGGGGGCGTGGACGTCCAGCAGGTCGTGCGGAATGGGAAGGTGATCGGTGAAGCGATCACCAACCCCGTGCTCGTCATCGAGGTCCCGTCCGACTCGACGGAGAGCTACGATCGAGGCGAGAAGTTTGCGCACTACATGCGCCTTCCGTCGTTGAAGGAGTACGTGCTGATCTCCCAGGCCGAGCGACACATCGAGATCTTTCGGAGACCCGACGGTCGCGGGCATTGGCACCGCGACGTTGCCCGCGGCGGTGGCTCGTTCACCGTGCACGGGGAGAGCTTCTTCGTCGACGAGCTGTACGACTGAGCGCCCGCGAGGCACGGCGGTCCGCAGCCAGGACAAGCACCCGTTCCCTGCCTACGTCTCCATGACCGGCTCGACCTTCGGCAGCGGAGCGAACGCGGGCACGTTGGCCGGCCCTGCGGAACCGGCGGGCTCGTCGGCAGCTCGCTCGGACATGCCCGAAAAACCGACGGCAAAGCTGGGGACGCCCGCGAGCAGGTCGCTCACACCCATGGGTGGGACCTCGGGAGGCTGTCGGACATGAAGCGGTGCGTCCATTTCTCGGTGACACCGCGTCAACCCGTTGCGACGGGATCCGTTCCTGCGTATGAACGCCGGCCCGACTACCACGAGGCCGCGCATGTGTCTCGAAGACAGCCGCTTGAGCAAAGAACGCAAGGCACTCGCACTCCTCAACGCAGATATCGAGCGGCTCGAACAAGAGCTCGCGAAGAAGAAGAACGACTACTGGCAGCGGGTCGCCGCATTGGGGCAAAAGGTCAGCCCCGTCGAGAGGTCGGCGACCGGGGAAAAGAGCATCGAAAGCGAGACGGATCCGGCGGAAGCCGCACCCGCAGGGAAGGCCAACGAGTCGGAGCGTGCTCCGAAGCCGGCAAAGCTCTCACGCAAAGAGCCGGACGCGGCCGAGCAGGAGGAGACCGATCCGATGCTCGAAGAGCTCCTCGCGGTCGTGCGCGACCACAAGGATGGGCTTCGGCCGGAAGATCTCCGCACCCAGCTCGGGTGGGAGAAGAGCGATCTCAAGCGCGTCGTGGAAGCTGCGGTGGAGGCCGGACAGCTCGCGAAGAAGGGTGACCGGCGCTCGACGACGTACCACGCGCGGTAAGAGCGCTGCCCGCCCGCCCGCGGACGCGTGAGTGAATCAACTCCGGTTCGCTCCGGCTCGAGCGGACGGCCGGCACAGCGCGCGCCTCCGCCCCGTGCATGTCATCCTCGAGGCTTGCAGATCCATTCCGCTGGCCCAGGCCCCTTCGTGCCGGCCCCGGGGCCAGCGCGGCTCCGTGAAGGAGGCAGCGACGCGCGGTTTTCGCCGAGGATGGCGACCTCGGCGAAGCGCATTCCATCGTTGCTCGCGCCCGCAGCGATGTTGCCGAACGCGACGACGCCTCGCTCCGGCGCACGCTCGACGCTTTTTGGGGGACAGCGGTTACGATCGCCGAGGAGCCCGGCGCATGGGACGAGAACGTTTCGCCGCGGAGCGCGTGCACCTCGAGAGCGGTCGGCTGGATCCTCGCGCCGGAGGCGCGGCGATGCGTCGAGGAGAGGCTGGTGCGACGGGTGGTTGGCGGCGGTACACGTCGTAGCCCTGCGCTCGCAGTCCTCGTCTCGCGTCGGCGTGCGAGCCAGGTCGGCACCGCACCAAGCGCGCAGGGATCCTCGACGTCGAACGAGCCGCCCGTCCGCCCACCGGGTTACGTCGTCTGACGCCCCGCAGCTTGATTCCGTGCTCTCGTGACGACCAGCGCCGCCAACAGAACGGCACCACAGACCCCCGCGAGCGCGAGCTCGATGCCGTGTCCCGCGATGAGCTTGGACCCGGCCGCGAGCGGGCGGTCGACAGCGCAGGCCTCACACTTCACGGCCACCAGCACCTCGCGGCTACCCGTGCTGCGACGGCGCGAGATGAGATAGAAGTCCAGAACCTCCGCAGATGCTGGCCGTCGATCAGCCTCGCGGCGCGCACGAACGAGCAGCCCGGAAGCGCCGCGTTCGAGAGGACATCGATCGTGAGGGATCAGCATCGTCGAACCGTCGAGGACGACGTCGCCTCGCGTGAACCGACAGCCTGCGTCGAAGCCAACGACGATGTCCGCCTGCAAGTCGGAGACGTCTAGGCGAGCGTCGTCCGGTGTACGCACGCCGTCGCGCGAGCACGCCCCGTCAACCTCCAAGAGATCGTCCCCGATATCACGGCCTTCGAGCTCGGCCATGCGGGCGGGGCGCGCGCAATGGCGAGCCGTGTAGAGACGGTCGCCTTTGCAGACGCCCCAGCAGACGTGCTCGCCGCGCGCGTCGAGCAGCTCCACGATCCTCGGCGGGCGTGCCGAATCGTTCAGGGAAGGCACTCGTAGCCGCGCTTCTGCAGCCCTTCGCACAGCGACGGACACGGAGCGGCTTCGAAGGGCATGCCGATCTCGAAGGAACCCTCGGGAGCTGCATAGCAGCAACCTTCGACGTGACATGCGGTTTTTACGCCCGCATGCGAGTGGCAGCTGCACTGCAGGGTAACTCCGCCAGTCGGAGCGACATCCTCGGCGCAAGCGAAGATCTCGATTGGGTCGTCGGGGACCGTCACCTGAAAGGCACCTCGAACGAGGTCGGCCGAGAGCTCGACCGCGCCGATACCGGCCGGCGTGGCGAACACGCCATTTTCGTACCCCGGACCGACGAGGAGAATGCTCGCCTCTTGTGCATCCGCTGCTTGTCGATGCAAACCGAGCACTGCTGGGAGCTCCGCTTCCAGCCGGAAGGAAGACGCCGTATCGAGGTCCGAGAGAGGGGCGCACGCCTCCGCGCCCCGGGGCATGAGCGCGATGAACAACATCTCCCGTCCCTGGGGTGATGCTCGGAAGCGCTGAAAGAATCCGGACGCGCGGTCAGCCATGCGACTGACCGCGGCCTGCGGTGGCGTGAGGGCTTTACCTCGAGGAGGAACGTCCGGCACCGATGCGTCCGACGCGTTCGCGTCCCCGTTGCTCGCGCCGCCGCAACCGAGCGTCATCGCAGTCAGCGCCCACGCCGCAAATCGAGCCTTCTTAGGCGAAATCATTGGCAAAGACACACATCCGAGTAGGTGTCCAGCGTGAACAAACAACATCCCGCCAGTGGGTCGTCGTGGATGCACCGCTGCGTGCGAATCGCGAACTTGGCGTTGCTGATCGCCGCTTCCTCCGTTGATCCGCATCCGGATTGCGTGAGTGGATAATCGCTGAGCCAAGAGCGATTTCCCCAGAGATCGTAGCACTCACCCGTCTCGACGACGGCTGAGTACGCGCAGACGGGCGGCGGCGGGGGCGGCGGATTGTAAAACTCCTTGTTGCGGCCGAAGAGGGCTAGCCCAAGAAGAGCGCCACTCTCGTTCTTGGCGTCTGACCGCCAGAACAGTTTCCTGTTCGAGGTACCCATGATTCGGTGCCAGTGATTGGGCAGCACGGTGGTGTTGAAGAGCACCTCCCACCCCCACCCTCCCGGGAATTGCTTCCACCACCACACCGAGTGGAAGCCAGAAGCTCCGTCCAGCTCGGAGCCAAAAGCGGTCAGCGCATCCATCCGTTCCCAGGCCCCGTGTTCCCACCACGTCGTGCCGTTCCATTGCGTGGTCATCCCACCAAAATGGTTTGGGCTGCTGGTGCTGGGGTACATGGCGCTCTCCGCAACGAACTGCTCGAACCACTGCACTTCGTACTGCGTTCGCGCGAGATAGTCTTCTCCACCGTTGAGCCCCTCTTCGGTGGCGTTCGGATACTCAGCCTCATAGGCGGCTCGGGCGTCCACCTCGAGCGCGAGCTCCACGTCGGGATCACGCGGGCGGCTCGCAGCGCGAGCGATCGCATCCGACAACGCACTCGGCGGCGGCTCGCCGGGACGCAGATAGTCCCAGACGGCAGCAGGCCCATGAGCCTCCACGTCCGGCGGCACGACAGAAGGTTCTCCGATCTCGCCCGTCTCCGTCATGACGAGCGCTGGGCCATCTGGATCCAGGCCCTCATAGAAGGACACGATGTTATGCCCCTCCTCCAGTTCGGCGAGCAGCTCGACGGTTCCGGTCGTTTGCGCGGAAGCGATCCGGCTCGCTCCCCTCTCGTTCGGTCTCGCGTCATCCGAGACAGGGCCCGTCGAGCACCCGAGGAACACTGCCCCGACTAGACAGAGAGAGAGAGAGAGAGAGAGTCTTCACAGTCGCCTCCCCAGTGAGGAGAAAAGACTAGCTCGTCAATAAAGTGAGATCCAGGACATCTGTCCTCATGGCTTCGACTGCGCCGTAGAAGTCATCTCCTGCGTGCGGTCTGCGACCCACTACCGCGCGATGGGGGCTGAGATGTTCCGCGGGCCTTGAGTCGATGAACATGGCGGTACACCTCGTCGCGTTGTGCGCCATGCGGGCCGAACATCAGTGTGGCGGAGCGCTCGAACTTCCTCTGGAAGAGGGGGGCCGGAGAAAGACGCTGCTCCACGATCCGCGGCTCCGCCGTAGAAGACGAGCGTGTCGACATCGCGGTCGTCATGGAGGTCCTTCCCGATTCGACGAGAGCTACGATCGAGGCGAGACATTCGCGCACGACATGCGCCTTCCCTCGTTGAAGAGCACGTGTTGAGCTTCCAGTCCGAGCGACATGTCGAGATCGTTCGGAGATCCGGCGGTCGCGGACATTGGCACCGCGATGTTGCCCGCGGCGGTGGCTCGTTCACCGTCCATGGCGAAAGCTTCTTCGTCGACGAGCTCTACGACTGAGCGCCCGCGAGGCACGGCGGTCCGCCGTTCGACGCGAGCTTGCCGTCACGAACGCCCCCATGCCCGAAGCGCGTGAAGCACGCTGATGCGTGAACGCTCGATCGCTGCAGCGACGCCGGCGGCGGTGTCACTGCAAGCTCACCCGTTTTTGGACACTCACGGCGACCACGATGGAACATGATGGTGCGGCGTGGGCCTCGACACGATGACGCGAACCAAAAGTGCAGCTTCGACGAACGCTGGTCTGCTCACGATGGCGTTGCTGTTCGTTGTTGCGCCGCTTCATGCCGCGGAGCCGGCGCCCATCGCGCCCGCGCCTGCGGCATCGCCATCGGAGCCCGAGCCGGCGCCCAGCGCTCCGGCGCGCGTAGCTCCGACGCATCGCCTCTCGCGTACCGGGAGCTGGCTCCTCTCGGCGGACGACGCGCTTCCGTTGTTCTCGGTCGGAGCGTCGGATCTGCTGTCGCATGACAATGCCGTTCGCTACGGCCACCCGGGCGGATTGGCGGCTCCAGCGCCGCCGAGCGCCCTGACGCTCGACTACGTGCTCGGAGCGAGGTTCACGATCGGCGCGTCCCCCATGGTCGAGAGCACGATCGGTTCCGCAGGGCAGTCGCCCCAACCGTGCGTCACGTTCGAGGACTTCGTCGCCTCGGAGCGCGACAGCGAGACCAAGCACGAGTGGTGATGGTTGCGTCGTCTGCGGGGCCGTGGACGTCCAGCAGGTCGTGCGGAATGGGAAGGTGATCGGCGAAGCGATCACCAACCCCGTGCTCGTCATCGAGGTCCTGTCCGACTCGACGGAGAGCTACGATCGAGGCGAGAAGTTTGCGCACTACATGCGCCTTCCGTCGTTGAAGGAGTACGTGCTGATTTCCCAGGTCGAGCGACACGTCGAGGTCTTTCGGAGACCCGAGGGGCGCGGGCACTGGCACCGCGAGGTTGCACGCGGACGTGGCTCGTTCAGGTTGCACGGGGAGAGCTTCCTCGTCGACGCTCTACGACTGAGCGCTCGCGAGGCACGGCGGTCCGCAGCTGCGTCTTCTTCACGGACTCCCTCACTGAGGCGTGATCTTCAGCAGCTTGCCGTTGGTCTCGTCGGTGAGCAGGTACAGGGCTCCGTCCGGTCCCTGCACCACCTCGCGGATGCGCTGGTTACGGTCCTTGAGGAGATGTTCCTCACCCACCGCGCGGTCGTTGTGCATCCGGAGCCGGACCAGCGCCCGGGCGGACAGGCCGCCGATGAAGACGTTGTTGCGCCACTCGGGGAAGAGGTTCCCCGTGTAGATCGTCATGCCGGAGGGCGAGATCACCGGGTCCCAGTAGTACACGGGCTGCTCCATGCCCGCGCCCTGCGGGCTCTCGTGGATGGGGGCTCCGGAGTACTCCTCGCCGTATCCGATGACGGGCCAGCCGTAGTCCTTTCCTGACTCGGGTCGATTGAGCTCATCACCCCCTTGGGCGCCCATCTCCGCAATCCACAGCCGGTTCTGGCTGTCGAGTGCCGCGCACTGGACGTTGCGGTGGCCCATCGACCAGATCTCGGGCTTTGCTCCCGCCGTGTTCACGAAGGGGTTGTCCTGGGGCACGGAGCCATCGGGGTTGATGCGGACCACCTTGCCGAGGTGGCTCGTCACCTCGCGCGCCTGCGCCCGGCCCGCGAGGATGGAGCGCTCGCCCAGCGTGACGAACAGCTTACCATCCGGGGTGAACACCATTCGGCCGCCGAAGTGCAGCGTGGACTCGAGTGTCGGCATCATGCGGAAGATGACCTGCACGTTCTCCACGCGAGGCTGCGCCCCGTCCACGAGCCGCGCGCGCGCGACCGCCAGACCGTTTCCGCCCTGGCGGGGCTCGGAATACGTCCAGTAGATGAGCTGGCTCTGCGCGTAGTCGGGGCCCACCTCCACGTCGAGGAGGCCGCCCTGGCCGCGTGCATCCACTGCGGGGAGGCCCGCGACGGCGGCGGACTTCGCGCCCTGGGGTGTGACGATGTAGAGCGAGCCCGTCGGCTTCTCCGTCACCAGCATGCGCTGGTCGGGCAGGAAGGCGATGGCCCAGGGGTTCCGGAAGCCCGAGGCGATCTCGGCGACCTCGATCGCCGTCTTCGATTGGATGGCCGGCACGCGCGTCTGGCCCGGGAAGGCTGGAGAGAACTCGGGCACGTTGGGCGGACCCTGCGGAACCGGCGGGCCCGTGGGCAGCGGCTCCTCGGGTGGGTTGCCCGCGTCCGGTGGGACGCCGGAGTCTTCGGGTGGGTTGCCCGCGTCTTCCGGTGGGACGCCCGAGTCGTCGGGCCGGCGGCCCGCGTCAGGTGACACGCCCGAGTCCTGCCGCGGGACGCCCGAGTCGTCAGGCGTGGAGCCTGGGTTCTCCGAGCAGCCAGTACAGCCAGCAAGGAGGGGGACGACGAGGATGGCTATCGACAGGGTTCGCATGCGACTCGTTCTCGGGGGAAGGGAAGGACGCGCTTCATCTCGAGGTCATTGCGTGGGGACATCGGACAGGGGCTCGCGTCGAGCACGGAGTGCGGTGCGGTACGACCTCATCCACGCTCATGCAGCGAGGCACGCGACGTCCGCTTTCTGACTCCGTGCGTCCAGCAATAGTCGAGATCGAGGAACCGAGCTGCAACATCCGGCTCGCGGTCTCGACCGGCGGCCCCCTCACGCGGGCGTGGCGGTTTTCACGGCCACGCTCACCCGTTTTGGACGCTGATGGCGACAAGGAGCGGTGGGGGGTGGGGCGTGGTGGCTCGACCGATGGCGCGAGGTAGGAGTGCAGCTTCGACGATCGCTGGTTCGCTCGCGACGGCGTGGCTGCTCGTTGGTGCGCCGCTTCATGCAGCGGAGCCGGCTCCGACCGACGCGCCCATCGCGGCCGCGCCCGCGGCATCGCCGTCGGAGCCCGAACCGGTGCCGAGCGCCCCGGCACGCGTGGCTCCGACGCATCTCCTCGCCCGCAGCGGGAGCTGGCTCCTCTCGGCAGACGACGCGCTTCCGTTGTTCTCGGTTGGCGCGGCGGATGTGCTCTCCCAGCGCAACGCCGTTCGTTACGGCCACCCGGGCGGATTGGCGGCTGAAGCGCCGCCGAGCGCCCTGACGCTCGACTACGTGCCCTTCGGGAGGTTCACGGTCGGCGCGTCCCCCATCGTCGAGAGCTCGATCGGCTCCGATGCGCGTAATGCGATCCACCGCGTCGGCGGTGCGCTCCGCGTCGGCCACATCGTGCCGCTCGGCGAGCATCTCGCGCTCTGGCCGCATGTCGGCGTCGCCCACGCCGTCACTCGAGAGCCCGGCAGTTCCATCGATCTACGCAGCCGGACGGATCTCGTTGCCGATCTGCGCCTCGCATGGACTCCGAACGGCCGCTGGGCGCTGACCATAGGTCCGTCGCTCTCGGCGCCGATCGACGTCGAACAGACGCTCACCACGGAGCGCGTCGTACGCGCATGCGAGCGTGCGGGAGGCGTCGACTGCGCGGTATTGATGGTCGAAGAATCGAACCGCAACATCCGGGTTGCGGTCTCGGCAGGCCTCACCGTGCGGCTCGACGAGGAGCCTGGATCCGGAATGCGCTCGGAGCGTGACCGAAAGCCCGTGCGCTTCCTGCTCGGGGCCGAGCGGATCGTCTCGCTGGCTCGCTACCGCGCCGAGAAAGGCGGGGACGCCGGCGACGCTCAGCTCGATCTCGGCGTCGCCGACACGACGAGCCGGTTCCCCTCGATGCCGCGCGTGGCGTTCGACGTCGTCCTGCAAGAGTGGCTCACGCTGGGCGCCGCTGCGAACGTCGGCTTCGTCCGTTCCGGACTCGCATCGAGCTCGTTTTACCCAGACTCTGGAACGGGCTCGCTCGTCGTCGGCCTCGCGCCACGCGTCGGCGGCTTCCTCCCCGCCGCGGATTGGCTCGCGTTCTGGCCGCGTGTGGGGATGACATGGGCCTACTCGACGGGCCGGAATTCGTATTCCCACCTCGGGGCAGACGTCGATGCGCTCCTCGTGTTTCGCCCTGTCGAGGAGGTTGGCCTCGTCGTCGGTCCCTCACTGGGCCTTCCGCTCATCGCGGGCAGCGAAGAGGTCTGGGAGGATCCGGCGAAGCTCCTCTCCGTCGGCGTGAGCGGCGGGCTCGTGCTGCTCCTCTGATGCGCATGCGACCGCGGCGCCGGCGAAGCGTCCTGGTGGGTGTGCCACGTTGGGCCGCGAAGACGTCGTCGTCGTGTCCCTGCGCGTCCTAGCCCGAGCAGGCATGCGGAATCGCTCGAACTGCACGCACGGCACATCGGTTGCTCGGTGGCGTCGCATCATGCGCTCGATGCTCCGCTCTTCCGCCGCTTGCTTCCTTGCGCTCAGCGCCGTCACCTCTGGCGCTCTCGTCGTCGGTCTCGAGGGCGCTGCTGCCGCCTGCTCGCCGCCGCGTCACCAGGAGACGCTGGTCGCGCCGGGCGACGGCCAGAGCCTGCCGGCATCGGCGCCGGGGATCATCGTGAGCGGCGAGAACGGCATCGAGGTCGAGCTGCTCGATGCTGGCGGAGCCCCGGTCTCAGGCGCGCTCGAGATCGACGGCTACCGAAAGTACTTCGCTCCGACGGCGCCGCTCACGGTCGGAGCGTACAAGCTTCGCTATCAATCGTGGGCAGCGGACGATGGCCCCGCGCCGAGCGTGATCGAGAGGTCGCTCACCGTCACGGCGGCCGTTCCTTTGCCGACCAAGACGGGAACATTGACGGTCGCGAACACCGCTCGCGCGACGAAGTCGGTCGCGACGTCGTCGGGGAGCTGCACGGAGAGCGCGGATGCTTCGATGGTCCGCCTGTCGCTCGATTTCGATTCCAGCCTCCTTCCGTTCGCCGATGCCGTCGCGTGGGAGACGAAGGTCGACGGCCAGTACTGGTCGCAGGCACTGGGAAGGCTCTCTGCCTCCGAGAACGTCCGCACGGTCCTCAACCTCTTCACCACGTGTGATGCGGACGGTACGCCTCACCGTGACGACGGGCTCGAAGCCGGTGTCCATTCCGTCGAGCTCCGGCCGATCGTCGTCGGCAGCGGCGCGTCGATCACGCCTGCGACGATCACCGTCACGGTGAGCTGCGGCGCGGACAACGGAACGGTGCACCCGGCGGGGGTCGATCCGAACGATCCGCCGGGCGGTGGAGGCTCGGGCGACCCCGCGAACGACACGGGCACAGGCACCGGTGAGGGCTTGCCCGAGACCGATTCCACCTCGGACCCGCGCGCGGCGAGCGACGTCGGCTGCTCGGCCGCACAGCGCGGGCACGGATCGTTCAGCTTCGTCTCGCTCGTGGGGCTCGGCGCGCTCGCGGCTGCGGCGGTCCGGCGCCGTCGGTAGCGGCGTCCGCGTATCGAGGGAGCTCGCGACCAGCGCGGGCGTATGCTCCTCGTATGCCCAACCTCTCGAACACGACGCAGAAGACGGTCGCGGTCGGTGTCATGCTCTGCGCCGGCGTTGCGGCGATCGCGGTCCTCCGGAATCGCGATGGCAGCGAGCTCCGGAAGACGCGAGAGGCCGCGAGCGGCGCAGCGTCGAATGCGAACGACCCGCGCCAGGTGCTCCGCCGTCCGTGGTTCGATCGGTATCCGAAGTCCCGCAGCGAGGAGGTGGATCTCTGGTGGTTCTCGAGCGCCGGTATCGGCGTCCACGAGCGCGGCTCGGTGTGGCGGTCGACGATCGACTTCTTCGACTTCGAGCGGCAATCGAGCAAGCTCGAGATCACGTTCCTGCACGACAAGAAGAAGCAGACGGTGAGCTTCGAGGTCGTCTCGTGTGATGACACGCCGCCGTTCGATCTCTGCCTCGACGTGAAGGAGCCGCTCCGGGGCAAGAAGCGCTTCTACTCGTTCGCGTACGATGACGAGATGGACAACCACATGCCCTGGGCCAAAGACTGGCGCACCTCGGCAGAGGCGCGCAGCCGCGCCGCGCGGTGACCTGCGTGTGCCTCGGTGCTCGGCGTCAGTCCGGCGGATTGCCGGGGCCGAGCGAGTCGAGGCGAATGCGCGCGATCGAGCGATGGATCGTCGACCCGCGCACGGCTCGGACGAGATCGACGAAGACCTCGTCGCACGTGATCGCGTGGGCCGTTCCAAATGCCACGTCAGGTATCCGGCCCGACTCCATGGACGAGAAGAGATCCCACGAGAAGCCGTCCGTCAGCCGCACGATCCGAACGCCGCCTCGAGCGCCGGACGCATCGGCGGTCGCGCGGGCCGCGTAGCCGCAGCCGACGACGAAGCGGCCCCAGCCAAATGTGCTCGAATCCGGCGGGATCTCGGAGCGAACGCGCCGCTTGCGCACCTGCAGCTGGCCTGGGTCGGTCGTGTAAGCAGCCGTCCAGAGCTCGACGTTTGCGTTCTTCCAGTTGCCATCGGTGCTGGTGCTCTCGAGCCAAACCATGTCGCGGCCGTCGGTCCCGAAGAACATCGGAACCGTCATCGCGCTTCCGGCGTCAGCGTCGGCGTCGACCACCACGGAATCGACCAGCGTGCGAATGTCGGCCTCTCGCGCACGCACGTTCACCGCCTGCCTGGGATAGGCGAGCGCGTTCCAGAACAGGTCCGGTCCCTGGAAGCGGAAGCGAGTCCAATCGACTTCCGCCGCTCCTCCTCCGACACGCGGGGCCGTGAACGTCTCGAGTAACGTCCCGGTGTCGAGGTCGTAGAGTCGGTCCACGACGCTGTCTTCGAGGAGCGCCCGGGCGCCGATCGAGAAGGTGTGGTCGGCCTCGGGGGAGGCACCCTTCGGCCTCAGGACGCGTGGCTGCGGCGCGTCGATGCTCCCGCCGATGGCGCCACCCGGAAGCTCGCCAGCGACGTCGCGCACGCGGAAGACGAAGTTGCCTTCCCGAATGTCTCTTCCCTCGAGGGAGCACGGTCCGTTCTGCAAGATCGCCTGACGCACGGGCCCGTCTGCTTCGACGACGACATTGCCCGTGCGAGCGCCGAACATTCGCGAGTAGAGGAACACGACGCGACCGTCGGCGAGCGCGTCGGCGATCGGGAGGTAGTGGGTGAGCTCAGCGCCGTCATCGAACGCCGTGCGCCGGCATACCGCTCCCTCTGGCCCTGGTAGCTTCGTGGTGCCCTCGACACACGGGACCCAGTGCAGGGGCGGAAGCGGCTCGTGCGGGATGAAGAATCCGCATGCCGGGTCGTAGTCGGGAAATGGCTCCCATCCTTCGATGATCGATCGAAGGCCGCCGTCCCCAGGAGGCACGGGGTCGGGATCTTCCGCGAGCTTTCCGCACGATGCGCCTGCTGCGAGCAACGCGGCAAAACACGATACCCAAGTAGCTTCTCGAAGGCGCATCGCGCTCGAGCGTACTACTCGGTCGAAGCGTCGCGGTAAACGAGCGGACAGCGTCATGAGTGGTGGCCTGTAGGATGCGATTCGCAGGAAGACACGCCGAGGTCCCGACGCGAGAGCGCGCCCATGGTAAAGACGGATCATGAGCGCGCGGGTCATGGTGCGTGCCGCACTCTTGTTCTGGCTGGGCATGAGCGGGGCCTGTTCGGACGCGCCGCCGGGGGAGTCGGGCCCCCAGCCTCCGCCGCCGCCGGAGCGCCTTCCGGAGAACGACGCGCGGACGGATCCTGGCGCGCCATGTACGACCGGGATGCCAGCGGCGTCGGCGTTCTGCGCGCTGCCTTTCGAGGAGACCGAGATCGAGCTCGTCTCGCAGTCGTCGACTACGACCGCAGGATGTACGCAGCTCTACGTCGCCTCGCGTGTTCCGGGCGACTCGGTCGCGCGCGTCCGCCGATACCGGATGACGGGCGTCGACCCGTGCGGCTTTTCACGCGATGAAGCGTTCGGTGAAGCTCGCGCAAACCTCTCCGCGATCAGCGCAACGAACGACGGAGCCGTCTTCGCGCTCGGGTATCGTGTCCTGCGCAGGGTCGCGCCCGGCCCGGTCGTCGACTGTGTCGCGAACGGCGTCGACCTGCAGAGCGATGCGCTCCTCGCGGTTGCTCCGAGCGGACGCGTGGGGTGGGTCGTCTGGAACCTGGACGACATCCCCCAGTTCGCAAGGCTGAGCGTCGACTCTGACGCATGTGAGCTCGTGCCGCTGTCGCTCGACGAGCGCCTCCGTGGCAACGGCCCCGTGGTGGCCATCACGGCCGACGCCACGGAGCATCTTCACATTCTGCAGGGGACGACGAGCTTCTTCGAACCGGCATGGGTGTCGGTCGTGGACGTCGACGGAAAGACCGTTGGCAACTACGAGCCCGTGAAGGCTGCCGGGATCTCCTGGTCACCAAGATTCGTGACGCCGTGCGGCGCCGGAACGTGCGTGTCGACCGCTGGCCAGCTCGGCGCGTTCGGCCCGGGCGGGGAGCCGCTCGGCTGGCATTGGGTCCAGGTCGCGGCGCCGGCGCCCCCGAGCGATGGCTCGTTCGTACAGGTCTCCATGGTCGGCTCCGTCGGCGGTCCGCTCATGGCGATCGGGCGTGGAGGCCCTCCCCATCAGGGCATGCGCATCTTGCTCATGCCGCTCCCCCGAGTCGCACCGCCGGATCGGAGCTACCCGTGATCCTGAATGATCAGCGACCTTCGACGAAGAAGCGATCGGTCCGTGTGTCGGCCACCGGCGCTGGCGTGGGGCTCGTGCTGGCCCTTCTCGTGCCGGCCTGTGGCGATCCGGACCGCAGCTGCACACTCGCCGATTGCAGCAGCGGCGTGACGACGACGCTCGAAGCGCCGCTGTCGCGATCCGAGCTCGATGGCGCCCGGCTCGAGGTGTGTCGTCAGGACAAATGTGCCGTCGCCGTGGTCCACATCTCGCAACCCGAAAGCGAGGAGGCCGGCTTCGAGGTCGTGTGCTCGCTCCAGTTCACGCAGGAAGGACAGGTGCACTGCGCGAACGAGCTCGTGCAGACCGCGTCTGGCCTGCAGATCGAGATCACGTACTCCGCGTCGGAGGGGCTCCTCGCGGACGGCGACGTCTTTCGGTTCCGCCTCGAAGACGCGAGCGCCTCCGTCACGCTCGCGGAGCGGAGCGAAGCTGTCTCGAGCTACGCACTTACTTCCCCGAACGGGGCAGTGTGCGGCCCGACGTGCAAGACCGCACGCTTCTGATCCCATGCTAGAGGCAGCGAAGACGCGCCGAGAGATGGACATAGCGCCGTGAGCGAGTACCAGTGTTACGGGTTCCTCGCGCTCGATCGTTCGCTGACCGAAAAGCAGATGGCCGAACTGCGCGCCATCTCGACGCGCGCGAAGATCTCGCCCACGCGGTTCTGGAACGAGTACGAGTGGGGCGACCTGAAGGCCGATCCGAAGAAGCTCATGGAGGCTACTTCGACGCGCGGCTCACCGAGCTCACGGCGGCGCAGGAGGCGATGATCGACTTCCTGCGCATCGACGTCGATCTCGTCGCCGCCGCGGCCAGTGGGAGGGCCGCGCCGACCGCGGACCACGAGCCGCTTCGCCGATGGCTCGCGTCACTCTCCGCCAAGGAGAAGGACGCGTGGCTGACGCGCGCCGTCGATGACCCCGACCTGGCCCTCGGCGGCGAGCTCCTCCGAGCGTTCCGGTCTACGACGAAGGGCAGCCAGCACTCCGGCGCGCCGCGACGCACCTTTCGCGAGCTCCGCGCGCTCGCCGAGACCGCACGCGCGGAACGGGTGAAGGCCGAGGCCACGCGCGCGAAGAGGGCCAAGGCTGCCGCCGAGAGGGCGCGCCAGCAGCAGCTGTCGAAGCTCGCCGGCGATGTCGAGGGCGCTTGGACGAAGCTAGAGGCGCTCGTGGAGGCAAGTGACTACGACGTGGCGGTGAAGCTCGCCGTCGATCTGCGCGACCTCGCGACCCGGGATGGCACGGGAGCGGACTTCACCCGGCGCTTCGACGCGCTACGCAAACGTCAGCCGCGCCGCCGGGGATTTCTCGACCGCTGGAAGCGCACGAGCGCTGCGGCACCGAGGAACGATCGATGACACGCCCGAAGCCCGCCGATCTCGACGCGGTGCTCGCGACCCTGTCCGCCGAGGCGTTGCGGGAGGTCGTTCGCGAGGTGCTCTTCGAGCTGGATGATCGAGCGCAGGCGCGCGTCGTCGGATCGGTCATCGCTCGAGCGGCTCGGAGCGGCTCGGGCTGGGCGCCAGCGGTGGTCAGCGAGGAGCAGGTGGCCGAGGTGCTCGCGTTCGTGAAGGCGGCCGAGCGCATCGGCCGCGCCGATCCATCCGAGGTCGACGAGTATCTCCGACGCGGCGCGATGGCGTTTCTCGGCAAGGACTACGCATCCGCCCACCGCATCTTCTCCGCGCTTCTCCCGCCCATCGGTGACGGCACCATCGACCTGGGACAGCACGAGCTGGTGGACGAGGTACTCGGCGCCGACGTTCAGGAGTGCGCCGCGCTACATCTCGTGTCCGCGTACATGGTCGCTCCCGCTACGGAGCGCGCAGACGCCGTACGCGAAGCGATCGACGAGGTGCGCGGAGTCGGGCACTTCTGGGAGCCACTGCGGGAGATGGAGCGCGTCGCCGTCGAGCCGCTCCCCGATCTGAAGGACTTCTTGCCACAATGGCGAGCGCTGCTCGCCAGCAAGCCCGCCGCTGGACGCTCACGCGACCGGGACACGGACACCGAAGAGGACCGATGGCTGCGCGAGGTCGTCCAGCGTCTCGACGGTGCGGAGGGGCTGGCAAACGTCGCGCGGTCGACGCGGCGAGCCGACGACCTTCGCGCATGGTGCAAGAGCCTCGTCGAAGTGGGCGACTGGAAGGCCGCGCTGACCGCGTTTGCCGAGGCGGCAGAGCTGGTCTCGGGGAGGGAGTACGCGCTCGGCGAGTTTCTGGACGGCGCAGCGCTCGCCGCACAGTGCCTCGGACGCGAGGACGTAGCCGTGTACCTCGAGCGCGCGTGGCGGACCATCCCGAGCATGTCGCGCCTACGTCGTTGGCTCGGCTCGTCGAAGCGCGAGGCAACGTTCCGGAAACGCGTCGCCGAGGCGCTCGAGGCGTGCCCGAAGGATGCTTCCCGGCAGCGCGCGCTCCTCCATGTGCTGTCGCACGACTTCGCTTCTGCAGCGAAGCTGCTCGCGATCGCGCCGGGGCTCGGCTGGTCGTTCGGCGAACATCCCGGGCGTCTGCTGTTTCCGCTCTTCGCGCGGCTGCTCGAAGGACATGAAAGGAAGACGCCCGCGGAACATCGCGTCCTCGACCTCGGCGAGCTCGAGGCGGTGAGTCCCGAGCCGGGCGGGCCACGGCTCGTCACGCCCGATGTCGACGCGCTCCTCGCGCAGGCGAGGGTCGACGACATCTCCGATGCGACGTCACGAAGAGCCGTGCTCGCCGCGATGAAGAACGCCGCCGAGAACCGCCTTGCGGGCGTGACCGACCAGAAGCGCCGTCGGCAGTACGGGCACGCCTCCGAGCTCGTGGCGGCATGCGTTGCGTGTGACGCGTCGAGCGAGACGGCGCGCTGGGCGGCGGCGTTGAAGCAGGACTACCGCCGCTTTCCCGCGCTCCGCGAGGCGCTCGAGCGAGCCATCGGAACATCATGACCACCGAGCAAAAGGCGCCCGCGGCCCCGGCGCACAGCGCGTTCGGAAGCTCGTCGCCGCCGCTCGTTCCGGTGGTCTAGTCACGAGGGTGCTCGGCCTCTGGAAGCGTGCTCCGCGTCGAAATACGAAGTACGAAATACGAGTCCCCGCGTCGAGGCGCGGGTCAGCGTGCCCAGAGCGCGCCGAGCTCGAGCTCGATCGCGTCGAACGGAACGGCCCGCACCTTCGCGTCGCCGGAGAACACCTCGAACACGCGGTAGCCGCGCTCGTCCTTCTCGAGGATCTCGAGCGTGCGGGCCTCCGGATCGACGAACCAGACGTGCGAGACGTCGTGCGCGCGCCAGACCTTCAACTTGTCCCCGCGGTCGAGCGACGCCGTGCTGGGCGAGAGGACCTCGCACACCCAGTCGGGGGGGAGCTCGAAGTACGCCTTGTCGACCGGCATCTCCGGCATCCGCTGGCGCCGCCAGCCGGCGAGATCGGGCACGACGACGTCGCGGCCCAAGTGAATCTCCGGCTCGTCGAGGATGAGCCAACCGCCGGGCCCGCCGCGGCCCCGCTTGAAGGGAGGCCCGAGCTCCTCGCCGAGCGTCGACGCCGCCTGCGCATGCTTGGGTGCGGGACGCGGATGCGCGTACAGAACGCCGAACACGATCTGTCCCGTCACGTGCGGCGGCAGCGCGAGGAGGTCCTCGTACGTGGCGTCCTGCTTGGCAGCCTCGGCCATGCTTGCAAGCATACTCCCGGGGCGGCTCGACCGCGATCCCGTCGGCGCTCACCTCGGGCTTGGCTCAAACGGCGAGCTTGGTGCGGAGCGCGAAATGCGAAGTGCGAAGGAAGGACTGCGACGAGGTGCAGCGTTCCCTCTGCGAGGCCGGGTCACGGATGGCAGCAAGCCGGGGCCGGAGCGGGCGACGCCGCGCCGAACTCCTATGTGAGCAGCACGAGCGCGTTCCTGATGATGGTCTCGGCCGAGGCTCCGGGGTCGAGGCTCGTCGTCAACCGCGCGATGACGTCGCGCACCTCGGGCGCACGGAAGCCGAGCGAGCGAAGCCCCCGCGCGGCGGTCTCGAACGCGGGCACCCGTGACTGAGGGAGGCTCACGTGGTCCCCGGCGGACTTTCGTTGTCGCAAGTGGATGCGCTGCGCGACGTACGCGCGACCGAAGACCTGCTCGGCGTGCAGACGGTTATGCGCTCTGCACCTCAGCCGCAGGTTTGTGGCGTCGTCGCCCCCCGCCGAGCGCCCTCGCCTTGACGTGGTCGAGCTCGAGGAAACCGCGAGCGGGGCATCGGTTGCCCTCGGCGTCGACAGAGGAGCACTGCTCGGAGTCACGCGCGTAGACCTCGCGAACGACCGCCCGCGGCACATGGCTGCGCCGCGCCGTCCTCTTTGCTGGTGATGGCTCCAGCATGGTGGCGTCATTCGTCGCCGATGGCACGGTCGCTCGGTCGTCTGGCGGCGAAGTCGTCGGGTCATCTCGCTGCGCGGTTCCTCCGTCAGTTGGCGGGGAGACCGTCGCGTCATGTTGCTGCGCGGTCACCCGGTCGTCGGGCAATGAGCTGGTCGCGGCATGACGTCGTGCGCTCCGCCCGCCGTCCCGCAGTGAGGTCGACGCGTCGTCTCGCAGTGAGGTCGACGCGCCGTCTCGTTCGGCCGCGATCGCCTCATCGCACAGCGCGCTGTCGATGCCATCCACATCGGAAGCCTCGGTTCGCGCCTTCGCCTTGCTGCGGGAGGTCTTCCCGAGACGCTCCTTCTCGAGCTTCGTCAGGAGCAGGTCGAGGCAGAGAACGAAGATCTTCTCGAGGTCTCCGCTCGGATTGCGATGGCGCATGAGATCCCGGATGCGTTCGAGCTTGTCCTTCGTCTCGCGCGAGACCGAGAGCTCGACGCGGTATCGCGTCGCCGACAGCGGCTCGACGCGCGGCCGCAGCTCCGGAGACGTCGACGGCGTCGTCAACGGAGCATCCGAACACCGGGAGCGCGGTGATCCAGGCTCCTCCAGATTGGTTGCGACCGGGAGCGTCGGCTGCGGGCCGAGCGGCTCGATGCACGGGTGCACGTCGGGCTTCGGGAATCGCGCGGCGATCAGCGCGGCGACCTCCTTCGTGGTCTTGCCGGCCGCTTCTCGAAGCAGCTCCTCGTGATTGTCTTCGGTGATGTGCTTGTGCATCTCGTAGAGAGCGCAGAGATGGATGTGTCCGCGCTCGAGGTGCGTGCGTGCGTGCGGAAACGCTCGGAGGACGCGGGCGACCGCGATCCGCCGCTGCGCCTCGCTTTCGCTCATTCCGAGCTTCCGGACGCAGAAATCCCACATCGAGGTGCAGGCATGTTCGGCATACAGTCGGCGAGCGTCTACCTCTCCGAGATACACGAGCAGCCCGGCCAGCCAGACGTTGCCTCGCCCCAGATGCGCACGGAGACGAGCAAGCAGCTCGTCGTTCGACAAGTCCCCCAGCTTGATCATGCGCCCTTGTACCACTCAGTTTTCGACCCTCCAGGAGGGCCGCTCCCGCAAACGATCGAGGTCGCGATCACCTCGCGAGGTCTCTTCGTCGAGCTCGCCCCACTGCGCGCGAATATGGGCCTGCGGACGCCCATTGCGCTGGGCAACGGCGCTACTGAGCTTTGATTCTTGAAATTCTCGTCAACGGAAATCGTCGGTGATTGGCCTGTTTCGGCAGGCTGGTTGAATCGTCATCGAGCTGTGGCCGAGTGGTTGGAAGATCGAGGCGTCGAGGACTGGCGAAGGCCGAGGCCAATCATGTTCCGCGAGGTGCGTCGGCCCGATCGCCGTGTGTTCCCGGCCTGAGGGCGGCGAGGCGCCGCTCTCGAACCGCATTCGAGGTGGACGTCGATCGTCGCCATTGCTGAGGGGCCAACAGGAGGTCCCTCGACAGCCCACCGCAGTCGGATGCGGAGCATTCGGCGCTCCTTCGCCACGTGCGTCTGCCGACTCGCTGGCCACCAACTCGCTCGGTCGTCGAGGACAAGCGTGACCGAAGAAGAACGCGTCATCGCCTCGCTCGTCGCAATCGACACAGGGCAGGTGGAAAGCAACCGGCCCCATGGCACGCCTCCGCAGGAGGAAGAGCTGCTGCGCTGGGCGCCTCGCCTCCGCCGCCCGACGCGTCCGATTCACCGCTCTGGATCCGAAGTGGCTCTCCCTCATGGCAAATGCGATGAGAAGGGAACGCCCGAGCAGACGAGCTCACGAACGTCGTCGCCTCACGCCGAAGCAGAGCGCCGACGGCGCCCCGCGCTCACGATGAGGTCTGCATCATGTCGAGCTCTTGGCGAAGGGGCACCGGCAGCCGCTGGGAGCGCCTCTTCGCGGCAGTTGCCAGGTTAAGTAAACGTGGCAACTAGCCGGCGAAGCAGTGCCGGCCGCGCCCTTGGCACCACGCGCATGCCGATCGTCCTCCGCCTCGGAGTCGTGCTCGCCGAACGCAATGTCCGCTCGAAGGAGCTCGTGACGCTTCGACGGCTTGGCTTCCACGGCCTTCTCGTGCAATGCAGGAGCTCACCCATGAACCCCAAGGTCGACGCCTTCATGAAGCGCCAGGACAAGTGGCGCTCGGAATTCGCGAAGCTGCGAGAAATCCTCCTCTCCACGGGTCTGACCGAAGAGCTGAAGTGGGGGCAGCCCTGCTACGTGCTCGACGGCAAGAACGTCGTGCTCATCCACGGGTTCAAGGAGTATTGCGCCGTCCTGTTTCACAAGGGCGCACTGCTGAAGGACCCCAAAGGGATCCTCATCCAGCAGACCAAAAACGTGCAGTCGGCGCGGCAGATCCGGTTCACGAACGTTCATGAGGTGACCAAGCTGAAGGCCACCGTGAAGGCGTACGTCAAAGAGGCGATCGCGATCGAGCGCGCGGGCCTCGAGGTGCCGAAGAAGAAGACCAAGGACTTCGAGGTCCCGGAGGAATTCGAGTCCAAGCTGGCCGCGAGCGCGAAGTTGAAGAAGGCCTTCGCCGCGCTCACCCCGGGGCGGCAGCGCGCGTACATCCTCCACTTCTCGCAGCCGAAGCTGGCGAAGACCCGGATCGCTCGTGTGGAGAAGCATGTCCCGCGCATCCTGAAGGGCCTCGGACTCGACGACTGACGACTGTTCTCACGTGCCGCGCGATGGCCGTACGACATCCAAGAGACTCACCATGGCGAGCCGAGCGACAGCAGGCACCCACGACCACATTAACGGCGGCGAACTCGGCGCTGAAGTCCGCTCGTTCGTGCAGGCTTTGAAGCGGAAGCGTCTCTCGCCGAACACGATCGCCAAGTATGAGACTGCATTGCGTCAGCTAGGCGTATTCCTGACCTCGTGCGGATATCCGACGGATGTCGGGCAAATCGAGGCCCGTCACATCGAAGCGTGGACCAGCGAGCTCATCGAACGCGAGTCGCCGGCCATCGCTCACAGCCGTTTCCGGGGCGCGCAACGGTTCTTCAACTGGTACGCCGACGCGAACGACTCGTGCGTCTCGCCGATGCGGCGAATGCGGCCACCTGATCTGCCCCAATACGCGCGCGTCCTCAGGCCGGACCAGCAGCAGGAATTGCTGCGCACCTGTCAGGGCACGACGTTCGAGGACTGGCGGGACATGGCGCTCCTTCGCGTCTTCTTCGATGCGGGCGCCCGACGGGCAGAAGTCGCCAATCTACGGTATTCGCCGAGCGACCGCGCGGAGCGCGACGTCGACCTGGATCGGGGAACCCTTCGCATCGTCGACAAAGAAGGCCGAGAGCGAATCGTGAGTATGGGGCACGACACGCTCGCCGCGATGCGCGATTACATGCGCGCTCGTCGCGATCACGTGCACGCAGAGCGGCCATGGCTCTGGCTCGGAAGGAACGGCCGGCTCGACGACAGCGCGCTCGGCCGAGCGCTGCGGGACCGCGGGCTCTTGGCGCGCATCCCGGATCTCCACCGCCTCGGTCATGGCCTTTGGGTTGCCCCTCGTGGTGAGGCCCCGTGATCAGGCCAGTAAGGTCTCCGGCGGAGAACCCGCGTAGCGCGACGTTCGAGCCCGGAGGGCTTTGCCACCCTGCAGGCGTCGCTTTCGTGGCATTCTCGTGGCAATGCACCGTGCACGAATCGCGATCGTCCTTCTCTCGTGCCTCGGGGCATGCAAGTCCACCTGTGCGACCACGTCGTCGAAGCCGACGGAGGACGCGGCCGCCTCGAACGAGACCGCGACGCGCAACACGGCGTACATTCTTTCGCGGAACGCGATGACGGTCGTTGCGGACGGTCGAGTGACGGAGCTCGACAGCGATCGCTGGGAGTGGAAGCGCGCGCTCGGCAGCGACGGCTCACTCTACCTGGCCGGTGACGGCGTTCGCCGCATCCGCGGCGAGGTCACGACCAAGCTGTCGAACGCAGCAGCCTTCGATATCGCCGTCGGCCCCGACGGAAGGGTCTGGGTGACGGATCGAGATGGCGTGCTCGTCCTCGACGGAGACAAGACCAAGATGATCCCGATGTCGACGCCGCAGTCCAAGGTGGTCGCCACGCCGCGCGGGCCTGTCTTTGCGGAGGGTACGACCATCTCGACGCTCGAAGGCGACGTCTTGAAGAAGGACGAGGAAGCCTCACGCCTCCTCGCCGGCCTCGGCGGCGCCCGCGCCATGACCGCCGCCCCGAACGGAGAGGTCTTCATCGTGACCATGATGAAGTTCTTGCGTCGTGACGCCGCCGGAACGTGGCACGAGCACATGCTGACGGATCTCGGATTTACCCTCGCGGTGGGGACCGCGTCGCCGAAGGGGAAGGTGCCGCTCGTGACGAGCAACGCCGTCGTGCTCATCGGCCCCGACGGCGACGTTCAGCGGCAAGCGCTCGATCTGCCTGGCGACCTCTCGGACATCACCGCCGTCGCGCTCGACGGGAGCGACCGGCTCTGGATCAGCGCCACGTTCGGGCTCTTCATCTTCGGCCCCGACGGCAAGCTCCTGCAGCAGTGGCCGAGCGGCGCGATCCCGACGTCGGCGCAGGAGATCCTGATCCACGGTGACGGGCCCGCGCTGCCCAAGACGCCTCCGCCGGCGATCAAGGGGCTCGTCCAAGGGACCGCCATCGTCGACGGCAAGCCGGTCGCGAACGCCACCGTCGAGATGATCGCGCAGCCGGCGATCTCCGGCTTCGACCGCGCCAAGGTCCGGCTGACGAGCAAGACGAACGACGCAGGACAGTTCACCTTCCTCGCGGTGCCACGTCAGGAGTACGCGCTGACGTACAAGAGCGGCGAGCAGCACCGCTCGGCGAACCTCTCGAAGTGCTGCTCGGACTTCACGCAAGGCGAGACACGTGACCTGGGGCGGGTGGAGCTCCAGTAGCGAGGACGGCTCGCGCTCCCGGCGGACGCGATCACGCAACCGATCATGCACCTGCAGAGCGCGGCGCCGCTGCTGGTGCTGGTCGAGCGCGTCAGGCACGGCGCGCGGCCGGCGCGCTTCGCGCTACTGCCCGCCCGGCGGCCTCCGCCCTCTGACCACGACGGACGACGGACGATCGGCGACGAATCAGCGACGAATCAGCGACGACGAGCGACGCGACGAGGCAATCAGCGATGAACGACGACCATCATCGAGCGCCCCGCGCTCGGGGACGGCTCCGGCGAGGTGGCGGGACGAGGTCGAGGAGACGGTCGACGCCCTCGCGGCCGGCCGCAAGGAGCTCATCCGAGAGAGCGGCATCGGCCTCGGCGCAGGCCTGCGCGAGGACGAGCGCACCGACAGATTCGGCGAGGAGGCGGGTCGCCGTCGTGCGTTGCTCCGCGGCGTCGCCGTCGGGAACGGCCGTGCGGATCGCCTCCGAGAAGTCCCGCACGTACTCCGCGATGCCGTGCGCGAACTCGGCCTGCACCTTCCCGCCCTGACGGGCGGCGTCCGCGACCATCGGCGCCGTGGGGCAGGCGCCGCCGACGGCATCGCGGTTCTCCGAGGAGAGATAACGATGGAGCTGCTTGCGTAACGCGCCGAGGGTCCCGTCGAGCGTTCGCGCCGCCTCGCGCTGCTGCGCAAACGCGAGCCGGAACGTCTCTGCGGCCAGCTCCTCCTTCGACGAGAAGTGGTTGTAGAAGCCCCCGTGGGTGAAGCCGGCCTCCGTCATCACCTCCGCGATCCCGACCGCGTCGTAGCCGCGCTCCCGGAAGAGGCGCATCGCCGCGAGGACGATCGCTTGCCGGTTCTGCTCTGCCTGCGCCTTCGAGATCCGCATCGCGCAATGAGGATAGCCGACATTTTTGCCGGAACCTTTCGATGTTCGCCATCATCGATAGGGGCGACCAAGGAGATTCACGAATGAAGAAGCTCGAAGGAAAGGTCGCGGTCGTCACCGGGGGCAGCGATGGGCTCGGATTCGCTTGCGCGAAACGCTTCGTCGCGGAGGGCGCGAAGGTCGTCATCACCGGTCGCCGGCAGGCGGAGCTCGATCGCGCGGTGGAGGCGCTCGGCGCCGGCGTCTCGGCCGTGCGCGCCGACGTGAGCAAGCTGAGCGAGCTCGATGCGCTCTTCGCCACCGTGAAGGAGCGCCATGGGCGCATCGACGTGCTCGTCGCGAATGCCGGCGTCGGGAAGTTCACCCCGCTCGGCGCGATCACGGAGGAGGAGTACGACTACCAGTTCGACATCAACGTGAAGGGCACCGTCTTCACGGTCCAGAAGGCGCTGCCGCTCCTGCCGGAGGGGAGCTCGGTCATCCTTCTCGGTTCGACGAATGGAATCTCCGGCGCGCCTGGGGCGAGCGTCTACGGCGCGACCAAGGCGGCGATCCGGAACCTCGCGCGCTCGTGGATCCTCGATCTGAAGGAGCGGAAGATCCGCGTCAACGTGCTGAGCCCAGGCCCCGTGCGCACGCCCGGCCTCGAGGGCGTCGCCCCGCCGGGTCAGGTCGATGCCGTGCTCGCGCACTTCAGCGCGCTGAGCCCCATGGGCCGCGTCGGCGAGCCCGAAGAGATCGGAAAGGCCGCCGTGTTCCTCGCGTCGGACGACAGCAGCTACGTCACCGGTGCGGAGCTCTTCGCCGACGGCGGGCTCGCCCAGACCTGACTGCGAGGACACGCATCGCCACGCCGCGGCACACGGCGGCGTGGCGATCCCGCGGAACCTTGCCCGAGGAAGGGCGGACTGCGCCGCGTGTGGAGTGCGCCGACGAGGACGGCTCGTCAGGAATGGTGGATGCAAGACGAGCCGATCCCATGCGCACCATGCACGTGCTGTTGTTGATGAGCGCGGCCTCTACCGCTGGGTGCGCCGAGCGCGGCCCCGAGCTCCGCCAACCCGTTGGGCAGACGATGGTCGCATCGGCGTCCGTCCGCGGCGCGCAAGCTGCGACGCCCGACACTTCACCCGGCAGCGTCGAGCGGTACCTCGCCGGCAAGAGCGGCGGCCCGTGCGGAATGGACGAGCTCCCGGTGATCGAGTTCGCGTCGTCGAGAGAGGTCGGCGAAGAGGGGAAGATCGTGCTCGGGGACGGGGAGCAGCTCCAACTGAAGCGACTCGCGGGCTGTCTGACGGCCGCACCCTACGAGAAGACGAGCATCGTCCTCATCGGCCACACCGACGTCATCGGCACCGCGCCGGCGAACCTCGTGCTCGGGCTCGAGCGCGCGAGGACCGTCATGAAACATCTCATCGACGGAGGTGTTTCACCGGGGCGCATCGTCGTCGCCTCCGCCGGCGAGCTCCAGCGACCGAGCGAGCGCTGGGGAGTGCGGGCCCACCGCGTCGAGTTGCTCCTCGCGCGAGGCGATCCGACCCGTCCGAACGAGGCTCCGATCGCCCGCGGCATCGACGCTGAGGGCCTGCTGCGGCGTCCGCAGAGTGAGGTCGTGAGCCGTGACCCGCCCGGCCGCCTCGCGCCTCCTCCGCAGTCTCCACAGCCTCCGCAGCCTCCGCAGCCTCCCCCGATGCGCATGCTCCCGCCGCAGCAGCCAGGTCCCATCATGCCTCTCCCTCCTCCGCGTGGTCGATGAGCCGGGGCCCAGCGCTCGGTCGCACGCGAGATCGCGGCGAGGTCCGACTCTCGAGCAAGACGAACAACGCGGGAGAGCGCGGTCCAAGCAGCACGGGCACCGACATCGACATCGTCTGCATGTTGGGAAGCCTGCTGCCTCTCGCGGTCTCGCGCTTCCGCGCGAAGGTTGAGCGCGCAGGGCGGGGGTGCAAACATCGCCTGCGTCGTCGATGGCCTTCTACGAACGCTTTCTGAAGGAGAAGCCGCAGCAGTCGCGCTCGCGCATGGTCGTCGACGCGATCCTCACCGATAGGAGGGGTCTCTGGCTACGTTCGACGTACCGAACCTGCTTCCTTCTCCTATCGAGCGTCCTAGGGACGAACGCTTGCCAGAACGAGCCGCTCGGTCCTCACGGTGAGGAGCGGCCGCGACCGCGCGTCGACGGGGTCGTCGATGGTGGACAAGATGGGAGGGCCGATGCTGGCTGTGATGCGTCCGGGGCCGAATGCAAGAGCACGTTCGTAGCGAACGAGGAATGTAGACATCCAGCAGTCCAAGAACAGTGCGTCGAGGGTTGGTGCAGGGTGCCGCATGGGTGCTTCGTGATGGGATCGCCAATGTGTGAATATGGACGCGGCGCCGATAACGAAGACGAAGTCGAGGTGCATCTGACTCACGACTTCGAGATGCAACAACGTGAGATGTCTCAAGGGGCCTGGAGCGAGCTAGGGCTGCCGAACCCGAGCATGCACTCCGGTCAAGAGTACCTTGACTGTGCAGATCCTGAATGTCCAGTGGGGCAGGTGTCGTGGTGGGCGGCGCTGACGTTTGCCAATCGACTTTCTGCTGCCCACGTGCCCTCGTTGCCCGAATGCTACCGGCTCACGGGATGTAAGGGAGAGCTCGGAACACCCGATTTTGTCTGCGAACACGTAGAATCAACGACCGAAAGCACTTACGACTGCCGCGGCTACCGACTTCCGACCGACGCCGAGTGGGAATATGCGGTGCGGGCGGGTGCTCGAACGTCGTTCTATCTGGGGGCGTACCGAGCTCAGAGGTACAATTTGTGCGAATACTGTGCGCATGAGCCTGCGTTGGCATCCGCGGGTTGGTATTGCTTCAATAGCGAAAGGGTCACGCATCCTGGTGGTCAGAAGGCACCAAACGGATGGGGTCTATTCGACATGCTTGGCAATGCACGGGAATGGGTTGTGGATGCCTACACACCTGCTCCGCACGAGCTCGGACCGCTGACGAATCCCGGGTCGATGTTGACGCCAGGCGATCGTCGTGTCGTGCGCGGCGGCTCTTTCGTGGACGATAGCCCGTTCTGTGCGGTTTCGAGTAGAAGCGGGGTGGGCGCCGAGCTTGCGGGTGCAGGGTCCGGATTCAGGCTGGTACGAACGCTCGACTGAACCCCCGCTCGAGAGCGCGCCGCGCTGGCGAGTCCAATCCTGTTCCCGGGCGAGCCCGTGCGTGTGTCGAAGTAGCGCTCGGCTCAGCGGCCGCGCCGGCCTGCAGCTGAGTGCCCGTCGGCCGCACGCAAAGGAACGAGCTCCCGGTGATCGAGGACCGTCAGGGCGTGTCGTCGGGAACGGTCACCAGCGGCTCGCCCGGCGTGGCGATCCACCGGAAGCCGTCCAAGAGCAGCGTACTGTCGAGTATGCCGTCGCCAGCGTCGGTCACCGCCAGCAACAAGGTGAACTCGGAGCCTCCGTTCACCGGCACCGTGGTGCGCAACCAGCTCGTGCCTCCGTGTCCAGCGAAGCCGGTTCCCTCCAGCTCACTGGTGCCTGCCACGCAGGTGAACTGGCGACCTCCGTGCGTGCCGGGTGAGCAAACGTCCAGCAGGCTGGAGTTGATGCTGATCAAGTTGCCCTCGGAGTCGTAGAGGACGTGACCGGATGGTGAGGTTTCCGGCGCTGGGCTCATCATGCCCACCGCGAAGTCGTTGAACCGGGCACACACGTAAGCTGGGTACTCGTACGTGTAGAACTTCGACTGGAAGGTGAAGCCGGTGGCGTTGCTGGGCGCACGCAGGGTGAGCTTCAGCCCGATCGAGTCGTGGGGAGCGCCCGAGACCACCCCCGGGCACGCGGGGGACTCGTACGGGAGCCCAGCCGGGTAGGTCGACGAGTAGCCTTTGCTGTACCCTGAGGGAGAAGAAAATTGCGGATCGGCCGGCGCGCGTGCGGTGCCGCTCGACAACGCGACCATCTTCACCCCACCACGCGGCTGAACATTCGGACCAAACCCGGCGAGCAGTCCGTGTCCCAGTGCCGCCGCCGCAAGGTCCGGCAACGGCGCTCCGTTCAGCTGCACGTATTCGGCGGAGACCAGGCCATATCCCTCCACGGAGACGCGCTGGCAGATGTCCATCGTCTTGGCCGCGACCAGTGCATCGTCGTCGTCAATCGGCGTGGCGGCGCTGTCGCAAGTCTGGGCGGTGGGCTCGGTCGAGCCATCACAGTTCTCGTCGATCTGTAGCGCCAGCGGCAGCGGCTGCCCGTCGTCGTCGACGTTCAGCAGGTCGATGGCCAGTGGGTTGACGTTCGGGTCGCAGTCGTTGCAGTCGCCATCGCTGATGGTGAATCCGTCTCCATCGCGATCCTCGTGGGGGCCGGCCGCGCAGATGCGTCGCACGCACGCGTTGCAGACACCGTCACCGCTGGTGCCGTTGGCCGGACCGTCGTCGCAGAGCTCGTTGCGGTCGACGACGCCGTCGCCACAGCGCGCCGGCTGACAGTTGGTCCGACAGCTGGCGTTGGGCTCTTCGCTGTTGCCGGGGCCCTCGTCGCACTTCTCACCGACATCTAGCTGGCCGTTGCCGCACAGGCTGAGATCTTGTCCACAGTCGGCGCGGCAACCGTCACCGTCCTCGGTGTTGCCGTCGTCGCACGCCTCCCCGGGATCGACCTTGCCGTCGCCGCAGCGGAACGCGTCGGCGTCAGGCGCCGCGTCGTCGTCTCGTGCTGCCGCGTCTCGCTCGCCCTCACCGCCGGCGTCGACCTGCGTCTCGTCCGGGGACCCGTCGACGCCGACGGTGCTACCGCAGGCGTACAGGCCACTTGCTCCCACCACGAGCATCGGGAGCACGGATCGGAACGAGAGGACGCGCGGAGCCATGATGCCTCCGTAATGGACGAGCCTGCGCGTGGGAAACAGATTGCTCGATTCCCAATTGGAAAACCAAGCTCGTCCGTGATGCCGCGGAGCTCGCGCGTCCGAGCACACCTGTGAGCATGGCGGGCTACCGGCCGAACGAGTGTGGCGGAGGCCGCTCCGGGGCCCGATGTGTCCGGGCCAACCGTGTCTTCACTCGCAGAAGGTGACCTCGACCTCGATCGTGTCGACGAAGGCGGAGCCGGCCGACCCGAAGTTCGCCGCGCGGAGCGCGACGCCGAACGAGGTCTGGTTGACGATGGCCGGCGTCAGCGCCATGCCCCAGGTGTCGGTCGGACCGCCGTACTGGACGGTGATGAACCCATCGGTCCAGGGGTGGACGGCGCGGTTGTCTCCGTCCGCTTGTCCGTTCAGCGCGAGCCGGACCTCGTCGTCGCGGACGTCCTCGTTCGACGGCTTCGGTGCGCTACGGCGGACATGAAGGGTGACGCCGCGGACCTCCGCGCCCAAGGGGATCGCGAAGCCGAGGTCGGTTCCGAAGAGGAGCTCCGAGCGGCTGTTGCTCGTGCCATTGCTGGTCAGATCGACGCGCGCGCCCACATCGTCCTGGGTCGCGAGGCTCCCGTTGAACAACCAGCCTGGGCCGGGCCCCCCGCCCGTCATCGTCGACGCCGGCGTCGCTTTGACCGTGACGAGCGAGCATGACGGGGCGTCCGTTGCGTCGGCGGTGACCGCGGCGTCCGCGGCGGAGGTGCTCCCTGCCTCGCCCGCGTCGTCTCTGGGCGGGGCTGTCGGCGGCCCGCCGTCCTCGTCGCCGCCCTCGTCGAGGGTGCTCAGGTTCGTGAAGAGACTGCACCCAGACAGCACCACGGCGAACGCGAGTGACCAGCGGGCAAGCATTATTCTGAGTGTATCGCCAAGCGAGCTTCGGACCCGCTGCTTTCCACTCGTTCCGTGCGGGCGTCTCCACTTGCTGGTTGCTGGGAGGGCCCGGCGGCCTTCACCCGGATCACGAACGTCCACGTCGGCCCCGGCCGGGCGTCCTCGTCCGGGTGCACGCGCCGCGAACGAGAACGTCACGAGTCGCTCTTGGAGCGCGTCGGCGGCATTGTCCTCGCGCATCGTCGCCGGCGAGGCGCTCAGGAGCACGTAGTTGTCGGTGGCCGACTGCGTGGTGCCTGAGCCGCGAGAGCAGCGCGATGAACCGAGGACGAATGGTTGGAGGGGACCTACGACCGGATCGAGCTCGCGCAACCCTACGCGGAGCAGGCGTGTCGCAACGTGCCCCCCATCGTTCTGACCACGAGGGCGCGGCCAAGAGGCACTAGCTCACTGCGCGTATGCCGCGAATCACGACCCAGAGGGCAACGGCGAAGATGGCCAGCATCACGCCGAGGGCCAACGCATCATCCCAGGAGAGGGCGCGCCCGCCCTGAACAACTTCAAATGCCCCTGCTCCCACCATGAGTCCGCTCATGATGACTATGAAGCCCCCACCGATCATCAGGCCGAATCCGAGGAGGCGACGTAGAGTTGAGGGAGGCCTAGCCGGCACCTGTCCTTGTGGCGACAGTCGTGGCAGGAAATGCCTGCGTGCCAGGACCAAAGCCGCAGGGCCGCCAATCCAGAAAAAGGCGTAGCCCGAGTGCAGGAACTCCACCGTAGAGAGGGCGACTGCCAGGAGCAACCCGAGTAGAGCTGCAATGATGTCCCAACCCGAAAGATGCCCAATCTGGTAGAAGTGTCGATTCATTTTGGCTCGAATAGCGGCGAACGACACCTATCTGCTGATCGGGTAAGCCGTCAACCTCGCACGGTACAGCTGGTGCGCGTCGGTGCCGCTCCAGGGGCGCCGCCGACAGGAGCGGACGACGAGGTGGGCGTCGAGCGTCGGACAGGGGTGGTCTCTCTGCTCACGCGGCGCTGCGAACGAACTTCACGTCGATGCCGTCGAGCTGCATCGCGGGCGCTGTGGCATCGAGCTCAACGCGCGTAACGTCGTTCGGAATCTCGGCATGTCGAGAGGATAGGCGTACCATCTACGCCCGTGGTGACGGCGACGCTCGAGAAGAGACCGCTCCAGGCCCACGTCCCGAGAGCCGTCGTGACCTTCGTTTACGCGCTGGCGGCGTGCGCGCCTGACACCCCCGATCCGTGGAAGGCCCGGCCTTCCGTTCAGATAGCTCCCGCCCCAGTCGATTGCGTCGCCGTGCTCGGCGCGCTGCCCGGAACCATGGCTCAGACGCCTCTCGCCGACGTTCCCTATTCTGGCCTCGACCGCAACAAGACGATTGCGATGCTCGACGACGACGAGTTCGCGCGCTTCTGTGACTTCTATGTCTGCCTCCGCGCCAACGGGTACTCGCGAAAGTGCTACCGCTCCCCGATACACCCGCCGCCGTTCTCCGTGGGCCGCGGGTTCACGTGCTTTCCCAACGTGGACCCCCGCGACGGCAATGCCGAACTGGCATGGGGAAGCCGCCAGATTTGCATCGATATCTACCGCCGCCACCTTGGGACCTGCCAGATCGGATTGTTGGAGGACTGCGGTCGCGAGCTGGCGGTCAGGGTGCTCGCTTCGGAGTACACCCCGAGCTGCGAGCAAGTAGAACGCGAGTGCCCGTTTCGATGATCAACATACGTCGTGCGCGCGGCATCGCTCTCGGAACCGGGCTCGCCCTCGCTGGGCTCGGAGCGGTGACGTGCACGGGTGGCGGAACGGCCTTACCTACCGAGAGCGACTCGGATGCTGGCACAGTGGAGGATGCCTCGAATGCCGTGCTCGACTGTGTCGGCGTCCTCCAGGTCCCCCAGCTGCGCGGGACATACTTCGCCAATGTCCGGCGCTACGGAAAGGACAGCGCCGCTTTGCGCGAGAGCGCTCGTCTTGCCGACCTGCCCGAGGCTGAGCTGAACGAGTTTTGCGACTGGGAAGCCTGTGTCCGGGCCAACGGCTACAACCATGCGTGCGGATTGAACGACGCGGGAGTAGAGAAGTGCCGCGTCTGCGAGGATGGGGGAGACTGCAGCGGCTTCCCGAGGAGTCGAGAAGACTGCGTCGCGCACGCGCGCGATGTGGGGCGAGGAACATGCCACGTGGGGCTTCTCCAGGAGTGCCTCATCCAGCGCGGTGTTCGCGGCTTTGGCGATCCGCACGTCACCCGGACGTGCTGGGCGAGCCGAGAGGCATGCGGCGGCCGTCTGCCCGGAAGTCTCGTCGAAGAGGCGCGTGCGGCCCAGCACGAGACCGATCAGGTGATCGTCGCGGCGATGGGGCGGGAGGTCGATCTCGCTGCCGAGCTCGAGCCCGATGCGGCGGGCCCCGACGGCGTCATCGGCTGGTGGCGGAAGCGGCTCGCGGAATGGACCGGTGGTCTTCCGTCCGAGGTGTCCGATGCGGGCGACTTCGACGACCCGGAGTGAGTCGTGGTAGGCGGGCGCGGTCCCGACCAAACCATGTTCGATCGCGTGGTCAGATTCGGACCGTGCTCGGCGGTCGTCGTCTCCGATCAGGCTCTCGTCACGAGCGCTCACTGTCTCGCGTTCTCCGTGAACGAGATCTCCACGAACGGCGAGATCATCCCGATCGCGCACCCCGCGTATGGTGTCGAACGATCCGGGGTTCCCCAGACGAGCCCGCGCACTTCCTGCTGGCCCCGACCAAGACGCGGCGGTAGCCTCCGCGGCGTCGTTCGCAATCGTTGCGACGACGAACACGAACGGGGGGAACGCGCGCGGGCGGGGCGTGCGGTAGCGCAGCACCATGCCATGTCCGCGGGTCGCTTCTGCCTCGAGGAGGGGACCTTTCATGGCAACGAAGAACGAGCACGACGCGGCGACGGGTAAGGCGAGCTTCGACCGCGTGCGGTCGACACTGAGCGCGATCCCGGCGGACGCGATCACGCAACCGAACATGGACCTGCAGAGCGCGGCGATGGCGGCGCTGGTGCTGGTCGATCGCGCCAGGCACGGCGATCGGTCGGCGCGCTTCGCGCTACTTCCGGCGGCGCTGTTCGCCGCGAGCACCATCGACGATCTCGAGGACATGGCGAACGCGGCGCTACACATCGACGTGGAGGCGCTCCGTGAGACCGCGGCGAACACCAACGTGAAGGTCGACGCCGCGATCATGCAGCAGGCGACCGAGCTGCGCGACCGCATGGTCAAGACGGCGGAGTACAACCTCGGGCACAAGGACTCGGTCGCCCGGGAGCTCGCCGACATCCGGCTCGGCACGGGGTACCTCGATCTCGCGAACGACTGCGCGCGGCTCGCGGCGCTCTACACGGCGCACAAGAGCGATCTCGCGATCGACAAGCGCTTCTACGACGCCGCCGACGCGGCTCTGGCGGCCTCGCTCGCCGGCACGATCCGCGGTGAGTTCCGCGCCGCCGCCTCGCGCGCGGGTCAATACAGCGAGCTCCGGCCTCGCGTCTTCACGGAGCTCGTTCGCCTCTACAACGAGGTCCGTGCGGCGGCGCACTTCCTCTTCCGCGCGGAGCCGAACGTCCTCGACGAGTTCCCGCCGCTCCGCGCCGCTGCGGTCGGGAGCACCACGCGCCGCGCGAGCGCGAAGAAGCCCGACGACGCGCCTGTGACGAACGGCGGCACCACCACACCGACCGACAGCCCCGTCTGACGGCGGCGCGAGCACCTCGAGATGCCCGGAGCACGGGGCAGGGGGCCTTTCGGGCATCTCGAGATGCGGCGGACGCGCGGGGATCGACCACTTGGAGCATCTCGAGATGCGGGGCGCTCGAGGGTTTCGCTTACTTGGAGCATCTCGACATGCCGACCGAGATAGGGCGCCGACCTTTTCGAGCATCTCGAGATGCAGCGCGCGGAGGGATTCGCTTACTTGGAGCATCTCGACATGCCGACCGGGATGGCGAGATGACACTTGGAGCATCTCGAGATGCGTGGCGGTCGCGGTGCGGCCCCGAGGGGGAGGTGTGCCCGCGCGTTTGCGGAGGGCGCCCTCCTCGCTCGCCCTCGCGTCGACCGGCAGCTTCGGAAAGCGCGCGCGCTGCGAAAGGTGGTCGCAAGTCCATTCGGCCCCTCTTTGCGCTGGTGTCCCCAGCGCGGTAAGCTGGGGACCAGCGCAAGCACGATGTTTCCCATGTTGGATCGCGTCCGCCCCCAGCACACCGACGAGGCCGAGGTCCGCGAGGCCCTCGCGGCGGTCGAGCGCGGCGACGAGCCCATGGTGACCATGACCGCGGACGAGTATGTTCGCTGGATGACGACCGGCGAGGGCGGTCCTTGTCCAGGCTCATCCGATTTGGACCGCGGTACCTGAGCCGCGCGAAGGCCGTCGGAGCCACGCCGGGCTCTTCCCGTGGAGCCGCGCTGGGCCGTCTCGTGGGACAGCTCGCATCGGACGCGCTGCCTGCTCCTCAGGACTACCAGGCCATGATTCCGCCGACGCGATCTGCGTGGGTGCGCCGTGTTCCCGGCGAGAACCTGTGGCTGTGGTTCGTGTTCGACGACATCGCTGTCACCCTCCTCACGCTGACGGGATCTCCACCAATCCCTCTGCTCGACTAGCGCCTTCGGTCCGGCCGTTCGAGGGACATTCTCTCAGGAGGCGAGCAAGCGTCATGAAGGCCGACATCCTCGAGCGGCTGCTGCGAGGAGATCCGAGCCGGTCATTGTGCAATTGCCCCCCGACGGACGGCTGCCAGCAGCTGTGGCCCGTCGTCGACATCGCTACGCCACGCGGCGAGCTCCCCAGCCCCAAGGCTGCCGAGCAGGCTCAGGTCGCGTTGCGCGCGCTCGAGCGACTCCGCGCCGGAAAGGGGCGCGCACGATCTCGGTCCGGCCGGAGGGCGGGGGACAGAGCGTCTCGGTTCGTGTGCCTAAGGAGGCGTTCGATCTCTTTCTCGAGATCCTCGGGCAAATGGCGAACGGCAACGCGGTGAGGATGTCCGGATGCCCAAGTTCCAGCGGGACTTCAAGTGGGAAGCCTCTGACCAGCGAGACCTACTGGACAGCATCTACCGCGGCTATCCAGTAGGTACGCTTCTGCTCTGGAAGGATCCGCCCAGCGGCTCCGAAGCGACTCGTGGGCTCCGCGGCGCCGCACCCACGCCGCAGGGCGAGCTGTTCCTCGTCGTGGATGGTCAACAGCGGATCACGACGCTCTGGAACGCCCTCGGCCGCAAGCCGGAACTGAAGGAGAGCGCGCTCGTCTTCGACATGCGGACGGAGACCTTCCGAAGCCGGCCGCTCACCCGCGACGAGCTGGAAGGACTGGCCTCCACCGGCTGCTCGGAGGATCAACTTCCAGCGGTCCCCGTGTACCTCCTGCTCGACGCGGCCTTGCTCTCCGAGTGGGTCCCGCAAGGCCTCTCTCGCGAGACGAAGCGTCGATACTTCGAGCTGGGCAAGCAGCTTCGCGAGTACCAGGTCGCCACCCACACCGTCGAGAACGCGGACATGGAGGTGCTGCGCGACGTCTTCGGGCGACTGAACACCTCGGGGAAGCCGATGACGCGCGACGAGGTCTTCGACGCGATCGTCGGCTCCCGCGTCGTGGAGGGCGATGACGCTGGGCTCCAGCTGATCAACGCGTCGATCAAGGACGTCGGGTTCGGCGAGATCGGTCGCTCGACGCTCCTCAATGCGCTCGAAGCCATCCGAGGGTCCAAGCTCGGCGCGCTCGACCCGCGCCGTCTCGCAGCGGAGCAAGCCGCGATCGAGCTCGATCGTGCGCGCCATGTGCTCGGCATCGTCGTCGGATTCCTGCGGTCGCGCGCGGGCGTGCCGCACTATCTCGTGTGCCCGTACGAGCTCCCGATCGTCGTGCTCGCCCGATTCTTCGCGCTGTTTCCCCAGCCGCACGAACGGAACCTGATCTTGCTTCGGCGGTGGTTCTGGCGAGGCTCGATCGCGCAGCGCCTCGGTGGAGCGTTGGGCACGATGCAACAGCACGTCGACGACATCCGCGAGAACGACGAGGACGGCTCGGCTCAACGCCTGCTGAAGGGCACCGGCAACCCCGAGGAGGTCGTGGTCGACCCCAAGGTGACGGAGAAGTTCCCGGCGGCGAGCGCTCGCGGCAAAGCCCAGCTATGCGCGCTCCTCGCTCAGTCGCCACGCGATCTCGCTACCGGCAAGGTCATCGAGATGACCGAGCTGTTTGCAAGCGGCAGTGCAGATGTCCTCCGCCGCATCCTGCCGGGCGGTGACGCCCGAGGGAGCTCGCTGGCCGGCAAGCTGCTTCATCCGGCGGTTCCTTCCAACGTGCGGCGCCTCATTCTCGCGTGCGAGGACGAGGGCGCACTGATGTCTCACGGCATCGATGCGACGGCCATGGCAGCGCTGCGCACCGATGACGCCAACGGGTTCCTCGAAGCTCGCGCGGCGATCCTCGACCGCTGGATCCGAACGTTCTTCGACGGCCGCGCGGAGTGCGAGCGATCCGATGATCCGCCCCTCCTGACCTCGTTCGCGCGCCGAACGGCATGAGCGCGCGCGTCTTCCTCGACAAGACGTTCGTGGGGCAGCTCACGCCGAATGTCGCCACGCAGACGACGGCATTCGAGTTCGACGCGACCTACGCGGGCAGGGCTCACGTCCCGTCCTGGGGCGCTGGTTCGAGGACCACGACATCTCTCCACCACGTCGCTTCGACGGCTCGCCGCTCCCCAACTACTTCCGCAACCTTCTGCCATGAGGCGGGCTGCGGAGGGCCTCGTCGGTGGGGCTCTTGGAAAGAAGCGCGCCTTCCCGGAAACGGGAGACGAGATCGACCGGCGACATTCGCTTGCGGAATGTCGGTACTCGCCGGAATGTGTTCGCTCCCGCATGACCGCCAAGGCCTCCTCGAAGAAGCCCGCCGCGCGCCCGTAGCCCGCCGTCACCGAGGGGACGGCGCTCGCCGCCACCCGTGCAAGGCGGGCCTCTGTCGACCGCGTGGACGCGCGGTTCGCCGAGGTTGTCGCGCTCATCGAAACCGCCCGGGCACGGGCGTACCAGGCCGTGAACGCCGAGCTCATCGCCCACTACTGGGAGCTCGGCGAGTTCATCAGCCGGAAGCTCGCGAGCGCCGAGTGGGGCGACGGCGTCGTCGAAGAGCTCGCCGCCGATCTTGCGAGACGCTACCCCGGCGTCCGAGGCTACACGCGCCCGAACCTCTTTCGGATGCGCCAGTTCTATGAGGCGTACCGCTCGAACCGAAAAGTCTCACCGCTGGTGAGACTTTTGCCGTGGACGCACCACCTCATCATCCTCAGCCAAGCGAAGCCGGTCGAGACACGCGAGTTCTACATCGTCGCCGCCATCAAGGAGCGCTGGCCCAAGAGAGAGCTCGAGCGGCAGATCCGATCGGGTGCCGTCCTTCGCGAGGCGGAGGCCACGAAGAAAGCCTCACCGACGGTGCGACAAACTCACCCGACCGCGATCGATGAGTTCAAGAACGCGTACAACGTCGAGTTTCTCGGTCTTGCGCCCGAACACTCCGAGGCCGACCTCCACGGCGCGCTCCTGAGGAATCTTGGCCGCTTCTTGACCGAGCTCGGTCGCGACTTCTGCTTCGTCGGCTCGCAGTACCCCGTCCAGGTCGGCAACCAGGACTTCGCGATCGACCTCGTCTTCTTCCACCGTGGCCTGCAGTGTCTCGTGGCCTTCGAGCTGAAGGTCGACAAGTTCAAGCCCGCAGATCTGGGGCAGCTCTCGTTCTACGTCGAGGCGCTCGATCGCGATGCGAAGAAGCCCCACGAGCGGCCATCCATCGGAGTGCTGCTCTGCGCGACGAAGGATGACGAGGTCGTCGAGTACGCGCTCGCGCGGACGACTTCGCCCACGCTGGTCGCCGAGTACCAGACGTTCCTGCCGCCGAAGGAACTCTTGCGGGCGAAGCTCCATGAACTCTACGCGCAGCTCGCGCCATGGAAGACGCACCGATAGCAGCGAGGGGGAACGTCATGGCGGAACGCACGTGGAGAGCGATCACGTGTCGTCGATCGCTGCTGTCCGCGCGAATCTGACGAAGTCTCTCTGATCTGATCGCTCACCTTCGTCATCGTTGTGACCGGCGACGACGAAGTAGCGCGTGCAGCGAGGGCCGTCGTCGCGGAAAGGATCGGCGCGGCGGGGTGCGCTGCGCCGTGTGACAGCACGGCTCGCGTTGTTCTGTGACGGCCGGCGCCGAAGCGAGGTAGAACCTGGCCGTCGGAGAAAAGGTAGAGGCCCGGGTCTGATCACCCGAGCCTTCGTGGCGAGCGCATCGGAGAACGCGCTCGCCAAGTGGAAGCGTGGTCTCGATCGTCGCGCGTGTCCAGCCTCTCCGTAAGGGAGTGGCGATGCGTTGGACGGTCGGTTCGGTCGGTGTGTGGGCTGCGGGGAGATCCATGCGTTCTGTGGGCCGTGCGCGGCGGTCGGAGCATGCTGCCTCGACTGCTCGGCAGAGCGCCGTCGCGAAGGCAACCGGCGTCGCAACCGGGCGTGGACAAAGACGCCGAAGGGGCGCGCCTCGAATCAGCGGCGACAAGCGAGATTCGCGAGGGTCGGCGTCGCGTAACGGACGCGACGTTGCCAGAAGCGAGCGACGCTTCGACAGCACGATCTCCGTCGAGCTCCAGGGTGGAGCCGACGTGCGAGAAGGCGAGTGTCGAAGATGGGACTGGAATCATCGAACGAAGCGACGGCGGAAGGGGCCGCAGCGGGATCGGAGTCGTGCGGTGCGCACGTTGCGGCCGTGCGCTCAGCGGACGCGTGCGGCCAAGCGAATGGCGCCCGGCACGTCGAGCCAGCGTCCGGGCTCCACGGGTGCCTCGAGATCGAGCTCACGGCTGACGGGTGCCGAGCGGACGTCATGATGCGAAGGCCGGTGACGGCAGAGGAGACAGCGAAGATCCTCAGCCTCCACCATGCCGAGCGCTGGCCGGTTGGCACGATCGGGGCGCAACTCGATCGTCATCACGACACCGTCGAGCGTGTTGCACGCGATCGCGTCAGCTCGTCATCCGACCGCGGAAAGAGGCGATCGGCGACATCCCCAACTACTTCCGCAACCTTCTGCCCGAAGGGCGCGCTGCGAAAGCCGAAATAAGAGCGGGCTCTGCCATGTTGAGGGCGCGCGACGTCAGCGAGGCGACGCTTATTCGTAGGACAAGGCCAGGAACCTCCGCCGAGACCCCCCCCAAGGAACGGGGATCGGCTATATCCTCGACGTCGAGTTCTGGAGCCACGCAGGTAGATTCTCTCGAGGTCGAGATAGCGCCATGAAGGCCGACATCCTCAAGCTGCTGCTGCAGTCCCACGCGGAGGGCGACGAATCGTCGTTCCGCAAGGCGGCGCTGCAGCTTGCTGCGGCCGAGAGCTCTGCTGGCCACGTGCGCGTCGCGGAAGAGATCCGAGCCATCATCGCCAAGATGCCCGCGACGGCCGTCCGCCAGCAGCAGGGGCCCATCGTCGACATCGCCGCGCCGCGCGGCGAGCTGGCGGACATCCTCGAGGGGGGCCACCGTGAGGAGCGGCTCCGCGACATCGTCCTGCGCCCCGAGACCGAGGAGACGCTCGTGCGCGTGCTCTCCGAGAACCGCTCACGAGTCCGGCTCGAGCGCTTTGGCGTTCAACCGCGCCGGCGCCTGCTCTTTCACGGTGCTCCCGGCTGCGGGAAGACGCTCGCCGCCGCCGTGCTCGCGGGAGAGATGGGCCTGCCGCTGATGACGGTGCGCTTCGACGCGCTGTTCTCGCGTTTCCTCGGGGCCACCGCCGTGCAGCTCCGGGCGATCTTCGCGGAGATGCCGCGGCGCCCGGGCGTGTACCTCTTCGACGAGTTCGACTCGGTGGCGAAGGCGCGTGGCGACTCGCAAGACGTCGGCGAGATGAACCGTGTCGTCACCGCGTTCCTGCAGCTCGTGGACGCCGACATGAGCGGCAGCATCCTCGTCGCCGCGACCAACCACGTCGAGCTGCTGGACCGCGCCGTATTCCGACGGTTCGACGTGATCGTGCCGTTCGACAAGCCGACGCGCGAGCAGATCGCCGAGCTGATGAAGCTGCGCCTGTCGACGGTGGGCCTGACCAAGGAAGCGGCCTCACGGCTCGCGGCGCACGCCGAGGGCTGGAGCTTCGCGGACGTCGCGCGCGCCTGCGATGATGCGGTCCGCACGATGGCCCTCGATGATCGCGAAGAGATCTCCGAGCGTGATGTCGTCCATGCGCTCGAGGAGTTGAAGCGACGGAACGTATCCACCAGGAGGTGACCCATGGCCGATACGCGGCTCCCTCTGCTCCGAGGGCGCATCACCTCGGTACACAGCTACGAGGCGCCTCAACTGGGCCGTGGGGTGCCGCCAGGAATACCTTCGCTCGATCCGAAGGCCCATCGCTCGGCGCTGATCCAGCAACTCGATGCGGTCGCGCAGCAGGTGAAGGCGCGTGCGGAGACCGCGCGTGACGAGCTGGCCACGCGCGAGATCATCGCCGTGCGACCAGCAGCGAACGCACAGCTCGCGGCGGACCAGCTCGACGACTCGAAAGCGGACGCGCGCCTCGTCGGTGTGATGCCCGAGACGGGGACGGTGCTGCTCGACGTGGCGAGCGCCGACCTCGGCTACCTGCGCGAGAAGATCGAGGCCTTCGCAGACGACTCCAAGGTCGTCGCGAAGACGAAGAAGGACGGCTCCCCAAAGCTCGACGAGCACGGCGTCCAGGTGACGGCTCGCGCCTGCGAGAAGGCCATCGCCCCTGTCGGCACCATCGCCCTCGCGCAACTGGAGGATGTCGGCGACGGCAAGCGCCGGGTGAACGAGATCCCCGAAGACCGCGCCGTGTGGTTCGAGATCGGCTGTCGTGGCGGCTATCACTACCCCGAGCAGAACACGATCAACAGCCGCGTGCAGATCGCGCGTCAGCTCCACCGCCTCGGCGGAGATCAGAAACTCGACGAGTTTCTCGGCCCTGAGCAGGTCTACTTCTTCTTGCGCCTGACGCGGGCGCAGCTCGCTGCGTTGCAGGCCACGACGGACTGCATCTACGACGTCGATCTCGCGCCCCAGCCTCTGCGCGACCTCAAGCTGCTCGACGATCTCGAGACGAAGGACATCGCAAGCTTCGACCTCACTACGCCGCACGAGGATGCCCCGTCGGTCGTCGTTCTCGACACCGGCATCGCCACTCGCCACCCGCTGCTCGCGGCGGCGATCCTCACGGCGACGACGGCAGGACCAGAGATCCCGTCGCCCGAGGACACCCATGGCCACGGTACGTGCATGGCGGGCCTTGCGCTGTACCGCGACGTCGGCGCCGCCATCGAACGAGGGAGCGCCGAAGCTCCGCACTGGCTCCAGAGCAGTCGCTTGCTCATCGCCCCCGGCTACGGCACGTCGTCCGACGAGAACTACGAGAAGTGGCCGCTCCTCACGGTGAAGGCGGTGGAGGCCGCCGAGATGGCCGACGACCGCGAGCGCAACCGCGCCTTCGTCCTCGCGATCACGCGCACGATGCAAGAGCCGCCTCTCGACGGGATTGCGCCAACGCTCTGGAGCCAATCCGTCGATCAGATCGCCTTCAGCCAGGGACGGGGGCGGCTCATGATCGTCTCGGCGGGCAACGCGCGCTATGAGCAGTGGCTCGCGCTCGCCGAGCAGCATCCGCTCCTGCAGCTCTCCGAGAAGATCCACCAGCCCGCGCAGGCCGTGAACGCGCTGACCGTTGGTGCGTTCACCGCACGCGTCGAGCTGCCGAACGACAAGGACTACGCCGAGGCGCGCGTCGTCGCGACGAAGCCGGGAGGGATCTCGCCGTACACGAGCACGGGTCTCGTCGGCAACGAGTGGTCCATCAAGCCCGACGTCGTGTTCGAGGGCGGCAATCTCGCGATTGCCGGCACGCTCCCCAATCCGACGGTGCCGACGCTCTCGGCGCTCACGACGAGCAACCGGCACACGCACGGGAGGCCCGTAGCCCTGATGTCGATGACCAGCGAGGCGACTGCCCGCGCAGGTCATCTTGCGGCGCACATCTGGAAGCTCGAACCGAAGCTTCGTCCGGAGTCGGTTCGCGGCCTGATCGTTCATTCGGCGAGCTGGTCGAAGGCGATGCTCGAAGACTTCTCCGGCATGAACGACCGCCTCCTGGCGTGCGGCTACGGCGCACCCAACGAGCGGCTTGCCTCAGAGTGCGCGCAGGGCGTCGCGACGATCGTCGTCGAAGACTCGATGCCGAACGCGGTCATCGAGGAGGTGCCCAAGAAGAAGCCGCCGAAACGCGCCACGGCGAAGGCGACGGCGCCGAAGGTTCGACGCAAGGTCAAGTTCTACAGGCTGCCGATCCCCGAGAGCCTGCTCACCGATGACGACCCAGAGGTCGAGCTGCGTGTCACGCTCTCGTACTTCGCGGAGCCCAACAAATTCGGGCGGCGCACGTACCATGGGCTCGATCTCAAGTGGGATATGCAGGGGCCGCTCGAGTCCGAGAAGACCTTCATCCAGCGCATCAACGCGCTCGAGCGCGAGAAGGACGCTGAAGGGAAGCGCGTGAAGCCGGCGAGGACCGAATCGTTTCCCTGGGACATAGGCATCCGAGCTCGAAGCCGAGGCACCGTTCAGAGCGATCGTTGGCGCGGGAGGATGTCGATGCTCGCTGGCGACAAGCTGATCGCGATCGTGCCGGTGCTCGGTTGGTGGGAGCAGCGGAAGGCGCTGCGGTTCGAGGAGATGAGGTTCTCGCTCGTCGTCTCCGTGTTCGGTCCGGGCGTATACGCGGCGATCAAGCCGAGGGTCGAGATCGAGCCGGGCATCACGATCGAAGTCTAGCTGGATTCAACGTGGCGATCACACCAACGTAGTCGTCCTGACCACCTGGAAGACGTCGTGTCGGGCAAGACCCGCAATGCTAACAAGGATTGCCGACCACACCAGGTCATCGGCAACCTGAGACGGGCTCGATCGCGGTTCCTGCGCTCTGCGGACTCGACTGAGAAGACAAGCGGTAGGCTCCCTCATCGAGCACAGTCTCGGTTCATCGAGGAGGCAAAGCAGTACGAGGCTCTCGTCCACCGAGCGCCGCGCCTCCCCTCGAAGCCTCGAGTTCGCAGCCGGAGCTCAAGGGGCTGATATGATCGATCAGATGGACGCGAACCAGGCTATCGTGCAAGCTACCTGAATAGCCTCGCGCTTCACACCGCACGGTGAGTGTCAAAGTAGATGCCGGATGAGGCGTCACGCGGCTGTCGCGTGACGTGCAGTTTCCGAATCCGGATTCAGGTGCACAACGCGCGGAGCGTCCCAGGCTCGCGTGGAGCCTGCCCAGC
>JAFAER010000164.1 GCA_023423895.1 Pseudomonadota bacterium
CGGCGAGCTGCGCGACGCGCTCCGCCGGTTCTTCCACATGAGCCAGAGCGACAAGCTACGCGCCGCGTGATGCCTGTCCCACGGCGATGTGGACGACGGCCCGTCCCCGTCGATCCGGTCACTCGTCGTCGCCGTTCATCTCGCAGGTCTTGATCCCGCTGGTCAGGTCCATGACGCAAGCCTGTCCGGCGCAACAATCGGAAGAGCTCTCGCACTCGACTCCGGAGCGCATGCAGCACGTCTCGCCGAGGCACGCGACGGTTCCCGGCGCGCCGCAACAATCGGCCGCCGCGGTGCAGGAGCGTCCGAGCGCCACGCAGCACCGTCCATCGCTGCAGGCGCGTTCCTCGCAGCACTCGACGTCACCGGTGCACGGCTGATCGATCTCGATGCAAGCCGGTACGGACACGTCCGGCGCGTCCGCGGCTGCATCCGGCGTGCTTTCCGCGTCGTCAGCGCCGCCGGTCGTGCTGGGGCTGGGGCTGGAGGGCTCCGACGATGACGAGCACGCGACAATCGCAGCCACCGTCACGGCGAGGAGCGTCGTGAACCGCGAGCCATTGACGGCGCCTAGAAGGGAATCGCCCCCGCGACGGCGAACGAGGAAAGCCACGATGCGCTCATACTCCAACGAAACCCGAAAGCGCACCGAGAACGTGGCCGGGACCTCGAGAAGCAAGCTCGGCCTGGATCGTGAGAACGGGGTCGTGAGGCCGGCCGCGCGATCACGACGCGATCACGACGCGATCACGACGCGATGGTGCGGCCGGGACGAGCAGCCGCCGTCCGTTCGATCGTGTGAGCCGCGTCGGCAGGATCCAGCAACCGACCGATGCTCCGTCCGTAGCGACCCCGTAGGTGTAGACCTTGCTCGCTCGACGCTCATGGCGACCCAACGGCGCGAAGAAGATACGCAGCGGACGAAGGCCAGCACGGCGAAACGGGGACGACCAACAGCGCGAAGAGGTTTCACTCGCCATGTGCCGCGCGCGAAGAAGCGCCGAGCAGGAGCTACTCCGGTCTCCGCAACGCCGCTCCGCATCCGCGTGGCAGGGCCGCAGCTCGATGCCTCCGAGAAGCAGAAGGTGCGTGACCGTCTCGGTCGTAAGCTGTGGCGCTTCGGCGGTGACATCACGCAGGCCACGGTACGTTTCACCGACGTCAATGGTCCGCGCGGTGGCGTCGACACCGTTTGCCGGATCAAGCTCTCCGTGTCCGGGCTCGCGCATATCGTTGCCGAGGCACGCGCGGTCGACGCCTTCGCCGCGCTGCAGCGCGCGTCGCAGAGCGCCCGCAACGCGATCGTCCGCGCACTGGAACGCCAGGGACGGACGTCGAACCCGGCGAAACGCCCGCAAGCGGAGCACGACCACGGTCCGCCGCCTGCGAAACGGCCGCCCGGCGGCAGCTTCATCGGCCGTCGTGTCGGACGATCGCGCGCGAATCTCGAGCGCGCTGCCGAGAAGCCGGAGCGGGCGGACGCGTGGGTCGACACGTCGCTGCCCGGTGTGAGCGCCACGGATCGCAAGGCGGGCGGAGGCTCCACCGCTGCCCGCAACGTCCAGCTCCGCGCTCGGCGGGCGACCGTGACGCTCGAGGACTCGGCGCGCCCGCGTCCGTCGCGCAAGCCGACGCGGAAGAGCGCGAACCGAAGCAAGGCCGCGAGCCAGATCGCCCGCGCGAGGAAGCGCGCTCATCACGCGCCGTCGTCACGCGCGCGCCGCGCGAGCACGGACTGACCAGACGGCTCTGGCCAGTCCGTGAAGTAGCGCTCCGGACGCGCCGCACCGAGAGGGCGGCGCGCTCCGGGCTCGGAGCTCAGAGCCCCATCAGCTTCGCGACGTAGTAGCGCATCGTCTCGGTCGTTCCGCCGCCGATGCGCAGGAGCCGCTGATCGCGCCACGCACGGCCGATCTTGTACTCCTCGATGTAACCCGCGCCACCGTGGAACTGGAGGCACTGGTCGAGGATCTCCGTCCCGACATCGCCGACGAAGATCTTCGCCATGCTGATCAACTTCACGGTCTCGAAGCTGATCGGCCCCTTCTTCACGTAGCGCTCGTCGTTGTACGCGTCACATGCCTTGTAGCTGAGCGCCTTGGCGGCCTCGAGCTTCGTGTGCAGGTCGACGAACTTGTGCTGCCAGTACTCACGCTTGATGATCGGCTTGCCGAAGGCCTTGCGCTCACGGCCGTATGCGATCGCCTCTTCCAGCGCGATGGCAAACCCCGCGCAGGCGCTGATGCACGCGATGAGACGCTCCGTCTGGAAGTTCTGCATCAGGTACATGAAGCCCTGGTTCTCTTCGCCGAGGAGGTAGCGCTTGGGGATGCGCATGTCCTCGAACGAGAGCTCCGCGGTGTCGCTCGCGTGGTTGCCGAGCTTCTTCAGCTTCTTCGAGACGCCGAAGCCCTTGGTCTTCGTGGGGACGAGGAAGAAGCTGCAGCCGTGCGCTCCTGCTTCCGGGTTCGTCTTCGCGAGCAGCGTGACGAAGTCGGCGCGGCAGCCGTTCGTGATGTACGTCTTCGACCCGTTGATGACGTAGTCGTCGCCGTCTCGCTTCGCGATCGTCTGGATACCGGCGACGTCGCTGCCCGCGTTCGGCTCGGTCACGCCGAGCGCAGCGATCTTCTCGCCGCGGATCGCCGGAGTGAGAAACTCCTCGATCTGCTCCTTGGTTCCGAGATCGCTGATGACCGGCGTCGCCATGTCGCTCTGCACGAGCAACCCCATCGAGACGCCGGCGGACTGGCACTTCGGCAGCTCCTCCGCCTTGGCGACGCTGAACCAGTAGTCGCCGCCCGCACCGCCGTGTTCCTCCGGGTAGTGGGCCGCAAAAAGCCCGAGCTCGCCGGCGCGCTTGAACACGTCGTTCGGAAAGATCTCGGCCTTCTCCCATTCGTCGGCGAACGGCGCGAGCTCTTTCTGAGCGAACTGGCGAACCGTCGTGCGGAAGTGATCGTGCTCCTCGCGGAAGGGACTGGGCATGGCGAGCTCCTCGTTCGGCTTCGCAGCCGTGTGCTCGTGCTCGGATCACCGAGCGTTGGCGACGTTCCTGGACTCCATTCTTTCGTACACGAAATATCTGACCGCGCAACGCTGAAAGCGGCGCCTTTCGGGCGCGCCTGCGCGGACCGCACACGTGACGGGGCCCCGGAAAGATGGAGCGCGAGCGCTCTGACCACGACCGCCCGCGAGCGCGCGAAGCCACCGTCACGCGATCGCCGGCCGCGCATGTCGCGTCCGTAAGGGACGAGACACGACGACCCGACGAACGATCGCGTCCCCTTCTTGTTCGGCTCGCGCTACGCGCGCTCACGCAACAAGCGCGGCAAACGCAACAAGCGCGGCAAACGCAACAAGCGCGGCAGGCTTGCGGCTCAGCGCCTCTTGGCGCCGCTCTTCTTCTTGGCCGACTTCTTCGCCGTCTTCTTCGCAGCCGTCTTCTTCGCAGCCGTCTTCTTCGCCGGCTTCGTCGCGACCTTCTTCTTGGCCGGCTTCGTCGCGACCTTCTTCTTGGCCGGCTTCGCCGCGGCCTTCTTCGTGACCTTCGCGGTCTTCTTCGCCGACTTGGCAGCCTTCTTGGCGACCTTCGCGACGGGCTTCGCGGTCGCCTTCACCTTCTTCGCGGCGGCCTTCTTCTTCGACTTTCTCGGCGCAGCAGGCTTGGCCACGCTCGGCGTCGCGGTGCTCGGCGGGACGGCAGCAGGCTTGGCAGCGCCGGCGGTCCCGTTGATCGACGGGCGAACGACACCGGCGCGCTGCGTCTCGCGTGCCTTCAACGTGTCGCGGACCTTGTCGTCGAAGTCTTCGAACTCGAACGGCTTGTCGATGTACGCGTCCGCGCCGTAGAGCGGGCTCGTCATCTGGTTCAGGTTCTCGCCGATCCCGGTGAGCATCACCACGCCGGTGTGCGCGAGCGCGATGTCCTCACGGATCTTGCGGCACACTTCCCAGCCGCTCATCCCCGGCATCATGACGTCGAGCACGACGAGATCGGGCAGGTGCTCCTGCGCGAGCCGCCATGCCTCCTCGCCGTCCGACGCCTGGATGACCTCGAGCTTCGGATCGCTCATCGTGCGGAGGTGACGGGCGACGAGCTCCAGCATCGAGGGCTCGTCATCCGCAACGAGAACGAGCGGGGAGGAAGTGGTCATGCGCGTACTATACGAGGCGCACGCCCTCTTGGGTCAAGAGGGCAAGCCTACCTGCAGACGATCCGTCGATCGTGTCCGCCATCGGGATCATCCTTGACGCTCGCTTCGCGCCGATTTGTCTCGCGAAGTGCGCGCTGGTTGCCGTCGCCCACGACCGGGTGAAGTCTGCCACGCTGCGGCGCGGCGGAGCGCGTGTGCTCCGGTCCCGCGATCCCGCGATCCCGCGACCGGCGCGGGGCGACTCACTCGCCGCGGAACTTCGTCGAGACGCGCGACGTGGACTCGACGAGCTGCTTCGAGGCGTTGACGTACTTCACCATCGTGGGCATGTGCCCCTTGGTGAGCTTCAACTTGCCCTGCATGAGCGCCTTGGTCGGGTCGACTTCCTTCTTGATGACCTGCTTCCACTGCGCGTAGCTCGCGACGACGACGAAGGGCGCCTTCTCCTCCGCTTCCTTCGCCGGCAAGAGCTTGCACTCGCGGCAGCGTCCCTCGTGCACGTCGAGCCACATGGCCATGTCCTCGGGAATGTCGAGCGAGGGCTCGGCCTTGACGACCATGGCGACGACGCCATGCGTCCAGTCCTTACCGGCCTTGGCGTAGTCGGGGTTCGCGTTGATCGCGTCCCTGTATGCCTGGACCCACGCTTCAGAGGGAAAGTCGAGCTCGGCTGCTGCTGACATGCTGAGCCGACCATATACTCCGTCGGGGCGTCGCTCGACAACGCAGACACCGTGTGGTGAAGATCGGGCGGCAAGATCTGCGAAGCTCGTCTAGCCTTGTTTGGTCTTGTTTAGTCTTGTCTAGCCTCGTCTAGCCTGGCTCCTGCTCCACTCCCCTACCCTGAGAGCGCTCGTACCCGTCGTCCCGCCCGCGCGCGCGTAAGGACCTGCTCGGGTCGACCGACGAGCTCTCTCCTCGAGCCATCGACCGCTCCAAAGCCATGTCGCCATCGAAGCCCCGCAACGACGGTTCCGCATCAAGTGCGCTCGGACCGACCCGTGCCGGACGAGCCACGGTGCACGATCGAGGCAACAAGCGCCTCGACGGTGTGCTCGACTTCGTGACCTTCGCGGCCAAGCCGATGCCTCTCGTGACGCTCCTCGACGAAGCGCCCGCGAGGATCGCCAAGATCTTCGAGGCTGACGTCTGCTCGCTGTACCTCGTCGAGGGCGACGGGCACGAGCTCGTCATGCGTGGCAACGTCGGGTTTGCACCCGAGGCCCTCGGTCAGGTTCGGCTCGTGATCGGCGAGGGCATGACCGGCGAAGCGGTCGAGTATCTGCGTCCCGTTACGAGCGAGGACGCCGGCTCGCACCACGCGTACAAGCACTTCGACAATCTCGGAGAAGAGCGCTTCCCGATTTTCCTCTCGGTCCCGATCCGAGGAAAGGCTGGTCCGCTCGGCGCCCTCGTCGTCCAGCGCGCGGCGGAGTCCGTGCACGGCCGCTTCGCAGAGCGCGACATCGAGCTCCTCGTCGCCATGGGCGCGATCATCGCGGCCGGCATCCGCCACGCCGAGCTCATCGACGCCGAACGAGACAAGCACGCCCCCTCTCCGCGCAAGGCTGGCGGAGGCACACGCAAGGTCACGCTCACGGGCCGACCGTTCATCTCCGGACGCGTGCTCGGCGCCATTGCAGCGCTCCGTCGTCCCTCGGCCGCGCGCTCGAACGACGGCACGGAGGGGCGCGACGTGAAGGAAGAACAGAAGCTCCTTCGCGGGGCTTTCGATGTCGCGGACAAGGCGATGCGCGGGCTCACGGACCGCGCGCGCGCCATGCGACTCGGCGATCAAGCTGGCTTCCTCTCGACCTACGTCGACATCCTGGGGGATGCGCGCTTCCGCGAGCGGGCCGACGAGCTCGTCGCGGGCGGCAGCGGCATCCCCTCGGCGCTCGGACGCGTCGCGCGTGAAGTGACGCGCACCGCGGCATCGATCACCCGCGACGCGTTCCTCGAAGAACGCGCTCGCGACATCGAAGACCTTTGCGACGCGCTCGTGATGCTCGCGAAGGCCGACAAGCGTGCAGAGCTCCCGCTGAAGGGCATCCTCGTCGGCGACCGGCTCAGCGTCTTCGATCTCCTCATCACGGCGCGAGCCCACCCGGTGGGCGTTGCCCTCACCGATCGCGCAACCGGACCGCGGACGAGAGCGCTCCTGCGTCTCCTCGGCGTCCCAGCGATCGTCGGCGTCGAAGGCCTCTTCAAGTGGGCTGCCGACGGCGACGTGGCGCTGCTCGACGCCGATCATGGCCTGCTCGTGATCAACCCCTCGAGGTCCGAGGTCGCGGGCCTCCGCGAGTACAAGCGCGCGCAAGGCAAAGACGCGCTAGAGTGAGCTCTCGGGAGGGCGCTCGAGGGCGTGCCCAACGAGAGACTCGAGACTCCAGACGAGAAGAGATCAGCGGCGAGGAAAAGCTCCAAGCTCGGCCTTCGCCGCGTGTCGATGGAAGGTGATGTTCGCGCCCATGGCACAGTCCCAGTCTCAACCAGAGCTTCCCGGGATGATCGAGACCGCCGACGACGGCGACCGCCCGTCGATCACGGAGGTGAACGGGACGGTCGCTCGTTTCGAGATGGCCTACAACCCGAACCCGGATGAGCGCTTCGCCTTCGGGCCGCCTCTCTGGCAGCGCCTTCCCTCGCTGCTCTTTCTCGGCTTTGCAGCGACGATCGGGATGGCCACGGTGCTCGCGCATCAGGGCTCGAGCAACACGGCGCTCTACCGGTTCATCGTCACGGAGAACCGTACCCCGCTCGTTTTCGTGATCGTGCTCGCCGCCGTCGCGACGTTCATCCGCTCGGGCCTGCGAGGGGTCATCATCACGCGCGAGGGCGTGGAGACGCGGACGCTCTCGATGGGCTTCCCGCGCGTGCGGAAGTACCGCTGGGCGCAGATCGACCGGATCGTCCTCGACAAGGAGGACGT
>JAFAER010000185.1 GCA_023423895.1 Pseudomonadota bacterium
CCTCCGCCCGGGCCCCGCGCGCCCACCCCGGGGGCCTCTTCGTGTCATGCAGCAGCGGCCCGTCGCTCCGCCGCCCATCCGCGCGTACTGGTCACTGCTGCGGGACGTCGACGAACTCGCAGCCCTCGGCGCTCGGATTGTCCATACACGTCCGGATGTGCTTCACGGCGACGCCCCACTTCGAGGTCGGGAAGTTCTCCGCGGTGAGGCCATCGAGGCGCAGCGGCATCCAGTGGGATTTCTCGAACGTCTTGTAGCTGTCGGTGATCTTGCTGAAGTAGGCCTCGCCCTCGCCGGTCGACCACTCGGCGAACTCGGCGAACGCCTTGCCCGCGACGCGGTGGCAGGTCGTGCACGGCGCGGCGTCCTCGCTGACGAGCTGCTTGCCGACCTCGAAGCCCTGCGCGGGGCCGTTCACCAGCTTGTACGGCGCATCGAGGCTCGAGATCGGCCAGTCGGGGTGCTCGCCCATCATCGGGACGATCGGCTTGCCGTCGGAGCGCTTCGCCTGGTCGATCCAGGGCGAGTGAACGAACGCGTCGGCAGCATGGCAGTTCTTCGTGCAGTAGCTCGAAGGGGTCGCCGGCCAGATCGCGCTCGAGCGCGCGACGTCGCCCGGATGCGTGACGCGCGAGCCGTCGTTGCCGATGTTCTCCTTGTTCTGGAAGAAGCAGGTCTTGCCCGTACGCGGGTTGCTCCCGACGATCGCGATGTCGTTGAAGACCTTCGTCTTCATCATCGACTCGCCGTTGCTGTTGTCGACCTTGCGGCAGAGGAGGACCCAGTGCGTCCCCTTGTCGTTCTTCGCCGTGGTGACGGTCACGCCGGGCTGGCAGGCGGCCTTGCGACCGAGCCCCGTGTGAGAGGACGCCGTGAGCCACATCGCGTTGTCGCACTTGTCGACGCAATCGTAGCTGCGGCTGGACGTGCGCCCTTCACTGCACTCCGTCTGCGGCTGGTCGACGACCGTGAGCGGGATCACGGCGCCCTCGACACCTTCGATCGCGCCGCCGGGCTCATCACCGTTCGAGCCGACGAAGTCACGGCAGTCGAACGTCTCGTACTTGCCATCGCCGATCTTCTTGAAGAACGGGATCTCGCCGAGCTCCTGGGTGCAGATGTTCGCGTAGTCGATCGTGTTGTACGCGGGCCCTTCGGGGAGCAGCGACGGGCCGCCCTGGGCGCCCGCGTCCGAGCCGTCGTCGATCTGATCCGGGTCTTCCTCGCCGTCGACGCCACCGTCTCCACCCAGGAAGCGGACCGTGCCGGAGCGGCTGCTCGTGCGGGTCTGGCGCTTCAGGTCTTCGCCGCGGTCCCAGGCGTACGCGAGGTTCGTGAGCAGCTTCGCGCGGACCTTTCCGTTGTGGAGGACGCACGCTTCGACGATCGCGTCGGGGCCCTTCTCCACCTCGGCGCGCATCTGCGGGGTCTCGTTGCCACCGTACCAGCGCTCGTCGTTGAAGAGCGTGAGGAGCTGGACGAGCTCCTTGCTGACGGACGGCCCCTCGTAGATCGCCTTTCCGTTCGTGAGCGAGTCGCCCTTCGTGATCGGCGGGGCCTCGGTGAGCTCGCTGCAGTCGAGGTCCTTCTGCGACTCGTGCTTGATCGTCCCTCGACGAACGCGGATGAAGAGCCTCTCGCCGGTGCTGAGCGGCTTCTTCAGCGTCGCCTTCACCTTCCCCGTCGGGTTGTCGTAGACGAGGCCGAGGCCGAGCGCGTTGTTCACGCCGGTGACGGCGTCTTCCGTCAGCTCCTCCTCGTCTTCTTCCGGCGCCGCGCAGTTGACGAGGAACGCCGACGAGCAGGCGGCAGCAAGGGAGGCCAGAAGGAGAAGGGTCGACTTGAACGGTCGCATGGCGGGCGATGTAGGTGCACCCGCAATGCCAACGGTCGAGCCTGCGCGATTCGTGCGTAAGTGGTTGATATCGATCCGGGCTGTCGCCTCCAGCGGACGCCACTAGCGGATCATTCGACTCCCACCGAGCAGCGGATGACTCATACCCACACTTGCGCACACCGAGATCTCGTGGCGCGTAACTCCATGGATTCCGGTGCGCGATCCACGTATCCCACCCTGTGTGTCCGATGGCACAGCGGCTGCACACGGTCGTGCTCATCATGCGCAAGCTCGGCTTGACCCTCCTGCTCGTTGCCACCGGCGCCGCCTCCCTCCTCGCCTGCTCCTCCGCGTTGGAAGACGAGTCCGAGACGTCGGCCCACGACCTCACGGACGAGGACCTTGCGAAGGCGGCGCTCAAGATCATGGGGGCTCCGCAGATCCTGCGGGAGCCTGGCGAGCAGGCCTCGTGCAGCTTCACCGGCTGCCACAGCATCAACCCCATCACGCTGAAGGGGTGGCAGGACCAGTACAAGCGCGCGATGGACGTCCTCGAGAGCGATCGTCCCAACGAAGAGAAGATCAATTACTTCCGCCAGAACCCGAACGACGAGCGAACCGGCTTCGTCCCGGAGCGCGTCGGCATCCTCTCGGCGGGCGCGCACCTCGCGCTCGGCGCGAACGTCAGTGAGTCGCGTCACCCCGAGACGTTCAAGCAGGGCAAGCTGCTCGCCGAGATCTTCCGCGGCAAGCAGGAGCTCTACGCCGAGTTCCGCCGCGAGATGCTCATGCCGGTCGTCGCCGACTACCCGCGTCTGACGGCCACCCAGTACGAGACCGTGCTGACCTGGTTCCAGAAGGGTCTTCCGCACGTCACCGACATCATCCGGGAGAACCGGCCGACCAAGTGCGTCGACGACTTCGACGGTCTCAAGGCTCGTACGAGCGAGATCAAGAACCAGACGTGGGCGGCGAAGAACTTCTCGAACCGCGTGCCCATGTTCGCGTGCCCGCCGCCGAACCCGGAGAATCCGGTCAGCGCGACCAACTGCTTCACGCAGCAGGCCGACGGCAAGGACATCTTCCCGAAGGCCGTTGACGCCGAGTTCTCGCGCACGTGGCCGCAGGACGGCTCGAACATCCGCATCCTCCGCGAGTTCTCGGCACCGAACTCGTTCTGGGTCCGGACGTCGGCGGACGGCCGGTTCGTCGCGACGGGCGGCGGGCGTGAGGGCGGCGCGCAGGCGATCGACCTCCAGGCGACGCTCGAGGGCCAGTCGCGCGACATCGGCCTGCAGGCCAGCTACGACCCGGACTTCTGGCCGGACAACAAGGCCTTCATGTTCCAGAGCGGCGCGAAGTTCTGCGCGCAGAGCCTGCTCGAGAAGGCCTCGACCACGCTCGTCACGTTCGGCGAGCCGGAGTGCTCGAGCCTGAGCAACATCACGGGCCTCTACCAGACCGTCGGCCAGGTCGTCGGCGACAACTCGATCAGCGACCGCTTCATGCTCTTCAGCATCTGGGCGGGCGACTCGGGCCAGTACAGCGCGTCTGCGCGCGACACGCCCCCGCGTGGCGGCGAGGACTCGGCGATCAACGTCTACACCCTCATCGCGCAGGGCAACGACGTCGAGGAGGGCTACCAGACCGCCGGCGACGCGGCGAAGGTGGCGACCCCGTACCGCGGCGACACGATGATGGGCCGCTCGGGTCTGCTCATCGGCAGCCGCTGGGCGTACGGCGCCGACGAGGAGGGCAAGACGGCGTCGGGCTACGCGATCGAGAAGCTCGAGCGCACCGTCGTCGGAGGCAAGTACCGCTTCGACCTCCAGCAGATCGGCAACGTGTGCCTCAAGGGAAACAAGGCGAACTTCTCGTTCGACGAGCGCTTCCTCTCGACGCATCACTACAACGAGCCGGAGGACTTCGGCGAGGCCGACGATCCGGCGTACCGCGAGAAGGGCTCCGCCGACGTGTTCGTGATCGACTTCGTGACCGGCGAGAAGCAGAAGGTGACGAAGATGGCGCCGGGCCAGTTCGCCCTCTACCCGCACTTCCGGTCCGACGGCTGGCTCTACTTCCTCGTCGTCGACCACAACACGGGCAAGTACTACACGGTGGCCTCCGACTGGGCGGTGCGCTCGGCGGAGAAGTCCCCGACGCCCTGACGAGCGGATACGCTGACGACGCTGGGCTTCGTGTGGAGAGCGGAGCCCAGCTCGATCGCAGTGCGGAACCGGTGAGCAAAGGGAGCGGTACGAAGATGAAGATCGGTCCGGCAGCAGCATTCCTTCTCGGCGTCCTCGGCGTCGCCGCGGGGTGCGCCTTGAACGAGACCGACGAGGCGGCCGAGGGCGAGTCGGAGATCCGCGAGCTCGAACGACGCGCGGTCGGCCCGGCCAGGCCCTACCCCGCGGAGCGCCTCACCGACGCGGACGCGGAGCGATACGCGACGTCGAAGAAGGCTCGGCGCGAGCTCGGGTGGCTCGTGCTGGCAAAGGCGCTCCAGCCCGTGAGGATCGCGGCGCAGGGCGAACGAGACGGGACG
>JAFAER010000186.1 GCA_023423895.1 Pseudomonadota bacterium
CCAAGGCGTCGTTCGACGCGCCCTCGACGTGGGCGCCGATCTACGAGGCGCGCATGAACCAGCTCCGCGGCACGCCGGGAGAGGCGGCGCTCGTCACGCCCGCGATGCAGGAGCTCGCGAAGTCGGCGCTCGGCCAGCTCGGCGCGAGCGGCGCGCTGGTCGGCGCGAACCCGCAGAACGCGTTGATCGCGGCGGCATCCCCGCTGCAGGGGCTCAATCCCAAGTTGCAGCAGACGCTCGAGCACCGGCTCGAGAACGCCCTCGCCGCGCGTGGTGCCTGCATCATGAGCAACGAGGCCCTTGCGCCGCTCGGCTACGCGGCGCTCGCCGAGGAGCTGCAGGCGAAGTTCGGGCGCTTCAACCCGAACGATCCCGACGCCGTCCAGCTGGAGCGCGCGGACCGGATGAAGAGCTGGCTCGCGCGGCGCGCGCACTACTCGATCATCGCGCACGAGATGGGGCACTCCTTCGCGCTCCGCCACAACTTCGTGAGCTCGTCGGACTCCTGGAACTACCGCCCGCAGTACTGGGCGCTCCGCACGAACGGCAAGACGATCACCGCGGAGTGTCCAGACGACGCGAGCGGCGCGGTCGACGGCTCGCGGTGCGTCGGCCCGCGCTGGCTCGACAAGGTCACCCCGAACGAACAGAAGAACCTCATCGCGATGTGGGGGCAGTCATCGTCGATGGATTACGCCGGGGAGCCGGCGCAGGATCTCCTCGGCATCGGCGCCTACGACTTCGGCGCAGCACGCATGTTCTATGGCGACAGCGTGGCCGTTTACGCGGACCCTCGCTTCCAGAAGGGGAAGAACCCTGGCGACTATGCCGCCGATCATCAGAACGACTTCGGCGGTCTGCTCGGCTTCCGCTACGGGAGCTTCTCGAACCCGATCCACTACTCACACCTCGACAACGAGATCGGGCTCATCGAGCGCTGCTTCGTGGTCGACCCCCAGGCCTACCGCCCGCAGAGCTGGGACGATGCGCGCGACGGTGCGTGGAGCCAGCTGCTCGACGGCCACATCGTCACCGACGAGTCGGGCCGCGCGATCAAGTGCACGCAGCCGAAGGTCGACTTCGTCCAGTGGGACTTCATGAAGTCGACCGACGAGAAGACGCACACCGTCGATCGGGCGAACCGCGTCCGCGTCCCCCACGCGTTCGCGTCCGACAACTGGGTCGATCTCGGCAACGTCGCCGTCTGTCGGCACGACAACGGCGCCGACCTCTACGAGACCATGCACTTCTGGCAGGCGCAGCAGGAGATGAACCACATCTTCACGTCGTACCGCCGCGGGCGCCGTGACTTCAGCCTCTGGGGCTCGTTCCAGCGCACGCTCTCGCGCTACCACGAGAAGATGCGCGACGGCGCGAAGGCGATCGGCCTGTTCGTGAACCTCGCACGCGACACGGTCGCTCACTACAACAGCGGCGGTGACGACCCCGAGGCGTTCGTCGCCGACGTCCTCAAGCAGGTCGCGGTCGAGAGCACGATCGCGAGCGCGATCGCATTCGACCAGTTCACGCACGTCTTCTCGCGCCCGCAGCCCGGCAAGCACGGCACCGTCGGCGTCGAAGACGTGCCGGAAGGAACGACGATCGTCCGTTCATGGGACGGAACGGGCTTCGCCGACAAGGGGCAGGTGCCGGCGCTCACGGTCGCGAACGGCGTAACGGGCGGCTTCGGCACGATCTCGCTCGGCGGGCGTCCCGTCGAGAACGCGCTCGATCGATCGCAGGGCCGCGACTACAACCAGTCGTACACGCTGAACGTCGGGTCGTACTACGAGAAAGCGTACACCGCGTATCTGATGACGGAGTCCGCGGACAACTTCATCAGCCAGAGTCGAGACGACTACGTCGATCCGCGGTTCCGCTCCGTCTCGCTCGCCGACGTGTTCCCGGACGGGTTCCGACGCTGGCTCGGCAACAACCTCACGAACGACGAGCAGATCAAGGGCGTCTACACGGTCGCGCAGGGCGGCGGTCCGATCGGCCCGCCCGCCCTCGACGAGGGCGGCTTCGCGGTGCTCAGCACCAAGCAGTGGTGGCCGAAGGAAGGCGTCCAGACCTGCGTCCCGAAGGAGGACCGCCTCTTCTGTAACGACCCCTTCACCCCGGGCACCCCCGCGACCGCCGGCGGCACCGTCGTCGACTCGCAGGTCGGCTTCGAGCAGCAGAAGTTCGCGATGATCTTCTCGCTCGTCTTCCTCCCCGAGAACGCGCGGACGAACTGGATCGATCAGATGCGGATCTACGACGTATCGAAGGACGGCGATCCCGGCTTCGAGAACCGCATCGAGTTCCACGATCCGGACGGCAAGGTCTACGTGGCGCAGACGTTCGGCACCGAGGTCATCCTCGGCAAGACCGTTCAGCGCGGCATCGGCGCGCGCGTGCTCGAGTACGCGAACAGCCTCCTCGCGAAGGCGGTGGAGACGGAGCCCGTCTTGCGGAACAATCGCGAGGTCGGTCTCCGCGCGAAGCTCACCGACGGCGACGTGACGTACACGAACGGCACGACCAAGGTTGAAAGCTGCGCCCAGAGCGCCTTCTGCACGAAGATGAAGAACTACACGGCGGTTCCGAAGCTGATGTACGAGCTCGAGCTGCAGCTCGGGTTCGGCCGCTTCGGCGGGTGGCTGAAGGGCGTCTACTGATCGCTCCGCGGCCGGTCCTCAGCGGTCAGCCCTCGGTCCGCGCCCGTGATGGGGTGCGGGCCGGGCTGTCCGTGCCCTGCGGCTGAGCCTGAGGCTCGGGGCCTCAGCTCTGCGTCGCGCTAGCCGAAAGAGCGTCAGAGAAAGCCCTCGCCCATGCATGCGTTGCGCAGCGGGCTCGGCGCGGGTAGATCGCGCCGCCATGCAACCGCACCACGCCGTCGTGAAGAACGGTCGACTCACGCTCGACGAGCCGACCGATTTGCCGGAAGGACGCATCGTCGTGCTGATCCCGCTCGAGGAGCTCCTCGAGGAGGCCGGCGTCGGCGGCGACGAATACGAAGACGACGGAGAAGGCGACGAACCGCAGGAGGTCGCGTTTCGTTTCGTCCCGGCGCCGCGGCAGTGGCGTGAGCCGAAGAAGATCGGCGCGCAGGCGCTTCTCGACGAGATCCGATCGCTCGAGTAGTGCCGTCAGGCAGCGCGACCAAGAAGGCCGATCACGAAGCCGGTCGCGATGCCATTCGCTTCAGCGCGAAGCGCAGTCCTGACGGCGTGACCCGCGACGCCGCAGACGCCAGGCGCACGAAGGTGCTCGTCTCCACGATCGGCTTGGCCCGATCGACGGCTCGGAGGGTGAGCTTCGCGACCGCTTCGGCGGACTGCGCGTTCGGATCGGGAGCGTCGTACCCGACCATGCCCCGGGCGCGGACCGCGTTCGAGCGGAACGGCGTCGCGACGGGACCCGGCCGGACCACGACCACGCGGATCCCTTTCTCGGCGAGCTCGGAGCGCATCGCCATCGAGAGCGCTTCGAGCGCGAACTTCGACGCCGCATACGCTCCATACCGAGGCGCAGCGACGACGCCGGCCACGCTCGACATCATGACGACCGTCCCGCGGGCGCGCTCGAGGTGCGGCGCGGCGAGCTGTACGAGGCGAAGCGGAGCCACCACGTTCAGGTCGAAGAGCGCCCGCATCTCGGCGGTGTCGATCTTCAGGACCGGCGCATAGAATCCACGGCCGGCATTGTTGACGAGCACGTCGACGCCGCCACCTTCGCGCTCCGCCCGGGTGACGAGCCGAAGGCGATGCTCCTCGTCGGTGATGTCTCCAGGCTCGACGATGGCACGGCCGCCCGCGGCCTCGACCTCACGGCCCACGTCCTCGAGCGCCTCGCGGCCCCGCGCGGAGAGGACGACGATGGCGCCGCGCGCTCCCCACTGGAGTGCGAGCGCGCGCCCGATCCCCATCGACGCTCCAGTGATCACCACGGTCGGCATGGCGGCCAGTCTACGCGAGACGGGACCCTTGCCGCTCGACCGTGCGGCACTGCGGGCCACGCACGGGAGAAAAGAAAAAGGCCGCGGCGGGCTCGGGGGGGGGGAACAAGCCTCGCCGCGGCGCGATGGCCAACTTGCGCGAGGCGTGCCAGCGCCGAAGTATGCGAGATCCCTTCGTCGAGAGCTCACGGTCGTGCATGGTTGCATGATCACGCGATCAAGATCGAAAGACCCTGCAGCGCGGACATCTTCGCTTCGTCGCAGGGGGGAGGCGCCGTCGACGGGGCCCCTCCGTCGCCATCGTTCGCCGGCGTCGCTTCCGCCGACGAGGCGACGTCTGCGTCTGCCGGCTCGGGCGGCGCCTCCGCTGCAGCGTAGAGATCTCCGATCGTGCAGGCAGCGAACGGGACGAGCGTCGCGACGGCTGCAGCGAGAGTGGCGCACCGGCCGACGCCGGACGTACCGATCATGGTTTCACGGACGCCCACGTCGCGGCGCTCTCGACCTGGTCGGTCAGAAAGGCCGTCAGACCAGCGCGGTCCTTCAGCGGCCCCAGCACCATCGTGCCGTGCTCGTCGCCGACGAAGTAGTACGAGCGATGGACGCTCGGCGCGAGCGACGCTTGGCGGTCGGCCATCCATCCGTCGAGATCGAACAGGCCGCTCCTCAGCTTCGAGCTGTCGAACACGTTGATGTCGGTGTTGAGGAGGCGATACAGGTTCGTGACGACTCCATCCGCGTAGGAGCAGAGCTGGGAGCTCCGTACGCCCGGATGGAGCTCGGCCAGGTTCTCGTAGATGGCGTGGAGGCCCTCGCTCGCGCACTTCGGGCAGAACGGGTCGACCGTCTCGTCGAGGCCCCATCCGGTGCGCAGCTTCTTCTGCGCTCCCTTCGACAGGAACTCAGGCCGCAGGATCGGGCCCGAGTCGTTGATGAGCAGCGGTGGTTTCTTGCCGACCTGCTCGAAGGCGGTGGCGATCTGATGGTAGTTCACCGTCGCGCCGATGCCTCCGGCGCTGTACCCGGCGATCACGATGCGCGTGGCATCGGCGAACGTGGGGACGATCAGCGGCAGCGCCTTCGTCACGTTCGCGTAACCGTGTTGGTGGACCTTGCCGACGCCGACGTACTCCGAGTCCTTGTCGGCCGTATGCGCGTCGATCGTGCAATGCGGAAAGACGACGAAGTTGCTCTTTCGGAACGGGTTCGTCTCGTCGGATCGATCGAAGATGCCCACCTCGCCGGCCTTCTTGTTCCCCCACCAGAGATGCTCGATCGGATCGGGCCCCATCCCGACGAGCAGGTCCTTGAACATGTTGCAGGTGAGCCCGTCGTAGCAGACGCCGTTGCCCTGGAAGAACACGACGAGCTCGCGGCTCTGGTTCGTGAAGTTGACGCCGACGCCGGCGGTCGTGTCGTCGGCGCACCGCGTCCCCTCGATGGGGATCCAGACCCACTTCTCGAGGTCCGCGGGCGCGACCTCGATCGGCTTCTTCGAAGGCGCCGGCGTCGGCTCGCGTGACGGAGCGGGCGGCGGAGGCGTCTCGGGCGGGCTCGTGACGGTGGCCGCCGGAGTCGGCACGACTCCGTCTTCGGCATCACCTCCACATCCGACGAGCAGACCTGCGACGAGCACGACGAACGCCACTACACGGCCCATCTCCATGCGGGCTGGAAGCAGCACGCATCGTGCCGCGCGCGAGTCCCCCTCATCTGCGGGCAATCGTGATCGGCCGTGAGTTACATGGGATCTTCTGGTGGTCACGCCCGTGAGAGGGGGCTCGTCCGGGCTGCGCGTTCCGGGCCGCAACGTGTCACCGAGAAGAGAAGCCGGCTCCCGCGGCGGATCACGCTGACCGTTCGCTTTGCGCACGCGCCCACCGTGTGTGAGAACTGGCGCATGGCTCGCCGGCTAGTCGTTGCGCTCGGGACTGCACAGTCCCTGCTCGCGTGTGAAGCCGTCATCGGGATCACGGAGATCACCGCGATGCCGACCGACGTCGAGGTCAATCCGTCACCCGAGCAGCCCGAAGCTGGCGGGCCTCCGGGCGTGCCGGCGCGCGAGAGCGACGAACGTGGCGCGGTGGATGTTCTCGACGCAGGCGAGCCGAAGAAGCGCGTCTTCGTGACGTCGACGAGATCCAACGGGATCCTCGGCGGACAGAGCGGCGCCGATGCCCTCTGCGCCGTGGCCGCGGCGCGCGCGAAGCTCGACGGGATCTGGATCGCGTGGCTGAGCGAGGCAGGCGCGACCACCCCGAACGCCGTCGATCGGATCTCGCATGATGGTCCGTTCGTGCGTCTCGACGGCGTTCCGATCGCGCGCGACAAGGCACAGCTCACGAGCGGTACGTTGCTCGCTCCGATGATCGTCACGGAGCTCGGTGACGTGCTTGCGTCCCCCTCCGAGGAAGCTGCACGCGTCTGGACGGGGACGTCGTCAAACGGCACGCGCTCGGCCGACTGCAGCAAGTGGTCGACGGCTCGGAACGACATCCTCGGCACGATCGGGTGGCTGACGTCGACCACGAACGGTCGTTGGACCGACAACGGCGGCGCCGCTCCACCGCTCTTCGTGGATTGGGGATGCCATGTGCTAGCGCGGCTGTACTGCTTCGAGCTCTGACCCCGAGCGCGTCCGGCGCGTGATCCGTCAGGCCGGATGCTCGATGAAACATGCGACCGCGAGGCCTGACACGGAGCGGTTTGCGCGACGGCTCGGGTCGTGTGACGCTTCAGGCGATGGTCCGGCGTCTCGTGGCAATGCTCGTCGCCGCTCGCGCCGTGCTGGCGTGCGAGTCGGTGCTCGGGATCGACGAGCTCTCCGTCGCCGACCAGACGGCCACCAACGGACCTTCGGAGACGACGGACGCCTCGTTGCAGGATCGTGACGCGGATGCCTCGAGCTCGCCGGACAGCGATGCAATCGGCGAAGATGACGAGCCGCCCCAGAAACGCGTGTTCGTGACGTCGACCATGTCGACGGGGATCCTCGGAGGACGAAAAGGTGCGGACGCGCTCTGCGCCGCCGCCGCCGCGACCGGGAAGCTGCCGGGCACGTGGATCGCGTGGTTGAGCCAGAGCGGCGAGCTCATTCCGAACGCGATCGATCGCATCCCGCACGACGGTCCGTTCTACCGGCTCGACGGTGTCCTCGTGGCCCAGGACAAGGCGCGGCTCGCGAGCGGCACGTTGAACGCTCCGATCATCACGACGGAGACCGGCGCGCTCTTGACGTCACCATCGAGGGAGGAGGCGCGGGTGTGGACGGGAACGGTGTCCAACGGGACGCTCGTGAACGACTGCAACCAGTGGAGCTCGTCGAGCAGCGTCGTCTTCGGGACGCTGGGCTCGCTCACGTACATCACCAACGGCATCTGGACGAACAACGGTGGCCCGGGCGCCGGGTTCACGAGCTGGGGCTGTCAGACCCGCGCGCGCCTCTACTGCTTCGAGCTCTGAGGCACGACGAACGTCGCGCTCATCAAGGCGACGTTGTACGGGTCCCACGTCGACATCGTGAACGCGATCGCGAACGAGCCATCAGGGTTCACCGTGGCCTCCGGCAGCATGTACGTCCCGTAGAAGCCGGCGCGCTCGCAGTTGAACAGACGTTTTCCGGAGCAGTTGCCGCCGATACAGCAATACGTCGCGGCGAAGGCAGGATCGGTCATCGTCGCGATCGGAATCGCCTCGCTCCACGGGCCCTCCGGCGCATTCGCGAAGCGGGCGACCACCTGATTCCCGTTCGGGTTGGTCTCCTGGTTCAGCATCACGTAGCGCCCGATCTCGGGGAACCATCGGACGGAGAGCTCACCCACGGTGGGTGAGACGACGACCGGCTTGGCGTCCGGATCGCCGGCGGGGCGCCACGTGCGCGTCACGGCGTCGAAGCGCTCGAAACCGCCCGGCTGCTCGAGCATCGCCAGCGGCTTGCGTGCAAGATGCACGGAGCTCTTGCGGTAGTCCCCGCTGCCGTAGAGATAGAGCCAGTCACCGACGACGACCGGCGCGATGTTGATGAAGTCGCCGCGGAGCGGTCCGTTGGCGTCGAAGCGCTGATCGACGTGGTGGAGGATCTCGTAGCTCGGCAGCCCCGTCGTCGACGGCGCGGTCCAGCGAGCGAGGTACGAGCCCTTCATCTCGACCGTCGTCGGTGAGACGACGGTCGTGTAGAAAACGAAAATAGAGCCGCCGTGGGAGAACGCGCCGGAGGGGACCTCGAAGTCGCCGGGCAAGTTCGGGAACGCGCCGGCGCCGCGCGGCCCGGACGGGTTGTGTATGAACTCGTCGATCGATCGGCCAGGCGGGGGCGTCATCCACGCACCGGCGAAGTCGCGCTCGATCCGGCTGTCCTGCGCGCGGCCGGCGCTGTTCTCCGGGCTGCCGGCGAGGAACCGCAGTCCGCTGCAGAGTCCACGTGGGTCCTTCTTCACCGCGTTCCACGACGCGAATCCGACGGCGTCCGGTAGAGACTCGGGGCCGAGCGGCCAGATCGCGCGGACGCCTGCGGTGTCGCCGAAGAAGAGAAACAGGTCATCGCCGTGCGCGACTGGGATGCCGAGGTCCGTCCCTCGGAGATTCGCGCGGAAGTGGGTGTTGTTCGGCGTCGGCTCGTCGAGGTTCCGTCCGCTGATCAGCTTGCAGAGCTGGGTGAGGCTCGCGAACGACGGCGTCGGCAACGGGGGTGGCTCGGCATCTCCGAACGACGATGAGCCCCCGTCGGCTTCCGTCGCGCCGGGGTGCTGGCCGGGACCTCGCTTGTCCTTGCTGCCGTCCTCACGGAACGTGGGGCTGTCGCTCGTGACGTCGGCCGTGCAACCGACGCTTGCAGAGACGAGAGCGAGCGCCGCCGCCCTCAAGGCCGTGAAGTGGAGGGACACTACGAGTCGAGGCATGGACGGCCGCTCATGCACTCGCCGGGCCGCAGGCACCGACACGTTTCTTCCGTGCCTCGGAGGTGGTGCCTGGATCTCATCGCTGGTCACTCTCGTGTCGAGTAGCTCACCGCGAGCTCCCGCCTGCACGCGATCACCCCGCGTAGCCCGCGAGCGGCATTCGCTTCGCAAGCTTCACGTGTCACGCGTCGAGCGACACGGACGAGGGTGACGAGGCTGCCGCGGACGCGTTTCGCGCGCTGCCCTCCCGAACGCCGCGCATGCGGCGAAGCATGCGGTGGAAGCTGCCTCTTCGAACACCGGCGAGCTTCGCGGCGCGGATGACGACGTTCCCGGCGCGGCCGAGGATGGCGGGAAGGTATGCCCGCTGGAAGTGCTCGAGCACGAACGCGCGGGCCTCGTGATAGGGCAGATGCGCCAGGCCCTCCGCCGCGCGCTCGATCGCGTCGCCGGGCGTCTCCGAGCTGCATCGCGTGCAGCGGGGCGTGTGGCAGATGCGTTCGCCGGTCTCCGAGTCGGCATCGGCTCCTTCACCGTCCACGAGCGCGAGCTCGAACGGAGCACGCTCGAGCGAGAGCGACAGCGTCGTCTCGCCGACGAGGAGCTCCGTCGAGCGCAGCACCACCGCGTCGTTGACGCGGAGGGCGTTCAGCCAGACACCGTTCGTGCTTCCTGCATCGCGAAGATGGATGCCGTCGGGGACGAGCATCAGTTGCAGATGCTCGCGCGAGACCGCGCGGTCGCTCAGCCGGAGATCGGCGGTCGGCCCGGAGCCGACGATGAACCTCGGACGATCGATCCGTGCCGAGAGGCCCGCGTCGGGGCCGCTCCTGACGGCGATGCGCGCTGCGGGGGCCTGGAAGGCTCCCCCCTGCAGCAAGGGAGGCAGCAAGGCAGGAGAATCCGCGGCGATGACGCGGGACATCTGGCACTCGAGCTCGGATGACTTCATATCGACTCCGTTCCGCAGGGATCAGCGAGCAACTTCGACGAGGGGGCTGTGCCCCGAGGGCACGACGACATGCCGGTCCGCATTCGCGGCGAGCACTCTCTGGATCGTTCGCCGGGTGAGCGTGCCCGCGCCCCGACCGGGCAAATCACCTACGAGCCCCGACCGCCTTCAACCGATCGAGCACCGCCTTCGCGACCATGTCGTAGCCCTCGCTCGTGGGGTGAAACCCGTCGCGCGTCGGTACCTTCGCCGCGAAGTTGTCGATGTAGTGGCAGCGAAGGCCGAGCGCGGGATTGGTCGCCACGCACTTCGCTTGGCGGTCGGCGCGAAGATAGGCGATCGCTCCCTCGACGATCTTGTCGCCTGTCGTTGCGGTGGGCCCGTAGCCGACCCAGACGAGGTCTTTCACGCCCGCCTTCGCGACGTTCGCAACGAAGGCGTCGAGCGCGGGGATGATCGCGTCGAGCTCCTGCCTGCATGCGGCGCTGAGCTCCGTGACCGTCTTGGCTCCTCTGCACGGCGTGTTCTGTGCGAGGTCGTTTCCCCCTCCGGCCACGATGACGGTCTTGATGTCCGGATCGGCCTTGATCGCGTTCGAGAGCTGGCCAGGGATGACGCCGTTCTTCACGCCGACGGGCGTGAGAAAGCTGCCCCCCGTGAACGCGTAGGTCCGGTACTGCCGGCCGAGCTCCGCGAGGCTGAGGTCGACGCCTTCGGTGCCGGGCTGCTGGACCAGGTTCGGCAGACGCATGTACGAATCGCCTAGCGACACGACGTCCTTGCCATCACCTTCGCCGAGGTCCTCGGCCGGCGGGAGAGGAGGGGGCGCGTCCGCGGTGCCGTCGTCTCCGCCGTTCGGGCCGGCGATGTCGGAGCCACCTGGCGCCGTCGTGCCCTCGTTTCCCGGAGCGCCCGTCGCGGGATCGGTGCCGGGCGGAGCTCCCTCGGCCGGCGTCGAAGCGGGATCCGCACACGCGACGAATGCCGCAGCCGCCGCAGTCATCACGAAAGCCCAGGGTGCCTGCTTCACGATCGATGACCTCCTTCAGAGTGCTCGGACGAACACCCGTGTCTCCCGGCGAGCATCACCTGCGCTACGAGAGCCGCTGCTACCTGCTGCTCGAACGATGCCAGACGAAGCGGGGAAGCACCGGATACGTCCGCGGCTGATCTTTCCGGGCTCTGCGCGATCACGAGGCTCGATTGACCCGCTCCGGCAGGTCAGAGCCGTGACCTGTTCGAGGCTCCGATCGATCCGCGCGCCTCACGCTCGGGACACTCTCGCCCACGTTTCCCGTGGCTCTAGGAGAGCGTCGCTCACGGCACGCGCCTCGCAGTGGTCGCGACCCATGCCGCGTACCACACCGTCGCGATCGGTCCTCGCGCTCGCTCTCGCGCCGTTCATCGTTACCGTCATCGGGGCGTGCGCACCGCCCGACGAGGAGACTTTCGAGTCGAGCTCGGAGAACCTCTCGACCTCGAATCGAGTGGCTCGCTACGCACGCATACGCGACGCCGCCGCGGCGCGCGGGGTCGCGAACGCGTATCTCCTCGCGGGGATCGCTTACACCGAAGGCGGGCTGGCGCATTGCTGGTCGGAGGCGACCTGGGCGTGTCAGGGCCCGAGGTCTCCCGACTGCGGGGGTGGTCCCGTCATCGCAGGCGCTTACGACGGCCCGTGCAGCCTGCAGGAGGGTGGCCTCGGCATGTTCCAGTTCGACGCCGGGACGTTCCAGCAGACGATCGGCAAGTACGGGCCCGGCATCGTCACCATCGAGGGCCAGACGGCAGCGGCCGTCGATTTCGTCACGAACATGGTGATGATCTCGGCGTACACGACGGACGCCGAGACTCCGGCGAAGGCGCGCGCGTGGATCAACCGGTTCGATCCGAACAACGGTGTCCTGCGCGATCAGTGGGTCAAGACCGTCCTTCGTCACTACAACGGCTGTCAGCCGGGCTGGGAGTGCTGGAGCTCGCGCTACCCGAAGTACAACGACGGACTCTCGCAGGTGCTCGCCGACACGCAGGGCACCGGCTTCTGGCGCGCCGGGACCACGTGCCCGGGCGGTAGCGGCGTCGTCGTCGGAGCGATCGAGGCGAAGTACCGGCAGCTCGGCGGCTGCGACTCGTTGCTCGGCCGGCCGATCACGAACGAGATGACGCCTCCGGACGGGGTTGGCCGGTACAGCGTCTTCGAGAGGGGATCCATCTACTGGACGCCATCGACGGGGGCGCACGAAGTCCACGGGCTGATCCGGGACAAGTGGCGCGACGTCGGATGGGAGGTCGGCATCCTCGGCTACCCGATCTCCGACGAGATTCGCACGCCGGACGGCGTCGGTCGCTTCAACGTCTTCCAGCGCGGCTCGATCTACTGGACCCCGTCGACGGGCGCCCACGAGGTGCTCGGGCGGATTCGTGACAAGTACAAGGATCTCGGCTGGGAGGCTGGCGTGCTCGGCTATCCGGTCTCGGGCGAATACGCCGTCGACGGCGGTCGAAAGAGCGACTTCGAGCACGGTTCGATCACGTGGCTGTCCGCGACGGACGAGTTCGAGGTCGAGACGGACGCCGTCGGCGCCGGAGACGGAGGAACCGAATGAGCTACACGAACAGGAGGCTTTCGATGCGCAACGTCGTACTCGCCGGAACGATAGCTCTGGCTCTCGGTGTCCTCGGCTGCTCGACGCACGTCGAAGACGAGATCGAGACGACGTCCGACTCGCTCGAGAACGGGCCGCGATGGAAGGTGCTGAACATCCAGTACCAGGTCCAGGAGACCGGCTACTGGTGCGGTCCGGCGGCGACGCGCGTCGCGCTCTCGGCGAGGCGGCCGAACGTACCGAGCCAGGGCGCCCTCGCGAATCAGCTCGGCACGACGACGAACGGGACCGACTACATCGGTCAGATCACGAACGTCCTCAACGCGCATCTCGGAGCGGGCACCTACTTCACCGTCGAGATGCCGAACGATCCGCCGACGCCGGCGCAGCGTGCGCGCCTCTGGAACGACATCGTCCGGAACATCGACGCGAACTATGCCGTCGTCACGAACATCGTCGCGCCCGCGAGCAACCACCCGCCGGGCTATCCGAACTACACCATCTATCACTACTTCGCGGTCATCGGTTACAACCCCGATACGCGACAGGTCTACATCGCGGACTCGGCGAACTTCGGCGGCAACAAGCTGTACTGGCTCTCGTTCGATCAGCTCGCGACGCTGATCCCGCCGAAGGGTTATGCAGCGGCGGTCGGCGGAACCTCGTGCCCCGGGGGAAACGGCGTCGTCGTCGGCGCCATCGAGGCGAAGTACCACCAGCTCGGTGGCTGCGGCTCGTTCCTCAGGCGACCGATCACGAACGAGATGACGACGCCGGACAAGGTCGGCCGCTACAACGTCTTCGAGAACGGCTCGATCTACTGGACCCCCTCGACGGGCGCGCACGAAGTCCATGGTCTCATCCGAGACAAGTGGCGCGATCTCGGCTGGGAGGCCGGCGTGCTCGGCTACCCGATCAAGGACGAGGCGAAGACTCCTGACGGCAACGGGCGCTTCAGCGTCTTCCAGCGGGGCTCGATCTACTGGAGCCCGGCGACCGGGGCGCACGAGGTGCTCGGGCGGATCCGTGACAAGTACAAGGAGCTTGGCTGGGAAGCCGGCGAGCTCGGGTACCCGGTCTCGGGCGAATACGCCGTCGACGGCGGAAGGAAGAGCGATTTCGAGCACGGCTCGATCACGTGGCGGGCAGCGACCAACGACTTCGAGGTCGAAATCGACGAGTGAGCCTGCCGGAGAGCCCGATGTCTGCTACGGCGAACGATGGCGGCGCTCCTCGACATGCGCTCGCGACGAGGTCAAATTCGGTCATGGCGATCTTCTCACGATCTACGGACACTCTCCGTGACCGTCGCATCCTCGTGACCGGCGCGGCACGAGGCATCGGCGCGGCGCTCGCGCGGCGGCTCACCGAGCACGGCGCACGCGTCGCGCTCCTCGGGCTCGAGCAAGCCGAGCTCGCCAAGGTGGCCGAGGAATGCGGCGGCGCGCCGTGGGCAGAGTGCGACGTCAGCGACCGCGCGCAGGTCGATGCGGGCGTCGCACGCGTCGTCGCAGAGCTCGGTGGTCTCGACGTCGTCGTCGCGAACGCCGGTGTCGCCGCGCAGCTCCCGCTGGTCGGCGGAAACCCGGAGGTCTTCGAGCGTCATCTCTCGGTCAACGTGCTCGGCGTCTACTACACGCTGCGCGCGGCTGGACCGCACGTGAGCCACGCCAACGGCTATGCGCTCTCGATCTCGTCGCTCGCGGCCGCGCTGCATCCGCCGCTCCTAGGCGCGTACAGTGCGTCGAAGGCTGCCGTCGAAGCGATGAGCAACAGCCTTCGGATCGAGCTGGCGGCTTCGGGCGCGCGCGTCGGCGTCGGCTACTTCGCAGAGCTCGATACGGACATGACCCGCCGCGGCTTCGGGACGGAGGCCGCCTCGAAGATCCGCAAGGCGGGGCCGTTCACGAGCGTGGCGCCGCTCTCGATCGGCATCGACGCGCTCGAGCGCGGGATCGCGCGGCGTGCACGGCGCATCGTCGCGCCGTGGTGGGTCGAAGCCGTCCTCCCGTTCCGGATGCCTGCCCAGCGCGTCGTCGAGGTGCTGATGCGCAAGGGCGTCGAAGAAGCGCTCCGCGTCGCACGCGAGGAAGACGCCCCGCTCACGACGGTGCAGCCCGCGTCGGGGGGCCGGCCTTTCGCCACGACCGAAGGCTCCCGCTCCGGCTCCTTCGTCGCGAAGGCGCGATGAACGACGACGCTGCCGCCCAACATCCACGCATCGCCCCCGGCACGCTCACGCAGCTCGGCGTCTTCGGATGGTGCGTCACGCGTGTGCTCGGCCTCGCGGCACGCACGAAGCCACCGCATCTGTTCACGACCCTCGGGCGCAACCCGGGGCTGTTCCGCGGTTGGCTCTCGTTCGCGTCGCGGCTGATGCCTTTCGGGAAGCTGCCGCGGCGCGAGAGCGAGCTCGTGATCTTGCGCGTCGCGCACCTCCGAAGCTGCGTCTACGAGCGTGACCATCACGTCCGGCTCGGCAAACGCGCCGGCCTGACGTCCGCCGAGATCGCGCGCATCGCGGAGGGGCCCGACGCGAACGGCTGGTCATCGCGCGATCGGCTGCTCCTTCGGGCGACCGACGAGCTGCACCGGACCCAGGACCTGCCCGACGCGCTCTGGGCCGAGCTGTCGCGCGAGCTCGATGAGGCCTCGTGCGTCGAGCTCGTGATGCTCGTCGGCCACTACGAGATGCTGGCGACGGCGATCAAGGCGCTGCGCATCCAGCCCGACGAGCCGCGAAGCGCCTGATCGATCCTTCGTACTGCCGTCTCAGTCTTCCGTCGTGCAGGAAGCGTTCTGGGACGGCGTCACCCACGTGAAGATCGGAGCGCCGAAGAGCGTGCGGTCCGGGATGTTCGGGTAATAGCCGATGAAGTTGAAGCACATCTCGTCGCCGGTCCCTTCGCCGAAGCCGACGGTGGAATCGGTCGGGTTCTTCCACGTGCAGCGCGTGCGCATCACGTCATTCGGCTGGACGCTCTTCGAGATCGGGAAGTTCGCCTGAGCCTCGAACGAGAACTGCTTCTGCTCGAAGATCATCTCGGGTGCTCCGTTGCCGCCCGGCAGGCGTTCGGTCGACATCGCGCTTCCGTGCGTGTGCATGTGCGGTGACGCGTTGAACAGCTTCACGTTGTCGAAGTCGCGACCGAGCCGGTAGTCGCAGCGGATCTTGTGCGTCGACCGCGGCGGGATGCGGAAGTTGATCGAGCCAAAGGCGAGGACTCCGGCATCGTTCGGGCGCAGGTCCTCCGTCGTACACAGCTCGTAGCCGCTCTGGTCGGTGCCCGTCTTCGCGCTGGCGTTGTTGTAGTGGATCTGCAGGACCCAGTGCGTCGTTCCCTTCTCTGCGGGGAAGCCGGCCTCCGGCGGCAGCTCGAGATTGTCGCCGCCAGGCGCCCATCCTGCGACGAGCTTCCACGATGCCGACCCGAACGAGGAGCACGCGAACGGCTCAGAGCTCTCGCTGCGGTTCGTCTGGAACAGGAGGATGTGATGGACCAGCTGCGGGTTGTCGACCTTCGGGGCGAGCGCCGTGACGTGGCGCTTCTTCGCGAGCTCGATGTCGACGCCGAAGCACACGTACTGGTCGAGCGCGCTTCCCGGCTCCATGGTGAAGGGCTTGCTCGCCTTGAGGATCGTGTCCGGCTTGCAGGAGAGCGGCTTGACGCCGTCTTTTGGTGCTTCGTTTCTGCACGTCACGTCAGTGGCCTTCGCACCATCGGCGATCCACGTATCGACGGCGGCGAGCTCCTTGTCGTCGAGGCGCGGCTGCGGGCTCGGAGGCATCGGGCGGGCATCATCGTGGACGCGCTCCTTCACGAGCTCGAAGACCTTCTTCGACGCGCTCCCGCCAGGCCCCGGCTTCTGGAGGTCTTGCCACGTCACGAGCGGCGCCGTCGCGCCGTACTTCGGCTCGGCGCCGTGGCAGGTCTGGCAACGCGTCTTCAGCACGGCGTCGACGTCGCAAGGGAGACCGGTAGCCGTCTCGACGACGTTCGTCCCGGTGGTGGTGGTGCCCGGTTGCGTTGCACCACCACCACCTGGACCAGGCCCAGCGTTCGCGCCGTCGTCGCTGCACGCGACGACTGGGCAGATGGCAAGAACGGAGGCGAGGGCCGTCAGCCCGAGGCGGGATGCGTTCATGCCCACGCCAGGAGCAGGGCCTGTGCCGAGCACGTCCGCGCGCATCGACCGCGTAATTTTCGACGGACCGGCACCTGCTGCAGGTTGCCGACACCCGCTCCGAGCCGTGGCGATGGTCACGGCCGTGACCCTCTTCAGTGCACCGGATGGCGAGGGGCCGTCCTCACGTTCGCTTCGAGAGCGGATGGCAAGGAAGGCCGGACGCGAGAGGGCCGGCGTTTCACGTCAGAGGCCGAGCGACGCGACGAACCCGACGGAACGTCGATCGAACGCGGGGGCGATCGTGAGGCGACGGTTCGGCGCGGTCAGGTGCAGGACGATGCCGGCGACGAGCGCCGCTCCGCCCACGGCCAGGCTCACGTTGCTCAGGGTCGCAAACGTCTGCGCGGCGTCGGCGTCCGATGCTCGGCGCTGTCGTTCGGCCTCCGTCGGGCAACGGCCGTCCGGGCACGACTCCTCGACCGACGACCATCGCGCAGCGGCGAGGCCGCCGAAGAGGAGCCCTCCTGCGAGCACGGCGCCGCCGCCGATCTCGAGAGCGATGGCCACGGTGCGCTGCGTGCTATTGGGCTGTCGCTCCGCCGGCGCCTCGGAGGACGGCGCGGCGTCCGCGCTCGGGTCGATCACGAGCGGTGGGACCCGCAGGAGCTCGCTCGAGCCCTGTGCGACCTCGATCGTCGTCTGCCATGGCTTGCGCGCGGGCGCCGTCGCGATCACTACCTGGGGGCCCGCGTCGACGGGCACAGGAGTGTCGAATGCAGCGGCGTCGACCGGAGTCCCATTTCGCGTGACGACCAGACCAGGAACCTTCTCGTCGACGGCGATGGAGAGTCGAGCGAGACGCGGCTCGACGTTCGCGGCGGCGCGGCGTGCAAGTGTCGCGCGGCGCTCGTCGTTACGGGTGACCGCGAGCGCCACGGCCTGTCGGTATGCTGCCCAAGCGCTCGCAATTCGATCGAGCTTCTCGTAACACTCGCCGAGGTTGAGCAGCGTGCCGACGGCCGGATCGATCTGCTCGCTCCGTTCGAATCGCTCGCACGCCTCTTCGAAGCGACCGCGGTCGAGAAGCGCGCGACCTTCATTGAAGAGAGCCTCGGCGGCGACGACCTTCGTGTCGTCTGCACGAGCGGCGGGCGCGGCGCTGAGGGCGGCTCCGAGCACAAGCGCCACGGCCGCGAGTCGCTGGCGTGACGTCATCGATAGCTCTTCGGATCGGGCGTCGTGCTGGAGGACCCCGGGGAACGCGGGCGAACGCGCTTCTTCGGGGGGCGCGTCTCCGTGGATGTTGGTGCCGAACGTCCCGAGGGCGGATCGAGCTCCAGGGGCGGCTCCGTGAACGCCGCGGAGGGGATCTCCGGCACCGACGGCTCCTCGTCATCGGGAGTGTCGGGCGGAGCGGTGGCTGGCATCGCGCCGCTGGCGACGGCGCGCTCCGCGGTGTGCACGTCCGGGGTCACCGCCTGCGGGGCGCGCCGAGCTCGGCTCACCGTCACGGCGACGAGCACGAACGCCGCGAACCCGAGCGCTGCAGCGTAGACGACGAGCCGTCTCGTCGAGGACCGATGCGCCGGTCTGGGAGCGACGATTTCGATGCCCGAGCCCGACGAAGGCGCACGACCGAGGATCGGAGCTCCGCTCGGCTCACCGAACGGCACTGGCGCCGACGCCGATGCGAAGCCCGAAGGCACGGGGGCGAACGAAGGTGTCCCCGCCGCGGCGCCGTCGGGCGTCGTGTCCTGCGGCCCGCGCGTGCGCGCGAGATCGCTCATCAGGTCTTCGATCGAACGTCCGGCAGCCGTCGCCGGCACGGCCTGGATCATTCGCTGGCGCTCGTGGAGCGTCTTCGCGGCGAGGCGGCGGACCCATGCGCCGACCTCGTCGTCGGACGCGGTCTCGCACGCTTCGAGCGCCGAGGACATCTCGCGTGCCGTCAGATATCGGTCCGAGACGTCGCGCGCCGTCGCTCGCGCGACGATCTCGTCGAGCTCTCGAGGGATCGCCGGATCTTTCGTGCTCGGAGCCGGGATCTCTCCGCGCATCACCGCCGCGCAGACGGCCCGCTGATCGTCTCCGGAAAAGAGCCGCGCACCGGTGAGCAGCTCCCACAGGACGACGCCGGCGGCGTAGACGTCTACCTGTCGAGTGACGGGGCGACCCATGAGCTGCTCCGGCGCCATGTACGCGAACTTTCCGCGAACCTCGCCCGGCTTCGTCGACTCGAAGCGGCCCATCGCCTTGGCGACGCCGAAGTCGATCACGCGCGAGATCCCGTCGATGCCGACGAGGACGTTCTGCGGTGACACATCCCGATGAACGATCCCGAGCGGGTGACCCTCTTCGTTCCGCGCCTCGTGGGCGGCGTCGAGCCCGCGGAGTACCCCGTAGAGGATCGCGATCGCGATCGGCCTCGGGATGGGCTCCTTGCGATCGATCGCGAGCCGCCAGAGCCCGCTCAACGACAATCCCTCCACGTAGTCGAGCACGAGGCTGAACGCGCCGTCGCTCGCGACGAGGTCGAGGGTGCTCACGATGTTCGTGTGCCGGAGCTGCGCGGCGAGTCGTGCCTCGTCGACGAGCATGGCCACGAACTCGCGCTCGGCCGCGAGCTCCGGATGGAGCCGCTTGATCGCGACGAGTCGCGAGAAGCCGGCGCTTCCGGACATCCGGGCGAGATAGACGCGCGCCATCCCGCCCTTCGCGATGCTTCCGAGGAGAGTGTAACGACCGGACATGGTTGCAGGCGCGACGTTTGCTGTATCGTCTGCGCAGGGCCCCATGAGCGAATCTAGCACACGCACGATCCTCCGACCCCGCGCACGGCCCGCAGCGGTGCGAGTGTCCGTGGTAGCTGGTGCGTCCACCGGAGCATCCGCTATCGGGCGCAAGATCACGCTCGGCCGCTCACGGGTGGCGGACCTCACGATCGACGACTTCACCGTGTCCGAGTTCCACGTCGAGCTCAGCGGTGACTCCGATGGCATCGAGCTACGCGATCTCGAGAGCTGGAACGGGACGTTCTTCGAGGGAGCGCGCATCTCGCGCGCCGTCGTCCCTCGGGGCTCCATCGTCTCGATCGGGGAATCTGCGATCCGCGTCGACATTGCGTCCGAGCCGGAGCCTGCACGACCCGTGCGCGACTCGTTCCGGGCGCTCCTGGGGAGAAGTACGGTCATGCGCGAGCTCTTCGCGCTGCTCGAGCGGCTCGCTCCGACCGACCTCGCCGTCTTCATCGAAGGGCCGACTGGCAGCGGCAAGGAGCTCGTCGCGCGCGCGCTCCACGACGACAGCGCGCGCGCAGCCAGGCCCTTCATCGTCCTCGACTGTACGGCGCTGCCGGCAAACCTCGCGGAGTCGGTGCTCTTCGGCCACGCGACCGGCGCCTTCACCGGTGCGGTCGAGCAACGCATGGGCGTGTTCGAGGCGGCCGATGGCGGAACCGTCTTCCTCGACGAGGTCGGCGATCTTCCACTCGATCTGCAGCCGAAGCTCCTTCGCGTGCTCGAGCAACGCCAGGTGACGCGCCTCGGCGAGAACCGGCCGCGGCCGGTGTCCGTCCGCGTCGTCTCGGCCACGTGGCGAGACCTCCGGCGGATGGTCAACCAGGGCCAGTTCCGGGATGATCTCTACTACCGGCTCGCGCAGACGCGCGTGGTCTTGCCCTCGCTCGCAGAGCGCCGCGAAGACATCGAGCTGCTCGCCGCCGAGTTCCTTCGCCGGCTACCGCGGAATGCGCCGTGCGCTCGCTCCCTCTCGCGCGAGGCGATGAACGAGCTCGGCGCGCGCGACTATCCCGGCAACATCCGTGAGCTGAAGAACACCGTCGAGCGCGCCGCCTATATGTGCGACGGACCGGTGATCCGCCCGCAAGATCTCGCGTTCGAGCGAATGCTCGAGCGCGGTCGCGACCAGAAGCCCGACGCCATGACCGACGAGGTGCCCGAGTTCAAGGGAGCCAAGCGAACGGCCGTGGACGATTTCGAGCGCGACTACCTCGAGCGCCTCATGGTCAAGACCGGCGGCAACATCGCGATGGCCGCCGGTCTCGCCGGGATCGAGCGCCACTACCTGCGCTCGCTCTTGAAGAAGCACGGGCTTCACGCGCCGCGCGAGTGATCCCCGGCGGATGACGCCCTGCGGCCGTCCGGCCGCACTGCAGGTCACGGTCGTGACCAGCGCGGTCCATCAACACCTCTCGTCGGACGTCCTGGCACGTTGCGGCTGGCCAGCGGTTCCGAGCGGCACGCTTGCTGCTCTGGTAACCGCGATGCGACGAAACCTCCGCATGCTCACGTCGACCTTCGCGCTCGTCCTCGCTGCCGGCTGCGGCTCGAGCGCGAACGGCGGCGAGGGGACGAGCGACGGACCCGGCCCCGGATCGGCGAGCTGCGTCGGGCCGGAGTGCACGCGGGGCAGCGGGACCAAGAGCGGCGGTGGCGATGGCTCGGGCCTCGACACGAAGAGCTGCAAGGTCCACGCGGACTGTCCCACCGCATGCGCCGATGACGGGACGTGCGCGAGCGCGCCGAGCTGCGCGAAGAAACACGGTGGACGCACCTGCGGCCCAGACGGCAACGACGACTGCTGCGCGACCGTGAAGCAGGGGACGTACACGATCGACAAGTACATGGTGACCGCCGGACGAATGCGGGCGTTCGTCGAGCGCTTCGACGGCAACATCCGCGGCTTCATCGACGGATTGCCGGCCGGCCGGTGGAACGAGTCCTGGAACGACGACGACGCGATCCCGACCGACATGGCGAGCGCCGACGTCGTGCTCGGTCCCTCGATGAAGAAGGCGTGCACGCAAGGCGACAACACCGGGCACACGTATTGGACCCCGAAGACCGAGGACGACTACTCGGACTTCGATCGCGAGGTCCTCGACGAGAAGGCGCTGAACTGCGTTCCGTGGGTCATGCTCCAGGCGCTCTGCGCGTTCGACGGCGGACACCTCGCGACGCTCGACGAGCTGAAGGCGGCGTTCACGAACGGCGGCACGACGCGTTACCCGTGGGGAGACGACGATCTCGAGAGCGTGAGTCGCCCCGATCCCCAAGGCCGACTGAACCTCGAGGGAGGCTTCGCCACGGCGCCACTGCCGGCGACCTATCGTAAGAACGGGAGTGGCCAGCCGGCCGAGGTGTCGTTTCTCATCGCTCCGCCCGGGAGGTTCCCGAAGGGAAACAACCAGGCCGGCATCGCAGATTCGGCCGGCAACCTGCTCGAGTTCGTCGGCGATCGGCCGCGCCAGTTCGTATGGAAGGCGGACTTCGAGCATCACGCCGCGAACGCGGCGAGCTTCAACGGCGGGTACTTCTGGATGGAGCAGCGCAACCACTCGCCGCTCGGCGTCGGTCAGGGGCCCTGGATCTGGGGTGACGGCCAGCTCTATGGCAATGCCGGCACGACCGCCGAGCGCAACGGCTACTACGCGGTCGGCGGCCGATGCGCCCACTGAGGCGTGGAGCGCGCCTTCCGAATCACGCGAGCAGCACGTCGAGATCGTCGGGGAGCGTCGTGAAGTCCGCGATCGTCAGCGATGCGCCGGCCTCGCGAAGCGCTTCGGCGGGCACGTTCGTCGTGACGCCGACGACCGGCATGCCGGCGGCGCGTGCGGCGACGACGCCGTTCACCGCGTCTTCGAAGACGAGGCACGCGCGCGGCTCGACCCCGAGGCGCTCGGCCGCGGCGAGAAAGATGTCGGGCGCGGGCTTGCCGCGCAGACCTTCGTTCGCGACGACGACGTCGAACGTGTCCGTCCAGCGGAGCCCCTCGATGACCATCGTTCGGTTCTCGATCGGCGCAGAGCTCGCGACGGCGAGCTTCACGCCGTGCTCGCGCAGCCGCGCGAAGAGCCCCTCGGCGCCCGCGACGGGCGCGAGGTGCGGCCGGTACAGCGCGCGGTACTGCTCTTCCTTCTCCCGTCCGAGCGTCTCGATGATCGATGGCCCGACGTCGCGTCCGAGGACGCGCGGAAAGATGTCCTCGTTCTTGAGACCGTTGCACGACTGGAACACGGCCTCGTCCATCGCGAACCCGACGCGATCGCCGAGCGCCTTCCACGCCTGATAGTGGAAGCGAATGTCGTCGACGAGCGTGCCGTTGAGATCGAAGACGGCGGCCTGGAGCTTCATGGGCGCGGAAGACTAACGCGCCGCGACCGAATCACGGCAGCGATGCGCGTCGTCGCCTTCGTCACTCGGGGCGAAGGTACTGGCCCTTGATGAGCTTGAGGATGTGCTGGACCGTGTCGAGATCGGTGGCGAGGCTCTTGTTGAGCACCGTCTCGAGGTGGCCGTAGTTGTGCGCGAGCTGGAGGATGTCGAGCTCCTCCGGCTTCAGATCGCGGAGCGGCGGGATGACCGGCTGCGAGAGCACGAGCCGCGTGTTGAGGTCCGGGAGCTCGTTGCGGATCTCGTTGAACTCGTCGAGCTGGCGGAGACCCTCCATGAGGACCTCCTGCACGCTCAGGCTCATCTCGTTCGGGAACTCGCGCTCGTCCGGCGGATCGAGATCGAAGAGACCCTTCTGCCACGTGAGCATCCGGAAGATGCTCTTCATGGGGGGCACGTCGTCGAGGTCGTTGATCGACGCGTAGTAGATGAGGCCCTTCCGCATGAAGATCTTGCCGACGTCGTCGGTCTCCGTGCGGATGACGAGGACGCCGCTCTTCTTCGACGTGGCGAACAGCTGAAGAAGGTCCGGCAGCGGGACCTCTTCGATGCTGCCGCTCATCGTGCGGGCTTGCGTCGTGCGGCGGGCCGCGGCGACGTTCTCGAGGTTCTGCTTGGCATCGGTCGAGTTGCTCGAGCCTTCGCCGGCGATCACCTTGAGGATCGACGTGCCGATGAGGACGCGGTCGCCTTCCTTCAGGCGGGCGCGCTTGATCTTCTCGCCGTTGACGAAGGTGCCGTTCGTCGAGCCCAGATCTTCGATCCAGATCTGGTCCTGCTGCATGGTGATGCGCGCGTGTTTGCGGCTCACCATGTCTTCGACGAGCACCATGTCGAGGTCGCTCGAGCGACCGACGATGATCGGCTTGTCGTTGACGATCGGGAACTCGCCGCCCTGGTACTTGCCGCTGATGAAGCGCAAGACGTAGGAGCGTCCCCCCGCGGCGGAACGGCCACCCGGCGGGATCGACGGCACTGCGGATGCCTTGGCGGCGGGATCTTGCATCGTCAGGGGGAGGAACGCCTCGGGGCCGGACTTACCACGAAGGTGCGGGAAGAGCGATTGCGGCCGGTGCGTCGGCCTTCATTGTCGTCCTGCGACAAGCGTGGGGTTTTTCGCACACTTTTGTCGTTCGAGAGAGTATCGAGCCGACCCAAACGTGGTCAAGTCACGGTATGGGAAAGCGCACCGAGGTCGCCCATGCCCGATAACGCTGCTGATACACCCAAATCGCTCGGGGAACGAACCCTTGTCGCTGGCGGTGACCCGTACGGAACCCATCGGGCGGTCGAGCCCCGGGGCTCCCTGCCCCAGCCCGCGCTCCGCGTCGACAATGATTTCACGAAGATTTTCGCCGGAGAGCTCCTCCTCGAGGTCGACACGCTGAACGTCGACGCAGCCAGCTTCCGACAGATGGAAGAGGAGGGGGCCACGGCCGGCGAGGCCGAGGCAGAGGTCGAGGGCCGGGTCGTCCGGAAGGTCCTCGAGACCGTGGCGGGCCGGGGCAAGCAGCACAACCCGGTCACCGGCTCGGGCGGGATGCTCCTCGGCCGGGTGCTCCAGGTGGCCCCGGATCATCCCGATGCGGCCACGCTCGCGCTTGGTCAGCGGGTGGCCACTTTGGTTTCGTTGTCGCTGACGCCGCTCTCGATCAAGAAGGTGAAGGCCGTTCGCCGGACGAGCGCGCAGCTCGACGTCGAAGGCGAGGCCGTTCTCTTCGCGAGCGGCGCGTACGCGAAGATGCCGGACGACATGCCCGAACGCCTCGCGCTCGCCGTGCTCGACGTCGCGGGCGCAGCGCCGCAGGTCGCGCGCCTCGTGAAGCCGGGCTCGACCGTCTGCGTCCTCGGCGCTGGCGGCAAGAGCGGAATCCTCTGCTGCGCCGAAGCGCGCCGACGCGGTGCCGCACGGATCGTCGGGATCGAATCGTACGCGCCGTTCGCCGCCGATCTCCGGAAGCTGGGGCTCTGCGACGACGTCCTCGAGCTCGATGCTCGCGATCCCGCAGCGGTCCGGCGCGCTGTCCTTGCGGCGAACGGTGGAAGCGAGGTCGATCTCTCCCTCTCGTGCGTGAACGTCCCCGACGCGGAGATGAGCGCGATCCTCGTCACGCGGCACCGGGGCATCGCGTACTTCTTCGCGATGTCGACGAGCTTCACGAAGGCGGCGCTCGGCGCCGAGGGCGTGAGCAAGGACGTCGATCTCGTCATCGGCAACGGCTTCGCGGAAGGGCACGCGGAGCACTCGCTCGCGATGATGCGCGAGCTCACGAACGTGCGCGCGCTGTTCGAGCAGCGCTACGGCTGACGAGGCGCGCGGCAGGTGCCCAGCGCTCGCCTGCAGGGCTCGACCAGGCGTCGAGCGCGGCGCGTGCGCGCTGCGCGCTGCGCGTGGTAGGCGATCGGTGACGCCATGCCGAAGCCGAAGCTCCTGAAGACGACCACGACGCTTCCGCTCCACGGCGGCGCGCTTCGGGTCGTCGTCGTCGCAGATACCCATTCGGCGCCACATCCGCGCGCCGAGGAGCTCATCCGAGAGCTCGCGCCCGATCACATCCTGCACGCCGGCGACATCGGCGATCTCGGCGTCATCGAGCGGCTCCGGAAGATCGCGCCGACGACGGCGGTGCGCGGGAACATCGACGTCCACGCGGCCGAGGTCCCGGACGTGATCACCATCGACGTCCGCGACGACGTCGATCCGTCGACGCCGGACTCGGGCGACACCCTCTTTAGGATCCTGCTCCTCCACATCGGGGTTTATGGACCGAAGATCCGCGCGGATGCCGCGAAGCTCGCGCGCAGCGAGGGCGCGAAGCTCGTGATCTGCGGCCACTCGCACGTGCCGTTCATCGGGCGCGATCGCGATCTCGGCGTCTTCAACCCCGGCTCGATCGGGCCGCGGCGCTTCCACCTGCCGATCGTGTTCGGCGTACTGGACGTGAAGGACCGCCGCGTCGAGATGAAGCACATCGACTGCGAGACGGGGCAGCGCTGGTTGCCATGACCGCCTGACACGCCCCACGGCTCGGTGGGCTCTCGCGCCCGCGTCAGTCCTTTCGACGGAGTCCCATCAGCCGCGGTGCATCAACGTCCGTTCGGGCGCACGAGATACTTACCGCCGGTGGCGCGCTTCGCGTACTCCGCGATGTGCTTCGGCTCGAGCAGCTCCGTCAGCGTGAGCTCTCCTGCGTATCTGGTCGCGAACGTCGTGGTGAGCTCGGCAGCGACGCGCTCTTTGAGTCGCTCCGTCTCCGCAGCGCCGATCTTCTCGAGGGCAGGCCAGACCAGCCACCCGCCCATGCCCCACGTCAATCCGAAGTCGCGGACGATCTGCATCGGGCTCGTGTCGAGCCCGCCGTAGACGTAGAGCTGCTTGTGCGTCGAGGTGCCGTAGCGGACGTACTTCGACGTGGACCGCAGGAGCGCGCGCTCCATGGCGCTCAGGATCTGCCCGCCGATCCGACCGCCGCCGATCGCGTCGAAGGCGAGCGTGGCGCCCGTCGCTGCGATGGCCTCGGTCAGGTCCGACTCGAAGGTCGGAGAGCTCGTGTCGACGACATGCTTCGCGCCGAGGTCGCGCAAGATGGTCGCCTGCTCGGGGCGTCGCACGACGTTCACGAGCGCGATCCCGTCGGCATTGCAGAGGCGCTGCAGCATCTGGCCGAGCGCAGACGCGGCCGCGGTGTGCACGATGGCGGTGTGGCCCTCGCGGCGCATCGTCTCCACCATCGCGAGCGCGGTCATTGGATTGACGAAGGAAGAGGCACCCTCGATCGCGGTGGCTCCTTCGGGCAGCACGAGGCACTGCGCGGCGGAGACCACGCAGTACTGGCCGTACATCGCGCCGCCGACCGCCGCGACCTTCTTGCCGACGAGCTGTTTGGCCTTCTCGCCAGCCTCGACGACCAGCCCCGCGCCCTCGTTGCCGGCGGGCATCGATTCGCCGACGCGCGCGGTGACCAGACGACGCAAACCCTCGGGGATCGTCGCACGAAGCACGGCCGTGTCGCCGTTTCCTTCGCGCCGTGTCGTCGTCAGATCCGCGGGACCGAAGAGGACGAGCAAGTCGGACGGGTTGATCGGCGCAGCGTCCACGCGGACGACGACCTCGTCCTCTCCGGGGGGCCGCGTCTCGACGCGAGGCAGGGAGACCTCGAGGTCGCCGTTGGGGGTCACGAGAGAGCGAAGTTGAAGGCCGGCCCGATGTTCGATCGTCATGCGCGCATTCCTCTGTGCGCACTCCGATGCCATCGTCCGTCCGAGCGTCGCGGCCTCGGCGAGGATTGAGGTGACCAGCGCGGGAAGTGGCTACGCGCCGCTCAATATTGGGGCGGAAAGACGCGCTCGCACGTGATCGGCGTCGGAGGCAGCGCGTCGGGTGTGCCGGCGATCGCGAGCGTGCCTTCCATCTCGGGCTTGCTCATCTCCGTCCACGGCAGCTTCACCGTGACCGACGTTCCGTCGATGTCGCTGACGATCTCGTACTCGTGCAGTCGGAAGAGGACGTCCGTCCGGACCATCGCGGCGTGTGTCCCCTGGTTCGGGAAGACGCGCCCATCGCCGTTCACGCCGACGAGCTTCGGCTCTTTCCCGAGCTCGAGGATCGCCGTGGCCTCGAGGCCTCGCTCCGTGGGGACGCAGTAGAGCCGGTACGAGCGGCGGTACGTGAGGACGCGCCCGTCCGGCTTCGTGAGCGTGAGGATGTCGCCGGTCTCGGTGATCATGTACTCCGCGTCGTGAGCGGCGATCGACAGCGTGGCGGTGGGCGCGCTCTCTCCCGGATCCCGTGTGGCCGACGAACGGTTCACGTTTCCGACGGCGACACGGCTCGTCTCCGTCGCGGGCGCGGCGCTCGCACGCCCGGCGTCCTCCGAAGCGCCGGAGCCGTCCGGCTCGCCGGCATCGGTCGGTGCGGTCGGCTCGGTCGCGACTTCGCGCACGACGCTCGCGTACATCTTCGTTGCGAGCTGGAGCAGCTCCATGTCGCCGTGCTCCGGAAGTCCATCGAGCGCCCACAGCCCGTTCGCCACGGACGTGTACGGTTCATCCGAGGAGTCGATCGAGCTGCTCGCGTCGGCGCACGCGACCGCGCCGACCGCAACAGCAACCGCCCCCATCGCGACGAACCGTCGTGTGACCAAACGAGCCTCCTTCTAGGGACGGGCGATGACCACGGGCATCGGCCCGGTAGTGCATCTCACGTTGCCGTATATGGACCACATGCAACTCCATCGCCATCGCGAGGCGGGCGGCCATGGAGTCGCTCAACACGCCGGAATTTCGAAATCTTCTCCGGCAGGTCGCCACGTCCGCCGCACCGGGCTGGAACCGAAACGGATCACGCGCGAGCCATGGTCCGGATCCGCCCGGGGATCAGCGCCGGGGCGCGTGAGGCGCGCGAAACGGAGCCCTCGGAACCCCCGAGCGCCGCGCGACGACGACGACTGACACTTTTCTTTGAACGGTCCGGCGCGGTCCGGTGACGGAAGGGTCGAAACCAGGACGCGCTGCCGTTCACGGCGCGTGATCGAGCGATGCCCGGGGCCCGACGCCCGAGGCTTTGCTCGGATCACCACGAGTCTCGTCGCGAGCTAGGTCGCGCGTGGCTCCGTGACCGCAGTCTCTTGCGCCGCTCTGAGGCGGTCGAGGGAGGTGTGTCCTTCACGAGGACCGATCGTGACCAAGTCATCTCTACTCGTCCGCCTCGGACGAGCGGCGGCTGTCTGCGCGCTGCTGTCCGGAGGCTCCGTCGCGCACGCGGATTCGCCGCAGGTGTCGCCACCGAAGCTCACTCGGTTCGTCGATGCGGTCGATCCGCGTCCCGCTGGACCGCAAGAGCGCACAAGCGTCGAGCTCGAGCTCGACATCGATGCGACCGGCGCAGTGACCGACGCGCGCGTCGCTCGTTCCGCGAGCGCAGAGCTCGATGCCGCCGCGCTTGCGGCAGCGCGCTCGTTCGTGTTCGAGCCGGCGACGCGCGACGGGACGCCCTTCGCATCGCGCATCCGCTACGAGTACGTCTTCGCGGCGCGTGCGCCCGAGCCGGAAGCCGCGCCTGCTGCTCCGCTCGCGCGAGCAGCAGTCGGCGGCGTCGCGCTCGATCGCGACACGGGCAAGCCGCTCGCGAATGCGGACGTGATCGTCACGACGGATGCAGGCGCAACCTATCGCTCGAAGACGGACGCGCAGGGCAAGTTCCGGATCGACGGCGTCGATCCAGGCCCAGCCCACATCGTCGTGTCCGCGGAAGGACACGTGCCGGAGCGCATCGACGAAGCGCTCGACCCCGGCACTCTCACCGAGGCGACGCTGCGCCTCGAGACGACGCCCGACCCCGAGGCGTTCCTCGCCACGGCACGCGTCGAGGCGCCGCCGCGCGAGGTGACGAAGCGGTCGCTCGACCGCACGGAGATGACGAAGGTCGCGGGGACGCGCGGCGATCCGCTGCGCGCCGTCGAGCTGCTCCCCGGCGTCGGCCGTCCGACGATGGGCGGCCTCCCGATCCTGCGTGGCGCGAACCCGTTCGACACGCAGGTGTTCCTCGAGGGCGCGCCGGTACCACTGCTCTACCACTTCGGCGGCCTCACGAGCTTCGTCCACTCGCGCGTGCTCGACACCGTCGACATGTACCCGTCGAACTTCTCCGTCAGGTACGGGAGGAAGATCGGCGGCGTCATCGAGGCACGCCTCCGCGATCCGCGGACCGACGGCCTGCACGGCATCGCAGAGGCGAGCCTCCTCGATACGTCGCTGCTCGTCGAGACGCCGATAGGCGACAAGCTCTCCGTGCTCGCTGCCGCGCGGCGCAGCAACCTCGACGCGGTCCTCAACTCGGCGCAGAACAGCGTCGACCTCGGGATCACGGCCGCGCCCGTCTACTGGGACTATCAGACCGTCGTTGCGTTCAAGCCGACCGACCAGGACCGCATCCGCCTCCTCGCGTACGGCTCGAGCGACACGTTCAAGGTCTTCTTCAAGAACCCGGACTCCGGTGAGCCCGCCGTGCGCGGCGCGTTCGGTGGGACGAGCGTCTTCCACCGCGTTCAGCTCGGGTATCGGCATCGCTTCCGCGGAGGCTCGGAGCAGAACACCGAGCTGACGTACGGACGCGCCGACGAGAACGCCGTCTTCGGTCAGATCGGCAACGTCGACTTCGCGATCGATACCTTGCAGGGACGTTCGGAGTGGACCGGGGTCGTGTCGCCCGCGTTCCGCGTGACCGCGGGCCTCGATGTCCTCGGCGAGCACTTCTCCGGCCGCTACGCCGGCATTCCGGTCCCGCCCGACGAAGGCGGCGACCCGACGGCGTTCTCGACGCAGCGGCGGATCGACATCACGGCGAGCCAGTGGGTGCTCCGCCCGGGCGCGTACCTCGAGACCGGCATCCGGCCCGTTTCGGCCCTGCTCGTGACGCCCGGCGTGCGTGCGGATTACAACGATCTGCTCCAGCAAGGTACGCTCGACCCCCGCATCTCTGCGCGCTACGAGGCCGGCGAGAACACCGCGTTCAAGGCCGGCGTCGGGCGCTTCTCGCAGTCACCCGACGAGCGCCAGGTCGTCGCGCCGATCGGCAACCCCGACCTGAAGATGACGCACGCGATCCACGCGAGCGCGGGGGTCGAGCAGAAGATCACGGACGCCTTCAGCGCTTCGCTCGAGGGGTTCGGGAAGTGGATCGACAATGCCGTGGCCGCGACGCCCGAGGGCCGGCCGCCGTTCTTCCTGAACGCGCAGCAGGGCCGGATCTTCGGCGGCGAGCTGATGCTGCGCGTGAAGCCGCGCGGTCGCTTCTTCGGTTTCGTCTCGTACACGCTCATGCGCAGCGAGCGCCGCGATCCCGGCGAGGGCTGGCGCCTGTTCGACCGCGATCAGACGCACATCCTCGGCGCGACCGGCGTCTACCGGCTCGGCCGCGGCTGGGAGGTCGGCGCGACCGTCCGGTACACGAGCGGCGTGCCGTACACGCCGGTCGTCGCGAGCACGTACGACGCGACGGCGGACGTCTACTCGCCGCGGAACGGCGCGCGGATGAGCGCGCGCAATCCGGCGTTCTCCCGCCTCGACCTCCGCATCCAGAAGACGTGGACGTTCTCGCGCTGGAGCCTCGCCGCGTACCTCGACGTCCAGAACGCTCTGAACTCGCCGAACCGCGAGGGCTTTTCCTACAGCTACGACTACCGCGAGCGGCAGGGCGCTCGCGGGCTCCCGATCCTTCCCATTCTCGGCCTGCGAGGTGAGCTGTGAAACGCCTGAACCGCTTGAACCTGCCCGAACGTCTCGCTCTGTTTCGTGTCTCGCGCGTCTCGCTCCTCGCGCTCGCCTTCGTCTTCGGCTGCGAGGAGACGGACAACAAGGGGTGGCTCGTCGATCGGACGCGCGTGCTCGGCGTCCGGTTCGAGGCGAACGCCGAGCCTCGGCGTGCTGCGATCGCTCCCGGCGAGCCGATGCGTGCGACCTGGCTCGTCGCCGCGCCTGCCGGCACCGGTCGTCTGAGCTGGGCATACGCGCTCTGCGCGCCGCCGCCGGGCAACTTCCCCCAGCCGCACTGCGAGACGGCGGCGCTCGCGTCGGCGGCGGGCACATCCGAGGGCGAGCTCGTCGCGATGGACCTCGAGGCTCCGCACGCCGAGGCCGTCTCCGGGCTCGAGCAGCTCCAGATGCTCGTCGCATTCTGTGAGAACGGGGACGCAGCGCTCGACGCGCGCGCATTCGTCGGGACGTGCGCTGGAGGCGCAGTGCCGTTGTTGGCCTCGGCCACCATCCGCCTCGCTGCAGCGGGGCCGAATACGAACCCGGAGCTCGCTGCGGACGGGGTGCTGTTCGACGGGCAGCCGATGTTGCCGTCCACGGTGCGGCCGGGCGCTTCGTGCGTTGCTTCGCCGGAGGCGCCGGCGGTCGTCCCGGGGTCGAGGCACACGTTCACGGTGCGCTTCCGCGGCGACGAGCGAGAGACCGTTCCCGACGGCGTCGAGAACGTCCTCGCGTCGCATGCGGTCACGACCGGCGAGCTCGACCGGTTCTACTCCATGCTCGACCCGACGGAGCGTGCGCCGAAAGAGGCGCCGGTCGAGTGGACCGCACCGCCGCCCGATCAGGTGCCCGAAAGCGGACGCCTCGCGGAGGTGTTCGTCGTCCTGCGCGACGGCCGTGGAGGCGCAGCCTTCGGTCGGCGCACGGTCTGCGTGCGTCGCTGACGATTCGAACGAAGCGAACGAGAACGAACGAACGAAAAGGAGAAGAGGAAATGTCGATCGAGAACAAGCTGCGCGCGCTGGCCGGCGTCGGCGCTGGATGGGTGATGTGGCTGCTCCTGGGACTCAGCGTGCTGGTGATCGCGATCGCGATCGAACGCGCGATCGTGCTGTTCCTCGCGTCGGACGACATCAAGGCGCTGCGCCGGAACCTGTCGAGCGCGCTCGGACGTGGCGATCTCGTCGCCGCGCGCGGTCTCGTGGTCGCGTCGCGATCGCTCGAGGCACAGGTCCTCGCTGCAGGGCTCGGAGCGCTTCCACGCGGACCGGCGGCCGTGGAGGAGCGGCTCGCGAGCGAGGCGCAGCTCGCGAAGCTCTCGATGGAGCGGCGCCTCGCGCTGCTCGGCACCATCGGCTCGAACGCGCCGTTCATCGGGTTGCTCGGGACCGTCATCGGGATCATCCGTGCATTCCAGGCGCTCGACGCGAGCGGCGGGCAGGTCTCGACGGCGCTCATGGCCGAGATCGGCGAGGCGCTCACGGCGACGGCGGTTGGTCTGTTCGTCGCGTTGCCGGCCGTGGCGTTGTTCAACTTCTTCCAGCGACAGATCGCGGGCCGTGTCTCGACGGCCGAGGCGCTCGGTCGCGAGATGCTCTCGTTCGTCAAGGACGAGCGCCGTGTCCTCACCGCCGAGGAGGCTTCCTGATGGCCAGCTCGACGCAGAAGGGCGACGGCGGGCTCATGACGGAGATCAACGTCACGCCGCTCGTCGATGTCGTCCTCGTACTCCTCGTCCTCATGATGGTCACGGCGACCGCGCTCGCGCAGAAGACGATCCAGGTCGAGCTTCCGAAGGCTCGGAGTGGCGACGCAGCGACCCCGAAGAAACCGCTCATGGTCGCCGTCGACGAGTCAGGTGCGCTCTTCGTCGACACGGATCGCGTCGACGAAGCAGGCATCCGCGCACGAGCGCGTGAAGCGGTCGCGCGCGACGCCGATGTCTCGGCGATCCTCGCGGCCGACGGTCGAGCGCGGCACGAGACGGTCGTTCACGCGCTCGAGCTGCTGCGCGGCGAGCGCGTCGCGAAGATCGCGATCGTCGTGCGTGCGGAGGAGACGCCATGATTGCGCTCGCGGCGCCCCTCTCGGCGGGAGAGCGCGGTGGGCTCTTCCGCTGGATCCTTCCCGCGAGCGTCGCTCTTCACTTCGTCGCGTTCGCTTGGCTCCCGTCCGCGTCGCGCAGCCCCGTCTCCGTGCCGCTCCCGCCGCTCGTCCTCGACGTCGTCGAGCCTCCGCCGCCTCCTCCTCCCGCTCCTCGAGCCGAGGAGCCGACGCCGCCGGAGATGAAGCCCGAGGTCGCGCCTCCGGCGGCTCCAGTGCGGACGGCGGCACGAGCGATGCCCGCCAGCGCGCCACGCAGCGCCAACGACGCGCCGGCGAGCGCCAGCCCGGCATCCGACGCACCGATGGACTTCACGAGCACCGTGTTCTCCAACGACGGACCGGGGCTCGCCGTCGGCGGCGGAGGAGGAAGCGGGGGCGGCGCGAGCAGAAGCCCCGCCGTCGCGCCCGCAGCACGCAGCACCGGGCCTGCGGCGCCGCGCGTCGTCCCGCCGTCGTCGCTCGCGCGGCGGCCCCGGGCGCCCGGGCTCGACGCCGAGCTCGAACGGCAATACCCCGCTGAGGCCCGACGCTCGGGGATCTCGGGCAGTGCGGTGCTCCGCGTTCGGATCCTGCCCGACGGCCGCGTCGGCACGGTTCACGTCGAGTCGGAGTCGTGGACCGGTTTTGGCCCTGCGTGCGAGCGCACCGTGCGCGCTTCTCGCTGGGAACCCCCGATCGACCGAGATGGCACACCGGTCACGACGGAGATCACGTACACGTGCCGCTTCGAGGTAAGGAGCTGATGATGTCTCGAGAACGGAAGATCGCCGTTGCGATCCTGTCCGCCGTGGCGCTCGCCACGACATGCGAGCTCGCGTACGCGCAGGCGACGGAGCCTGGCGCGGCAACCCCCGCGAGCGCGCCGGCCTACACCCTGGAGGTCGACTCGGATGCGCCCGAGGTCGTCTCGTACGAGGCGCTCGCTGCACGCATCGGCTCCGATCTCGGGGGGCCCGTGGCGCGACCCGGCGCCGTGCCGGCATCGCGCGCGGCGATCACGATCCGCTATCGGAACCGTGAGCTCGTCGTGCGTGCCATCCATCCCGGCGGCCGTGTGCTCGAGCGAACGTTGAAGCCGGAAGGCGACGACGCTGCCGTGCAGCGCGAGGCGGTCCTCCTCGCGGCGAACCTCGCGCGTGACGAAGCGCGCGAGATCCTCGACGCGCTCGCGGCACGGCCCTCGCCAGCGCCGCCCCCGAACACGCCGGCGAAGCCCGCCCAGCCCGCGGAGGTCGACGAGGGATATCACGCGGTGAGCGCCGCGTTCTTCTCGCCGCTGGCGACGAACTACGCGCTTCCGAACGTGAGGACGAACTTCAATCTCGCTCTCGTCTACGGTCGGGTCGGCAGGGTCGACGGTCTGCAGCTCGGCGGAGCGGCGGTCTACGCCTCACGTGCCGTCGACGGCGCGCAGATCGCGGCCGCTGCGGCGATGACGGCTGGGCCCGTCGACGGAGCGCAGCTCTCGGGAGCATTCGACTATGCCGGCGGAGAGGTCGACGGCGTCCAGATCAGTGGCGCGGCCAACGTCGCATCGAAGGGAATGTCCGGAGCTCAGATCACCGGCGCGAGCAACCTCACCTACGGAAGGTTCAGCGGGCTACAGATCTCCGGCGCGGTGAACGTCGCGACGAGCGACTTCGCGGGAGCCCAGCTCTCGAGCGTCAACGTGGCCGGCCCCGTCGACGGCGCTCAGATCGGTGCCATCAACATCGCGAAGCGGGTCCGTGGCGCTCAGATCGGCTTGCTCAACATTGCCGAGGAGGTCGACGGCGCCGCGATCGGCCTGGTGAGCATCTCGAAGAACAGCATTCACCCCGTCGTGTGGGCGTCGAACCTGCAGTACATGAACGCCGGCATCAAGTTCACGACGAAGTACGTCTACACGATCTTCGGCGTGCACTACGGCACGCGCGAGGACGACTTCGACAACTTCGGCACCACCGCGGCCGTCGGCGGGCGCATCCCGCTCCCTGCCAACTTCGACGTGGAGGTCCAGGGATCGGTCACGCACCTGCTGCCCTGGATGACGCGCCGCTCCGATGACGGGAATCTCTGGGTCGCCCCTCAGGTCATCGGGGGCTACTCCTTCGCGCCACACCTCCGGATCTTCGCCGGCGGCGGTGCCCGCATCCCCGCGATCGTCAACCACGGCCGGGAGGTCACACGCCCGGAAGTCCTCGCAGGTGTTCAGTTCTGAGCCCTCTTCCGCACGGCTTCTGGCGGGCGGGCGCGGAACTGTCGAGCTCGATCTTCGCGCTCCTCTTCGCGACGTCCGCCTCAACTGGTATTTCGCTCGTCGCTTTGAACGATCCGCCGGCGACCGGTGACGAACGCTCGAGCACCATGGACACCGCTCCGATGGCGCAGCTTGTTGCGCACGCGCCGGACGCCGACCGGGGGGATGACACCCCGCACGCGCTCGTCGTTCGTCTCCAGCGCGCCGACGCAGAGGCGATCACGCTCGTGTATCGCCAGCACCACGTCGCGGTGCGCGCGTTTGCCCAGCGCCTCGTCGGCGACATCGAGGCCGCCGAGGACCTCGTTCAGGATGTCTTCGTCGCGCTTCCCTCGGCCATCGCGCGCTTCCGCGGAGACTGTGCGCTGCGGACGTTCCTCGTGTCGATCGCGGTCAACCATGCCAAGAACCATGTCCGGTCGGCGGCTCGGAGAAGGGCTGCCCTCTCGCGGATGGCGCGCGAGCCCGAGCCCGCTTCACCCGACCCGCAGCGCGACATGGAGCGACGCCAGCTCGGCGACAGGCTCATGCTGGCGCTCGACGAGCTTCCGCTCGAGCAGCGGGTCGCGGTGGTGCTCGCAGAAATCGAGGATCGCACGAGCGCGGAGATCGCGACGATCGTCGGGGCGCCCGAAGGCACGGTCCGCACGCGCATCTTTCATGCGAAGCGGAAGCTACGCGAGCTCTTGCAGGCCCAGGAACAGGAAGGGAGAGGACTGCGATGAAGGACGATCGCCTCCTCGACGATGACGACCTGAAGGCCGCGTTCCGATCCGTGCGCGACGCGTACGACGGCACCCATCCCGAGGCGAACAGCACGCTGCATCGCGCGCTCTTCCGGACGCGCACGCGCGAGCGGCGGCATCGCTTCACGCGCTGGGTCGTCGTGCCGATCGCCGCGGTGCTGGCTGCGTCGACCGCTTGGGCCGGCGTGACCGGAAAGCTGACGCCTGCCGTGCAGTCCGTCCTCGAGTCGTTCCACGCCGAGCGGACCGCTCCGCCCAGCCCTGCTCCGGCGCGCCCCGCCGTGACGAGCGCGACCGCGACAAGCGAGACGAGCGAGACGGCGGCACCACACGAAGACGAGACGCCGGCCGAGGTCGCGGCCGCAGACGTGCCCGCGCCGGAGAGCACCACTACCGCCACGACCATCACGCCGCCGCCGAGCGCGCGTTCCGAGCGCGTTCCGAGCGTGCGCTCGTCGGCGGTCGACGTCGCCGCGCGCGAGCTCGCGTCGAAGGCCGAAGCGCCGACGGAGGCCATCGTGACGGCCGAGACCGCTCCGCCCGCACCTCCGCCTCGTCCCGATCCGCATGCGGCGCTCTTCGAGGAGGCGCATCGACTTCACTTCATCGACCGCGATCCCGCGCGTGCGCTCGCGGCGTGGGATCGGTACCTCGTGACGGCCCCGAATGGACGGTTCGCGCCGGAGGCACGGTACAACCGTGCGCTCGCGCTCGTTCGTCTCGGTCGCGTGGCGGAAGCGAAGACGGAGCTCGAGGCGTTCGCTGGTGGGGCGTACGGCAGCTATCGGCGCGACGAGGCGAAGGCGCTCCTCGGTGCGCTCGCTGGCGACGGCGCGCGGCCGTGAAGCAGCGCCGTCACGGCGACGGCGGGTCAATCGCCGTCATCGATCACGCGCAGGCAGTACTGTAGCGCCTGCTGCATCGTACGCATCGTACGTGCAACACCGAGCTCGCCGCCGAGTGACACGATCGTCTGGGCGACCGCCGGACGGAGCCCGCAGAGCAGGCCTTCGGCGCCGACGAGCGAGGCGGCGCGAACGAGCTGGACGAGATGCTGGGCGGTCGTGGTGTCGACGACCTCGACGCCCGTCACGTCGATGATCGCGAAGCGCGCGCGCTCTCCGATGATCGCGTTCAGCATCGTCTCGGTCATCTCGGTGACGCGGTCGTGCTCCAGTGCTCCGATCACGGGAAGACAGAGCACCTCGTCCCAGACCTTCAGGATCGGCGTACCGAGCGCGTGGATGGTCGCTGCCTGCTTCTTCACCACCTCGAGCTGCTCGAGCAGGTCCTCCTGGACGCGGACGTGCTCCGTCGCATCTTCGACGACGGCAACGCCTCCACATAGCTCTCCGTCGACGTCGCGCAGCGGCCTCGTACGAAGGTGCGCGATGGTCTGTGCGCCCGATGTCACCGAGCGATACGGCCCCTGGTAGAGTCCGTGCTCTCCGGCGAGCGCGGCGTCGATCGCGGGTCGGATGCGCTGGTCGGGGATCTTGCGAAGGTCGAGACCGACGACCCGTTCGCGTTTCGAGTGGAGGAACTCGGCGAGCGCGTCGTTGCAGTCGACCACGCGATAGTCGCGATCGAAGACGAGCACGCCCACCGGTGCTGTCTCGAAGACGAGGCGATAGCGATCCGCCGCCTGCAGGATGCCGTTGCCGTTGGTGTCCGCCATGGAGCTTGCCATCGTAGAGCATCTCGACGACAGGGTCCTCGGTCGCCGCGACGAAGCGGCGACCTTGTACGGCTCGCTAGGTCTTCTCGTCAGCCGGCGCGGCGACGTCGTCGGACGAGCACTCCCGCGAGCGCCAGGGCGAGGGGGACCGCCAAGGTGCGGGTGTGGCTCGCTTCCGTACCCGGCGACGCGCTGCATCCACTCGACGCCACGTCGGGCCCGACGCGCCGGCGCTTCGAGGACTTCTTCGTCGGGCCCTCCGACTCGCCTTCGGCGGGCTCGTCTTCGAAAAGCGGTTCCTCGCTGGACTCTTCCAGCTCGTCCGATGTCGGGCCATCTGCACCGTCGGACGGCGCGGTGGTGTCGGGCGTGTCGGGCGGCGGCGCCGGCTCGCTGCCAGGAATCGGCGTCGGGTCCGGCGGTGGCTCCGGCTCGTCGGGCTCGGGCTCGGGCTCGTCATCCGGCGGCGGCGGCGGCGGCGGCGGAGGCGGCGTCCCCGCGTCGCTCTGCGCCGCCGGCGGGACGTTCGTGTCCGTATCCGTGTCGGTATCGCTGTCCGGCTCGAGATCGATCGACCCGGCGTCTCCGCTCATCACTTCGCGGAACCACGGCGTCTTCATCTCGGAGCCGGGGATCGTGAGCTCGACGTGGAGATGATCGTCGTGAGGATGCGGCCCGCCGTACTGCTTGTCGCTCTTGCCGTTCGCCTGCCAGACGGTGCGATCCCAGATGACGAGCTGGACGCCGATCTTCGCGGCGTTCAACACGAGCCAGTTCGCGACCGCGTCACCCTTGCCGTTGTCCGCGGCGCCGCCGACCTTCGGAATGAAGATGTCGAGCGCCCGGCCGGTGCCGTGCACGCTCATCTTGGAGCGGTTCGCGGTGTTCTGCCGGCAGGCGTAGCCGCCGACCGAGCTGATCGCGGCGAACTGCTCTTCGAGGTAATCGCCGAGGCGATCGGCGCCCGTCTTCAACTTGCCGGAGCACGCACGCGAGCTCCAGTTCGGGGCGCCGTCGTACTTCAGACGCGTCGCGCTGGCCGCCGCTGCGACGTCCGCCGGCAGCCGCCATCGACCGGCGACCGCAACGGCCTCCGAGCTCGCCGCCTGATCCTCGCCAGGAAGCGCCGAGCATGCGGTGATGAGACTGACGCCGAGGAGCGACGAGGCAAGGCGTAGGCGACGCACGACCATTGTGGGTGCATGTGGTGTGCCCGCTGAGCCGCGTCTGGCTGCGCGACGTTCGCTCGAAAAATCCGGGGCCGATCTCCGGTCTTCCTGCGGCGGCTGGATCGCGGTCGACCAGGGCTTGGGCCGTTGACGCCCCTCCAATCCCCGGAGCAAAGTCCGCCCGCAATGGATACGAGCCCCCGTCCCATCAATCGCGTGGCCGAGGACCTCGGCCTCGGTACCGACGACTACATCCCGTACGGCCGCGGAAAAGCGAAGCTCGATCTCGGGCTCCTCGACCGTCCTGGAAGAGGGAAGGGGCGGCTCGTCCTCGTGACCGCGATCAACCCCACGCCTGCGGGCGAAGGCAAAACGACGACGTCCATCGCGCTCGCGATGGGCATGCGTCGCCTCGGCAAGAACGCGGTGCTCGCGCTGCGCGAGCCGTCACTCGGCCCGGTCTTCGGCGTGAAGGGTGGCGGGACCGGCGGCGGCAAGGCATCGCTCGTGCCTGCCGACGACATCAATCTCCACTTCACCGGAGACATCCACGCCATCACCACGGCGCACAACCTCCTGTCCGCTCTGGTCGACAACGCGACCTACTTCGGCGAGGCGATCGGCGACAAGGGCGCGATCGATTCGCGTCAGATCACGTGGGGTCGTGCGCTCGACATGAACGACCGCTTCCTCCGGCGGTGCATCGTGGGCCTCGGCGGAAAGGCGCACGGCGTCCCGCGCGAGGAGCGCTTCGACATCACCGCAGCCAGCGAGGTCATGGCGATCCTCGCGCTCGCTTCGAGCTACGAGGATCTCGAGCAGCGGCTCTCGCGCATCGTCGTCGCGCACACGTTCCAGGGCAAGCCCGTGACCGCGGGCGACATCGGCGCGGCCGGCGCGATGACCGCAGTGCTCCGCGACGCGCTGCAGCCGAACCTGGTCCAGACGGAGGAGGGCGGGCCCGCGATCGTCCACTGCGGGCCCTTCGGTAACATCGCGCACGGCTGCAACAGCGTCCTCGCGACGCGTCTCGCGATGGCGCTCGGCGACTACGCGATCACGGAGGCCGGGTTCGGCTTCGATCTCGGCGGCGAGAAGTTCCTCGACATCAAGTGCCGCCAGGCGGGCATCTGGCCACGCGCGCTCGTTCTCGTTGCGACGCTGCGCGCGCTCAAGATGCACGGCGGTGCGCCTGTGAAGACGTGTGGTGAGCCGGACGCGGTGCGCCTGAAGAAAGGCATCGAGCACCTGCAGAAGCACCTCGAGACGTCGAAGGCGTTCGGGCTCTCTCCGGTCGTCGCGATCAACGTCTTCCCGAACGACACCGCCGAAGAGATCGCGATGGTCGAGGACGCAGTGCGTGCGCTCGGCGCCCGCCTCGCCCGCTCGGAGGGCTTCTCGAAGGGCGGCGAAGGTTCGATCGAGCTCGCGCGAACGGTCGCGGAGGTGGTCGATGCGACCGACGCGTCGCCGCCCGAGCCGAAATACGTCTACGAGCTCTCCGACGCTCCCCAGGAGAAGATCCGAAAGATCGCGCGCACCGTGTACGGCGCGAAAGACGTCGTGTTCACGGCGTCGGCCGAGAAGAGCATCGAGCGATTCTCCGAGCTCGGGGCCGCACAGCTGCCGATCTGCATGGCGAAGACGCAGCTCTCGCTCACCGACGATCCTGCCGTCCCCGGACGTCCGCGCGATTTCACGATCACCGTCCGCGAGGTCCGCCTCTCTGCCGGCGCGGGCTTCCTCGTCGCGCTGACGGGCGACGTGATGACGATGCCGGGCTTGCCGAAGGTGCCCGCGTCGCACGGGATCAAGCTGCTCCCCGGCGGTCGGATCAAGGGGCTGATGCAGAACGACTGAGGCGTCGTTCGAAGGGGTGACGTAACGCCGGCCGCCGCTGCACGAGGGGTGTATCAGGGGTGTATCGCCTGATGCACCGTCCCTCGAGGGTCGGTACACCGCGGAAATAGCGGTGGATTTGGCGTCGCCCCGTCTGGCCCTGTCCTTGCGATGGATGCCGTCGTCGCCCTTCATCGGCGACCCCTTCGGAAAGGACGGCACTCATGTCGACGCGTCTCATCAGCACCCTCCAGGAATCCTCCTACGGCCGCGGCGCGTTCACGACGCCCTCGCGCAAGGGATCCTGAGGAGGCCACGATGCGAGCGCTGACTTCGGCAGTGAAGCTCGAATACGACGTCGTCGAGGAGATCGTCCGCGCGATGCGCGATGCCCCCGACGACGCTTACTGGGCGCGCCGGCTCTTCGATCTCGTGCGCGATCCCGTCGTGGCGACGCGCCTCCGCTCGCAGATCGTGATCGCGGTGCAGCGATGGGCCGCCCACGATCCGTCTTTCTTCGTGCACGAGCGATATCTCGCAGAGCAGCTCGCTGTCTGGGCGTGGCCGAAGGACGTGCTCGACGAGCTCGAGGCAAAGCTCTGCCTCGATGATCAGTCGCTCACGCACCTGGTCATGGGGCGGCTCTGGCTCGAGGCGCGCCGACCGCCGGAGGACATGCCGGAGTTCTACGCGCGGGCAGCGCGCCATCTCCGTGAGGTCGAGCCGCGTCTCCAGGTCGGCGCGTGGCACGAAGCGATGTGCGAGTCGCTCGGCGTCGCCGATCCCGACGAGCTCGCTCGCCGCGCCGACACCATCCTGGCGACGGTCGCTCCGGCGGCGCGCGATCGGGCTGTCCTCGCGATCTTGCGAGGCGCCGCGCGATCGGGGAACTGGGCGCTCTACGACGAGCACCGCCGCGCGTACGGCTCGTTCGCTCCGGACAGCATCTCCCGCATCAACAGCGAGGTCGTACGTCTCGACGGGCAGCGCGCCGAGCAGGACCTCGTGCGGTCGTCGGTGCTCCCGTCGTTCTCGCGCAAGCGTCCGCCGAGCGCGCCGCGCCTCGATCGTGCAGTGCCGAGCACCACGCTCGAAGCGGCAACGGTGCGGCCTCCGTCGCGCCCGCGGTGAAGCGCATCGGGGGCGTGCGTGATCGCGGCGTGCGCGATCACTCGCCCGGAGCAGAAGCCGTCGACGTGCTGATGCTGGGCAGCGGCGTCGCGAGGACGTCGTCCGAGGCGGGGAGCGTGATCGTGAACTTCGTGCCGGAGCCTTGCTGCGACTGCACCTGGATGCTGCCGCCCGCGTTCTGGACGATGCTCTGGCTGATCGCGAGACCGAGGCCGGTGCCCTGCTCCTTGGTCGTGAAGAACGGCACGAAGAGGTTCTTCAGCACTTTCTGACTGATGCCGGGGCCGGTATCGGCGACGCTGATCTCGACGACCTCGGCGTCGTCCGGGGGGAGCCGGCCCGAGTTGCCGCTTGGAGGAGACGTGACCCACGCGGTACGTGGTGCTCGTCGCGTGCTCGTCGCGATCGTCACGCACCCGCGTCCGTTCATCGCCTGGATTGCGTTCTGGACCAGGTTGATGAGCACCTGGCGCAGCTTCTCCGGATCGATGCTCGCGCGCGGCAGCCGATCGGCGAGCTCGAGGCGAATGTCGACGTGGCGTTCGGTGTTCGCACTTCCGCCTCCGAGCTGGAGCTTGCCCACGTCGCCGGTGCCCGGGCTCGACTCCGTCAGCACGAGTCGGACGTCGTCGGTCTTCTGGCTGCTCAGGATCTGCACGCTGCGGCGGACCGCGGCGTTGATGTCGAGCGGCACGGGGTTGCCCGCGTGCGGCCGCGCGTAGTCGAGGAAGCTCCCGACGACGCGGTTCAGGCGGTCGGTCTCCTCGAGGATGATCCCGAGGAACTCGGTCGTCGTGGGATCGGCTGTTCCCTCGGTGACCTCCTCGAGCAGCTGCGCGGCGCCCTTGATGGCGCCGAGCGGGTTCTTCACCTCGTGGGCGAGGCCGGCGGCCATCGAGCCGAGCGCGGCGAGGCGGTCGCGCTCTTTCATGCGGTCGTAGAGACGGCTGTTCGCGATCGCGACGCCCATCTGCGCGGCGATCGTCTCGAGGAGCGCAATCTCCTCCGGGGTGAAGGCGTCCTTCACGCGGTCGTCGGCGACGCAGAGGAGGCCGACGAGCTCCTCGCTGTCGCCGCGCACCGCGAGGACGACGGAGCTCTTCAGCGTGCCGAGCGCCTCGGCGGCCGTCAGCACGGGGGCCATCGTCTCGCGGGCGTGTGGTGCACCCTCGGCCTCGCGGGCGAGCTCCTCGAGAGACATCGAAAGCCCGAGGCGCTCGAGAAGCGGGCGCATCGCGAGCGACTCGAGGCGGTTCGGAGGAGCGGCGCCGATCGCCCCGACGAGGTCGAAGCCGTTTCCATCCTGATCGCGCAGGTAGACCGCACAGGTCGTCACGCGACGGGATCGCTCGAGGCCGCCGATCACGACCTCGATCATCTCTTCGGTCTCGAGCGTGTGCGCGAGGCGGCGCCGGAGCTCGACGACGCTGGACTCGAGGTCGTAGCGCTCTCGGAAGAAGAAGCGGTTGATGCGGGTCTCGAACTCGTGCTCGAGCGGCTCGAAGAGCACGAGGAACACGATCGCGGCGAGGACCGCATTCAGGTACATCGCGCCGAAGCGGCCGATGTACGTGATGAACACGTAGAAGATGCCCGCGAGCGCGAACGCGAGCGCGGTCGATACGAGCAGGCGCCCCGACAGCTCGTAGAGGTCGGCGAGGCGCGGCCGAGTGAGCGACTCGGCGAGGACGAAGAGGAAGACGACCGCGAGAACGGCGCCGATCGGCGGCAGGTTCACGCCGAGGAACGCGACGAAGTCGGCGAGCGTGAACGTCATCGCGAGCGCACCGACGGCCGCGAGGAAGCGAATGCGATCGCGGATGGCGCGCGACGGGCTCTTCTCTCCGCGTCGCCAGAGCGAGGTCAGCGCTGCCGCGAGGAGGCCGAAGACGTAGAGGTAGACACCTCCGAGCGCGAGCGCCTTGATCGCTGCCCCTGCCTGCTCGAACGGCGAGAGCGCGACGGCGAGCATCGGGATGCCGAGGATGGCGGCGATCTTCGGCAAGCGCGCGCCGGCCGCGCTCGGCGCCTCCAGCGGCGTGATCGAGTGGAACAGATGCACCGCGAATTGCGGGAGCAGGACGGTCAGGACCGCCGTGGCGCGGTCGAAGCGCGAACGCGCAGGGTTCTCGAGCAGGCCCGCGAGAGACTGGCTGACGTACCAGAACGCAACGCAGGTCGAGAACGACGCGAACAGCCAGTGCGCCATCCGCCGCCCGCGAAGCAGCATCGACAGCGCGATCGCGAACGCGATGACACCGCAGAAGAGCGTGGTCCGGGCTCGAAGGTCCTCCACGGTCGGAGCCTACTCCCGGAGATCGACCGAGTCGACCAAGCGGCACGGCGGAAGGTCGCCCCATGACGAGCTCGGTCCGGCGGCGACGAACCGCGGCCTTCGTTCGATCTTCTCGTCCCGGGAATGCGAACGGCTTCGGGGCGCCCTTCGACGCCGCGAAGCCGTTGAGTTGACGCCCCGAACGAGGGGCGCGCTGCTCAGTGCTTGCCGCCGCCGCCGCCGCTGGTCGAGCCGCCGCCGCTGGTCGAGCCGCTGCTGCTCGACGAAGACGCCGGATCGCTCCACGGATCGGGAACCGGACCGTTTGCCCACGGATCCGGAACCGGGCCGCACCCAGCGCATGCGTTCGACACGCCCCGGCGCGCCGGATCGACGTTCGTATGGACGACGGAGCGGCTCCGGCCGAGCTCGTCGGTCGCGCCGGTCCCGTACTCGTCGGACGTCCCTTCGTCGATCAAGTCGACGACCCCCTCCTCGACGGTATCTGTCGACGTGATGCCTGCACATCCAGCCGCGAACGCCGCGAGGACGATGGAGACGACACCAACCGAACCGATGACGAAGCGATTCATGAATTTCCCTCCGAAGAGGCGGCTGAGAGGCTGTACTGTTTCACGAGCTGGGACAGTCGGGGGCGCTTCATTCCGAGGAGCGCCGCGGCGCGCGTGATGTTTCCCTTGGTCTCCGCCAGCGCGCGCGCGATGCAGTCGCGTTCGATCTGGCGCTTGATGTCGGACAGTGAGACCGCGCCCTGGCGGACCTGCGCGTAGGCGACCGCAGTGGCGTTCGCTTCGTCGTCGGGCAACGCGCCGTCGGCGTCGTCGTCGTCGCCGTCGAGCGCCGTCGTCGACGACATCGGCCCGCCCGCGACGGACTGCGGGAGCATACCCATCGAGCTCGGTCCTTGCCCGACGGAGCGCAACGAGATCGGCGGCTGCGAGGCAGGGCCGGCCTGGGCGACGGCGCGGAGGTCATCGACGTTGTCGATGACGTCAGCGTCCGTGATGACGTGGCCTTCTGCGAAAAGAGAGACCGCGCGGAGAACGTTCTCGAGCTCGCGGATGTTGCCCGGCCAGCGGTGGCGGCTCAGGAGGTCGACCGCGTCGGCGGAGAGCTGCTTCGCCTGCTCGCCGCGCTCGGCGGCAATGCGGCCGAGGAGGTGTTCGGCGATCTTCGGCAGGTCGCCGATGCGTGCACGGAGCGCGGGCACCTCGAGGGTGATCCCGCGGAGGCGGTAGTAGAGGTCCTCGCGGAACTCGCCGCGCTCGACCATCGCGCGGAGATCGCGGTGCGTCGCGCAGATGACGCGAACGTTCGCGCGGATGGGCGCCGTACCGCCGACGCGCTCGAAGGTCTTCTCCTGGAGCACGCGGAGGAGCGCCACCTGCGTGCGCGGGGAGATGTCGCCGATCTCGTCGAGGAAGAGCGTGCCGCCCTCCGCCATCTCGAAGCGGCCGCGCCGGCGAGCCGATGCACCCGTGAAGGCGCCCTTTTCGTGACCGAAGAGCTCGGAGAGAAGGAGCGTCTCGACGAGCGCCGCGCAGTTCACGCTGACGAGCGGGCCGTTCGCGCGGTCGCTCGCGCGGTGCAGCGCCTCTGCGACGAGCTCCTTGCCCGTACCGCTCTCACCGCGGATGAGGACGGTGCTGTTCGACCTCGCGACCTTGCGGATCGCGACCGCGAGGCTCCGGATCGCCGGGTCGTCGCCGACCATCTCGCGCGCCGGCGTCCCGTCGTTCCGCGTTACCGTACGCTGCGTCCGCGGAACCTCGTCGTCGTTCTCGTGGCTCTCGCTCTCGTGCACGAGAGACGACTGGAGCTTGGAGAGCGCGAGCGTGTCGGGCTTGGCGAGGAACGCGGCGCGGATGTCCGGCGGAAGGCCGGCCGCGACCTGGTCGCGAACGGCGACTGCCCGCGCGCAGTGAGCGTGTGCCGAGGCGAGATCGCCCGCATCGCGGTGGAGCAGCGCGAGCAGCGTGTGGATCTCGGAGAGGAGGTCTTCCTCACCGCAACCCCGCACGACCTGGAGCGCGTTGTTTGCGGCTTCGAGGGCCGGCATGCCCATCGCTCGGAGACATACCGCGCGAATGACCGCGATCTCTGCACAAGCGCGTGGACTCTTCGCGACACTTTCGGCGTGGGTGAGCGCCTGCGATGCGCGCCCGAGATCGCCGTCCTCGAGCGCGACGCGCGCCGCGACGATGTGGGCCGACTCGAGGTAGTCGCGCTCGCCGGATGCCTGCGCATCGATGAGGGCGCCTTCGACCTCGCGACGCGCGAGCTCGGTATTGCGCCGAGCGAGGGCGATCTGCGCCGACACCCACTTGAAGAGCGCCGAGCATCGCGCGGGCGCGCTGCCGGAGAGGAGCTTGCGGCCGAACGAGATCGCGTGCTCCGCGTGGTCGACGAGACCGAGGCGAAGGCGCAGGTCGGCGAGGTTGCCGATCGTGAGCGCGGTCGCGAGCCGGCCGCGGAGCGCCTGCGGGAAGCGGACCGTTTGCTCCCAGTACTGGAGAGCGGCGCCGTAGTCGTGCTGGCGATAGGCGACGAGACCGAGGTTGGAGAGGGCGTAGGCGCGCGCGCGCTCCTCGCCGCGGCGCGTTCCGTCCTCGAGCACGCGGGTGAGCACCGCGCGCGCCTCGTCGAGACGGCCCTTCGAGAGGAGCGCGATCGCGCGGTTCAAGCGTGCGCGCAGCTCGGCGGTGATCTCGCCGGCGGCCGACGCCGTGAGGGCGTCTTCTGCGAAGTGCTCGTCCGCGAGCTCCCAGGAGCCGCGCGCAAGGAGAATCTTGCCGAGCGTGCCGCGCGCCGCGAGGCGAGTGGCAGCCGTCTCGGCGAGGTCGACGGCGCGCCGAGCGAGCGTCGCTGCCTGCTCGAGGTCGCCGCCGAGGTACGCGACTTCCGCGCGCTCCGCGGCGACACGAGCCGAGAGCTCCGCGTCGTCCTTCGGTGCGTTCACCTCCGCCTTCGCGAGGCAGACCCGCGCGGCGACGAGATCGCCGAGCTGCATGAGCGCGCGGCCCATGAGCAGGCTGATCTTCGGCTCGTTCGGATCGAGCGAAGCCGCGCTCTCGCACCAGCGCTGCGCGTCCGCCGCCTCACCGAGGAAGAGCGAACGCTGGGCAGCCTTGATGCGGAGGCTGACGCCGCCCGCTCCGGAGATTGGCGCGACCGCCTGGAACCAGCGCGTCGCGATCTCCGCGGCGACCTGCGCGTCGACGCCGGCCTTGAGCGCCTTCGTCATCGCCGCGTCGGCGGCGTCGAAGGCGCCGACCGAGACGAGCAGCTCGGCGGCCCGTGCGAAGGCCCACGGATCGGGGTCGAACCCGCCCTCACCGGTCAGCACCGCCGCAACGGCGCTCCGCATCTCGTTCGGAGCGGCGGTCTCGAGCGCCGAGAGCTCCGTCGAGGGAGCGGCCGACACGAGGCCGTTCCTGATCGACGCGAGGCCGGCGGTGACGAGCTCCTCGACGGCGGCCGCAGCGTCGTCCGCGCTGCCGGAGACGAGCGAGCCGAGCGCGCTCAGCGGGAGCGACCGTCCGGCGAGCGCGATGCAGGTGAGGAGGCAGCGCGCCGTCGTCCCGAGATCTTCGAAGGTCGGAGCGGCCTCGGGGACGAGTCGACGGGCCTTCGCCCACCACGCCTCGAGCGAGCGGAGATCGGCGGGCGGCAGCTCGCGCTGCGCCTCTTCGGCGACGGCGGAGAGCCAGCGGAGCTTGTCGCTCGGGCTCAGCGCCGTTTCGGAGGCGATGTCGAACACACTGGCGTGGGCGAACGGATCGGCCTCGCCCGCCGTCACGAAGACGATGAGGAGGCGTGCGTTCTTCGCGAGCTCGACCGCGACGGCGTGGTCCCACGTGCCGTCGTTCGGGAGCGGCGCAACGATGGCGGCCCGCTGGGCGATGGCCGCAGCGCCGATGGACTCGGCACACGCGAACGGGTCCACGGGGACCGTTCCGAGCCCTAGGTGCATCGCGACCTCGCGGAACAGAGGAGCCCCTGTGCGGACCGCCGCATCGACGGGATGGAAACCGCTCGTGCGAAGGCGGCGCGACGCGTGGGCGACGATGGGACCGTGCACCTCGAGTGAGGCACGGACGACGATCACCCCTGGTTGCGCGGACACGATGCGTTCGTCGAAGTCGACGAACGCACGCGCTTGCGTGACGCTCGAGGCGGAGACCAGGGCGATGGGAGTTGCGAGTGCCAAGCCGACGAAACCTACCCGAAGAATGGCCCTGTTCAAGGAGACGACCCCATTTCCGTGGCGTCTCCCGCGGGACCCTTCAGTATGGCCCGGGAAATCACGGATACGGCTTGAAAAATGGTGGTCGGTCCTGCCTTGCTTCTCCTCCTCTGCCGGCTGTCACGGGATCGAGCTCGAGTCCCGCGAGCAAGTAGAGTTACCGCGTATCAAGCAAGGTACGAGCCATACGGCGCGAACACCCTAAAGGCTCGAGATTACATGGTCGCGGTCACAAAACCCACCGCGAGCGTGACGGTCCGTCAACCAACGCACGCGCTCGGTCGGGCCGCGAGCGTCATGTTCGGGATCGGCGCTTGTGTAGGCGCGATGGGCTCGACGAGGTGGCCCGCCGACCGGCTGAGCTCGCCTTCTTGCCGCCGCTCGCCCGGCGCGCGCGTGCGCCTGCTCCGCGGAGCGCCTTCTCGAGGACCTTGCCGACCTTTGCGAGGTCGGTCTTCGGCGCATCGCCGATCCGCTCGGCGATCGGCAGCTGCGCGAGCCCGCTCGTGACGAACAACGGAAGCGCTTCGGGCAGCCGCTCACCGAGCAGCTCGATCTGACGACCGATCGCCCCTGCGTCACCGCGACGGACCGGCCCCGTCAGGGCGTCGGGGAAACCGAGCGCCTCGACGTTGTCTGCCACGCTGCGAAGGAGCGGACCGAGCATCTTCGGGGCTTCTGCGCGCGGGACCCCGGAGACGGCGAGCAGCTCGACGCCGATGGCCGCGAGCGCGGCTGCGCCGTTCGCCACGAGGCCTGCCGCTGCGTGATAACCGACCGTGTCGAGGGCCGCGAACGTCCGCGGCGTCATGTGGAGCTTCTTCGCGAGCGTCCGCGCTCGCTTCTCGGCCTCGGCGTCCCCCTTCACGTGCACGTGCCCGCGCGTCAGCGTCGGGAACACGTCGAGGGACGCGAAGGAGATCATCGGATGCATCTGCGCGATGCCGGCACAAACCCCGCGCAGCGGCTCGAGGACGTCGGCCGGGAGCGAGCCGGCGTTGTGGACGACGACCGCGCGGCGCGGGACGACGCCGGATGTCGCGAGGTCGGCAGCGACGGGGGGAAGCTGCCGATCGCGCAGCGCGAGGACGATGATGCTCGCGTCGATCTTCGTCGTCGGAACGCCTTTGCGCGCCGGACGGAGCGTCACCTTGATTCCCTGCTTCTTGAGCGCTGCGGCGAGCGCGCGTCCGACCTTGCCGGCGCCGAGGATGAAGACCTTCATCGAGCGCGCATCCTAGACCAAACGCAGCCGCCTGCGTCTCTCTCCGCGAGAGAGCGTTCGTGCCCTCACGCGTTCGAGGATGTGGAGGACGAATAGAGCCGCCGCGCCCGGGCGTATTCGATCACCGCCTTCGGAACGAGCTCCGCCAGCGGTCCGAGGTCGGCATCGTCTGCGGCGAGCTGCGCGCGGACCTCGGTGCTGGAGATGGCCGGCAGGACGGGCGGGGGCGCGCCGGGGTAGTCGATGCCGACGCGCCCGAGCACGATCGGAGGCGCAAGCGCCGAGATCCTGTCGAACGCATACCACTTCGACGACTCGACCATGATGTCCGCTCCCATGATGAAGCGGAGCCGTTTGTTCGGAAACTTGGTCCCGAGGTACTCGATCGTCCGGAGGGTCCGGCTCTCGCCACCGAGCTCCTCCTCCACGCGCGACACCTCGACGCGTGGCAGCCATCCCATCGCGAGCTCGCACATCCTCACGCGGTCCTCGTAGGGCGCGAGCGACTTCGCGAAAGGATGCTGGAACGTCGGCACCACGAGGAGCTTCTCGACGTCGAAGCGAGCCAGCACCACGGCGAGCGCGAGCACGTGCGAGAGATGCGGCGGGTTGAAGCTGCCGCCGAAGACTCCGACGATCGGCTCGCCGACCTCGGGGCTCCGAGCAGGCTGAGCAGGCGCAGCAGGTGCAGGTCTGTCGCTCATGGCTCTCCGGCGTGTCTCTTCGTCGGGTGCAAGCCGAGCACCTCACGCTGCGTCGCCTTGCCGTTGGCATCGTAGATCGTGACGACGACCTCTTCCTGCTCGTCGTCGAGGACGGCTGCACCACCCGTTCCTGGTCGAGCTCCTTCGTGCGTACCCGTTCGGATCGGTCCTGGCGTCACGAACCATCGCGGGCCGATCTTGTGGATCAGCGGCGCATCGCTCTTTCCGAACAGGAGGATGTTGGCTGCGAGGATGTCTTCTTCGTCGAGCTGCGCTTTGTCGTGGATGAGGACCGCCACGCGGTCGCCGACCATCTCGATCGACCGGGCGACCTGCTCGGGCAGCGCCTCGAGCGCCTTGAGGCGCAGGCGCGCCCGCTCCGTCGCGACGAAGCGATCGATCGCCTGCGGCGTGCCATGCAGGGCGATGTCCGCGGCGCGGCTCCATGCCCCTTCGTCGCTCGGATCGTCGCCGACGAGCTTCCGTGCCCAGGCCGCGACCGCGCGGTCGAGCGCGCCGTCGTTCCCGAGGTAGATGGCCCGATGGACACGCGCGGTGTTCAGCAGGAACTCGGCCGCGCGGCCGAGCGCGCCGACGTCGCCACCGGCTGGACCAAGTAGACCGAGGCGCATCCGTTCGCGGGTTAGTTTCTTGACGCGGCCGTCGAAAGTAAAGCGCCGACCCTCGAATCGCGGGCGCCCCACGCATGAGCTCGGCGCCCGGCGTCCGACGTGTCGATACAGAATGAGGAGTTGCGTCGTCGAGCGGCGACGCACGCGTGTCGGGATCGCAGTAGAGTGGCGCCGGCTTCGGTCCGAAGGCGGCGTTTCCATGTCATCTCGTGCTCGTCCGATCAAACATCGCGTCACCATCATGCTCGACGGCGAGCCCGTCGAGGCCGAGCGCGGCGAGCCCGTCGCGGCTGCGCTCGTCGCCGCGGGCAAGACCACGATTGCCCGGAGCCCCAAGTTCCATCGTCCGCGAGGTCCGTCTTGCATGCGTGGTGCGTGCGACGGCTGCCTCGCGCGCGTCGACGAGACGCCGAACGTGATGACGTGCCTCGTGCCGGCAGAAGAGGGCACGGCCGTCGTCACGCAGAACCGCATCGGGCCGCGAGACAACGATCTGCTCCGCATGACGGACTGGTTCTTCCCCGAAGGAATGAACCATCACGAGCTCTTTGCGGGCGTCCCTGGCATCCAGTCGATCATGCAGGGCTTCGCGCGACGCGTCGCGGGCCTCGGCAAGCTCCCGCTCGAAGGAACGCCGCCGCGAACCGCATCTCGGCGAACGGTGGACGTCGTCGTCGTCGGTGCAGGTCCGTCCGGCATGGCCGTCGCTGTGCGGCTGGCCCGGGCGGGACGCGCCGTCGAGGTCATCGACGATCAGCTCGCTCCGGGAGGCGGCATGACGGCGCTCGCCCGCGAAGACGCGGAGAGCTTCCGGGAGATCCGCAACGGCTTCGACGCTGGCGTCGCGTCCGGCGCGATTCGCCTGCGGTCGCGGACGACGGCCGGAGCCGTCTACGGCCGCGATCTACTCGTCGCAGGTGAGGACGGAGCAGAGATCCTCGAGGCGAAAGCGCTCGTGCTCGCGTGTGGAGCGCATGACGGCGCCCTCGCGTTCGAGGGCAACGACGTCCCGAACGTGATGAGCGCACGCGCCGCGGGATGGCTCCTCTCCATGGGCGTGCTCATCGGCAAGCAGATCGCCGTCGTCGTCTCCGAAGGAGGCGGCCCGTTCGGCGAGTCGTTCGCTCGTGCCGCCGCCTCGCTCGCGGAGGTCCGCGTCCTCCACGGCGATCCGCTGGCGATCCGCGGAACCGATCGCGCGAAGGGCGTTCGCGTCCGCACCGCGAAGAGCGAGCGCGAGGTCGACGCCGATGCCGTCGTCATCGACGCGCCGCGCTCACCTGCCTACGAGCTCTGCGAGCAGGCGGGCGCGATCGTCGTCCACGAGCCGCGCGGGTTCGTGGTGCGCACGCAAGACGGCAAGATCGCGGACGGGATCTGGGCGACCGGCGAAGTGTGTGGTCTGCCGCTCGACGCGAGCGCCCTCGATGCACACGCCGCGCTCGTCGCCGCGCAGCTCTCCGCGTGAGCTAGTCGTCGACGAGCGCGCCGAAGAGCGCGACGCCCATCGCCAGACCGACGAAGACGAAGAGCCCCATCAGCCCGAGGAAGCCGCTGTAGTCGTCGAACGGCTGCGTCTCGAAGGCGTTGCGCGTCCCGGCGACTCCGCAGACGAGCACGGGCGACAGCAGAGGGAAGAGCACGATCGCGAGCACGAGGTCGCGTGCGCGCGTGCGGACCGTCATCGCCCCGAAGAGCGTGCCGATCAGCGAAAGCGCCGCCGTTCCCATCACGATGAGCCCAGCGAAGGCGAGGACGTGCACCGTCGTCGGATCGTGCACCGCCTTCGGATCGCGGAGCGACAGGTCCGGCGGCGAGAAGTCGATCGCGAAGAGGAACATAGAGAGCGCGATGAGCGGGAGCTCGACGAGCAGGATCGTCCCGAACGTCGCCAGCGCCTTGCCGAGGAAGATCGACGCGCGTGCGATCGGCGCCACGAGCAGCGCCGTCAGCGCCGACTCGTCGCGCTCACGCTGCCAGATCCGGCTGAACGACAGGACCGAGGCGAAGAAGACGGCGATCCAGATGGTGCCTGCAGCGGTTGCGCGGTTGTACTTCGGGTGGACGAAGTACGTCATGCTCGCGAGCACGCCGATGACGATCGCGAAGACGCCCGCCGTTGCGAGGACCTCGCGGGTCCGCAACTCGATGCGAGCGTCCTTCTTGCAGATCTCCCAGGCCGCAGCGAGGACGCCGAGACGACGCCGCGCGGTCGCCGATGCCATGGCGCATCTATAGGCGAACGGGCAGGGCGCTCACAACGTTCTCGACCAGATGCGGGCGGCGGGGGCGAAGCTCACCCGCAAACCGGACCGTGCGGGCCGTGAAAGAGGCCGCACCGGCGGGGACGTCGCGTCCGCCGGCGCGGCATCGAGCGTCGGACGAGGAGGTCAGTGCCCGAGGAGCGTGGCGTCGCCGCTGGCGGCCATCGAGCGCAGCTTGTCCGCCGCGATCTTGCGCTGCTCGGGCGTGAGGATGGGCAGGACCTTCGCGGCCACGTTCGTCATCCGATCCGTCCCGAGCTGGGCCATGGGCTTCATGTTGCCGCGAGGCGCGAGCCGGTCGACGTCGAGCTTCTCCTCACGGAACGCCTCGAACGCCTTCTTCCCGCCGTGGGAGCCGTGGGGACCGGTGTGGTCGCCGTGGCCGCGCTTGCCATGATCGCCATGCGCGCCGCGCGCGTGGCCGTGCTGCTTCCACGCCTCCTTGCCTTCCTTATGAGCGTCGCGAATCACGTCCTTGATCTGGCTCTTCTGGTCGTCCGTGAGCTTCAGGTCGTCGGCAAGCTGCTTCAGCTTCCCGAAGCCGCCCTTCATGTGCTCGCGGTGCTCGCCGCGCCGCGCCTTCATCTGCTTCTCGAGCGCGTCGACGAACGCGTTGCGCTGCTCGGCGTCGAGCAGGTCGTGGAGCTTCACGAGTGCCGCGCGGTCGTCGGCGTGGACCTTCTCGAGGTCCGCGGTGACCTTGTCGATGTTCGGCTGGAGCGCCGCCTTGTCGACGGTGCCCCTCTCGACCTGGTCGGCGAAGGCGAGCATCAGCTCTTTGCGCGCGTTGGCCATCGGCACGTGACGCGCCTCGGCTTCGGACGCGAGCTTCTCGATTTCGGTCCGTTGCTCGGGACGGAGCGGGACGTCGCCGAGCGCGTCGCCGACGAGCCTCACGACGCCGTGGGTGCTCGTCCCGATCGGAGCTTTCGTCGCGGCACTCGCGCTCGTCTGGGGTGTGTGCTCGACGCTGCCGCCGCAAGCGACAGCGAACACCGACATGCTGGCAACCGAGAGCGAGAAAGCGATGCTTCGAACGAGCTTCATCCAGGTGACCTCCGCCCGAGTATGACGCGGGAGGAGGGCCTTCTGATTCGTTCAGCCCGGTAAAGAACCGTAAACGGTCTCAACCCAGCGCCGTTGCAGCGCTTTCTCCGCGCCGTCGAGCTCTTCCGTCGTCAGCGATCGCCCGAACGGCGACCCGGGCCGACCTCCCTGACGTACGCGATCGCGGCTTCGAGGCGCGACGGGTACGCCTCGGCGACCGCATCGAACCAGAGCCCCTCCTGCGAGTCCGGATCGAGCTCGCGGAGGAAGCGTCGCGCTTCGAGCTCGAGGCAGGCTCGATCCGGATCTGCGCTCCGACGACGTGGCTCGCGAGTGGTCTCCGGAGGTCGGAGCCCGAGCTCGGAGGCGACCTCGTGGAGCATCCGCTGCAGGCGATCCATCAGCGAATCTCTCAGTCGTGAATCGCACCGAGCAGGAC
>JAFAER010000219.1 GCA_023423895.1 Pseudomonadota bacterium
CCCATGGCCTGGAGGAGCGCGCGCCCCTCTTCGTCGGTCTGCGCCGTCGTCACGAAGGAGATGTTGAGCCCCTTGATGACGTCGATGCGGTCGTAGTCGATCTCGGGGAAGATGATCTGCTCCTTCAACCCGAGCGTGTAGTTGCCCTTGCCGTCGAACGCTCGGCGCGAGACACCACGGAAGTCACGCGTGCGCGGGAGCGCCACGCTGACGAGGCGATCGAAGAACTCCCACATCCGCTCGCGGCGGAGGGTGACCATCGCGCCGATCGGAATGCCCTCGCGGAGCTTGAAGCTCGCGATCGCCTTCTTGGCGCGCGTCACGACGGGCTTCTGACCGGTGAACGCACGGAGCTCGTCGACGGCGGAGTCGATGATCTTCGGGTTCGTCACGGCCTGACCGAGGCCCATGTTGACGACGATCTTCTCGAGCTTCGGAACCTGGTTCGGGTTCGTGTACGAGAACTGCTTCTGGAGGGCGGGCACCGCTTCCTTCGTGTACTTCGCGGCAAACCGGGCCGGGACGGCCACGGTGTTCGAAGTGCCCGTCGGCGCGATCGCAGCGCGGCTTCCGCCGCCCTCGCCGCCCTTGCCCTTCTTCTGCTTCTTCTCTTTCTTCTCGTCAGCCATGGCTTCCTCGGCTCAATGAATCTGGTGGCGCGCGCGGCTCAGGAGGCGGCGGCGCTCTTGCGCGGCGACGGGATCTCTTCGCCGCTCTTCACGGCGATGCGGACCTTGTTGCCCTTGTCGTCGGACTTGACGCGGACACGCGTGCCCTTGCCGGTCTTCGGATCGACGAGCATCACGTTCGAGGCGGCGAGCGGCTGCTCGCGCTCGAGGATGCCGCCCTGCTGCATGCGCGGGTTGGGCTTCATGTGGCGCTTGACGAGGTTGATGCCCTCGACGACGACACGGTCGGTCTCCTTGAAGAGACGCATGACCTTGCCCTTCTTGCCCTTGTCCTTACCGGCGATGACGATGACCTCGTCGCCCTTCTGAAGACGCTGAACGGACATCACAGCACCTCAGGAGCGAGCGAGATGATCTTCATGAACTTCTTGCCGCGGAGCTCACGGGCGACCGGTCCGAAGATACGGGTGCCGATCGGCTCGAGCTGCGGGTTGATGAGGACGGCGCTGTTCTCGTCGAAGCGGATGGAGCTGCCATCCGGACGCGAGGTGTCGTCCTTCACGCGAACGACGACCGCCTTCGCGGTGTCGCCCTTCTTCACCTTCGTGCCGGGCATCGCTTCCTTGATGGAGACGACGATCACGTCACCGAGGCGCGCATAGCGGCGGCGCGAGCCACCGAGCACCTTGACGCACTGGACACGCTTGGCGCCGGAGTTATCGGCGACGTCCAGGATTGTGCGCATCTGGATCATGGCTGCCTCATTCCTCCACGAACTTCTTGACGAGGCGCACCACGATGAAGCGCTTGTCGCGCGAAATCGGGCGGTGCTCCTGAATCTCGACCTGGTCGCCAACCTTGTACTGGTTGGTCTCGTCGTGAGCCTTGTACCGGGTACGGCTGCGGACGTACTTGCCGTAGAGCTGGTCACGCGTCGACGTGACGCACTCGACGACGACGGTCTTCGCCATCTTCGCCTTGATGACCTTGCCGACCATCTTGCGACGGAAGCCGTGCGCGGTCTTCTCGACAGCGAGCGTCCTCGTGCTCTTCTGCGCTGCGGGGACCGCAGCGGCTGCGTTCTCTTTCGCCATGGCTACTTCGTCTCGCTCTTCGTGGTGGAGGCCTCGGCCTTCACGGCCTCGTTCTTGGCGCGCTGAGCGAGGATCGTCTTCACGCGCGCGAGGTCGCGGCGCGTCTTGTTGATCACGCTCGTATCGTCGAGACGATTCGTGAAGTTCTTGAACCGATTGGTGAAGGTGTCGCGCGTGAGGCTCTTCTCGAGCTCGCGGAGGTCCTCCACACTGCGCTCACGCAGATCGTTGGCCTTCATGACTGGATGCTCCCGCGGATGAGGAACTTGTAACCGATGGGCAGCTTGTGACCCGCGAGGCGGAACGCTTCACGCGCCGTCTTCTCGTCCACACCCGAAATCTCGTACATGACGCGGCCCGGCAGGATGTCGGCCGCCCACTCTTCCACGCCGCCCTTGCCTCCGCCCATTCGGACTTCGAGGGGCTTCTTCGTGACCGGGCGGTGCGGGAAGATCCGAATCCAGAGCTTGCCGACGCGCTTCACGTGGCGCGTGATCGCCATACGACCGGCCTCGATCTGGCGCGCCGTGAGGCGGCCCGGCTCGACGGCCTGCATCGCGAAGTCGCCGAAGGACACGTCGGACCCGCGGTACGCGGTGCCCTTGTTGTTGCCCTTCTGCATCTTGCGGAACTTGGTTCGCTTCGGAGAAAGCATGATCGTTCTCTCGGTTGACTCGTGAAGTCTGAATCAGCCCGCGATCTGCGGGCGGCGCGTGCGGCGCGGCAGGACCTCGCCCTTGAAGACCCAGCACTTGACGCCGATGATGCCGTACTTGGTGCGGGCCTCGGCCTGACCGAACTCGATGTCGGCGCGAAGCGTGTGGAGCGGAACGCGACCTTCGCGGTAGGTCTCGACGCGGCTCATCTCGCTGCCGCCGAGACGGCCGGAGCAGCGGATACGGATGCCCTTGGCGCCGAACTTCATCGCCGTCGAGAGGGCCTTCTTCATCGCGCGACGGAAGGCGACACGACGCTCGAGCTGCATCGCGACGTTCTCGGCGACGAGCTGCGCAGAGGTCTCCGCCTTGCGGATCTCCTGCACGTCGATGAAGACCTCGTTCTCCGTGAACGACTGGACGCCGGGGAAGAGGGTCTCGCCCTTGGCGGCCGTCTTCAGGTTACCGGTCTTGAGCGTCTCGATGCCCTTGCCGCCCTTGCCGATGACCATGCCGGGGCGCGCGGTGTAGACGATGACCTTGGCCTTGTTCGCGGCGCGCTCGACCTCGACGGACGCGATGTTCGCGTTCATGAGGTAGTCCTTCACGGCGCGCTTGATGCGCATGTCCTCGTGAAGCCACTTCGCGTAGCTCTTGTCCTCGAACCACTTGCTGTTCCACGTCTTGATGACGCCGAGGCGGAAGCCGTACGGATGAACTTTCTGACCCATCTCTTTTTGTTCCTTGAGGGAGCGGTCTAGGGCGTCAGCTTCAGCGCTGGCCGAGGTGAATCGTGATGTGGCTCATGCCCTTCTGGATGCGCGTCGCGCGACCCATGGCGCGGGGACGCCAGCGGCGCATGTGCTTGTTCGGCGCCTTGTCGACGAACGCCGTCTCGACGAAGAGCGAGTCGAGGTCGACGCCCGGGCTCGTCGTGCGCGCGTTCGCAACGGCGCTCTCGATGAGCTTCTTGAGGACGGGCGCGCCCGACTTCTTCGTGAACTCGAGGAGCTGGAGAGCCTCGCCGGCCTGACGGCCACGCACGAGATCGACCACTACACGAGCCTTGCGGGGGCTGAGCCGCGCAAAGCGGGCAATCGCCTTCGACACCATGATCCAGACCTTCCGCCGGCAACTACGCCGGACTCGCTAGTCCCGCCTCGAGCCGCCGTCGTACCGCCGGGGCGCTGA
>JAFAER010000012.1 GCA_023423895.1 Pseudomonadota bacterium
GCGCATGATCGAGAGGGTCGCCATGGGCGCCAAGAGGTGAGGTGGATGGGTTCGGGAGCTCGCCAGGTTGTCTTGGCTCGCAGCCGCCTCGCTCCGCTGCTCGGGCCTGTCGAGCGGGAAACCCGCCACGGTCGCCAAGGGGAGCGCCCTGCGTCCTTCATCCATGTCACGTCGTTCCGCGGCGCGGCCCGGGCGACGAACAAGCGCGTTGGTTTGCAGTCGTCCCCCGGCGGATCGGTGGATCGGACGAGCCGTCGTGCGAGTGGCTCGACGAGCGGTAGTACGTGCCACATGGCGCGCATGGCGGGCTTCTCTCGAGAGACCTCCGCAACGAGCGAGGCGCTCGCGGTGGGCGGATCAACGTACCGATCGAAAGGCGCTGGCCCACCCCCCATCTCATGGCGCCCCTGGCGACCTCTCGAGAGACGCCCGTCGGAACCATGTGCCTCGCGCGGCCCAGGAATAGCTCGTCGTTGTGGCTGCGGTACGCGCGTCTGCCGGGCTCACGTCGTTGGCTCACGTTCTCGGCTCACGTTTCAGACGCGTGAGCGGGATCGAGCGTTGCACGCCGTCGCGCATGGCTCGCGTCAAGGCTCGCCTCTCGTGGCTGTCCTCTTGCGTGCTTGCGATTGCGGCGTGCGGCGAGGGCGATCCCACCAACGTCTCCACGACGAGCTCGAGGGTCGTCTACGGCGACGACGACCGGAAGGACGTCTTCGAGGTCGACGGGGACGTCCGTGATCTGGCGACGCGCTCGATCGTCGCGATCGTCGACGCCGACAAGCTCGACGAGTCGGACCCGTCGAACGTCAGCGTCGTCGGCGACTCGATCGGGAGGTCCCTCGGGCTCTGCCGGTCGGAGCGCTTCTGGGACGACCCCGTCGCCGCGAGCTGCTCGGGGACGCTCATCGCCGATGACCTCGTGTTGACGGCGGCGCACTGCCTCGGGAGCGGCATGGCGGCCCAGTCTCCCTTCGGCGCGGCGCAGGCCTGCAAGGCGCGGCGGTTCGTCTTCGGCTACTACAAGGACAGCGAGCGCGACATGCATCCGATCACGTCGGATGACGTCTTCGCGTGTGAGGAGCCGCTCGTGTTCCGGAAGCAGGGCGTGATGATCGGGTCCGCTCGTGTCGATCTCGACTTCGCCGTCGTGCGCCTGGACCGATCTGCCACGCCTCGGTTCTCACCGGTGAAGCTCCGCCCGGATCCGGACCAGCTCCCCGGCAGCTCGCTCACGGTGTTCGGCTTCCCGTCCGGAATGCCGCTGAAGATCGCGGGCAACGGCAGGGTCACCGCGGTGCGCTCCGAGGGCGACTTCTTCAACGCGACGGTCGACACGTTCGCCGGCAACTCCGGCTCCGGCATCTTCGATTCGAAGACGCTCGAGCAGGTCGGCGTCCTCCTCGGAGGCGAGCCGGACTACGAGCGAAACGGCTCCTGCTCGGTGGTCTCGCGCTGCAGCGACAGCGGCTGCGACGGCAAGCGGAGCGAGCGCGTCCACCAGCTCGCCCTCGCGCTCGACGTGTACTGCGCGCAGAAGGACGCGCGCAAAGAGCTGTGCGGAGCCGTCGACCGCTGAAGGCGCGGGTCGAGGGAAGAATCCACGCGCCTATCCACCGCGCGTGCGAGCGACGCTATCGACGGAGGCTCACGCGATCTGCGCGTTGTTGCCCGCTTCGAGCGCGTCGACCGAGTCGGTCACCGGCGCCTTGCGGGACGCTGCGCGGATGGTGCCCTCCGGCGGATCGAACGGCGCGCGGCCGATCTGCTTCGTCTCGAAGCGCGGGAGGAACGCCGGGATGACGTAGCCGCGGATGACCCACCACCAGAAGCTCCGCCAGTTCAGATCCGGGTGGATCTTGTCGGCGATCTTCGCGTGCTCCGCGTACGCGGTGCTCCAGTGCGCGCCCGCATTGGCGTGGTGCACCGTGTGGAGGCCGTTGTTGAACACGAGGAAGTTGAACACGCGGCCCGTGATGTTGCGCGAGTGGTCGTACTTCGACCAGGGATCGCAGTGCACGTGCTGCATGTAGTTGAACCACATCATCGTGTACGACCCGAACACGGTCGGCAGGCCGAACGTGAGGACCCACAGCTTGATCCCGACCCACGGGCCGTGCATCACGAGCGCCACCGCGAGCGTCCCGACGAGCGCGCTGATCCAGACCACGTACTGCGTGATGATCTGCTTGTAGAGCGTCGGGTTCGCGTCCTTCGCCTTGCGGATGTACTCCTTGATCGGGCCCGCCTGGTAGTAGGCCGAGACGAAGAAGTACGAGAGCGCGATCCACCACACGTTGCGGTTCGTGTGACGCCACGTGATCGTCGCGTCGCCTTCGCGGTTCACGTGCTTGTGGTGATTGAGGTTGTGCGTCGGGATCCACGCGAACGACGGGTAGCCGTAGAAGATCGAGATCCACGCCGCATAGAACGTGTTCATCTTCTTCGACTTGAACGTCGGACAGTGATTGTGATTGTGCGCCATCGTCCCGGCCGCCATCGCCAGGTAGAAGCTGACGGGCGCGAGATAGGGCAGGAGCTTCGGATCCAGGAACTGCGCGATGAGCACAGCGGGCATCGCGAGTGCCCAGACCAGCGTGCGGTAGTCGGCCGGATTTCGCGGAAGCATCGGGGCTTTGGGGTAGCTGTGACTGGCCTTCGCGGCAAGTTCGAAACGACGAGGAGACGGAGGGCTTTCAGGTCTTCGGTCGCAGTGCGCAGCGCGCTACGCACCTCTCGCAATCCGCCGCAGAAACGCGTGTTGCGAGGCCTTCGTGCCCTCCGAGCGGGGCCCGCGAGGCAGCCGCGCGCGTGCGCTTCTCGTGTCCCATTCGCATTCGATTCGGGAGCTGGCAGGTCGCCGTCCTCCTCGAACGCTCGCTTCCAGGCGGCCCCCGCTCTCTTCCTGGCGGCTCACGAGCGCCGGTCCGCGACTTCCGCTAGAAGCTTCCGCCAGCATGGGACACGCGCCCGAGACGTTCACTCCGGTCACGTCAATCACGCCAATCACGCCAGAGGAGCTAGAGCGTTGCATCGCGGTGCTCGAGTCGCTCGTCGACGACCGGGCGCAGCTCACGACCCTCGATCGCGATGCGCGAGTCCGGCTGCTCACGGCTGCGGGAAGGCTCTCGCGACCGACGCGCGACGAGACGAGGCGCACGGCCAAGGCCTTCCGCCGCAAGGACCGCCTCGAGGTCTCGACCCACGACCGCGCGGTGACGGCGGCGACGGAGATCCGCGCTGCACGGCGGGCGGAGGTGTACGTGGCGCCGCCGCAGCTCGTCCGTGGGGACGGCGAGGCAAGCGAGGCAAGCGAGGCAAGCGAGGCAAGCGAGCTCCAGAAACCTCGTGACTGCTACGTGTGCAAGCAGCCGTACCGCAAGCTGCACTTCTTCTACGACGCGATGTGCCCGCCGTGCGCGGAGCTGAACTACGCGAAGCGCTTCCAGACGGCATCGCTCGAAGGACGGACGGCGCTCATCACCGGCGCGCGCATCAAGATCGGCTACCAGTCGGCGCTGATGATGCTGCGCGCGGGCGCCCGTGTGCTCGTCACGACGCGGTTCCCCCGCGACGCCGCGCAGCGCTTCGCTCGCGAGCAGGACTTCCCGAAGTGGAAGGACCGTCTCGAGGTGTTCGGCCTCGACCTGCGACATTCGCCGAGCGTCGAGGTCTTCGCGCGGTACATCACGCAGACCGAGGCGCGGCTCGACATCCTGATCAACAACGCGGCCCAGACCGTTCGACGGCCCGCCGCGTTCTACGCGCATCTGCTCGATCTCGAACGCCGCCCGTACGCAGAGCTGCCGGACGCGCTCCGCGTCGTGCTCGGAGCCCACGAGGAGTGCAAGGCCGCGATGTCCGTCGAGGCCGGCCACGTGCTCTCGTCGGCGAGCGGCGCCTCGGCTGGCTTCGTCGCCTGGCGCGGCGGCGACGGTCCGGGGCTCGGCCTCCGGGCATCGGCGATGCTCTCGCAGATCCCGTGCGCCTACGACGACACGACGCACGACCTCGAGCTGTTTCCGGCGGGGAAGACCGACGCCGACCTGCAGCAGGTCGATCTGCGGACGACGAACAGCTGGCGTCTGACGCTGGGCGATGTGCCGTCGCCGGAGATGCTGGAGGTGCAGCTCGTCAACGCCGTCGCGCCGTTCATCCTCTGCAGCAAGCTGAAGCCGCTCATGGTGCGCGACCGCACCGACGAGAAGCACATCGTGAACGTCTCGGCGATGGAAGGTCAGTTCGCGCGCCGGACGAAGACGGACAAACACCCGCACACGAACATGGCGAAGGCGGCGCTGAACATGATGACGCTCACGAGCGCGCCCGACTACGCCGCGTCCGGGATCTTCATGAATGCGGTCGACACCGGCTGGGTCACGGACGAGGACCCGATCGCGCACTCGCAGCGCAAGCAACTGGTGCACGACTTCCAGCCGCCGCTCGACATCGTCGACGGCGCCGCGCGCGTGTGCGACCCGTTCTTCTCCGGCCTGCTCACGGGCCAGCACGTGTGGGGGAAATTCTTGAAGGACTACGCTTCCACCGAATGGTGAAGGCGGTGAAGGGCGTCAGAGGTCGCCGCGCTCCGCCTGCGCGATCGCGTCGGCCAGATCGCGAGCGCGCGGGTCCTTCGGCGTGAGCTCGAGGGCGACGGCGGCGTGCTTCGCAGCGCGCACGAGCTCGCCCGACTCGAGGTACACCTCTGCGAGCGTCAACCGGTAGCGCGCATTCTTCGGCTCGAGCGAGACCGCCTGCTCGGCGAGCTGGGCGGCGCGCTCGAGATCCCCTTCGGCGAGGAGCAAGGCGCTGGCGGCACGGTCCGCGAGCTCGGCGGTGGGCTTCGTCTCGTACGCCCGTGCGAGGTGCATGGCGGCTTCGGGCCAGCGCTTCCGCTCTTCGGCGGCGCGGGCCGAGGCGAGCGTCCGTTCGAGGCGGACGGCCTTGGCAAGGCGGTCGACCTCCTCGAGCTTCATGCGCACGAGCGGATCTTCCCGGTGCTGCAGCGCGAGGCGAAGGTTGTTCGCCGCGTTGATCACGTCGTTCGTCTTCAGCGCCTCGTCAGCGGCCGAGAGGAGCGTCTCGATGCGTGCCTGGACCTCGATCTCGCGAGCGGCGGCTTGCAGCTTGCGCACGCGTTCGGGTGACGGTTCGGCGCGCAGCTTCGCCGGTGCCGCGGTCGCGGGGCTCGTCTTGCTCGGGCGCTTGCTCGGGCGCTTGCTCGGTATCGCGGGCGGCGTCGTGTTCTGCTTCGCGCTCACCTGCGGTCGTTCGGTGCGCGAAGAGCGCGTCGGCGGCGGCGTCGTTCGCTTCGTCGCCTTCAGGCGCCGTGACGACGACGTGCGCTGCACGCGAAGCGAGTCCCGCGATCGCCGCCGCTCGGCGGGCCTCTCGGCGGATGCAGTCCTCTTTCCGACGAGCGCTGGGACCTTCTCGGCAGGAGGCGGCGCGGTCTTCAGGGGCGGCGGGCGGAGCGAGACGTCGTCCGACCGCGGATCTCGCCGCCCGGTCCTGGCGACCTCTTCGATCGCGGCGCCGGTCGCTCGCCGGCCCGGCTTCTCGCGCTTGCCGCGCGTCGCGCCGGGAGACCGGCGGGTGGACGCGGCTCCGAGGTCGACGAGACGCGCCGCGATCTTGCTGGCCTGGTCGAGCTCCAGGCTGCAGATCGCGGCGACCTCTTCGAGGGTGAGCTGCCCGTCGAGCTGCGAGAGCAAGAACGCTTCGAGCGACCCGAGAGGGAGGCTCGTCAGGTCACAGGCGGTCGGCTCCAGGATGGTCGATCGCTCCACGTTGACGCGTTCTCCCCGCGAAGGAGTGAACACCGAAGCCTACCGCGCTCCGCGGACGGCGCGCGAGCCTTCCTTTTCAGAAGATGACGGAAGATCCGAGGTAGGGCATCACCTCGAGGAACGTGACGTCCGAGCGGTCGTCTCGCGGGGCCTCGGGCGCATCCAGATCCAGTGTCAAGGCGCGGGCCTGGCCGAAGCCGACGGAGCTCCGGAGCGAGAGCGTCGTCACCAGCACCAGCGCCTCCGGCGACGGATCTTGCACGAGCGCGAGCGGTGTCCGCTTGCTGACGCCGAGCGTCAGCCCGTAGTAGTCGACGCGGTCCGACGCGATGAAGTCGGAGAGGCGACGCAGGGTGGCTCGATCGCTGAAGAGACCCCCGCCGACGATCCACGACGGCGACACCATGTACCGCAAGCCGATGCGGCCGTTGAAGGTCGGCTGCTGGGCGTCGATGACGGACGATGCCGGCAGTCCATGCGCCGCGTCGACGCCGACCTCGAGCCAGCTCTGGGGAGGTCCGAGCGCGAACGCGACGCCTGCGAGCGCCCGCGCGGGAGCCACGAGCTTGCCACTCGCAGCGAGCTGCGGCGGAGTCCGCTCCTCCAGGACCGCGGTTGCCGCGTCGGTGCCGCCGGCGCTCGCCTGCGCGATGACCGCGCCGCCCTCGGTGGAAGCCGTGAGCGCGACCTCGGGGCTCCGGAGCGTCAGCCCGACCGACACGAGCGACGACGCCTCCCACTGGACGCCGATGGACGCCGCAGCCCCGATCGCGGAGCCGGTGACGCGCGCGCTCTGCGTGATGAACGCGCGCTCGTCGGTGGGGTTGGGCCCGGCACTCCGAGCGAAGAGCGAATACTGCACGCTGTCGGTCGCCTTCGTGTACGTGCCGTAGAGCGCCGCGCCGAGCCGGAGCTGCGACGAGAGCGCCGCCGCGAGGGCGCCGCCGAAGTGGTACTTCGCGGAGTCCGACTGCATGTCGAGTCGCTGTGAGAGCGCGAGCGGAGTGCCGTCCGCCGTGACCTGCTCCGACTCGGGGACCGTGACGAGGGCCGATCGGATGTCGCGCGCCGTGATGAGCAGACCGCCGGCGAGCGCCACGCGATCCGTCAGCTTCGTCGCGGCGACGATGGCGTTCGGAACGCTGATGATGTCGCTCGAGGCGAGATCGGATGCCGTCTCGCGTCCGCCGATCCGAACGCGGAGCGCGCGCGGGATCTTCCGTACGCGGAGACCGAACGTCGAGGCGCTCGCGCTCACCATTCCGCGCTGCAGGCCGCCGAATCCGGCGGGGTTGTACCAGAAGGCGCCCGAGTCGCGGCCGGACGCGACGACGGCGCCTGCGCCGAGGGCGGCTTCGTCCCCGAAGAAGAACGGATCGGCGTTCTGTGCGCGCGCGGACAGGCTGACCGTGAGCGCGACGAGCGCAACCGAGGTCGCGAGGAAGTGGCGGGCCCCCATGCGCGAGCATCATGCATGAGAAGCGGAAGCAGGAAACTGAATAGCGGGAGACGGCGAACGTCGGCGAGGCAACTTTTGTCCGCTTCTGCGCGCGGACTTCGTCGATAGTTGTTCTCGTGCAGCGCTCTTCTCGGACGCGGCTCGCTTCTCGACCGACCCCCAGCGCCTTTCTCGCGGCGTCTCGCGGTGCCTACGTCCAGGGACGATCGTTCTTCTACTTCCAGACGAGTGAAGACCTCACCGGGTACGCGCTCTGGGGCGCTCCAGACTCGGCGGACATCGACGACCTCGTCACGCTCATCGGCGCGTCGGTGGCGCGGCTCGGCCCGCATCCGAGCATGGTGGACGCGCGGGCCATCGAGGCAGCTGCGCCACACCTGTTCGATCGCCTGGCCGCGTTCATACGGGACAACCGGGAGGCTCTTGCGCGGTCGGCGACTCGGGTCGCACTGGTCCGAGGGCAGGGAATGGCCGGAGCCGTCGTGAGCGGGTTCTTCGACGTCGTCGCGCCGCCCTATCCGGTGAAGGCGTTCGACGATCTGGAAGAAGCGCTCGTGTGGCTCGGCATCTCCGATGCGAAGTCACTCGCGGACGAGCTCGAGGAGCTCCGGCAGGCGGCCTCGAACGTCGCGCCGGTTCTTCGTCAGCTCCGGACCGCTGTCGACGCGGCGCTTCCCCATCCGGACGAAGCCACCGTGGCGCGCTCGCTCGGCCTCTCCGCGCGGACGATGCAGCGGCGGCTCTCCGAGCTCGGGACCACGTTCGCGAGCGAGGTCGCCCAGGTCCGCGTCGCCCGCGCGATCCGCCTTCTTCAAGACACCGACGACCCGCTCACGCGGATCGCCTTCGACGTCGGTTGTCCATCGCTCTCGAGCTTCAGCACGCTGGTGCGGAAGGTGACGGGGGAGACGCCGAGCGCGATCCGCGCCAGGCGCCGCGGCGCTCGTGACACCTGACGTGATCGGCGCTGCCCCCGTCAGAAGTACTGGGTGACGCCGACCTGGAGGAACCAGCGCTGCTCGGGCGTGTAGAGGCGGGCGAGGTCGGCGCGAAGGAGAAGCTGCGTGAGAAACGTCGGGATGAGCCTCATGCCGCCGCCGGTCCCGATGGCGGCCTTCCACGACGTCGCGCGGCCGCGCATGTCCATCGGCTCGAACGCGGCCGCGTCTGCAAACGCGACGAGCTGCAGCGCCCAGCGATCGGCGAGCTTGAGGGCGTGCCGGAGCTCGACGTTCGTGTAGACCTGCTGGCGGTTGCGGTAGAACGCATCCGCCAGCCCGCGGACGCCGTCCTGACTGCCCACGAGGGTGCTGTGATTGACGTTCCCCTCCGTCACGAGCTCGTAGACCGTCCGCGTCGCGAGTACGGTCAGCGTGCCGAGCGGCGCTGCCGCCAGGACGGTCGTCGAGGTCGTGAAGCGAGCCGTTCCTTCGGGCAGGTACCAGCCCGGTCGCGCGAACAAGCGAACGCGTAGCCCGTCGGGGACGAGGTCGCGCCACGTGTAGCGATCCCACGTGAACGCCATCCACGTTCCGGCGCTATGGCCGTCCGGCGGCGCGAAGGCGCCTCCGTCGCGCTCGATGAGCTCGCGCGTATAGTAGCCCCCCACCTCGTAGCGGAGCGGGATGCCTCCGTAGCCGTAAGGCGTGCGCCATCCAATCTCGATCGTCCCGCGATCGCGAAACCAGCTCGCGTCCGGGCGATCCGGGTCGCCGAAACGCAGGCTCGCGCGGTCGATGCCGGCGGACACCCCGAACGCCCAGCGGCGCGGACGAAAGGCGTGCTCCAGGTACCACGCCCATGCGACCGGACCTCGCTGCTCGCGACCGATGACGGCCCCGAGCTCCGAGCCCCGGCCGAGGAAGTTGTATTCGGTCGCGCCGATCGAGCCCTCGATGTCCGCGACGGAGCGACCCGTCGCAAATTCGATCGACGGCGTGAGCGTGAACTTCTCGCGGACGGCGACCACGAGCTCGTCTCCTTCGATGCGCGTCGCGACGTCGTCGAAGATCCCGAGGTTGTTGATGCGCCGCTCCAGCTCGGCGATCTCCGATACGCGGTACTGGGCCGGAGGCTCGCGAGGCAGCAGCTCCAGCAGGGTCTCCGCCCGCGTGCGGCGGATACCTTCGAGCCTGACGGCGCGAATGGCGATCGTGCGCGCCGCCATGACCGCCGGCGACCGCTCGGCGGCGCCCGCTGCCACCACCTCGGAGGTTCGTGCCGGAGGGGATGCCCAGACGGCGAGGGCTGCGAGGGCAGCGGCGGGACTCACGGGCCCACCTCTACCATCTCCCGTTTCACGCGCATCCGGCGCGTCCGCACGCGTCCCTCCGCGCGCTCGACCTCGAGCGTGCTCCGGCTACGCGCCGGCGGCTTCGTCGGTGTAAGGTGTCGCGCTCGATGGTCGCTGCTCGAGGACGTGTGCTCGTGATCGCTGGCTCCGATTCCGGGGGGGGCGCTGGTATCCAGGCGGACATCAAGACGGTCACGGCGCTCGGCGGGTACGCTGCGACCGCCGTGACGGCGATCACGGTGCAGAACACGCTCGGTGTGACCGGTGTATTCCCCATCCCGGTCGACGTCGTCGAAGCCCAGGGGCGCGTCGTCCTCGACGACATCGGCGCGGATGCGATCAAGACGGGCATGCTCGGCGACGTCGCGACCGTCGAGGCGGTGGCGGGGCTGATCGATCATGCGAGCGGCGCGCCCGCCGTGATCGATCCGGTGATGATCGCCAAGGGGGGAGCGGCCCTTCTGCCGCGCGACGCCGTGAGCGCGATCACGTCGCTGCTCGTCCCGCGGTCGGCGCTGCTCACGCCCAATGCACCCGAGGCGGCGACGCTGACCGGCCTCTCCACGGAGACGACGGACGATCTCCGGCGCGCCGGCGAGGCGCTGCTCGGCATGGGCGCGAAGGCGGTCCTGATGAAGGGTGGCCACGTCGCAGGCGAGCGCGTCGTCGATGTGCTGATGACCCAGTCGGGCGAGGCCACCTTCGAGGGCCCGCGCATCGACACACGCCACACGCACGGAACCGGATGCACGCTTGCCTCTGCCTGTGCGACGGGGCTCGCGCAGGGCCTTCCGCTCGAGGAAGCGGTGGGCCGCGGCTGGCGATACGTGCGCGAGGCGATCGTCCGCGCGCCCGGCTTCGGCTCGGGGCACGGCCCGCTCGATCACGCGTGGCCCGTCCGGAAGAGCTGAGCACCGCGACGCACTTGGTCCATTTCCATCGGGGCAGGCGGCCGGCGCGCTCTATCGCGCGCCCAGGATCTTCATCGGGATCGCGACCAGGCCGGCGCCCGACTTCGGCGCTCCGAAGCGCGCCGCCTCGAGCGTGTTCTTCGAGCACGTCCGCACTTCCTCCGGGACCGTGCCTGCGCCGGTCGCGACCGTGCAGCTCACCCGGCCGTCGGACGCGACGCGCGCACCGAGGTGAATGACGCGCAGGCCGGAGCTCTTCTCGACGGGCTGGACGCACTCGGAGAGCTTCGGGAGCAGACGCTCCACGACCTTGCTCGCGTCCGGCACGCCATGCTCCGACACCTCCTCGATCACCGGGCCGGTCGTCTCCTTGCCGAGCGACACGGCGCCCGAACGGACCGCGACGGGCAGCTCGAACGACCAGGAGCGCCCGGGGGCGAACGTCTCACGTCCGAGCCGAGCGCTCATGCAGTCTTCGACCTCCTGCGTGAGCCCGGTGTCGTCCGTGGGCACGACGCACGTCGTCTTGCCGCTGCCGTCGACCGACGCGAGCAGCGTGAGCTTCCCGTCGGCCATCGTCGGTGTCGACTTCTTGCCCTGCTGGTAACACGCGAGGAAGTCCGAGCTGACGCGCGCGAGGATCTCCTCGTCCGTCATCGCTGGTGTCGTGGCCGTCTTGCTCGCGGCTGCCGGAGTCGTCACGTCACGCACGGACGTCACGTCGGCGCGCGTATCCGTGCTCGCGGGCGTCGTCGCGGTCTTCGGGGAGGGCGAGCTGCCGCCGCACGCGACGAGGATGGGGAGGACGAGGGCGACCTTGGCGAAGCGACCGACCATGGACCCGAAACGTACACGAGTTCGATCGGGCCGTTTCGCGCAGGCTCCTGCAGGTTTCGGACGCCGCGAGCGAGTCAGGGGCGCGGGGCGCCGCGCTTCGGAGCGCGCGGTCGGGGCTTCGAGCGGGGCCGCTCTTCGGCGCTCTCGAGCTCGCGGACCAGCAGGTCTGCGACGGCGCGCACGCGCGGAATGTCGAGCGCTCGCTTCGCGCAGACGAGGTGAAGGCCATGTCGGACGTCGCCCACGTCGACATCGAGCTCGACGAGGCTCGATGACGAGAACCGATGCCGCGCGCGCCCGAGGAAGATGGCGCCGATCCCCGCCTCCGCGGCGCGGAGCTGGACGAGGAAGTCGTCGGACGCAAACGCCGGCCGGAAGCCTGGGATCATCCGAGCGAGCTCGGGATTCGGCGAGAGGTGATCGAGCGGCGGCGCCCATCCGACCCACGCAATGTCGGTCATCCGTGGGTTCTTCGGCAGCGAACGCGCGTACGCCGGCGACCCGAAGACGGCGACGCCGCTCGTGAGCGACGCGAGCGTCACGAGCTCCTTCTGCGAGCCGCTGCTCGTGATCCGGAGGGCGAGGTCTGCTTCGCGCCGAACGAGGTCGACGTACTGGACGGACGAGACGATCTCGAGCGTGATGTCGGGGAGCGCACCTCGCATCCACGCGGCGAACGGAGCGAGCAGCTCGAACGCGATCCCAGGCGGGGCCGTGATGCGCACGACGCCTCGTGGCGACGTCTCGGCACGAGCCGCTGCGCGATCGATCTCGCCGGCCCACTCCGCCATCCGCCGCGCGGGCTCGAGCATGCGCTCGGCGAACGGCGTCGGGGCCACGCCTTCGACGCTCCGAACGAAGAGCCGCTCGCCGAGCAACGACTCGAGCGCGGAGAGACGCCGGCTCGCGGTCGGCTGCGTGATCTGGAGCCAGCGGGCGGCCTGCGTGACGCTTCGCGCTTCGGCGATCGCGAGGAACAGCTGGACCTCCTCCCAGGGGATATGCACCAGCGCATGATACCATGCCGATTCGCGCAGTTCTCATGTCTACGCGTATGCCGCATCTTCGAGCGCATGACGACGCGCACCTCCTCGAAGAAGTGGACCGCCGCCTCCATCGTTCTCGTCCTCCTCGGTGCCGTCGGCGCCGGCGTCGGCGTCGGCTGCAGCACGACCTCGCACCCCGACGTTCCTGCGAGCCTCGGAGAGGTGTCGGCGACGTCGTCGCTCGATGCTCTCGTCGACGAGCCCGGACCGCTGTCGGTCGAGACGGTCATCGGGGCCGACTGGCAAGTGCCGCTCTCCGGGCTCCTGAACCTCGACCATCCCGCAGCGAAGGCGGCGAAGCTCGAAGACCGGGACGAGGCGATCCACGTCGCCTTCCACGCCGTCACGCATCCCCAGCGCGGCACCTTTCTCATCGACACCGGCGTCGAGCACGCGCTCTTCGACGCGCCCGACGAGGCCGCGATCCGCGGTCTGGCGGCGCGCGTCGCGCACGTGGACGAGATGAAGCGGCGCACCGACACGAAGACGTGGATCGAGCGCCAGCCTCGCGCCCCCGCCGGCGTCTTTCTCACGCACCTGCACGTCGACCACGTCTCGGGGATGCGCGACGTCCCTGCGGGCACGCCGGTCTTCGTGGGGCCGGGGGAGACGACGGAACGCAGCTTCGAGAACCTGTTCGTCGCGCCCATCGTGGACCGGGCGCTCGAGAACAAGCCGCCGCTCTCCGTCTGGCGCTTCTCGGCCGATCCCGACGGCGTCTTCGACGGCGTCCTCGACGTCTTCGGCGACGGATCGTTCTGGGCCATCCACGTGCCCGGGCATACCCGCGGCAGCACGGCCTATGTCGCGCGTACGACGTCCGGCCCGATCCTGTTCACCGGCGACGCATGCCACACGACCTGGGGATGGGACCATGGCGTCGAGCCAGGGGACTTCTCGAGCGACAAGATGCGAAGCTCGGCGAACCTCGAGCGCCTTCGCCGCTTTGCAGCCCGGCACCCGACGATGCAGGTCCACGTCGGGCACCAGGAGCGGCCGCAACCCATCGCTCGCTGACCGACGACCGCTTGCCCTTCGAGAGCACGAGCACGACGGCCACGACGGCCCTCGCGCTCGGAGCACGCATGCGCTAGCCAACGCGGGTGATGCTCGCATCGCCTCGCTGCGCGGGTCGTACGGATGGCCTTGGTCTCGTCGTCGTTCTCGTTCTCCTCCTCCTCCTCGCGTGCGCGCTGACATCGTGCCAGGGCGGTACGCCCGCACGGATGGTCGCGCCATCGCCGGCGCCAGCGTCGAGCGCACCGCACGTCCGGACGAAGCCGTCGGCGTCCACGCGTGTACCTCCGGTCCCCGCCCCGAAGCGGCCGGTGGTGCACACGTACTTCGGCGAGGACGTCGTCGACGACTACGAATGGCTCGAAGACGCCGAGAGCGCCGACGTGCGCGCCTTCACCGACGCGCAGAACGCGCTCGCGCGTTCGACGCTCGATGCTCTTTCGGAGAGGAACGCGGTCCAGTCACGTGTCGCTTCGATCTACGGGGCCGCTTCGGCCGACTGGTTCGCGCTGCAGCCGCGCGGCGCGCGCATCTTCGCGCTGAAGAGCGCGCCGCCGAAGCAGCAGCCGATCCTCGTCGAGCTCGGGATGGCGAGAACGTCCTCGGCGACGCCGATCGATCCGGCGAGTGAGCGCGTGGTCGTCGATCCCAATGTCCTCGATCCGTCCGGCAAGACGACCATCGACTTCTTCGTCCCGTCGCCGGACGGCCGTCTGGTCGCAGTCTCCCTCTCGAAGGACGGCTCCGAGAGCGGCGACCTCCACATCTTCGACGTCGCGAGCGGCAAGGAGCGCGCGAGCGAGGTCATCCCTCGCGTGCAGGGTGGGACCGCGGGTGGCAGCGTCGCCTGGAACGCGGACGGATCCGGGCTTCACTACACGCGCTACCCGCGGAGCGGCGAGCGTCCGCCGGCGGACCTCGACTTCTACCAGCAGGTCTGGTTCCACAAGCTCGGCACGCCGGAGTCCGCGGATACCTTCGCGCTCGGAAAGGAGCTCCCGCGCATCGCGGAGGTGGAGCTGCTGCGGAGCCACGACGGCAAGCGCACGCTCGCGCTCGTCTACAACGGCGACGGCGGCGAGGTCGAGCACCATGTCTTCGACAACGGCAAGTGGCTCCGCCTCTCGACGTTCGAGGACGAGCTGTCCGCCGCCACGTTCGGCGCCGATGGGAAGATCTACGCGGTCTCGCGCAAGGACGCGCCGCGCGGAAAGGTCATCGCGTTCGCGCCTCCGTTCGAGCGACCGTCGAAGATCGACGTCCTGCCCGAGAGCGACGCCGTGATCGAGTACGTGCTCGCGACGAAGAACGCGCTGTACGTGGTCGAGACCGCCGACGGGCCCTCGCGGCTCCGTCGCTTTCCGCTCGACACCAAGCCGGAGCCGCTCGCGCGCGAGCTGCAGACGACGCAGCCGAAGCGAGAGAAGTCCGGGAAGAAGCGCACGCCGCCCGCGCCGCCGCCGCCGCCGATCGTGCTCACGCCGGGCGCTCGCGGACCCGCGGCTGCGCTGCTGCCGCTCCCACCGGTGTCCAGCGTCAACGGGGCGATCGCCGTTGGAGCAGGAGACGATCTCCTGCTCCGGGTGGAGAGCTTCGTCGAGGCGCCGCGCTGGATGTTCTATCGGGCGAACGAGCACCGCCTCGTCACGACGAGCCTGACGAAGAAGGCTGCGTTCGACATGGCCGACGTCGAGGTCGTTCGCGAGACGTGCGTCTCCAAGGACGGCACGAAGGTGCCCATGAGCGTGCTTCGCAAGCGCGACACGAAGCGGGACGGCTCTGGACACGCGCTCTTGACCGGGTACGGCGGCTTCGGCGTGACGCTCAAGCCGCGGATGCGCGCGACCCATCGCGTGTGGCTCGACAGCGGCGGTGTCGTCGCCGAGGCGAACCTGCGCGGGGGAGGGGAGCGCGGCGAGACGTGGCATCGTGCCGGCAACCTCACGAACAAACAAAACGTGTTCGACGACTTCGCGGCCTGCGCCAAGGCGCTGGTGGAGCTCGGGTACACGAAGCCGGAGCGACTCGCGATCAGCGGTCGTTCGAACGGCGGTCTGCTGATGGGCGCGTCGCTCGTTCAACACCCGGAGCTCTTCCGCGTCGCCGTCTCCGCGGTCGGCATCTACGACATGCTCCGGACGGAGCTGAGCCCGAATGGCGCCTTCAACGTGACCGAATACGGCACGGTGAAGGACGAGGCGCAGTACCGAGCGCTGCGGGCCTATTCGCCGCTGCACAACGTCAAGGACGGTACGGCCTATCCCGCGGTCCTCTTCATGACGGGCGCGAATGACCCGCGCGTCGATCCCTACCAGTCGCGCAAGATGACCGCGCGACTCCAGGCAGCGACGTCGTCGGATCGGCCGATCCTCCTCCGTGCGAGCGCGGACACGGGGCACGGCATGGGGACGCCGCTCGACGCGGAGATCGAGGAGGCGACGGACATGTTGACCTTCCTCCTTCACGAGGTCGGCGCACGCGTGCCTGCGGCGGCCTCGTCGAAGTGAGCGGTGCCTGCGCCCGGCGGCTCATCCGTCAGTCCTCGGAGCCGACGATCTGCGGTGCGAGCGACGAGCGCGGATCGCTCGGCTCGACCTCGCCCGCTTGCAGCATCGCGCGCGCCCGCTCGACGTAGACGTTCGGCACCGGGCTCCGCGCAGCGATCTCGAGCTCGCGCTGCGCGTCGCTCACCCGTCCGACCTTCACCAGATAGAGCCCGCGAAGCGCGTGGAAGATCGCCTCTTGCTGGCGGCCGTTCTCCATCAAGAGAACGTCCGCCACGCCGCCGCGTCCGCGCACGCGCATGCGAGCGCCCGAGCGTTTCGTCCCCGCGGCGTGGAAGAGGGCTTCTGCCTCGGATGAAGAGCCATCGCCGAGCTTCGCGAGGGCCGCGAGCAGGATGTCCTCGGGCGGTCGCAGGATCGCCGCTGCCTCGTCGAGCAACTTGCCGGCGCGGGCGTGCTCGCGATCGAGCAGGACCAGGTTGGCCGCCTCGATCGAGCAGATCGCGTAACGCATGTTGCCGCGTAGGTGTTCGGCGTGCAGCGGCTCGAGGGCTGCGAGCGATCCTTCGAGATCACCTTCGAGGTGCAGCGCACATCCGATCGCGTAGCGCGCCGAGATGCGGACGCCGCGAAAGAGGCGGAGCCACGACCGTTCGAGGCGGTGCGCCGCGGCACGCGCCTCCGGGTAGCGGCCGGCGAGGAGCCACCGCGCCGGCTGCCACGCGCGCCACGCCTCGCGGAGGACGACGGCCCAAAGCGCCAGCAGCGCGATGAGGATCGCGATCGCCGCGGCGGGGGTCGGGTCCACCGCGACGACTGTAGTCCACCTGCAACCGGCTGACGTCGGCGGAAGAAGGGGCGGGGCTGCGGACGAGACGCGTTCGGGGCGCGCTGGTCCGGGCGTCTCCTCGTCCGAGTGGCCGCCTCGTGCTAGAGAACGCCGGCGCTCGGGGGACACGCGTGCGCGTCGCAGCGAAGGGAGCTCGTCTCGTTCCATGATCCGCCGCTCGCCCATGTTCCGTGCCGCCGTCGTCGCTTTCGGCCTCGCCGTGGCTTGCAGTGACACCGGCACCGACCGCACCGACGGCGCCGCGCCAGGTGCCGCCGACGACGGTACCGACGTGGGGTCGTTCGCGTCGGCCCTCACGGTCGATCAGATCGCGGTCTACCAGGCGGTGAAGGTGTCGCTCGTCTCCGGCGGGCAGCCGACCGTCCCGAACGCGCCGGTCATTCCGAAGCGACCCGCGCTCGTGCGTGTGCATGCGAAGGTCCCGCCGCGGGTGAAGGTGCCGAAGCTCACCGCGGAGCTCCGCGTCCGCCGTCCGGGGCAGCCCGACGTCGTGCTCGTCAACGAATCGCGGACGATCGCTTCGTTCCGCGAGGAGGAGCTCCTCTCCTCGTTCTACTGGGAGCTCGAGGCGGAACAGGTCGCTACGGACGCCACGCTCTCGGTGGAGATCCGGGATCCGAGCGGGGGCGATCCTACCGTCCTCCGCTACCCGGCGCAGGGCGAGCTGCCGATGAACGTCGGCGCCTTCAACCCCACGCTCAAGGTGAAGTTCGTGCCGATCCGGTACGAGGCGGACGGGTCGAACCGCATCCCCGTGATGGACGCGGGCACGATCGAGGGCTACCGCGACGCGCTGTACAAGCTGTATCCGGTCACGAACGTGGAGATCTCCGTTCGGGACGTCCTTGACTGGCCGCTCGAGGTGCGCGGGGACGGGCAGGGGTGGGGCCACCTCCTCGATGCCGTGATGGAGACGCGCGAGGACGACAAGGCTCCGAACGACGTCTACTACGTGGGCGTGTTCAACCCTGCACCGACGGAGCGCGAGTACTGTCAGAGCGGCAGTTGCATCCTCGGGATCGCGCCGGCATCCATCCTCGACAGCGTCTCGTTCCGGACGGCGATGATCGTCGGCTATCACTCCGAGCGACAGCACGGCACGCTGGCGCAGGAGCTCGCCCACGCGATGGGACGACTGCACGCTCCCTGCGGCGGCCCGACCAACATCGACAGCAAGTACCCTTACGCGGACGGCAGCATCGGGACGTGGGGCTGGGACGTGCTCGAGAAGACGCTCGTCGACCCCGAAGAGCACGTCGACTTCATGAGCTACTGCAACCCGGTCTGGGTGTCGGACTACACGTTCCGCGCGATCCACGACCGAATGGTCGCCGTCGAGCAGGAGACCGTTCCGGCGGACGGCCCGGCGGCCGCGCCGGAAGCGATGCGCGTCTATCACGTGGGGACCGACGGTTCGCTGAGCGCAGGGCCGAAGCACCCGCTCCGCACGCAGGGCCGTCCGAGCGGCGAAGTCGTGCTCGAGGACGTCTCCGGTCAGCGGGGCCGCGCCATCCGCGGCTCGTTCCAGCCGTTCTCGAACATCGGCGGCGGTCTCCTCGTGACGCCCGACGAGCTCCCGGCCGACGTCCTTCGGCGCACGCGTCTCCGGAGAAGCGTCGCTGCTCGATGACTCGATGAGATGAGGGGCAGCGTCCGGCGGACGTCCGCGTGGAGACGCCGCTCGTGACAGGACGATCACCAACCTCAGGCGAAGGGCGTTCGACCCTGCCGTGCGAGCTTGCCCGTCGCGCTCCCTGAGACGTTGCTCCATTCGCGCTAGGTCTCTAGAGTGGCGGCGTGATGCTGTCGTCCGCTCGATGCCGGATTCGCCTGCGAGCTGCGCTCGTGGCGAGCAGCATCGGGATCGCGCTTGCGACGGTCCTTGCCGTCCTCGGCGCGTACAGCCGTGCGCCGAACGGCCTTCTCGGCATCGCCTTCGCGCGAGCATACGCCGCGGAAAGCGCGGCGATGGAGCGAACGAAGCCCCGGCTTCGGATCGACGACGAGGACGAGCGCCTCGAGGACACCGACGCCGTCCTGCCTTCCGTCGAGGCCGCAAAGACCGCGACGGCGCGCGACCGTGCCGAGGAGCCCGGAGCGCGCCGCGCCGCTGAATGCGCCGATCGCCTGCCGGTCCCGACGACGGCGCGACTCGATTCGAGCCCCGGCATCGAACGCGTCCCCATCGGCACGCCTACGCGAGAGCGGGCGCGGCTGATGGTCTTCCTGATCTGAGCCCCGCCGCTCCGCCGTGAGCCGGCATGTACCTCTAGCTTCCAGCCGCGAGGGGGCGTGCCGCAGAGGTTGTTCCCTCGTGCAGCACCGTCGAGAAGACGGTCATCGGAGAAGGTGGATGCGGGAGACACTGGAGAGCTACACGCTCGTGTTCGGAGTGGGCGCTGCCGTTGCGGTCGGCGCGAAACGAATCGGCATGCCGTACAACGTGGCGCTCGTCGTCATCGGCCTGCTGCTCGTCTTCGCGAACGTCCTGCCGCATGCGCAGCTCGATCCCGAGGTCGTCCTCGTCGCGTTCTTGCCGGTGCTCGTCTTCGAAGCGGCGCTCTTCGCGGATGCAGACAGCCTTCGCGATGCTCGGAAGCCGATCCTCGGCCTCGCCGTTCCCGGCGTCGGGATCTCGCTCGTCGCTACCGCGGGTGTCGCGACGTTCGCGCTCGGCATGCCGTTCACGGCGGCGCTCCTCCTCGGCGCGCTCCTCTCCATCACGGACACCGTCAGCGTCCTCCTCGCGTTCCGGAGCATCCGCGTTCCACATCGGCTCGCTGCGATCATGGAGGGCGAGAGCCTCTTCAACGACGGCACGGCGCTCGTCCTCGTGAGCCTCACGAGCACCATCCTCGCGACCGGCCACGTGGACTACGCGGCGACGACGCGCGCTCTGCTCCTCGCGATCGTCGGCGGCGTCGGCGTGGGCGCGATGTTCGGTTGGGTCGGAGCCGCTGCGCTCCGCCGGACGCCGGATCACCTGACCGGCATCCTGACGTCGGGCGTCCTCGTGTTCGCGACGTCCCTCCTCGCCGAGCGCATCCACGCTTCGCCGGTCATCGCCGTCGTCGTCGCCGCGCTCGTCGTCGGCCGTGCAGCGCGGCATGCGCTCGAGCCTTCACGCGTCCTCGCGCTCCAGGGCTTCTGGGAGGCGATCGGCTTCAGCATCAACGTCCTCCTGTTCGCGCTCGTCGGCATGCAGATCGACGCGCGCATGTTCCTGACCGAGGCCGGCTCGATCCTCGCCGCGCTCCTCGCTCTCCACGTCGGGCGCGCCGTTGCGGTCTACGGCACGTTCGCGATCCTCGGGACGGTGGGGCGCGAGCCCGTCCCAGCTCGCTGGCAGCACGTCATGGTCTTCGGCAACATCAAGGGTGCGCTCTCGATGGCCGCCGTGCTCGCGACTCCTGCTGACCTTCCGTACCGCGCGCGGCTCATCACGATCGTCTTCGGTGTCACGTTCGTGACGTTGATCACGCAAGCGCTGCCGTTCCGCCGCTTCCTCAAGTTCCTCGACGTCGGCGGGACCACGAACGACGTGTTCGACGCGGCGCGCGCGCGCCTCATCGCGGCGCGCCGCGGTCAGACGGAGCTCGACAGCATGCTCGGCACGGGCCTTCTTTCGCGCGCCGAGCACGCCGAACGCCGCGCTGCCTTCCAGCGCACCATCATCGAGGCCGAGACCGAGCTGCGGACGCCGGCAGCCGACGAGGCCGAAGACTCGATCATCGACGCTGCCGTGCTCGCCGCTCAGAAAGCGGCGCTCCTCGACGCAGCCCGACGCGGTCTCGTCGCCAACGAGACGGCAGAGAAGCAGATCTCCGACATCGATCGGCGGCTGCTCAAGCTCTCCGCGGTGCACGCGGAGCCCTCGGCACATACCCCCTCGATCATGCCGCCACCGGAGGCAACATGAAGATGAAGATCATCATCGCAGGCGCGGGCCGCGGTGGGTTGAACCTCGCGGTCCACCTGCAGAACCAGGGACACTCCGTGCTCATCCTCGAGCGCGATCCGGTCGTCGCCAAGCTCGCGACCGACGCCTACGGGATCGTCGTGCTGACCGGCGACGCAACGGACGCGGCGACCTTGCGGCAGGCCCAGCCCGATCGCGCCGACGCCATGCTGGCGATGCTCCATCGCGATGCCGACAACCTCGGCGTTGCGCTGCTCGCTCGCGCGCTCGGCGCGAAGCGGCTCATCGTGCGCATGCGCGATCCCTCCTATCGGTCCGTCTACGAGGAGGTCGGCATCCGCCAGATCCTGTCGGAGACGGAGATCCTCGTCGGCGCGCTCGCGACGGCGATCGAGTTCGAGGCGGTTCGACACTCGATGGTCCTCGGCTCTGGCGAAGCCATCGCCGTCGAGCTCACGATCCCCGACCGTGCCTGGGTCATCGGCAAGGCCGTGAGCGAGATCGGCGCCCACGCTGCGTTCCCGCGCTCGTGTGTCATCGCCGGCATGGCGAAGGGCGGGACGATCCAGGCGCCGCGCGGCGCGTCGGTCGTCGAAGGGGCCATGGATCTGCTGCTGGTCTCCGCGCGCGAGGATCTGTCGGCGGTCGTCGACTTCTTCCTGCGCGACAAGGAACCTCGCTGAACTCGGCGCTCGCGGGACTCTTCGCGAGCGCGGCACGGAGCTCTGCGTTCATCGATGTGCGCGCTTCGGGCGCGCGCGATTTCTCCTGCTCGAGCTGGAATGAGCAGCCCTCGACGATTGTCGGGGGAGCTTGATGCGCTCGTGGCGGCCAGGTCGGCCGTAACGCGAGCGCGGGTGCACGTTCATCTGGACCGCGTGGCCCACGTGGTCCACGTGGCGTGCCGCAAGAGCAAGGAGAACAGCTCGAGATGAAGAGGATGAGAGAGCTCGTCGGTCTGGCCCTTCTGGCAGCCGGCGTTGGCGGGGTGTTCGTCGGTGTCCACGGGGTGAGCGGGGGCGAGGCTGGTTACGGCGGGCCGGCCCTCGGCGCGGGCGCCGTCGCGAACGTGCTCGCGTATCGGGTGCTCCGCACGACGACGCGCCCGACCGGCGAAGCCGCGTCCGAGTCGAGCGCGGGCAGCGCCGGGCGCAAGACCTGAGCAGGTCGCGACGCAGCCACCTGGTATCTTCACGGCGGCCGGATGAAGAAGAAGCGACCGCCTACCCACGCAGCGCCGCCGGCAGCTCCTTCCTCGGGAGAGGAGCTCGTCGACGCGGCGCGCGGGGTGATCATCGAGGCCGATCGGCTGCTTGCTGGGAGGAAGCCTCCAACGGAGCGCTTCCGTGCTGCCGTGGAGAAGCTCCGCGCGCTCGTGCCCGGTCTCGTGCTCGATGCCGACGTCTCGCGTGTCCCGGAGGAGCACGCGAAGACGACCTCCGCGCGCACGCCAGAAGAATGGGACCAGCGCGTGCTCGAGTGGGCGCTGCAGCAAGACGGCCCCTTCACGCTCGAGCGCGCCTTCACCGCGCTCGCGCCGAACACGCCAATCGACTCGCCCGAACATGTGGCGATCGCGGCGAGCTTGAAGCGCCTGCCGCGCAGCCAGTTCACCGTCTCCTGGTACATGGCCAACACGGCGCTCGCGCCCGTGTGGACGAGACAGGCGAAGCACGCGAAGTAACGCGGCGCCTACGGTTGCCTCGCGGCTCCAGGGCGGGCGGCCAGGACGCGCTTTCCATCAACGTCGCCAACGCGTACTCTCGAGCTTGCGGACACATGCCGAGGCCGATCATCCGCGCCCCTGTCGATGGGAAGTGCCGCGTGTGCGGGTCGACCGACTTCGGCACGCGGAATCGCTGCAAACCGTGTCGTGCGAAGCAATCACGCGAACGGTGGGCACGCGACGAAGCACTCCGGAAGTCGACGGCGGAACGCAAACGCAACTGGCGAAGAGCGAACCCCGACAAAGCGCGCGCAGAGGATCGACGGACCAACTACGGCGTGCTGGAAGCTGAGTTCCAGGCGATGCTCGCCGCGCAGAAGAATCGTTGCGCGATCTGCCGTCAGCCCGGTCCGAACTGCGTGGACCATTGCCATGCGACGGGACGCTTCCGTGGCGTGCTGTGTCGTCGCTGCAACGCGGGGCTCGGACAGTTTCGCGACGAGCCAGCCCTCATGCGTGAGGCGGCGCGTTACGTGGAGACGCGCCGCACGAAGGGACGGTAACGGTGCCTGGACACGGAGTCGAACCGCGGACACGGGGATTTTCAATCCCCTGCTCTACCAACTGAGCTATCCAGGCGAAGCGAGGTGCACAATCGTGAATGCGGCCCCCTTTGTCAAGCGTGACTTGCGAGGTGGCTCGTCGGAAGCGACGTTCGGCCTCATTCGCTGCATCACGAATCGTCGAACGGAGCCGACTCGAGCTGCTCCGGCATCGCGCCGTCGGGCAGGGCCGTGCCCGGCGTGACATAGCGCCCCGACGCGATCGCCCGCGCGTGCGCGGGTGGCCGACGCGCCAGGGTGTAGACGAACGCTTCGAGCTCCTCGGCGTGCGCGGAAGCGAGCGCGATCCGTTCGCGGACGTAGAGCTCCGGACAGCCTTCGAAGGCATCGAGCTCGCGGAGGGCCGAGTCGTCGATCTCCCAGACCTCACCCTCGATGCAGGTCGTCGGGGGCGCCGACGACCGCGCGACGGGCAGCAGGGCAGGGTAGGGGCCGAGGTCGACCAGCGTCCGCGGCTCCCGCGTGCGGGCCGTCGACACGAACGTGCAGCCGAGCCGCGTGAGGACGGAGTGATTGGCGCCCGCACGCATCAGCGTGCCGTAGACGAAGACGAGCGGCATGGTCGACCCTCGAACGATACCCGCACGACCGGGCCGGGCGAGCGCGACCGTCCGCGGCCGTCGCGCTCGTCGCGCTCGGCACGCCGATCCGCGAAACGAAAAACTGCGCCGCACGGTCCAGCGTCCTCTACGCTGGGCGGCCCATGGCGACCGACGTCGACGCGCTCGGCCTGATCGGCACGACGATCGCGGACAAGTATGCGGTCGAGTCCGTCGTCGGCGAGGGCGGCTTCGCCACCGTCTATCGCGCGACGCACGTTATCTGGAAGCGCCCGGTCGCCGTGAAGGTCTTCAAGGCCCTCGGCGAGGTCGCGGAGCACGAGCGCAAGAAGCTGCTCGACGACTTCATCCAGGAAGGCGCGCTGCTCGCCGATCTGTCGGAGCGCTCCACCGCGATCTGCCAGGCGCGGGACGTCGGGATGACGCGGACCTCGAGAGGCGACGAGGTCCCGTACATGGTGCTCGAGTGGCTCGAGGGGAAGTCGCTCGAGGACGTGCTCGGGAGCGAGCGCGATTCCGCCATGCCGCTCCGCTCGCTCGAGGAGGCCGTTCGACTGCTCGACCCGGCCGCCGAGGCGCTCGCCCTGGCGCACAAGAAGGGCATCGCGCATCGCGACGTGAAGCCGGCGAACATCTTCGTGCTCGGCGACCCGCGCGGCAGCGATGTCGGGGTGAAGCTGCTCGACTTCGGCATCGCCAAGGTCGTGCAAGACGCGCAGAAGATGGGCTTCGGCAAGACCGCGGGCCACATCACGTCGTTCACCCCGATGTACGGCGCGCCGGAGCAGTTCAACCGCGCGTACGGCGCCACCGGACCCTGGACCGACGTCTTCGCGCTCGCGCTCGTCGTCGTCGAGGTCGTCACGGGCCGGGAGCCCATCACCGGCGAGACGCTCGTCCAGCTCGCCCACGCGTCGTCGGATCCCGCGATCCGCCCAACGCCGCGGACGTTCGGCGTGACGGTCACCGACGAGGTCGAAGCGGTCTTCCAGAAGGCGCTCGCCGTGTCGCCCGACGAGCGGTACCGGAGCGCAGGCGAGCTCTGGAACGCGCTCCGCACGGCCGTCGGCGGCCAGCCGATGGCATCGATCGTCGCGGCGCGCTCGGAGCCGAACCTCGTGATCGTGCCTGGACCTGGCGGCGGCACGACCGCGCGATCCGCGGCGGTGAGCGAGACGGTTCCGCTGCCGGCGAGCGCGCCTTCGCCCGCCATCGCGAGCGCGCCTTCGCCCGCCCGCTCGCCGGAAATCAGCTCGGAAGCCAGACCGGCAGGAGCGAATCCACCGAAGCCGAAGGCGCCGTGGCTCGGCGTCCTCGGCGGCGGTGTCGTCGCCGTCGTCGCGATCGGTGCCGTGGCGATCGCGAACCGTTCGTCCGACGGAGGACAGCGCCCCGCGGCCTCGGCCGTCGTCACGCCAGGGAACGTGGGCAGCGCGGCGAGCTCCGCAGCGATCGCGCCGGACGCCACGTGTCCGCCGGGGATGAAGCGGATCCCTGGCGGCGAGTTCTACATGGGCTCGGACGAGAAAGACGCCGAGCCGAACGAGAAGCCGCCGCACATGGTGAAGCTCGCTCCCTATTGCCTCGACGAGCACGAGGTCACGGTCGCGAAGTACAAGGCGTGCAGCGATCGCGGCGCCTGTCTGCGCGCCGCCCGTGAGAACGAGTGGGACGGCATCACGCCCCTGCAGCACAAGATCTACGATCCGCTCTGCAACATCGTCGATCCGGTCGCGCGCGCGGCTCATCCGATCAACTGCGTGAACTGGGAGCAAGCACGGAAGTACTGCGAAGCCCAAGACGCTCGCCTCCCCACGGAGGCGGAGTGGGAGTTCGCGGCCCGCGGGTCCGACGGGCGCGTCTACCCGTGGGGCGACGATGCGCCGAGCGCGCAGCTCTTGAACGCCTGCGGCAAGGAGTGCGTCGCCTGGATGAAGAAGAACCGCGATCCCGATCAGCCGATCGCGGCGATGTACGAGGAGGACGACGGCTTCGCGACGACGGCGCCCGTCGGGAGCTTCCCGAAGGGCCAGTCGAGCTGGGGGATCCAGGACATCGCAGGCAACGTCTGGGAGTGGGTCGCCGACTGGTACGCCGAGTACGATCCAGCATCGGGCAGCACCGTCTCGGCCGATCCCAAGGGACCGGCGAAGGGTGACGAGCGCGTGATCCGAGGTGGCGCATGGAACGGCGCGATGCCGTCATGGGTGCGACCCGCGTGGCGCTTCCGTGCCGTGCCGAGGATCCGCACGCACGGAACGGGCTTTCGGTGTGCGAAGTCGTTGTGAAGTCGCTCCGATGAGCGCGACGCGGTCGAGCTCGAGCGCTGGGCTGGATCGTGGGCTGGATCACAATGGAACCGGAGAATGGTTTCCAGCGTAGACCCTTTGGTAAGCTGCCAACGCTTCGATGACTTCAGCGGACCCGCTCTCACTCGTCGGCACGACCGTCTCGGAGAAATACGAGATCGAGAAAGCCGTTGGCGAGGGCGGCTTCGCGATCGTCTACCGGGCGCGGCACACCGTCTGGAACCGGCCGGTCGCGATCAAGGTCTTCCGCGCGCTCGGCGATCTGCCGCCGGACCGACGCCGGGATCTGGTCGAGAGCTTCATCCAGGAGGGCCGCCTTCTCGCCGATCTGTCGGAACGGTCGGCGGCGATCTGTCAGGCGCGTGACGTCGGGACGCTGAGGACCCGCGACGGGCGCGAGCTCCCGTACATGGTCCTCGAGTGGCTCGAAGGGCGCTCACTCGAGCAAGTGCTCGAAGCGGAGAAGGCGGCGGGCATGCCGGCGCGGACCTCCGAGCAGGCGCTCCGGCTCCTCGAGCCCGCGGCCCTGGCGCTCGCGCTGGCGCACAAGAAGGGCATCGCGCATCGGGACGTGAAGCCCGCGAACCTCTTCATCCTCGGCGACCCGCGGGGTGAATTCACGGTCAAGCTGCTGGACTTCGGGATCGCGAAGGTGGTCCAGGACGTCCAGCGGCTCGGCGGATCGTTCGCCCAGACGCAAGGCGTCGTCTCGTCGTTCACGCCCGCGTACGGCGCGCCCGAGCAGTTCTCGCGCACGCAGGGAGCTACGGGGCCGTGGACCGACGTGTTCGCGCTCGGTCTCATCTTCACGGAGCTCCTGACGCAGGAAGCGCCGCTTCGTGGCGACGATCTCACGCAGCTCGCGTTCGCCTCGATGGATCCGAGGCGCCGCCCGACGCCGCGCACGTACGGCGCCGACGTCCCGGATGCGGTCGAGGCCGTCCTGCGGCGAGCGCTGGCGGTTGCGCCGGACGAACGCTTCCAGTCGACCGGAGAGCTCTGGGACGCGCTGCGAAGCGCGCTCGCCATGGAGCCCACGCGCGCCTTCGGGACCATCGAGTCGTCGCGGTCGGCGTCGGTCCCGCAGCTCACCGCGCTGGCGCCGCCGCCTGGTACGGCGACGCAGCCGTCGGGCTTCGATCGAGGAACGTCGTCGCCCACGTTCGTCGACAGCGCGAGCGCCGTCCGCGCAGCAGGCACGACCGGACCGCGGCCGGCTGCGCAGACGCCGCAGACGCCCGCGCATCCGACGATGCGAGCGGCGCCGCCGGCGCATGTCGGGGCAGCGGGCGCGCAGAAGGGGAGCAGCGCCGCGCTCTTCGCCGCCGGAGGTGCAGGTGTCCTCCTGCTCGCAGGCATCGTCGCGGCGGGCGCGTGGTTCTTCGCGTTCCGCGGGAAGGAGCCCGTTCCCGCGGCGGCGCCCGTCGCGACCGCGTCGTCCTCCGTCGCTCCCGTAGTGATGACGCCGCCGCCGCCGTCCTGTCCCGAGGGCATGACGAAGATCCCAGGCGGCAAGTTCTTCATGGGCTCGGACGACCGCAAGGACGAGGAGCACGAGCGCCCGGCGCATCAGGTGACGCTGAGCCCGTATTGCATGGACACGACCGAGGTCACGGTCGCGCAGTACAAGGCATGCAGCGACCGCGGCGAGTGCAAGCGCGCGCCGAAGGAGAACGAGTGGGAAGGCATCGACAAGGCCTCCCGCAACCTCTACGACCCGCTCTGCAACATCCGCGAGCCCGAAGAGAAGGCGAACCATCCGATCAACTGCGTCGACTGGGAGCTCGCCGATGCCTTCTGCAAGGCCGTCGGCAAGCGACTGCCCACCGAGGCCGAGTGGGAGTTCGCGACGCGCGGGTCGGACGGCCGAAAGTACCCGTGGGGTGATGATCCTCCGACGACGGGAGGCTTCCTCAACGCTTGCGGCAAGGAGTGCGTCGCGTGGGGGAAGAAACACCCCGATCCCGACAATCCGCTCGTCGCGATGTACGCCGTCGATGACGGATTCGCGACGACGGCGCCCGCGGGCTCGTTCCCGAAGGGCGCGTCACCGTGGGGCCTCGAGGACGTCGTCGGCAACGTCTGGGAGTGGGTCGCCGACTGGTACGCGCCGTACAGCGCCGACGCGGCGACCGACCCGATGGGACCCGAGAGCGGCACCGAACGCGTTCTCCGCGGCGGAGCATGGAACGGCTCGGACCCTGCGTGGGTGCGCCCCACCTATCGCTTCAAGAGCGACCCGAAGCTCCGCAGCCACGGCATCGGCCTCCGCTGCGCGAAGGCGCTTTAGCGAACGCGGGTCGCGCGAGCGCGATCACGCTTTAGCCAACGCGTCAGTGCGCGACGACGAGCGCGCGGGTTGCGCGGATCATCGTGCCTTCGACGTTGGCCTCGAACTCGATCTCGTACGTGCCCTCGCGCGGCGGCGTGAACTGGGCGCGGAAAGGGACGCTGCCGGTGGCCACGAGGACGAGCCCGTCTTCGGGCAGGCCCGGGCCCGTCACGGTGAACTGAGCTCCCGTGATGTTCCGCCGGCTCGCGCCCTGGAGGACGCGCGCCACGAGCTCCGCACGGACGGCCGGTCGGGCGCGGCCGACCGGCACCTCCAGCGTCACGTGCGGCCCGGCGAGGTCTGAGCTCGCATCTTTGTCGGCGGCGTCGAGCTCGTCCTCGTATTGCGCGAGAAGGAGCTTGGCGGTGCCGTCCGTCGGATCGAGGTCGTAGGCCGTCTTTGCGAGATCGCGTGCTCCGGCGACATCCCCGCCGGAACGTGCCGCCATCGCGCGTGTGACGACCTCGTGTGCGGCGTCGGAGAGGACCTTCGTGAGCTCGGTGTCGTCGGGCCACTGCGTGAGGCCGATCGCCACGAGCTCGCGGACGTTGTCGCCCGGCGGCTCGATGTAGTTTCCCTTCGCCAGCGCGTAGCGCGTGCGCCGGACGTGAGCGGCATGATCGGCGTCGGCACGCGTACCGAAGTGCTGCATCACGAGCGCGGTGAGCGCGACGCCGAGCATGAACGCGAGCAAGATGACGAACGTGGCGCTCTTCTTGGTGCCTTGCGGAGGCGCGCTCGCGCGCGCGCTCTCGGGCGCGGGCGGCCGTGCCGAGATCTCGCGCGGCGTCGGCGCGTCCGACGTCGTCGCGGCGAGCGCGTCGGCGGGCTGGCCCATCACGGGGGTGATCGCCGTCGGAGGCAGCGCGACGACCGGCGCCGGCTGCGCGGCTGCGTCGTCGAGCGTCGGATCGATCGCACCGGCTCGCTTCGTCGCCGGGATCTCGAGCATGCTCATGCGCGCCACGACACCCACGTCCGAGAACGAGACGTTGGCTTCTTTGGCAGCGCTCGCGAGCGCGTTACCGAAGGCGCGGGCGCTTGGTGCGCGCTTGGATGGCTCCTTCGCCAGGTTGTCCATGATCACGCGCACGATGGGCTCCGGGACACCCGCGGCGGCGGGCCACGACCGGAGCGGCGGAGGCGTGTCGTGGATGTGTTTGATGAGCAAGCCGACCGCCTGCTCCGCGTCGAACGGCGTTCGCCCGGCGAGCAGCTGGTACAGCATGACGGCGATCGAATAGACGTCGCCCGCGGGCCCCACGGTCGTGCCCTGCGCGCCTTCGGGAGAGATGTATCGCGCCGTGCCGAAGATGAGCCCTGCCGCGGTCTCCATCGACTGCTCGCCGAGGCTCACCTTGGCGATGCCGAAGTCGAGGACCTTCACCCAGTCGCTCGTCTCGGCGCGACGCACGAGCATGACGTTCTCGGGCTTGAGATCGCGGTGGATGATCCCGCGCGAATGCCCTTCACCGACGGCATCGCAGATCTGCAGGATGATCGGCAGCGCCCGCTCGAGGGTCAGCACTCCGCCCGCCGCGGTGAGCGCGGCGGCGAGCGACATGCCGTCGAGGTACTCCATCGCGATGTAGAGCGCGCCGTCGGGAAGCTGGCCGGCGAGGTACACCTCGACCACGTGCGGGTGCTGCAGCTTGCTCGCGATCTTCGCCTCGCGGTGGAAGCGCTGGACGAGCGGCAGGTTCCCGGAGAGCTCGCGGTGGAGGATCTTCACCGCGACGTCGCGGTCGACCCCGCGCTGGTGGCCGCGGTACACGCGGCCCATCGCGCCGACGCCGGCGACGCTCCGGAGCTCGATGTCGCCGTGGATCACCGCTCCGATGTACGGATCGGAGTCGGGCGGAGTCTCGCCCTGAGGCTCGAGCGGGGTCCCGTCGTTCGGACAGAAGACGGCAGATTCCTCGAAGGTGCTGTCGCACCGCGGGCACGTCCTCTTGCGGCGAGCGGCGGAGGCCACGCCCGAATGCTACCTCCTCGCGCGAGCGAAGCCGAAGTCGATCTGCGGTTCCTGAGGCGCTTCGTCCGTGTTCGTTGCGGCCGACATCGGCTCGATGCAGCGCGGGCCTTCGTGTCGGACGTCGTTGACCCAGGTGGAGACCGGCACGGCGACGAGCTCGCGGGCACGACGCTCGAGCAGGTCCGGGGCCTGATCGAGCAGCCGCGACACCTCCTCCGGGCTGCCTCCGAGCCAGGTCGACCACTCCTCGGGCGAGAGCACGAGCGGCATCCGATCGTGCAGGTCGTTCATCGCGCCCGCCGCGCGCGTCGTCAGCACGGCGCAGCTCTCGATGCGCTCGGGTTTGGGCGCGTTCGCGTCGGACGGAGCGCCGGCGCCCTCTGGTGCGGGCGGTCGCCACGCGTCCCAGACGGCTCCGATCGCGAACGGTCCGTGTTCGCTCTTGCGGATGTGATGCGGGACCCGCCGGCCGTCGGGGAGCGTCTTCCACTCGAAGAAGCCGTCGATGACGACGAGGCAGCGCTGCCGCTTGAAGGCGTCGCGGAACGCGGGCGACCGGGGCGCGGTCTCGACCCGCGCCTGGATGCACTTGCTGGCGATTCTTTTCGCCTCCGCCGCCTTCGCCCACCACGGGATGAGGCCCCAGCGGACGACGGCCAGCTCTCGGGCAACCGCGGTGCCGGCGCTCGGATCATGGTCGGCGCCGCCTCGCCCGTCGTCGGCTCCGTGCCTCATCCCGTGGTGGGCGCGCACGGTGAGGATCGGTTGCGTCGGCGCGATGTTGAAGCGCGCGGGACCGATGTCGATCGGGTCCACGTCGAACAGACGCGCCACGTCTTCGGCCGGGCTCGAGAGGGTCGCGCGCCCACACATGACGGACGAACCTAGCGCGATCGCGCCCGCGCCTCCTCCCATGAGCTGGGGAACCGCTGGATCCACCCCTGGATCAGGTACTCCACAGGAGGATTGCAGCGCACCTGTAACCGCGAGGCGCGGTGCGCGCAAGGCGATGAAACTGTTGAGAAGTGGTGCCGAGGGTACATGTCCTACATCTGCGGCATGGTGAGTGCTCTATCCCTCGTCGCCACCGCACGGTGGAGGGGACTCGAGACGGGACGCGACGCCCACGGACCAGCGGCGGCGGCGCGATGAAGGACGGAGAGGACGACGACCATGCGCGCTCACACGCTTCGCACCGCGGTTCGGTTTGCAGGGATGATGGCCGCTCTTTCGGCCGTCACGTTCGCGGCTGCTCCGGCGCACGCGGGTGACGTCGAGGGCTCCGGCGGGAGCGGCCCGAACGCGTCGGTCGGCGCGGCGGCCCTGAAGTACGAGCACACGCAGGGCCTGCCCACGAGCATCGAGACCGGCTTCATGGGCCCGTCGATCGCGAAGGTGAACGTCGGCATCAAGATCGAGCCCGTGAAGAACGGCGGCCCGCTCTTCACCGTCGACATGCCGAAGGGCGCGCTCGTCCAGGCGAGCTGGGGGACGGACAAGAAGATCGTCCTGAAGGCGCAGGGCGGCGACCGCACCGACGGCCTCGTCACCGTCCGTCACACGCTGACCGCGTCGGTCGACTTCAAGATCGCCGCCGGCGGCATCAACGCGACGTTCTCCTACGACGCGACGAACCTGATCAACAAGATCCCCGGCGCGCGCTTCAACTACGACTCGAAGGCGCAATCGCAGTTCGCGCCCTGGGGGTTCACGCCCGTCGAGACGAAGCTGAACTCCCCGGACGTGGCCAACGCCACGCTCTTCTCGATGGACATGAACCAGCTGCCCGACCTCGTGTCGAACAACGTGAAGGGCCACTTCGGCATCCGCGCCACGACGAAGCCGACGTTCGCGTACAAGACGACGAAGATCTTCCTCTCCGGCACGGACGGCGCGATCACCGACGGCTCGAGCGAGCTGACGATGGACGCGGTCGACGGCGACTTCATGGAGCTCATGACGGCGGTCGAAGGCGAGATGGCCGTGTCGGGCGCGATCAGCATCCAGCCGTTCGCTCACATCGACACGATCGGCGACGACTTCAACGTCAACACGGACCTCGGCGCTGACGTCTTCAGCCAGGCCTATACGACGCCGCCGACGAAGGTGAACTTCCAGACCGCGCTCGTCCACATCCCGATGCCGAACGTCCACGTGCCGAAGCGCGGCATCGACCTCGGCCTGGTGAAGGTCGGCGGCAAGGCGACGAAGACGGTCGAAATCGAGAACTCGGGCGAGAAGGAGGCGGTCATGTCCTTCAAGAGCTCGAGCTCGGCGTTCTCGGTCACGAGCGAGACGGTGACCGTTGCGCCGAAGAGCACGTACGAGCTCACCATCAAGTTCTCTCCCGAGAGCGCGAACGCCGATCAGGCGGAGATCACCGTCGCGTCGAACGACGCCGACTCGCCGGAGCTGACGTTCAAGGTCGGCGCGAACGGCGCGGATGTCGGTCAGGACGAAGACGAGGAGGGCCTGCCCTACGGGTCGCTGGCCGACAGCGGCTGCGGCTGCAAGGCGGCTGGCACGTCGTCTCCCGTTCCCGGCTGGGCGGGGCTCGGTCTCGCGGGTCTCGGCGCCGTGGTCCTCTTCCGTCGCCGCCGCAACACGGCCTGATCGAGCGGCGCACGAAGACACGAAGCTTACGCGTTTGGCCTGCGCGGGCCGTCCGCCTCCTCCTCCCTCCCAACGCCGTCCGCGCACGTCGAGCCGTTCGAAGCCCACCGGTGCCCAGAGAGGGACCCGGTGGGCTTCTCCTATTTCGTCGGCCGCCGCGCGGCTCGCTCGCTCACGCGTAGTCCTTCCGCCAGCCGCCGCGCTTCCAGCGAAGCCAGAAGAGCGTCGCGCCAATGGTGGTCTCGGCCACGAAGCCGAGCCAGCCGCCGAGCGCGCCGAGCCCGAAGATCTTGCCGAGGACGAGCGCGCTCGTCGGGACGCACGACCAGACCACGAGGACGCCGAGGATCATCACCACACGGACGTCCTTCGCGCCGCGGAGCGCTCCGCGGAGCACGATGTTCACGGCGTCGAGCACCTGGAACACGGCCGCGACGAGGAGGAGCGCCTGGGCGTTCTTCACGACGGCAGGATCGGAGGAGAAGAAGCGACCGAGCAGGCCGCCGAAGATCGCGAAGCCGAGCCCACACGCCGCCATGAACCCGACGGCGAGCGCGAGGCCGCTGCGAACCGCGGCGTCGGCTTCGGCGAGACGGCGCCTGCCGAGCGCGCGACCGACGAGGACGCTCGCCGCCTCGGACACGGCGATGCCGGGAAGGAACGACACGCGGATCACGTTCAGGGCGATCTGATGCGCAGCGATCTCTTCCTTGCTGATCGAGCCGAGGACGACGGTGAACGCCGTGAACGCGAGCGTCTCCGCAGCGAACTGGATGCCCGTCGGCAGCCCGAGATCGCAGACCTCCCGCACCGCGCGGCCGAAGGAGAGGCGGCCCGCGTCGGGCACGGCCGCTCGTCGTTCGTCCCTCAGGAGCAGCAAGAACATCACCGCGAGCTCCAGGGTCTCCGTCGTCGCGGTCGCGTAGCCTCCGCCGCGTACGCCCAGCGCCGGGAGCCCCAGACGCCCGTAGATCAGCGCCCACGCGAACAGGGCATTGAAGGCATTGCCCGCGATGCCGACGATCATCGGCGTCCGCGAGTCGCCCATCGCCTGACGGTGCTGGATGAGCGCCGAGAGCGCGCACGTGGCGGGGGCGCCCAGCGTGACCGCCGCGAGGAACTCGCGCGCGTACGGCACGATCTCGGGCGCTGCACCGAGCCTCGACAGCAGCGGGCTCACATCGCGGCAGACGAGCATGACGAGCACGCCGAACGCGCCGCCGAGCACGAGGCCCGCGCGCGCGTAGCCGAACCCGTGGTGCGCGTTGCCTTCGCCGATCGCGTGCGCCACGCGGACCTTCACGCCGCGCATCGCCCCGAAAGAGAGCGAGTAGGCGAGGAACATGATCGTGGTCGCGAGACCGACGCCGCCGAGCGCCGCGGCGCCGAGGCCACCGACGAGCTTGGTGTCGATCAGGCCGATCGCCGTCTCGCCGAGCATCGCCGCAGCGATCGGCCATGCGAGCTGGAAGAGCTCACGGGTGATGCCGCTGTGGAACGTCCGCCAGATTCCGGAACGTGGTCGCGGTGGCGAGCCGTCGCCGTGTGATCCGGGTCGCCCTTCGGCGATGTCGTCGACCGTCCGTCCCTGCGTGACGGGAACTGTCGACGACTGCGCGCCGCTGCGCGCGCCGTGGGCGACCTTGCGTTTCAACCGACTTTCGTCGGAGCTCTCCTCGAGACTCTCAGCACTTGGTGATGACACGACCGTGATCTCTCTCGGAGCCCGACGTCGACCTCGATGACGCTCTCTGCGTCACCGTGGGCCGGGCTCCGTGGTTTCCACGGCGGTGACGCGAGCTAGCTGACCCCGACGCACTTCACGCGCGTCCCGAAGGCGCACGGAAGGCACTGGTCGACGACGACGACGACGTGAATCGTCGTGTCGAGATCCCAGTGGTCGAGGTTGCTCATCGTCGTCAACACGCGCTCACCATGACAGACCGCTCGATGCTCGTCAAACGAGTGAGCGGAGAGCATCGTGCCGCCGATCGCTCTTCGCAAGGGGCCACTCGCGACTTTCTTGGTGGCCGCTCATCCGGCCGCTCCCCACGCTCGCTCAGCAGGCCGGCCGCACGACGGATCACGACGACGGTCGCACGAACCGATAGACGCTCGCGGGCTTCGATGCGGTCGGACGTTTGCCACGCGCGGGCTCGACGAGGCCGTCCTCGACGAGCCTGAGGAACTTCTTCCGGAAGTTGCCGGGATCGAGCGTCTCTCCGCGGATCGCCTCGTGCACCGCGCGGAGCTCCTGGATGGTGAACGTCTCCGACACGAGCTCGAATGCGAGCGCGGTCCGATCGAGATCGGCGCGCATGCGTTCGAGCGCGGCATCGACGATCTCGGCATGGTCGAACGCGAGCTCGGTTCGAGCCTTCTTGGACCCCGTGAGGTCGGCAACGTCGAACCACTTCGCGTGCGAGACGTCGCCGCCCGCGCGGATGAGCGGGACGAGCGTCGGGCGCACGAGCGCGTAGTACGCGACGCTGATCACGCGCATGCGCGGATCGCGTCCCGGTCGTCCGAACGTCTTCACCTGCTCGAGGAAGACGTTGCCGGATTCGGTGTGCGAGAGCCCCGTCTCCTCGAGGAGCTCACGATGAGCCGCCGCATCCAGGTCCTCGCCCTGATCTTTGCGGTCGTCGCTCACGCGCACGAAGCCGCCAGGCAGCGCCCAGCGCCCCTTGAAGGGATGTTCGTTGCGCCGGACGAACAGGACGTGAAGGAGCTTGTCGATCACGGTGAACACGACGAGGTCCACCGTCACCGACGGCCGCGGGTATTCGCCGGGCCGGTACGTCGCGAGGAACCGCTCCTCGCCCTCGCCTGAGGTGTCCTCGGTGTTCGAGCCGCCGGCCTCGGTCTTGCGCTTGGGCGTCTTCGTCATGCTTTCGCTGCGGGGAGATGCGGGGAGATGCGGGGCCCCGCTCACCGGCCTCGCGCAGCGAAGACGATACCGAAAGCTGGTGGGGCTACGGCGCGAAAATGCCGGCGCTCGCTCTCCGGCCGGACGGCACCGTGCGCGGCTCGCGGAGACGGAGCCGGTCAGATAGAGAGAGGATCGGTGGTCTTCACGAAGTTCATGCCCGCGCTCCGCAGCTCGGCGAAGCCCAGCTCGGCGATGCGCGGGAAGTCGAGCGTCGGCGGGAGCGGATCGAGGGCAGGGGAGGGCACCGGGCTCGTCGCGTCCTCGAGGATGAACACCTTGCTCATCAGCTTCGGGTCGACCTCGGCGATGTGCGCCTGCATGTCTCGCAGGGTCGACAGCACGCAATGCGACTTCGCCTGACCGAAGACGTAGACGCGATCGAAGTCCATCAGCATCTCGAACAGCTTCGCGTTGAACGCGCCGACGCTCCGTCCGGCGAGCTCGCGGACTTCGGGCGACAGCGCGGAGTAGTTCTCCGTCATGGCGTGCGTTCCCTTGGTCTCGAAGTAGGCCTGGGACGAGCGCACGAGCGAGTGGAACATCGACGCTTCCATCAGCGCAGGGACGAGCGCGTGGCTCACTCCGCCGAGGAGCGCGTGATACGGCCAGATGGTGAGGAGGTACTTGCCGGTCGCTTCGAGCTTCTTCACGTATTCCAGGCACTGCGCTGGATGTTCGACCGGCCTCCAGCGACCCTTCTCGATGTCGTTCGTCGTGATCGGAGTGAACGGCGGCGGGTGCTTGCCTTCATCGTCGAGCCACCACGCGGGGTGGAAGATCTGGAAGATGCGGTGGGTATCGAGCGAGAAGTGGAGCTGCGTGATCCGATCGAGGTTGCGGTAGAGCCAGTCGAGCGTGCGCTGCATGTCCTCCACCGCGCCCGGAACGAAGAGGCTCGCGCCCGGCGTGCAGAAGCCGATCTGCGCGTCGATCCCGAAGACGGCGATCTTCACCTCGTCCCGCGACGCGGGCGCGATGGCGTGCTTCTTCCGGTAGTCGTCCGCGATCTCCGCCACGAGCGAGCCGCGCTCGACGTACACGGATGAGACCTTGGACGGCTCGTAGAACAGCGGCGCGGGAAGCATGGGATTCGGCTCCTTTCAGCGACGGACCAGAGATGGGCTCGGTTCGTATTCGTCTCGCCTCGCGCTTGCGATCACGCGAGCCCGACGACCAGCTTGGTGTCGGCAACGAACGTGTCCTGCGTCCCGGAGAACATGCGCGCCCCGGCGCCCCTTCGCTCGTCGCGATCGGTGCCGCGAGCTCGATCCGGCTGGCGCTCGCATGTGGTCGAGCCTCGAAGCTCATATTGAGTCCGATGTACTCCAAGTCAAGGCTCCGCTCCCGTGCTCCGCTGGGCGTTCGAGGCCCGGTACGACGCGCACGGCTCACGAGGAGCGCGCGGCTGCGAGAGCACGGACGCTCGAGGCCTCAGCAAGCGGGGCACGCGCGATGAGCGGCGCCCGGACGTGGCCGCTACTCGTCGTGCGGGTTGCCGTTCGGGCTCACGGTCGCCGGCGGGCTCCGGAACACGAGGCCGCTCGGCGTCGTCCCGAACCAGGGGGAGGCGAGGCCGCACTGGGTGCAGACGAGACGGTACGCTTTCGCTGCGCCGTCGACCGCGAGCGCCATTCCGGCGGTGTCGCGCGGGCAACGGATGACCTCACCGGCCCGGAACTTTGCCCAGAGCTGCGTGATCTCCGCATGCGACAGGTGCGGTGACTCTGGCGGGCTCCCGCCGCCCTTCTCGCTCATTGCCCCCCTTTCTACACTCGAATCGGTTCGCGCGACACCTTCCTCTCGAGGTCATCTCGAGATCCTCTCGAGATCCTCTCGAGAGCGTCTCGCAGAATCCTCTCGCAGACTGGCGCAGTCTCTCGCGGCGAGGCGGGCGCCAGAGGGTCGGTCTTCACGTATCCTTGCGGCGATCGGCGTCCCCGACGCGCGCCGAAAGGCCGGCGGGGCCCGAAGTGAGGTATAGGGAACACATGATCCGGGATGCTCGGCAGCCCTCCGCCAAGAAGGACCCGTCGCAGGCGCGGCAGAGTCGCAGGGTTCTCGTCGTCGGAGCGACGGGCCGCCTCGGCGTGGCGATCGCCGAAGCCCTGGCCGACCGCGGCGACGAGGTCGTCCTCACCGCGCGCGATCCCAACAAGCTCGAGCAGCTCGCCGCGTCGCTCGATCGCGGCCGGGGCCCGGCGCACCTCGTTTGCGCGGACCTCACGCACCGCGATGCGGTCGCGCAGATCGTCGAGGGCCTCCGGGCGGAGCTCCCTCCGACGGACGACCGCGGGAGCGTCGACGACATCGTGCTCGCGTGCGGTCCGTTCCCGCGGACGCCGTTCGACGAGCTTCGGCGTGAGGATCTCGAGCGGACGCTCACGGTGCATTGCATCGCGCCGCTGCTCCTCGTCCACGCGCTCGCCGGCGATCTCGCGAAGGCGCAAGGCGCCGTCGTCGCGCTCGGCGATGCGGGCACGACCCGCCCTTACGAGCACCACGTCGCGTATCTGACGGCCAAGGGCGCCGTGAAGACGGGCCTTCGCGCGCTCGCCGTCGAGCTCGCGCCGGACGTCCGCGTGAACATCGTGGAGCTCGGCATCGTCGCGGACCCCGAAGCCGATGCCGATCCGCTCCGCCAGCACCGCCTCGCGACGCGCTCGCAGCTAGGCCGCTTCGGCACCCCCGAAGAGGTCGTGCACGTCGTACTCTCCCTCCTCGACTCGACGTGGGCCACAGGGGAAATCTGGGGCATCGGCCGCTGAGCGCGGCCTGAGGCCTGAAGCCTGAGGCGTGCTCTCTCCTACTTCCCCTTCCGCGCCAGCTGCTGCTTCGCGGCGGTCTGGATCGCGCCGCTGACCTCTTTGCTCTTCGCCAGCGTCTTGATGTCGTTCTCCCGCAGGTGGAGGACGAACTTGGAGGCGTGACCGAACGGCGTGCGCGGGTTCGCGACGAGGTTGAACTTCACCATGTAGTGGCGCGTCCACTCCTTGTTGATCGCGATCTCGCGGAGGACGTCCTCGGCGACGTTGCGAAGGCCCGCGATGCGCACGATCTCGGCGTCGCTGACGCCGGCCGTGCTGAGCGCAGCGACGGCGACGAGCGGGTTGGCATCGCGCACGCCGAGCATCCGGAGCGCCTTCACGTCGTAGCGCTCTTCGCCGATCTCCCTGCCGTGCTGGTCGTAGTGCTTCATCGTCGCGACGTTCAAGAAACGGATCTTCGCGGCCGGCCGGAGCTCCGCCCAGATGGCGTGGAGCGGACGGGCCTTCGCGATGACCTCCTCCTGGCCGGTCTCCGGGTTGAGCTCGTGCGTGTCCTCGCCGTCGGCGAGCTGTAGCTCCTTCGCTTTGGCGGCGAGGTCGTCGAATTGCTCGTCGTCGAACGAGCGCTCTTCCGTCGGCTCGGCGATGAGCTCGCCCTGGATCGCTTGCTTCGCCTGGGCGAACGCCGGGATGGCGAGCTCGATGTCGTTGCGGACCGCGAGCTCGAGGATGCGGTCTGCCGTCGACATGCGGCAGTTCTTGTTGAGGTAGAGCTTCTCGATGATCGTCGGATGGGCGAGGAGCCGCTCCTCGTTCGTCGCGATGAGCTCGCAGACGCCTTCGGTCGCGATGCCGGCCATCGCGGCGACCGTGTCCGCAACGATGGCCGGGTGCTGCAGCACCTTCTCCGAGATCGCCGCGTCGGTCGCGTAGAGCGGCCCGAGCGCGTCGAGGACTCCGGGATGCAGGTCCGGTGACGCGAGCGCGCCGTTGATGAGCGGCGGCGGCAGCTTCTCGAGCGTCTTCTTCGCCGTCTCCGCGTTTGCGTCGGCGCCTTGCGAGAGGACGACGACGACGGCGAGGATCGCGGTCGGCGGAAGGCCGGGGACGAGACCCTTGGCCGCCATCGCCTTGAGCGGCGGCGGCCCGGACGGATCGAGGATCTTCTGTGCCGGCCCGGGAAGGGTCGAGGGGTCGATGGCGGGGACGCTCACACTCACGACAGCTCGGAGCTTACGTGCATGAGCGGAGGCACGCCAGCCACCGCGCTCGCTTCACCCGAACGGATGACATTCAGCGCGAGGCGAGACGAGACGAGACGAGACGAGGCGAGACGAGGCGAGGCGAGACGAGACCAGACCAGACGGGACCAGACGCGACGCGACCTGGCGAAGGTGCGATCGTGGATTTACCTTCGCGCTTGCAGATGTTTCCATTGCGCGTGCTCGCCTGAACGGCGCGTGCAGAACGGGAAAGAGGAGAGTCGACGATGGGCGTGATGGACTTCGTGAAGAACGGCGTGCGCGAAATGATGATCGCGCGTCCGGACCACTTCAAGCACCTCATCGTCTACAAGCATCCGGATCAGAACTTCCCTTTCTGGTCGCAGCTCACGGTCGACAGCGACGAATGCGCGGTGTTCTTCAAGGACGGCAGGGTCGTCGGCGTGCTGCCGCCCGGTCGGCACACGCTGTCGACGCAGAACATTCCGTTCCTCAACAACATCGTCAACAAGTTCACCGGCGGCGACGTCTTCATCAGCGAGATCTTCTTCGTCAAGACCGCGCCGGTGCGCAGCATCCCGTTCGGCGGACCGATCGGCGACATGATCGACCCGCTCACGCAGGAGCAGGTCATCCCGCGCATCTTCGGTGAGTTCTCGCTCGTCGTGACCGATCCCGTCCGCTTCATCCTCGGCTACACCGGCCAGGCGGCGCAGGGCGACAACGACCAGGTCCTCCACTGGATCAAGGGCCTGTTCATGAACGGCGTGAAGACCACGCTGGGCGAGCTCTGCGAGGTCGAGGGCAAGAGCGTCCTCCAGGCCGTGAGCCTCACCAGCAAGCTGTCGAACGCGTTCGTCGCGAACGCGCCGGACCTGCAGGACATCGGCGTCCGCATCCTGCAGATGGGCCAGTTCAACATCAACTTCAGCGAGGACGATCGCCAGCGCCTCGTCGCGGCGAACGCCGAGGTCGCGAAGGCGAACCGCGGGATCAAGATCGCCGAAGCCCAGGCGAAGGCGAAGCAGTTCGAGCTCGATCAGAAGTACAGCCAGGACGCTCGGTACGTTCAGAACCTCGCGGGCAACTACAACAACTACGCTGCCGGTCAGGCCATGATGGGCGCCGGGCAGGGCATGGCCACGCACGGCGTCGACGGTGGCGTCGCGGGGGCGGGCATCCAGATGGCGATGGGCGTGAACATGGCCAACGCGATGTCCGGGGCGATGCAGCCGCAGCCGGCGATGGCGGCGCCTCCGCAGTTCTCGCCTGGCGGCGCGACCGTCACGTGCGGGAGCTGCCAGACGCGGCAGCCCGGCGGGAAGTTCTGCGCGGAGTGCGGAACGGCCCTGGCGCAGGCCAAGAAGTTCTGCACCGGCTGCGGTCAGGAGCTCCTCGGCGCGGCGAAGTTCTGTGCGAACTGCGGCACCCCCGCGGGCGCGCAGGCCCCACTCTCGGCCCGCTGACCGGACCTCGCGTGCTCCCTGCGTTCGCGAGGCGGTCGTGAACGAGGGAGCATGTCGCGTGGCGTCATCCGTCCGACATCGTCGGCGGCGGATGCGGGCTCGGCAGACGCGGTCCGTCGGCGTACAATCGAATCGTGCTCCGGCAGACGTTCACCGCGTTCGCCTTCGTCGCGCTCGGGCTGAGGGATCCCGGTTGCGGGGGCGTCGACACCCCGAACGGCGGCCCGAACGCTCCGTGCACGCGCAGCTCCGACTGTGGCGGCAGTCTGATCTGTTCGGAAGGCGTCTGCCGCGAGCCCGATGCTGGAGACCGACCCGCGCACGGACGCCCTGACTCCGGCACGGAGGACGATGCATCCGCGCCTCCGGACGACGCGGGCGATGCCGGAGGCTGACACAATCAAGGACATCACCGTCGAAGTGAAACGCTGCGCCGAGTGCGGCGCGCGCTTCGGCATCGACGCGGCGTTCTGTCCGTTCGACGGTGTTGCGCTCTCGACGAGCACTTGGGACAAGGCCGGCGATCCGCGTGCCCATCTGCGGGTCGACGGTCGTTACGAGGTGCTCGAGCCGCTCGGAGAGGGCGGGATGGGGACCGTCTACAAGGTCCGCCACGTCACGCTCGATCGCTTGTTCGCGATGAAGGTCCTCCGACGCGATCTCGCGACGGACGTGGATCTCGCGCAGCGCTTCGTCCACGAGGCGAGGGCCACCGCCGCCGTGAAGCACCCGTCCGTCGTCGCCATCACCGACTTCGGCGACATGGAGGACGGCGTCCCGTACTTCGTCATGGAGCTGCTCGAAGGCGAGACGCTGGCGACGCGCATCCGTGCTCGGGGACCGATCCCGCCGCGGACGGCGCTCGCGATCGCGAAGCAGGTCGCCGACGCCCTCGCGGCGTCCCATGCCGCGAACGTCATTCACCGCGATCTGAAGCCGGACAACGTGTTCCTCGTCGGCAAGCGCGCCCTCGAGGACGAGATCCGGATCGTCGACTTCGGCGCCGCGAAGATCGTGGGCGGCAGCAAGCTCACGCGGCCGGGGATCGTGTTCGGGACGCCCTATTACATGTCGCCGGAGCAGGCGAGCGGCCAGACGATCGACGGTCGCGCGGACGTCTATTCGCTCGGGGTGCTCCTCTTCGAGATGGTCACCGGACGCGTTCCCTTCGAGGCGGACACGTACATGGGCGTCCTCACCAAGCACCTCTTCCAGACGCCCCCACGGATGGTCGCGCCCTCTGGGATCCAGCTCGGCGAGCTCGAGGCGATCGTGATGCGCGCGCTCGAGAAAGACCCGGCAGCTCGTTACGCGTCGATGGAGGCGTTCGCGCGCGTGCTCGACCAGGCCGCGTCTGGTCGGCCGCAGCCGACGGCACGCTTCGAGCCCGCTGCACGGACCACCGTGAAGCTCGGCACGATGACGACGGCCGACCGCATCGAGCTCTCGGTCGGACGTCGAGTGGCCGCGGACGCCCGTCGGAAGCGCCTCTTCGTCATCGGCGCGGCGTCCGCGTGCGCGACGCTCGCCGCCGGCGCGGCGCTGGTCGCGTTGTGGACGTCCAGGACCTCCGCCAGCGCCAGCGCGATCGCCTCGCCGCCCGCCGATTCCATTGCAGCGGCTGCGCGACTCGAGACGTCTCCGCCCGCCGCGAGCTCAGCGGTGACGACCGCACCGGCGCACGCAAGCGCGATGGCCCCACGCGAGAGCGCCGAGCCTTCGACGCCTTCCTCCGCCACAGCGCCCGCGGCCGCGAACGTGGCGCCAGCGGTCGCGAGCTCAGCGCCAGCGGCCGCGAACGTGGGGATTGCGGCCGGGAACGTGGGGACTGCGGCCGGGAGCTCAGCGCCTGCGGCCGCGAACGTGGCGCCTGCGGCCGCGAACGTGGCGCCCGCGGCCGCGAGCGTGCAGGGGAAGGCGCGCCTGCCGGCGGCTGCTTCTTCGACGGCGCCTTCTCCGGCTCCTCTGGCGAAGCCAGCGACCAGCGCGCGGCCCGCCGCTCGCGCCGATGACTTCCCGGACCCCTGGAAACGCTGACGTCGACAGGGTATGCCGTCGGAAACGTTGACGGGAGGGTGACCCGAGGCGGATCCTGGACGAGAGCGGGCGGCGCGTGGCCAAGAAGAAGATCCTCCTTGTCGATGCCGACCCGCGCAGCATGCGGGTCGTCGAGGTCAGCCTCCGGAAGGCTGGTTACAACGTCGCGTGCGTCGAGGACGGTCAATCCGCGCTCGACGTGGTCGAGGCGCAGCTCCCCGATCTCGTCATCTGCGATACGCGGCTGCCGAAGCTCGACGGTTACGGGCTGGTCCGTCGTCTGAAGGACAAGCCCGAGCTTGCGGCGATCCCGGTCATCTTCCTCGCGACGCAGCGCTCGGTCGAAGACAAGATTCGCGGGCTCGAGCTCGGCGTCGAGGACTACCTCACGAAGCCGATCTTCGTCCGCGAGCTGCTCGCTCGGGTGAACGTCGTGCTCGCGCGCCGCGCGCAGGACGCCATCGTCTCGCAGAAGCCGTCGACCTTGCGGACGAGGTTTGCCGGCTCGATCCACGACATGACCGTGGTCGATCTGCTGCAGACGTTCGAGATCTCGCGAAAGAGCGGCTCGATCACGTTCAAGAGCAGCGGCGCTTCGTCCCTCGGTTACGTGTGGTTCAGGGACGGCAAGGTGATCGACGCCGAGGTCGGGACGCTGCGCGGCGAAGAGGCGGTCTATCGCCTTCTCGTGTGGAGCGAAGCGGACTTCGAGGTCGATTTCGGGCCGCTGGATCGGGAAGACGTCGTCGAGGTCGGAACGTCCGCCCTGGTCATGGAAGGCATGCGGCGCGCTGACGAGTGGGGGCGTCTCATCGAGCAGCTTCCGCCGCTCTCGATGGTGTTCGAGGTCGATCACGAGCGACTGCTCGATCGACTGAGCGAGATCCCCGATGAGCTAAACGGCATCCTCCGGCTGCTCGACGGCCGGCGGACGCTCGCGGACGTCGTCGACGACTCGCCGTTCGAAGATCTCTCGACGCTGTCGACGCTCTCGAAGCTGTACTTCGAGAGCCTGCTCGTGCCGGCGAAGACACCTACGCCCGAGCGCGTCGTCCCGGTGGCGATGTCGGAGCTCGCGCCGGCGACGACGACGACCATGCCGCCGCCCGCGGCGGAAGCGCGTGACGTCCCCGAGGCGACCGTCCGCGACGTCGCGCCGTCACCACCGCCGCGCGAGAGCGAGTCGAGCGAGTCGAGCGGGCCGGTGTCGCCGACGCGACCCTTGCCGCTGCCGACGTCGCCAGGTGCCGCCGGACCGGTGGTGCCGCGCATTGGCATTCCGCGCATCCCGCGCACCCCGCGGGGTCGGGAACAGCGTGGCCCGGCGTCGTCGAAGGGGATGGGGGGCACGCCCATCGCAGCCATCGGGCTCGTGAAGACGCTGCGGCTGCCCGAGGTCGCGCCGATCGCGGCGGGTCCTGCGGGGGTTACGGGGGCTGGCGCGGCGGCGATTCCCAAACCGGTCGACACGCAGCCGTATCCGCTCGATCCTCGAGTCGAACGCGACAGCGATCGCGTCGAGGTCCCGTCGGGGGGACTCGTGGTCGCGTCGCCGTCGTCGATCGACGCCGCGCCGCGCGAAGAGGCGGAGGCCGACGAGGCGACGACCGTTGACGCTCCGGTCGTGACGGAGAGCTCGACGAAGACGGAGCCGATGTTCACCGGGATGTTCCCTGGAGAGAGCACCGCGGCGACCATCGAGTCGGCGAAGCCGCTCGAGGTCAGCGAGGACGGCGAGGAGCTCGTGGCCGCCGCGTCGTCGGCGCTTGCCTCCGAGGCAGCCGAATCGAGCGACTCGGTCAACGAAGTGAACGAGAAGACGAATGCGCGGAGCGCGGCCTCGGAGGACTCGGCCGCTTCGACGGAGAACGACATGTCGAGCACGCAGCCGGCGACCGCAGAGGACGCCGAGGTGGCCGGGCGCCGAAGCTCGCCCACGATCCCGCCGAGGCACCGATCGGCGGAAGGCGCAGAGGGACGAGCGGCAGAGGCTGCGTGGGCGAACGGGCATCCGAGCCAGCGCCCCGACGACGGCGGGCGCCTCAGCGGGCGCAAGGTCGCGATCGGCCTGATGAGCATCACGCTCGCTGCCTGCGCGGGCATCCTCGTCGCGCGTTATCAGTACCGAGGCGTGCACGACACGGCCGAAGGGCTCACCATCAAACCCGTCCCGACGACGAGCGCATCGGCGGCGATCGCGGCATCGGCGAGCGTGGCGAAGACCGCTGAAGCGGCACCCGCGACGACCGCGACGACCGCGACCGCCACGCCGGCGGAGCCGAGGACGGCCGCACCGGCGAGCGCAACGGCCCCTGCAGCGGTCAGGACCGCCGAGGCGCCGAGCACGACGACGAGCACTGCGAGCGCGCGTCCGCGGCCGCCTGCGGAGACGACGGCAGCGACGCCGGCAGCGGCAGCGACGCCAACGGCGACGGCAACGGCAACGCCGACCACCACCGGATCGAGCCTCTCGTCCGAATCGATCACCCAGGCCGCGCAGCGCGCGCTCGAGGGCAAGGACAAGGACGAGAAGCAGGGCACGCGCGCCGCTCAGCTCGCTTTCCTCGCGACGCAGCAAGATCCTGGCAACGCCGATGCGTGGCTCACCCTCGGAGCCGCCTACGAGGGGATGGGGAAGAAGCAGCAGGCGGTCGATGCGTACCGGAGCTGCGCCCGCAAGGCTGCGGCCCATCCGCGCGCCGCGGAGTGCAAGCAGCGCGCAGGCATCAAGGAGTGAGCGTCCTCTCGTAACGCTCGCAGCGCTCGCAGCGCTCCGGCTGGCAGCGCTGCTCAGCGACGGCGCACGCGTGGGTCGAGAAGCGCGTAGGCGAGATCGACGGCGAGGTTCGAGAGGACGACCGCCGTGGACGTCACGACGACGCAGCCCATGATCAGCGGACCATCGCGGTCGAGCATCGCATCGACGCTGAGCGAGCCGATACCGGGCCAGCGGAAGACGCTCTCGGTGACGATCGCGCCGCCGACGAGCGTGCCGACCTCGAGCCCGAAGATCGTCACGATCGGCATCAGCGCGTTTCGCAGGGCATGGCGAACGACGACCGCGGCCCGTCCGAGCCCTTTGGCGCGCGCCGTCCGCACGTAGTCGTGCGAAAGCTCGCCGATCATCTCGTCTCTCACGATGCGCGTGTAATAGGCAGCGCCGAAGACACCGAGCGTGATCGCGGGAAGGACGAGCCCGAGGGCATGCTCTGCGGTCGTCTCGCCGTAGCCGTCGATCGGAAAGATGCGCAGCTCGAACGCGAACAGCCACTGGAGGAAGAGCCCGATGACGAACGTCGGCGTGCTCACGCCGAGCAGGCTGAGCGACACGGCGACCCGATCGGCGGCCTTCCGCTTCTTTGCCGCCGCGATGACGCCCGCGGCGACGCCGACGATGGCCTGGACGATGGCCGCCGTGAACGCGAGCAGCAGCGTGCGTGGAGCGCGTTCGGCGAGGATCGTCATCACCGGCCGCCGTTGCTGGTAGCTCCGGCCGAGATCGAGATGCAGCGGACCGAGGTTGCCGCACGTCCCGTGCTCGGGATCTTTCGGTGAGAACGTCGACGGCCCGACGTGGACGAGCCGCCCGAAGAAGCGTGCGTATTGCACGTAGAGCGGCCGATCGAGGCCGAGGTCGTTGCGGATCTTCGCGACCGCAGCGGGCGGCGCCTGCTGCCCCGCGATCATGCGCGCCGGATCGGCAGGCAGCGCGTTGTTGACGAGGAACGCCAGCGAGACGGTCGCCCACACGACGAAGACGGCCCATGCGAGCCGCTGCGCGAGGCGCTTCATCGGCCCGCTCCCGTGCGCGGCTCTGGCGGCGGCCGTTCACCGAGCAGCGCTGCGACCCCCCGCTCGGAGAAGATGGCGCGTCCGGCGATCGGTCCCGCGGCGCGATCGAGCCACGTCCGCGAGAGGTCGTGCATCCACATCGGGTGCGTGCGGTGCTCGCGGACGTAGCCTTGCCGCTGCGTGTAGTACTGGAAGCTCGCGGTGAAGGCCCAGGGCGCGTCGTCGATCAGGATCTTCTGGGTCTCGTCGTAGAGCTTCTTGCGACGATCGTCGTCGAGCTCCCGGTGCGCGCGGTCGATGAGCTCGTCGACGCGCGGGTTCGAGTAGAACGACCAGTTGTTGGAGTCCTCGTTGCCGATCGACTTCGTATGGAACATCGGCTCGAGGAACGACATCGCATCCGGGTAGTCCTGCATCCAGAACCCCGGACCGAACGCCGATGTCTTGCGCCGCCCGCGAAGCGCCATGAAGGTGGGGTAGTTGACGATCCGGAGCTCGATGCGGAGGCCGATCTTCTCGAGCTGCTGCGCGAGGACCTGGCCCATGAACTCCTGCAGGCCCTGCTTGTAGACGAGGTACGGGATCACGTGGGGCCACCCGCCCGTCTTCGTGATCGGATCGTACGGATACCCGGCACGTCGCATGTGCTCGAGCGCGGCCTCGTAGTCGTAGCGCTGGCCGTCGAGCGCAGGCTCGTGGCCGAACACGCCCGGCGGGACGAGCTGGTGGGCCGCGGTCAAGTTGGCCGCGCGGACCTTGCGGAGCGCGTCGCGGTCGATCCCCGCGGCGACGGCGCGCCGGATCTCGACGTTGTCGAACGGCGGCATCTCGACGTTCATCGTCTCGCCGAGGATCTGACGCCCGTCCGCCGACTCGGCGAAGGGTTGCCACCGCGTGTCACTGCGGAAGCGGAGGAGATCCGGCGTGACGAAGTCCCGGAGGACATCGAGGTCACCGCGGAGGAACTTGAACGTCTGGCTGTTCTGGTTCTCGTGGAAGGTCCAGCGGACGCCGTCGAGATGAGGGAGCCCGGGCCGGAAGTAGCCGTCATGGCGGACGAGCGCGAGCGTGTGGCCGCGCTGCCAGCCGTTCGGCGGGAGCTTGAACGGACCCGCGCCGCAGGGGTGCCAGGTGTCCGTGTACCGCGCGCCTCCGCTCTTGCAGACCGGACGCAGCACGAGGAGCGCGAGCATCCGCAGGAACGTGGCGTCGGGCTCCTTCAGGTGGAACGCAACGACGTACCGCCCCTCCGTGGTGACGCCCTGCAGGTGTTCCGCCTTGCCTGCATTGAGCTCGTCGAAGCCGACGATCGACGAGAAGTACGACGCGTAGGGGTTGGGCGCGCTCGCGTGCAGCGCGCGCTCGACCGAGCGCTTCACGTCCTCCGCCGTGACCTCGTCGCCGTCATGGAAGCGGACGCCGGGCCGGAGGAAGAAGCGGAACGTCTTGCCTTCGTCCTCGACCGTCCAGCGCTCGGCGATGTCGGGCTGGATCTTCCCATCGCTGTCGTAGTCGACGAGGCCTGCGAAGATCTGCGCGACGACCTGCGGCGCGAGCCCGTCGGCGATGTTCGCCGGATCGATCGAGGCGCGCACGTCGCCGAAGCTCGCGAGCTCGAGCACCCCGCCGCGTCGAGGCTCGCTGGCGTCGCCGCTGGCCGACGGGATCGGCGCGGGCAGATCGCGCGTGCACGCGACGCCGCCGAGGAGCGCGAGCGCAGCCGCGGCGATCGCGGCTCGCCGAGGCTCACGCCTTGCGCGGATCGAGCGCATCGCGCAGCCCTTCACCCAGGAGGTTGAAGCCGAGGACGGAGAGCAGGATGGCGACGCCGGGCGCCCCCGAGATCCACGGCGCGGCCCCGAGGTAGTCCTGTCCTTCGAAGAGCATGTGGCCCCAGGTCGGGGCGGGCGGAGCGATGCCGGCGCCGAGATACGAGAGGACGCTCTCGGCCATGATCATCTGCGCGACCAGGATCGTCGCGACGACGACGATCGGGCCCGCGATGTTCGGCAGCACGTGGCGAAGCAAGATCCGCGGCGTCGACTGCCCGAGAGACCGCGCGGCAAGGATGTAGTCGAGGCTCCGGACCTGGAGCGTCTTCGACCGGACGATGCGCGCGACGCCGAGCCAGCCGGTGAGGCCGAGCGTGAGGAAGATCGTCGACGCCGTCGTCCGTTCGAGCGCCGCGCCGAGCGCCATCACGATGAGGAGGAAAGGGAAGGCGAGGCCGACGTCGACGACGCGCATCAGCGCCGTGTCGAGCCATCGTTCGTGGTACCAGCCCGCGAGCATTCCGACGACGCTGCCGATGAGGGTGGCGATGACCGTGGCCGCGATCCCGATCGACAGGGAGAGGCGCGCCCCGGTCGCGAGCCGCGCGAAGACGTCGCGGAAGAGGCGGTCGGTCCCGAGCCAGTAGCTCGCGTTCGGCCCGACGGGCAGGAACTCGGGCGTGACGCCGCTGGTGAAGTCGCTCGTGTACGGGTCGTGACGCGAGACGAGCGGTCCGACGATCGCGAGCAGGACGAGCAGCCCGACGAAGAACGCCCCCGCGCGGATGCTGCGGAAGCGCCCGAAGCCGGTCCGCACACTCGTGAGGAGGGCCGCGAAACGGGCGTCCATCGGTCAACGCTGCGCGGCAGCCCGGCCGTGAGCCCGCTTCGACGGCGTCGCTTCGAGGAAGGAGGAGAGCGCGGTGGCGAAGGCGTCCGGGACCTCGTCCGGTGGACAGCGGCCACACTCGAGGACCTCGAAGCGCCCATGGAGCTCGCGCGCGAGCCGGCGCCCGTGCTCCACCGGAGCGACCTCGTCGTCGCGACCCCAGATCACCAGCGTCTCGGCGGTGACCCGAGGCAGGCGGGCGACGAGCGGTCTCGTGTCGGCGATGGACACGAGTGTCGCATGTGCCGCCTGACGTCCTGCGGGAGCGTTGAACGCCTCGTACAGCTCCTCGAGCCTGCCGGCGGGGATGCGCGAAGCGCCCGAATACACAGTGCTCTGCACGTACGCCCGGAAGAGCGTTCGTCCCATGAGCTGCCGCCAGAGAAGACCGCCGGCGAGCGGGACTCTTCCCGCGCGGTCGAGCGCGTGGTCCTGCGGCGGATAGACGAGGGCGGATGTGAGAACCAGCTTGTGGACGAGCGCGGGATGGCGCGCCGCGAGCGAGAGGGCCACGCCTCCGCCCATCCCGTGTCCGCACACGTGGACCCGGCCGAGACCGAGGGCTGCGACGAGATCGAAGAGCGAGTCGGAGAAGGCGTCCCATCCATAAGCGTAGCGAAGCGGATCGGGCTTCTCGCTCGCGCCGAAGCCGGGGAGATCCGGAGCGACGACGCGGAAGCTCTGTGCGAGACGCGTAATGGACGCCGTCCACATCTCGCGCGTCGCGGCGAAGTCGTGCACGAAGAGGAGCGGCGTACCCGCGCCCGCTTCGACGAAGCGAATCCGCGCACCCCGCGCCGAGACGTCCTTCGGTACGAGCATCGCGCCGGACCATAGCACGGGTGTGCTCGAGCGCCGTCCGGCCGCAGGTTCCTGGACGGCGCTCGACGGAGTTTGCGACGATCCGATCGTCAAAGGGCGCAGGTCTTCGACGCAGTGCTTCCATGCACGCGCTCATGGACGAGGCGAGGACGAGGCCGAGATCGAACGCGCTGGCGGATGAGCTTCCATCGAGCAAACTCGAGCGGGGAGGCTAGGACATTGTTTGTCATAGCGACGTCACTAACCGCGCGTACTCAGCTCCATAATGGAAAGCGGCAAAAAAAAGCCGCTCGCGTCGTTGACCCTCGTCTTTCGTCCAGAATATTGTCGCTCGGGTCGGACCTACGCCGGTGATTTCCATCGACCAGGGACTCCATGGACTCCATGGGGACAACTGGAAGGGAAACCTCGCCAGGCGGCCTTGCAGACGGTTCTTACCGCTAGAGGCAGGTTGGTCGAAGTTGGTTTCTCGGACGATACGCTCGAGGCTGGTGCCCTGACCAGCGGGGGAGAGAGCCGTCGTCTTCGTTTCACTCGACCCTCATCAGTAGCTTCAAAGCGAACGGTTCGGGCCCCGCGCACGAGGTTGGTGCTGCCGGGATCCGTTCCGCCGAATCGCCTTCCATGCAGCTTCACCCGCGTGGACGCGAGCCGGAAAGCCGTCAGCAGTCCCTGAAGTTTTTAGAGCGCGTCGGGGGCGCTCATCGAAACGGAATCGGAAGTCGAGGTGGCGCGCTGTGGGACAGAGGTCCGCTCAGCGTGCTGCCCGGGGAGAGCTGCGCCCTGCAGCCCCCCATGAGCGAAGCGCAGCGGAAGTGGATGGAGGAGCAGATGGACGCGAAAGTCGAAACGGGGGAGAGGATCGAGGTGACGGAATCGATCTCCCTGGGGACGCCGGAGCGGGATGACGCTGTCCAGGGTGACGAGACCTCACTTCAGACCGAAGGCGCGCTCGCCCTCCAGGCCGATGTCAACGACGACGACAAGGCGGTCACGCGTGAGCAGCGCCGCTCGCGTCGCAAGCGCGACGTCCGCGCGCGCACCATCAGCGTGAAGCGGATGACGAAGCGCGAGCTCGAGCTCGGCCGTCTCCTCTACCCGGACGTCGAGGACGTCATCAAGCCGAAGACGCGCGCCGAGTGCCTCGAAGGCGAGCGCCCGTGCCCGTTCGTCTCCTGCAAGCACCACCTCTATCTCGACGTCTCCGCGCGCACCGGCGCCATCAAGCTGAACTTCCCCGACCTCGAGGTCTGGGAGATGACCGAGACGTGCGCCCTCGACGTCGCCGATCGCGGCGGCACGACCCTCGAAGAGGTCGGCGCCATCATGAACCTGACCCGCGAGCGCATTCGCCAGGTCGAGGTGAAGGGCCTTGCCAAGCTCCAGGCGCTCAAGGACATGAACGCCCTCCGCGACTACGTCGACGAGGGCCCCGTCGGAAAGCGCCGCCTCCCCGTCCTCACCAAGAGTGAGGAAGCGGAAGAGGAAGAGGAGGAGGAGGCCGGCGACGAGGACTTCGACGCCGACGAGTTCGCGAGCGACGCCCTCGGCGAGTGATCGCGTACGCCCAACACAGATTCCCCCGTCAGTAGCTTCGTGTTCCCCTGCAAACGGCCCGGATGACCTCCGGGCCGTGTCCTTTTTGTTGCGGGCACTTGCGGACGCCTTGGGCCAATGGCTGGCCCATTCCCGCCGAGCAGGGCCTTCGGGAGCCGTGGGAAGACGCCGGCCAGGAGCTCGCCCGTCGCCTTCATGTAGTGCTTGGCGGCGGTCGTCTTCGGGGCGTGTCCTAGCCAGGCGTCGATCCATGCGCTGTCGAAGCCGGACCGGGCGCACCACGTTGCGAAGCACGTGCGGAAGGAGCGGACGTCGAAGGGTTGGAGCGTGGGCGTGCCCTCGTGGAGCTCTGCGCGCGTGATGCCGGCGGCCTTCAAGTACGCCCTGAGCTCACCCGCGCGGCGCTCGGCCTCCCGTGCATGCGTCAGCGGGAAGACACGTCCGGTGTCCCCTGCCTCGCGCCGCATCGCCTCCACGAGCGGTGCAAGGTGCGGATGGATCGGGACGTCGCGGATGCTCTGCCGGTTCTTCGTCGCCCGCGTCTCGTCCTCGGATGCCCGCATGGCTCGCGCGCGCTGCACCTTGATCACGCGCTCTCGCACGTCCGTCCAGTCGAGCCCATACAGCTCAGCGGGTCGGACGCCGGTGAACATGGCCCAGGCGTAGAGGCGCTGCGTCGCGAGCGGGACCGTCGCGAGCCTGAGGAGCGCGTCCGCTTCGTCCGGTTCGAGCGCCTGCCGTTCCCGCTCGTCCTCTGCGATGTCGTCGCCGGACACCGGAGGCTTCACGCCGTGCGCGGGGTTCGCGCTGTACGGGCCGACACGGACCGGGGCGTGCCGCGGGTCGTCGTCCGTGAACGCGCGCGAGAGCGGTGCGGTCACCGCGACGGACCACGCGGTCATGGCGGTCTTGGCGGCGATCTCCCCGTCTGTCCGTGCCCCGGTCAGTCTGTCGCGGACGGCGATGATGTCGGTGCGCGTAAGGCTCGCGATCGGCTTCGTGCCGATGATCGGCGACACCCAGCGCCGCCACACGTCCACGTGTCCCTCGCTCCGCGTACCGAGCGCCGTGCGGAGCTCCGCGTACCGAGCGAACCAGGCGTCGCACGTCTCCCCCTCGCACGCCACGCCCGCGGCGGCCGAGCGCTCGCGCTGCTTCTCGCGCTTTGCGTTCAGGATGCCGCCGTGAACGTCCTCGTCAGCCTGGTACTTCGCCACCTGGGCGCGCGCCTGGCGCTCGTCGTAGCCCTCCGGGAGCTCGAAACGCTCGGACTTCGTCCCATCGGCGAGGCGGAGCCGGAAGCGCCAGCGCGGGGCCCCGGACGGCCACGCGCCTGCCGGCTCAAGGGTGCCTGTTCGGGGCCTACCCATGGCGCGAGACCTTTGCCGTCCGCGCCATCACGCTGGCCACAAGGTCATCGACGAACGCGAACGCCGCCAATTCGGAGTCACTCTTGGTGGCCTCTCCGAACAGAAGACGAATCGCGTACGCGAACGCGGCGACGCTGCTCTCATACCCAAAGAGCGTGTCCCGCTCCAAGTTGTAGAATTGCAGCAACCTTCGCGCGTCGCGAGAGCGTGCCACCGCAAGCAGCCGCGCACTCCGCTCGATCTCCGGGAGGATGTACTTCGTTGCGAGATCCTTGGCCCTGTCCCGGCTCTTCGCATGGTGCGGATGTGCCTGAGCGACCATCGCGGGAAGCTCGGTCGCGTTCGGTGCAACTTCCAGCGCTGCGGCGACGGCTTCAGCTCGCGACGTGCGCCATCCGCTCGCGATTGGGTCGACCACGTCGAGCGTCGCCTCCGCGGTCCTGCCTCCTCTCGGATTGTACGGATCCGCCGCGGAGCGCCAGACCGCGTAGAAGTAGCGGTCTTTCCGCTTGGTGTTCATCGAAGCGACGGAGAAGACCGGTCCGGTCTTCTCACTCGCCACGGCGCACCTCCTCAACCTTGCCCGTGTCGAGGTCGTACCGGCGCTCCACTTCGCGGACGCATCGCATCGCGGCCACGTAGCGCGACCGGGCATGGTCGATGAGCTCCGGAGCGATCGCCGCTTCGGCTTCCTCGAGCGTGAAGTAAAGCTCTTCGAGGATCTCGCGGAGCTCGGTCGTGGCCTCAGTCGTCGTGCTATCCGTCTTCATGTTCGTGACCTCCTACTCAGGTTGCGAGCCATGGCCCCGGACGTTGGCGCGTCGCGGGGCCGCTTACGTCTTCAGCCCTTGGGCTTGCGCCCCTTCGGCTCCAGGGCGTCGAGGGCGCGCGCGAGGAGCATGCGCACCACGTCGGACCGCTTCCACGCCGGGCCGGGCTGCTCTTCCCGGAGCCGCTCCGCGTAGGCGTCCACACGGTCGAGGAGCGCCTTCGGCAGCCTCACCACGAGCTGTTCATCCGACACGCCGCCGGTCTTCTTCGTCGCCATCACGTCCTCCAATGCGTCTTCCCACTTCGCCCGGTTCGCTCGGCTCGAGAAAGCCCGGAGCTCCGGGAAGTCTTCGGCGAGCTTGCGGAGCGACGACCGGGCCTGCCGGACCGCCGCCAGATCTATCGAGCGCTTCGTCATCGTTGCCCCCTTCGTCGCCAAGGTGCTGAGCGCACGACGTCGAGCGGCTCGGCAGCCTCGAGATCGTCAAGAGCGCGGCCTGCCTGCGGATAGTCCCCGTCCGCGTTTGCGCGTGCGAGCCAGCGCCGAGCTCTTGCAAGGCTCTTGCGGGTCCCAATGCCACGAGCCATCAGGATTCCGAGCAGCGCCATTGCCTCCTCGTGCTCGGCTTGCGAGACATTGATCGGGGGGCGCATCCGCACGACTGCGGTCAGAAGACGGTGCGCACGGCGGGGGTCTCGTCTCGCTCCTCTGCCCTCGAGCAAGCAAAGCGCGAGGTCGATGCCAGCTGACTTGTCGCCTTCCGCGACGGAGCGCTCCCACCACTTTCGGGCGAGCCGCCAGTTATTCTGGTTCGCGTACTCCACGGCCAGGTTGTACGCCGGCGCACCGCGACGCCGCGCAATCCTGTCCCACCGCAAGGCCTCTGCGGGATCACGTCGAGTGCCTCTCCCAGCCGCGTAGCAGGACCCGAGCCTCATCGCGCAGTACATGCATCCGTGGAGAGCACCGCGCAGGAACAGGCGGAACGCCTTCCGACGCTCGCCTCGCTCCTCGAGCGCATCGGCCTCCGCGAACAGGGCGTCCAGATCGGCCTGGTTCACGCCGCCACCATGCGCGCCACCTGCGACGCCGCGAAGACCTTGCCCGTGCGAGCGCGGAGCCCGCGGCGATCGAGCTCGGCAGCCACGGTCCGGAGCGAAAGGCCCGCCGTGCGGAGCGCGCGCGCCTGGGCGATGACAGCCTGCTCGCTCGCGAGCTCCACGACACGGCCAGCTTCGACCGTGAAGCCGTAGGGCGCCTCTCCCCCGGTGTACTCCCCGCACGCGGCCTTGTGGGCCATGGCGGCGGCGGTCCGCTCCCCGATCGCCTCGCGCTCCCACTGGCTCACGCTCGCGAGGACGTTCAGGACGAGCCGGCCAGCCGCGGAGCGCGTGTCGATCTGCTCGCCGACCGAGAGAAGCGCCGCCTTGCCGGGCGCGAAGTGCCGCTCCACGAGCTCGCCCAGGTCACGCACGCTGCGGGTCAGCCGGTCCAGCTTCACCACAAGGAGCGCCTCCACCTTGCCGGCGCGGAGCATGCCGAGCGCGCGAGACAGGCCGGGACGGTCGAGCGTCTTCGCAGAGACGCCCGCGTCCACGACGATCTCCACGAGGTCGAGATCGTAAAGCGCCGCGTACGCCGCGACCTTCGCCCGCTGCGCCTCGAGCGAGACGCCGCGGTCCGCCTGCTTCTCGGTTGACACTCGGAGGTAGGCGACGGTTCGCGTGCGGCTCATGGGAGAGAGCATGGATCGTCTTCTGAGGTCATGCAATGCAAGCGGTTGCATAAAGATCGTACCCTGTCGCACCAAGAGCGGCTGTTCAGGGTCGGCTGTCACGGCGGGGTCCCGCTGTTACGTCTTCTCGGTCCAGAGGCCGACGCTTCCGGCCGCGGCGACGCCGTTCCAGGCACCCCTCGTCCGCTGTCGCGGTCCCTCGAGTACCCACGTGATCGTCGTGGCGGCGGCGCCTGTCACGCGGAGGCGCACGGAGCTTCCGCTCACGTCCACTGCCACGGCCCAGGACGAGGCGGCGGAGTCCTTCTGCGATGAAAGCGTCGCGACCGAACCGACGAGAGAGGTATTCCCGGCGACGCTCTTGGCGGCAGCGCGGAGCGCCCAGGTTGCGCACACACCGGCCGAGCTCGTGGCCGTGACGTTGAAGTCCCACACGGCGAAGCTGTCGACCTTCTCGGGCGGCGTGTAAGTCGTGATCGTGGTGGTCGTCGCATCGGTCGTCACGAGGGGATTGCTCATTCGTCGTCTCCTTCGAAGTCGCTGGCGCGAAAGCCAGCGGCGTACAGGGCGCGGCCGAGCGCGCCGGGGTCATGTCGTGCGATCTCCACGAGCGCCTCTGCGAGCACGTCGCGGTCGTGACGGCGCGTGCGCGGCGTGACGAGGTAGGCAGCGAGGACTTCCCTCGCCAGGACTTCGAGGCGGTTCATTCGTCATCCTCCTGGAACGTGACGACCACGTGCGGCCGTCGCGCTTTCTTCTCCGGCACACCTTCGGGCAACGGCTCCGTGAGCGCCTTGACCAACTCGGCGTACGTCTCCGCGGAGCAGCGCTCCGCGATGGCGGCGGTGAATCGGGCAACCTCCGCGGCAACCTCCGCGCGCACGCGGCGCTCTTGGCCTCCGCCGCTCCACGCGGCCCGGTCGAGGATCTCCGCTGCCGCTCGCAAGCGGAGCATCGCGGGCTGCTCCGTGTCGTTCATCAACCCCGCGATCACCTCGATCGCGCTCGCAGAGAGAGCGTCCAGCCGGGCTCCCATGGCCGCGAGCCGGTCATGCTGCCGCGTCCGGAGCTCCGACGCGAAGCCCGGATCGACGCGCCAGCGCCACACGGTAGAAGGCTCGCACCCGAGCTCCTTCGCGATCTCTCGGTCGCTCCGGCCCTCGAGCATGAGCTCCAAGGCCCGCGCACGCCTGGGATGCGTTGCGAGATTGGCTGCACCCGATTGCGCCGTCATGTGTCGTTCGTCTCTCTTCGGTGGACGTTCTGGGCAACCAACGCGAGCTTCTCCCCGGTCATGGTCACAAGCTCCAAGAGGTCGCCGGTCGGGAGCTCTCCGCGCGCGGCATCGTCGAAGACCACCGCGAGCTCGCGCGCTGCCTGTGCGCACGTCTCGAGCACACGCACGTTGTAGGGGTCACGCATCGCGACGTCCTTTCTTGCTTCGGATGGTCTCCACGTAGTTCTCGAGGAGGGGAAGGAGGTCCGCATCCGTGACGCCAGACATCTCGACTGCCGGGCGAGCGTTCTCCCTTGCCTCTCGCCGGAGTGCGTACGTCCTCGAGCGGCGCCTCTCGAGCCACCACGCGGCGGCCTGCCATGTTCCATTCGTCGCCGCCGTGCGCACGATCGCGACCATCGAGAGCTCGGCTTCGGCCTCCGCCTTTTTCACGCGGTCGAGAAAGTCGCGATACGGCTGCTCGCCGTTCCGACCACGCGCGAGCCAGGTCATGAGGGTGGAGCGGTGCACCCGGGCTGCCTCCGCTGCCGCCGCTCGCGAGCCGCCTGCCGCGATGGCATCGACGATCCGCTTGGCCGTGAGGTCGTCCAACTTGCTCGGTCGTCCGATCATCCTGCTTTCCTCCGCATCGCCTCGCACGCCAGGTACACGCACCCGTCGAGGAGCTCCTCCGCTGCCTCCCGCTGCCAGTCGCGAGCGTCCCCGCCGATGTCGAGCGGGCCATACTGCCGGGCGCCCATCCGGAGCCGCGCAGCGATGGTCTCGAGCACCCGGCGCTCATCGTCGCCCAGGTCCGGGAACGCGAGCGGGACCTGTGGGCCGGGCTGTGGTGCCCCGTCGAGCCCGGCGATGACGCGGAACGCTCGGAGCGGCAGGACGATCAACGGCTCCCCGCCCGTCGCGCTGAGCACGGCGGCAGGAACGCTCCCCTTCGGTCCGTAGCCCGCCGCCTGGGCCAGCGCCGCCGTCACGAGCGCGGGGAGCGTCTTCCTGGTCTTCACCTCGGGTTGCAGCGTCACTCCACACGGAAGCGTCACCGGTTCGACGTCAGGCGCGCTCTCGAACCTCGAGCGGTGGATCCGCGTGGTCCCCAAGAGATCGGCGCACTGCTTTTCGCGCCGTGCGGCGCGGCGATGAGCACTCATCGCGCCCCCTTGTCATCGTAGGAGCCAACCCCCGGTGACAGCGGTGACGGAGGCCCGTTTCGAGCACGAAGCCCCGTGTTTTCCGTGGTCCCGAGTGTCAGCGCCTCTCCGGTGACACCCGGTGACAGCGATGACAGCGCCGGCCTGTCACCCGTGTCATCGGCTGTCACCAGAGGCGCGGTGACGCGACGAGCGGAGCGATTACCAAGGGTTGTCAGTCGTCCAGCCCCGTTGTCACCGCTGTCATCGCGATCCGGGCGTCCGCTCTGCAATCGGGGCGTCACCTCCCATCGATCGTCCCCATCGGTTGCGCGAAGGTAGGCGCGTTCGGCGAGCTCGATGCACGCGGCGCGGGCATCCTGGGCGCGAGGGTAGAGCCGCTGGTGAGCGCGATGGATCTCTCGCGTCGTCACCACGGTCCGTCGTTCCCTTGCGAGCCATCGGACCACGCGGGCGGCGGGTTGCTCTGCCGCGCATCCGTCCCACGTCGCGATTGTGTGGGCCACGAAGTAGCGGGTGAGGGTGACGGCTGCGGTCATCGTCTCGGCTGACAGCTCGCGCTCGACACCCGTGCGGCCGTGCTCGGCCATGTGGAGGACGAGCGCGATACGCGCGCAGTGACCGGCAAGCTTGCCGCCCAGGTCTTGCCACTCGGCCAAGAGCGCCTCCCTCCGCTGGGCATGCTCCAGCTCTTGCCGGTACGCGGCGAAGATCGGGCGCGCCTCGGCGCTCATCGCCACGAACGGCGGGCACGTGGTCCTGTCGGCTCTCGGCAGCGAGAGGAGTGACCGGATCGTATGGTTGTAGTTCTGCGTCGCAACGTCTGAGATTGGCCTCGCCGTCGTCCAGTCCCGGAAGCCCACGCGCGTGCGCGGGAAGGAACATAGGAAGCGAGCGATGAGCCCGCGTCCTCGGAAGTCGTCGCGCCGCGCCAGCTTGTCCACGACCGCAGGCTGGACGGCGAGGCAGAGCGTCAGGTTCGGATGAGGCACGTACACGTCCCCGCTCCCGACGCGCGCCGCTCGGATCGGGTCCTCCGACCACGCTTTCAGGTACACGTCGGCGCCGTCCTCACCCTTGCTCCGGTAGAGCCCGGACATGAGCTCGAATGGGCGTCCCTCGGCGGAGCACATGAACAGCGGTCCATGCTGCAACCTCGGAGGGAGCGCTTCGCTCGTGGCGTCGTCCGAGAGCAGCGCCGGGCGCGGCAGCGGCGCGAGCGCGGCGAGTTCAGCCATCGCCTCGCGTAGCGCTTGCTCCGTCTCGGCCGTCGCTTTGCGCCTCTTGATGCTCGCGATCCGGTGCTTCACCACTTCACGCTTCGTCTCGCGTTCCGCTTCCTCGGCTCGCCATCGCGCCACGAGGTCGCGCTCCTCTTCCTCGATCGGCGCGGTCGCGAGCTTCATCACGGGGGACTTGTGCAGCGACGGAGGAAGCACGGAAACCGAGTAGGTGTTTCCGGGCTCGAACCAATTGGGACCGACACGAACGCGGACACGTCCAGCGATCGCCGCGCTTGTGCAGCCGAGCGCCATTACCGCCGGAAGGTCGACCGGCGCGAGGAAGTGCGCCGCCAGCGACTCTGCGAACGAGCGCAGCGGCGGCGGCAGCGTTGGAACGGGGAAGGGTGGGACGTCGCGCCCCTCATCGAACGGCACGACGTCAGGCCAGTCTTGGCCCGACCGAGGGCGTCTTGCGGTGTTCGGGTCGAGGATGGCCAGCGGGTCAATGTGGCTCGTCGCGGTCGTCATGCTGCGTCCCTCGCAGCGTCGAGCGCCGCCATGGCTGCCGCGGCTCTCGCCCGCGCGGCCCGGTACGTGTCCGCCGCCGTCAGCGCGGCCTCTGCTGCGCTCTGCTCGTCGGCGAGTGTCGCGAGCGCGATCCGACACGCGGCCTCGATCTCGCCCAGCTCGCGAGCGCGCGTCACCCGCTCACTCCATGTCTCCACGAGGTCGATGAGGAGCGGGTGACCGCCGATGTCTCGGTAGGTGCCCATCTCGTGCAAGGTCGCCGCGACGCGTCCCACGTCCACGGGCCATGCCTGGTCTACCCAGGCAACGGCAATGATGGCCTCCACGATGCGCCGTAGCCGCTCGTCGGCCACCGCATCGGGCACGCTGCCGGGGCAGTCGTAAGCGCCCACGAGGAGCCCGCCGACCCAGTGCCAGGCGAGCTGATCGGGCGAGGGGATGTCGAAGTCGATGGTCATCGCGCCCCCCTCGAGCGGGCCACGAGGTCCTGGTAGCTCTCGGCCGGCGTGTCGTTCGCGGCCCGGGCCCGGGTCGAGACGAGCTTGTCGACCAGCGCGAGCACGTCGGAGCGGCGGGCGTAGATGCGGCGACCGATCTTTACCGCCGGGAGCTTCCCGGTGCGGACGAGCGACTTGGCGGCGGCCTCTTCCTCGAGCCCGAACGGGAAGGGGAGGAGCTCGTCCGGCGCGGCCTGGTAGACGATCCTCGTGATGGTCACGGCGCCGTCGTCGGCGCGTTCGATGGTCGTGTGCGTCGGCGCGTCGTCCGGCTTGCGGACGAGCGCGAGAGCGGTACGGTGCTTCATCTCAGGTTCTTTCGTGCCGCGAACGTCCCGCCTTCGCCTGGTCAGCAGTGCGAGGGCGTTCGCTTGCTGGGGCTCAGGCCGCGCGGGGCGGCGGGTCGGAGCCGAGGCCGGGCCAGCGCAGCGCGCGAGCCACGAGGAGCACGGTCCCGCGACGAACGCGGAGGCCGGCGAGGAGTGAAGTCAGGGATTGGCGACTCACGCCGAACTCGCGCGAAGCCGTGACCACGCCGCGGTGGGCGGCGTAGCGACGGGCAAGCGTCACGAGCTCGGGCGGCGGGAGGATTCCTGCGGCCGTGGATGCGTGCGGCATGCAAACGTTTTGCGCCGAGCACGCCGAACGATAAAGGGAGGCCGCGCCGCCCCCTATTTACCGAGCCTGGTCGCCTGCCACACTTTCCAGTCGCTTTCGAGGCTCTCCGGGGTGCTGCCCACTAGCCCGGCTGCCTTCATGAGGGCGTCCGCGGCGTCCCACTTCGGCAGCGTCGTATCGCCCTTCTTCGGGCGTCCTTTGGAGCGCGGCCACGACGCGACGGCGGCGGCGAGCGCCCCCATCGCTTCCTGCGTCGCCAGCCCGTGCGCAAACTTGGCACACCGAAGGCGGAAAATGAAGGCGGCGAACAACACCGGGTCGTCCGGTGCCTTCCCCTCGGTCACTTCGGCGTACTTCTTCGCGTCCGTCCGCGTCGGCATCTCGAGCACCACGAGACCGGCAGCTTTGAACCGTGCGAGCTCCTCCGGCGTTAGGTTGCGGCGGGCGTTCACTTCCTCGAGCTCGTCAAGCGTTCGGAGCTGGTCCGCGAACTTCTGCGAGCGCTCGGCGTGGTACACGGCGCCGTCGACCGCAGACAGCAGGAACATCCGCGCGCGGCGAGCGCCGACCCACTGGTGAATGTCGATCGCGTCTCGCACAGCGTCGATCCACTTCGCACCATCGAGCCAGCGCGGAGATCCAATCTGCTCGACATGAATGCACTCGTTCGCGAGCTTCAGGACGTCGGCAATCAGCCTCAGGTCGTCCCGGTAGGCCGCGCGTATCTCTGCGGGGCTGGCGTGGATGAAGGCCGGTACGCCGTCGAGCCCGCCCCCCACGTTGTTCGGCAGGTCCGGAGGCGTACAATCCTTCTTCGGTTTGGTCACGACGAGACCACTCCTTCGAGCGCCGCGGGCTTCCCTCCCGTGGCGTTCGGCTTTCAGGTTACCGCATGCTCCGGCGCTGTCGGCCACGCGTCTGCTCCCGGTCGACGCTCGGGAGCGAGTATCATCGGAGCGTTCGCGCCGGTGTCCGCAGTGTGGGCGCGGTCGGCGATGGCCCAGGGTAGAATCGGGCATGATCTCAGATCTCAAGCAGATCGGAACGGAACTGGCCGCGGAACTCGGGCGCCGACCCACAGAGCGCACTTGGGCGGTGTTGAAGGAGTTCTTGACGGAGGTCGAGAGCCTGAGTCGACTCGACTTCGCCCCGGACGCTCGCGCGGACTTCCTCAGGGCGCGCGGCGCTCTCCGTTCCGCGACGCGGACCGATGGCGTCATGGCAACGATCGTCAATCGCCAGCGTGAGGCTGTCAGTCAGATGACGGCACTCCTGGAAAGGTATGGCCCCTCGGCAATGCCGGCGTCGCGGAGTTTCCGATGGCTCTCGGATGCCGATCTCCGACGCATCGTGGAGCGGGATTACGTCGAGCTGCACTCGGCACTCCTTCCGAGCGGAGCCTGGAAGAGCACCGTCATCATGGCCGGGAGCATCACGGAGGCGATCCTCTTCGACCTTCTCACGAAGGATCCAGCCAGACTGAGAGACGCAAAAGCGAGTCCCGCCTCGAAGGACGACAACGGCAACCAGATCGCGACGAAGGACTGGAAGCTCCACCATCTGATCGCCATCGCGACCGCCATCAACCTTCTGCCGAAAGCGCGGGCTGGCACGTTCGATCAGGTCCTCCGCGACTACCGCAACTTCGTCCATCCCTCGAAGGAACTCCGAAGTGCGCACCCCCACGGAGAGGGAGAGGCACTGATGTCGAAGGGAGCGCTGGACGCCCTGTGCGATCACTTCGACCGCACCTTGCCTTGATGCGGGAGCGCCACGACGTTCCCCGCAGCGGCCAACCGTCGAGCCCGGAGTTCCTCTGCGAGCGTCACCACGAGGTCGAGGCGCCCGGCGTCGACGGCAGCCGAGAGCGCCCGCGCGAGCGCCACGTCGAGCGGATCCGTTGGGCCAATCGCTGGGCCAGACTCGCCCGCATCGCCGCCCTTTCTCACCTCATCGGGACCGTTCGGCGACGGCGGAGGCGGGTAAGCCTGCGATGCCTGGTCGATGACTCCCAACGAGTACGGATGACCTCCGGGCCGTCCCCTTTTGTGCGTCTTTTGTGCGTTCGCCGCGCTCGCTTCGTGCGATCGCGGCTCAAGCTTTTCGCGTCGCGGCCGTTCTGGACTTCGAATGTTCTGGCGGAAGAAGGGGCCGGACTCGTTGGAGCCTCCGAAGGACGAGGAGCCTCCACGCTCGAGCACGGCGGTCGAGCTCGACGCCGCGCTCGAGGGAGCCGCGCACATGCTCAGGGCTCGCGCGCGCCACGCGTTCCACGTCGGGCAACGCGACGCCTCGACGATCGCCGCCAACTTCGAGCGGTGGGCCGCCCATGTCCTCGTGCGCTCGCCGCCGCCATCGGGCCCCGGCAGTGGCCAGTCCGCCGGTATGCACACGCGCGACTGGCGGGGCCTCGTGCACTTCGTAACCGATCACGCGCGCCGGGAGCAGGAGTGGGTGCACGGCTCGATGCGCGAGATGCGCGAGGCCGTCTTCGCGCTCGTCGACTCGCTCGGTAGCTCCGCTGCCGTGCACGGCCGTCACGACGTCGTCCTCCGGCGCCAGCTTGCGTCTCTCGAGAACGCCGCGTCTTCGGGCTCCGTCGAGGCGCTGAAGCGTGAAGCCCTGGCGGCCGCCGCGGCCCTCAGCGCCGTCATCGCCGAGCAGCAAGAGCTCGCCCGCCGTCACGCCGAGGCGCTCGAGGAGCGCCTCCATGTTCTCACCGAGCAGCTCGAGCAGACGCGCCGGGAAGGGGAGACCGATCCGCTCACGCGGCTCTCGAACCGGCGCGCCTTCGACGTGACGCTGCGACGCGCGCTCTCCGTCGCGACCCTCGTCGGGCGGCCGCTCGCCCTGCTGATGGTCGACATCGATCACTTCAAGCGCGTGAACGACATGCACGGCCATCCGGTCGGCGACAAGGTGCTCTGTGCGGTCGCCGACGCCCTCGCGCGGACGTTCCCTCGCGGCTCCGACCTCGTCGCGCGCTACGGCGGCGAGGAGATCGCGGTGGTGCTCTCGGACAGCGATCTCCGCGAAGCCCGGGTGGCCGCCGAGCGATGCACCGCCGCCGTGCGTGCGCTCAGGGTCGAGCTCGCCAGCGCCAGCGCCGTCGTCTCGGTCACTTGCTCGGTCGGGGTCGCCGTGGCGCAGCGAGGAGAAGACGCCGCGTCGCTCGTCGCTCGCGCCGATCGTGCGCTCTACGAGGCGAAGCGCACGGGGCGCGACCGCTTCGTCGCTTCGACCGGCACCGCATCGCCGCAGACGTCGGGCGTGCGGCTCAGGACGAAAAACCTCGCTTGACCTCGGACGGGCAGTTCGGATGTTTGAGGAGCATCTTCCGGAGCCCGGGGTTGCGCCGGACGACCTGCATCTTCAGGAGGTGCGCGAGGAGCTGGGGCGGCGTCGCCGACCAGCGCGCGAGGTTCTGGATGAAGAGAATGGTGTAGGTGCTCTTGCTGCAGAGGATCTGCGTCGCGTGCGCGTCGAGGCTGCAGTTCACGAGCAAGACGAGGCAGCGGCCCTCTGTCTTGAAGAGGAGCGCGGCGCGCTCGTCCGACGAAGACAGCATGAACTTCTTCCGCAGGACGTCCCGCGTCATCATGCGTGACCGCTCCGGGATCTCGCGGTCGATGGCGATCTTGTAGACCTCCAGCATCATCTTCGGGCTCGCGATCCGGTTCAGGAGCGTGCCCGGGAGCTGCGGGTTGCGGAGGAGCCGCCGCTGGACGAGCGCGTCCGCGAGGAAGTCGGAGCGCTTCGCGACGTGCTCGAGGCCTACGTGCGTCCGGTGGTGCGTCGCCACGAGGCGCGGGCACTCGAGCGTGACGCGTGGGTTGGTCAAGACTGCGTAGATGACCTGCGGGTCCTGGTCGAGGCAGAGCGCGAGGAGGTGCGCGCCGGCGGCGTCGGCGGCAGCGGCGACGCGCTCGTCGCGCGGCATCGGGTGGTAGACCGTCTCGTAGATCTTCCGGTACTCGCGCTCGGTCCGCGCTTCCTGCGCGGCGTCTTCCTTCTCGAGCTCCTCGTCGGACACGTCTTCGGCCGACGCGGTCGACGCTGCGGCCTCGGCTTCCGCCTCCGCGGCGAGCGCTCGTTCCTCTTCTTCGTCGCGTCGGGAATCGTCGACGGCGATGACCGCGGACGCGGGCTCCGGGGACGCACCCTCGATCTCCACGGCGCCCTCGGCGCTGAGGCGCCCGACGATGTCGACGACGCGGCTCTCGTCGAGGCCCGTGAGCGCGACGAGCTCCTTCACCGACGTCGCGCCGTCGACGCGCGAGAGGACGAAGCCCTCTTCTGGTGAGAGCCTCAGGCTGCGCATGTCGACGGCCTTCTGACGGATGTTCTTCATCGGACGCGGGCGAGCCGTGGAGGGTGATGGAGCATGACGAGCTCCACGCCACAAACTCTACCGTGGGCCGCGGAGAGGCCCAAGCGCGCATTGCGCCTCGCGCTGTCGAGGTCGATTGACCGCGCATCGGCGGGTGTCTATGTCGCGGCCATGCCCATTCGGACTGCGCTCCTCTCCGTCTCCGACAAGACCGGTTTGCTTCCCTTCGCCTCGGCTCTCGCGAAGCGCGGAGTGACGCTGCTCTCCAGCGGCGGAACGGCAAAGTCGCTGTTGGACCAGGGCATTGCGGTGCAGACCGTCGAGGACTACACCGGCTCCCCTGAGGTCATGGGTGGGCGCGTGAAGACCCTTCACCCGCGCGTCCACGGCGGCATCCTCGCGCGCGAGGGCACGGACGACAGCGATCTCGAGCGCCTCGGCGGCAAGTTCATCGACCTCGTCGTCGTGAACCTCTACCCGTTCGAGAAGGTCGCGGCGAACCCGAAGGCCACCCTCGAGGAGCTCATCGAGAACATCGACATCGGCGGTCCGTCGATGGTGCGCTCCGCGGCGAAGAACCATGCGCGCGTCGCCATCGTGTGCGACCCGGCCGACTACGATCGCGTGCTCGCCGAGATCGAGCGCGACGGCGAGGTGTCGAAGGCGACGCGCCTCGAGCTCGCGGCGAAGGCGTTCGCGCACACGGCCGCGTACGACGCGGCGATCAGCGGGCTCCTGTCCGGGCCGCGCGCTGCCGATGCGGACGCGACCATCGGCGCGAATCCGTACCCGAAGTACCTCACGCTGCCGTTCGAGCGCGCGTACGGGCTCCGTTACGGAGAGAACCCGCACCAGTCGGGCGCGTTCTACGTCGAGCGCAACGCTCCTGCGGGGAGCCTCGCGCGCGCCGAGAGCCTCGGCGCCGGCGGCAAGGAGCTCTCCTTCAACAACCTCGTCGACGTCGACGCGGCGCTCGAAGCCGTCCGCGAGTTCACGGACGGACCCGCGGCGGTCGTCGTGAAGCACACGAACCCGTGCGGCGTCGCCTCCGCGGCGACGTTGAAGGACGCGTACCGCACGGCCCGCGAGGCCGACGCCCTCTCGGCGTTCGGCGGCATCGTCGCGCTGAACCAGGAGGTCGACGCGGAGACGGCGGCGATCCTCGCCGAGACGTTCCTCGAGTGTGTCGTCGCGCCGAGCTTCTCTGCGGCCGCGCTCGAGACGCTGCGGACGAAGAAGAACCTCCGCCTCATCGCGACCGGACCGGCGGACATGAGCCACGCGCCGCTCCAGTACAAGCGGGTCTCCGGCGGCCTCGTCGTCCAGAGCCGCGACGACGGCGCCGCGGGCCAGGCCACCACGGGCAAGGTCGTGACGAAGCGCGCTCCGACGCCGGAGGAGCTGGCTGGCCTCGAGTTCGCGTGGCGCGTGTGCAAGCACGTCAAGTCGAACGCCATCGTCCTCGCGAAGGCGACGGACGGCGGCGCGCGCACCGTCGGCGTCGGCGCCGGCCAGATGTCCCGCGTCATCTCCGTGCAGATCGCCTGTGAGAAGGCCGCGGGCGAGGCGAAGGGCTCCGTCCTCGCGTCGGACGCCTTCTTCCCGTTCCCCGACGGCGTCGAGGCGGCGGCGAAGAACGGGATCACCGCGATCGCCCAGCCCGGCGGGAGCGTGAAGGACCCCGATGTCATCGCCGCGGCCGATCGTCTCGGCCTCGCGATGGTGCTCACCGGCGTCCGTCACTTCCGGCACTGATCGCGGCGCCCCGCACTCCCCGGGCGAGACGTCATCCGCCCGGGGATCGGAGCTGCACCTCGAACCAGCACGTGCCGGCCTGACCTGCCTGGCCGGCGACGCGCGCGGCCTCGGCGAGCTCGTCGGCCCTCCGCCAGTGGAGCATCATCCGATCGGAGCCTGACGTTCGTTCGTGCTCGTCGACGAGGTCGAACAGCCACGCGCGCCAGCGCCGTGACGTGAGTCGCCGCTCGAGCTGATCGAACGTGAGTCGCGGCTTCTGCCCGTCGGCGGCCTCTTCGGGGCGCCGACAGAGCGCCGCGACGTCGGCTTTCTCGCTCACGACCTGCGGAACGAGCACGGTGAACGTCGCGGTGCCGGGGCCCGTCGTCGGCGGCTCGTCACCTTCGAGCGTCGCGATCACGCCGCCGAGCGCACACGTGAGCTCCCGCAGGGCGGCGCGGGCGTCTTCCTTCGAAGGCGGGGCGGGCCGCGTCGTCGTGACGGTGCCCGCTCCGTCGATCGCTTGCAGCGAGCGCGGCTGCCCGTCTTCGAGCGCGACGACGATCTTGCCGTGCTCCGTCCACCCGGGGACGCGCCCGTGCGCGATCGACGCGAGGCAGCGGTCTTCGTCGGGGAGCGGCGGCGTCGCGGTCGAAGGCGCGGACGGCGGCGGCGCTGGAGAAGCCCCGCAGGCGACGAAGGTCACGGCAGAAAAGAGGAGAAGAGGTCCTCGCGCGGGCATCGATCAAATAGTCACTTATTTGGCCCAGCTCGAAAAAACATGGCACCGGTGGAGCATGGCCGGAATGAGCGAGACCTGCACGGTGTGCGGGCGCGGGTTCGAGGTGCAGTTCCGCTACCAGATGGAGGAGCGCGACAACGCGTTCTCCTTCTTCTGTTCCCAGGCTTGCCACGGCAAGAGCCTCCGGGGCGAGACCACGAGCGGGGTCGTCTGCAACTGCTGCAACAAGCGGTTCGTCGTCGAGCTCGTCTCGCAGGTCGTGCGCATCAAGGGCGAGGCGAAGTACGCCTGCTCCGAAGGATGCCGCACGCAGCTCCTCGCGGAGGCCGGTGGGCTTCGCCTCGGGAGCATGATGGCGCCTCCGCCGGTCGCCGCGACGCCGGCTCCTCCCGTGACCGTCGCTCCGGCGATCTTGCCGCCGCGTCCGGCCGCTCCGCCGATTCCGGTGGCTGCGCGCCCGGTACCTCCGCCGCCGCCGATGGCGGCGCGTTCGTCGGCGCCGCCGGCTCCGTCCGTTCCGCGTCCCTCGGCTCCGCCGCGCTCCGTGCCCCCGGTTGCGGCTCGCCCCGCGTCGGTTCCAGCGGCTGCGCCCGCGGCTCCGCCGGTCGCGAGCGCGAGCACGCCCGAGCCGTCGACGCTCGCTCCGACGCCGCCGCCGATGCCGGTGGCCGACTCGCAGGCGCGCGTGACCGCGATGCGCACGATGGCGGGCCCGCGCCGGATGGCGATCTTCAATCACAAGGGCGGCACCGGCAAGACGACGACGAGCGTCAGCATCGCCGCCGGCCTCGCGCTCAAGGGCTACCGCGTCCTCCTGGTCGACACCGACTCGCAGGGCAACGTCGCCGTGTCGCTCGGCGTCAAATCCGAGAAGACGCTCTATCACTGCCTCGTGATGGGGCTGAAGCCCCAGGACGTCGCGGTGAAGGTCCGCGAGAACTTCGACGTCCTTCCCTCGAACGAGACGCTCGCCGCCGCCGAGCTCTACCTCGCCGGCCGGCAGAACCGTGATCGCATCCTTCGCGATCGGCTCGTCCAGGCCTCGTCGCACTACGACGTCATCCTGCTCGACTGCTCGCCGTCGCTGTCGCTCCTCAACCAGAACGCGCTCGTCTTCGCGGACGGCATCCTCGTCCCGGTGGCGTGTGACTTCCTCTCGCTCGTCGGCGTGAGGCAGGTGATCAAGACGGTGAAGAACGTCAACGCGCTCCTTCACCACCCGGTGCAGATCCACGGCGTGCTCCCGACGTTCTACGACGCACGCGCGCGCATCTGCCGCGACGCCTGGGGCACGCTGAAGGAACACTTCGGCGAGCGCTGCTTCCAGCCGATCCGGTCGACGACCCGCATCAAGGAAGCGCCCGCGCAGGGCAAGACCATTTTCGAGTACGCGCCCGACTCGCACGCTGCGTTCGACTACCAGCGCGTCGTCGAGCGCCTCGTCACGGGCCGCTGCGCGGACGTCGACATCGACGCTGCCGGCAAGGCCGACGAGAGCGACGACGAGGCGATGACGGGCTGAAGAGTTTTCGTCTCTGCGCCGGCGCGGGAGACATCAAGAACTGGATTCAAAGAAGAGGAGTGACCGATGGCAGCGCGAGACGACGGAGCGGGACTCGGGGCGGCACGCGTGCTCGATGGCGACGAGGTGCAGGGCGTGCTCTCGGGCGCCTTCTATCAGCCGGCGCAAGCCGAGGCGCCGGAGTCGCATCGTGCAAAGCGTGAGGAGAAGGCGAAGCCCACGCACTACAAGGTGATCTGCATCTCGATGTACACGAAGGACCTCGGACGGCTCGACGAGCTCGTCGAGGAGCTGAAGGGGCGCGGGATCACGAAGGCGAACCGCAGCGCGCTCATTCGCGTGGCGCTCGAGCAGCTCGATCTCGACAAGGTCCCGCGCGGCCTCTGAGCGCGGCGCGCGGAGCTGGCCGTCCTCCGACCGTTGACGAACCCCCGCATCCTTGCGACCTTCGGCTCGCGCGGGGGGGAAGGGCACCGGTGCTCGTCCCGAGCGCACGACGCAACGGAGGACGAGTCATGGCCAGATCCTATGAAATCCGAGATCTCATCACGCTCCCGCGTCTCGATGCGAGCAGCGCAGACGCGCTCGTCACCGAGCTCGTGTCTCGAGCGCGCGGCAAGACGCTCGCCGCGTCGATCGCGAGCGCGCTCGCGAACCTCGAGCGCCAGCAGAAAGAGCTGAAGGACGCGCTGACGTCGAGGCTCGCGGCGGAGCGCACGACGGACAGCGCACGCGCGAGAGCGGCCGACCAGGCGCTTGACGCAGCGTTCAGCGCGACCTTCGACTGGCTCACGGGCATCTCGAAGCTGCCGGAGAGCTACGAGGTCTCGAAGACCGCGGCTCGTCTTCACGGCGCGCTCTTCCCGGAGGGCCTCAAGTTCACGCAGCTCCCCTTCAAGCTGCAGTGGTCGGAGGCCGACGCACGCCTCTCGCTCATCGCGAAGGACGCGTCGCACGAGGGGGCGTTCGGCACGCTCGGCGGCAGCGCGTTCCTCGAGAACCTCCGGAGGACGCACGAGGAGTACGGCGCCGCCCTCGGCGTCACGACGGCGCGCGCTGCGGAGCCGGTCGCCGCGAACGTCCAGGAGCCGCTCCTCGCCCTCCGCAACGCGATCCGGACGTATGTGCTCCGCGTCCTCGCCCACGCGGACGAGCAGGACCCGGCGCTGGTCGACGCGCTGCTCGCGCCGCTCGCGACGTGGGAGTCGCGCGGCGGAACGCGAGGCGCGCGCCTGCCGACGCCGGACGAGGCGCCGACGCCGACGGCTTGAGCTTCGGGAACGGTGGAGGCGCGGGGCGTGTTCGTCCGCCGTTGGACGATGGGCCCCGATGCTTCCGCGCGGCTGTCTGGATCCCGATCGCGACGAGCGCCTGTCACATCGACTGCAGCTCGAGATTTGAGCTCTCGAGGCCATCGATGCGCCAGTCGCTCGTCCGGTGATCCGATGAATCTGTGTCTGGGAATCATCCGGTCCATCGCGATTCTGGTTGACGCCGTTTCCGGTGATGACCGCGTCGATCGCGCGGGTCGTGTCGCGCTGAGCCTTGTGCGGCCGCACATACGCGCGCTGACGAGCGATTGACGAGAACGGGCCTCGCGAGGTGATCGCGACTGTGTTCGCGCGTCGGAGTGGCCTTCCCGGGAGGGCGAAATCTGCATGGTATGAGGGTGCATGACCAAGTTGGGGGACTTGTCGAACGACGAGCTGCTTGCTCGGCTCCGGACACACGTCGGCCGAGGCAACGTCTGGCTGGCAGGTTTGCTCGCATACCTCGCGGAGGTGGACGCTCGGCGGCTGTATGCGGAGCAAGCGTGCACGTCGACATGGGACTTCTGCGTGCGAAGGCTCGGGATGAGCGAGAGCGAAGCGCAGCGCCGGATTGCTGTAGCTCGCCTCGTCCGGAGCTTCCCGCTGGCGCGCGGCTACCTCGAGCGCGGGGAGATCCATCTCTGCGCGCTGTACGAGTTGCACAAGCATCTGACCGTCGACAATCACGAGGAGCTCCTTCGCGAGGCGGTGGGCAAGACCACGAAGGCGGTCGCGGAGATCCTGGCCGCGTGGTTCCCGAAGCCCGACGTGCACCCGTGCATCGAGCCGCTCGCCCCTCAGCCGGCGCTGCCGGTCGCGGCGACGGGCGTACTTCCGCCGGGAGAGGTGGCTTTGCCGACGGCGTCGCCGCCGCCGACGCCGGTGCGGCCGCGGGTCGAGCCGCTGTCGGCGAGCCGGTACCGAATCGAGCTCACGGTCTCCGCCGAGACGAAGGCGAAGCTCGAACGCATCCAGGACCTCACGCGCCACCGCGACCCCTCGGGCAATCTGGAGAAGATCATCGAGGCGTCGATCGACCTTCTGCTGCTGAAGGTGGAGAAGGAGCGGCTCGGGAAGACCACCCGGCCGAAGACGAAGACGCGCTCCGCGACGACCGATGCGGGTGGGGGGACGAGCAGCGCGGCACCCGCCAAGCCGGCACGGCGCGGGCACGTTGCGAGGGCGACTCGGCGCGAGGTCTGGGCTCGGGACGCGGAGCGATGCACCTATGTCGACGCGGAGGGCAATCGTTGCCCGGCGCGAGGGCTTCTCGAGCTCGATCACATCGACCCGAAAGCCCTCGGGGGCAGTGACGAGGCAGCAAACCTCCGACTTCGGTGTCGGGTCCACAATCGCCTTCATGCCGAGCAGGTCTTCGGACGCGCGCACGTCGAGGAACGGATCCACTTGCGACAACGGAAGTACGTCGCGACCGCTCAGGCCGAACGTACGCACGTCGTCGCCGCGCAGATCCCGCGGACGTCCACCGCGGCCGCCGCCGCCCAGGCGCAAGGGAAGGACGTCGCGGCCGCTCAGGCACCACGAAAGTCCGTCGCGGCCGCTCAGGCAGCCCGAACGTACGCCGCGGCCGCGGCCGCCCAAGCACCGCCGTTCGAGGCCGCAGCGCGGGGACTGCGCTCGCTTGGCTTCCGCGAGGCCGAGGTGCGCGAGGTCATCGCACGGCTTGCGACGAGCCTCGCCCCGGACACGGCGGTCGAGACCATCATCAGAGACGCGCTCAGACGGCTCACGTAGAGCTGCGGGGGCCTGATTCGCGCGAGCTCGCCGTGATTCTGCTGCTCCCGTCTCACGCGGCTACCGCCAGCGTGCCGCTCCCACTCAGGGGGACGCGGCAGGTCTGGACGCCGCGAGGGCCGCTACCGATGGTGTGTCCCCGGCAGGTCTGGCCCTCCGGACCGCGATGCCGATGGGGCACCAGACAGGTCTGGACCCCGGGAGTGCCGGTACCGATGGTGTCCTCGGCAGGTCTCGTCCTCGGGGCCCCCGATGCCGATGGGGCACCGGCCAGGTCTGGACGCCGGAAGGGCCGGTACCGATGGTGTCCTCGGCAGGTCTGGTCGTCGGGATCCCCGATGCCGATGGGCACCGCGCAGGTCTGACCCCGGGCGCCCCGATGCCGATGGGCACCGCAGGTCTGACCCCCGGGCGCCCCCGATGCGATGGGGCACTGGCACGTCGCCAACCCCGATCGCCCCAAAGTCGTCGCGCCCGCGCGGCCCCAGACCACGTCCCGTCCGGTCGGACTGCTACTCGCCCAGTGGGTGCGCCTACGGCTCGTCCGGACACGCAAGGTCGGAAGCCCGGAAGACGTCGATCCCACCAACCTTCCGCCCTTCCGTGGAATCTCTCTCTTCCCCCGTCCTGTCCGCTGGCCCGCACGCCGATCGCGGCCATCTGCGCGGAGATCAACGCGTATTCCACCGTCTCCCCGACGTCCCGCCCGTCCGGCCGACCTTGCGCGATGGCGCGGCGCGTAGCAGAACCGCACCCGTCGCATGAGGTCGATCTTGCGGATGTCGAGATACGCCGGCGCGTGCTCCCTCGCGGCTGCGCTCGTCTGGGGCTGTGCCCAGGGCGACGCCGGCGACTTCGGGCCGGACTTCGATCCATCGCTGCCGGAGGTCGACGCGTCGTGGAGCCCGTCGCCGAACACGCCGAGCGAGAAGATGCCGGCCAAGGAGAAAGAGAAGGCGGACGGCGGCTCCGAGGACGACGAGTCGACGGAGCCGGGCGACGATGACCCTCCGCCCACCGCCGTTGCGCCGGACGCGGGCCCGCCGCCGACGACGCCTTCGTCGGGGCCGAAGCCCACGCAAGGTGAGGTCCTCATCACCGAGGTCATGTACGACCCGACGACGACCGAGCCGGCGAGCGAGTGGATCGAGGTCTACAACAAGTCTTCCGGCACGCGCACGCTGAGCGGTCTCACGATCGAAGACGGCGGAGAGCGCACGCATCTCATCGGCGCGGGCGTGACGATCGCGCCGGGCGCGTACGTCGTGCTCGTGCGGAGCAAGTCGTCGGCGGCCGCCGCGAAGGTGCCTGCAGCCGCCATCGTCTACGAATACGCCGCCGGGCTACCGAGCAACGCCGGCATCCAGCTCGCGAACGGTACGAGCGGCGGCGTCGTCCTCCGTGACGGATCGAACAAAATCGCGCAGGCGAGCTACGGCGGGTGGTTCTCGCAGTCGGGCGGCAGCTCGATCCAGCTGAAGACGCTCACGCACCCGGCGAGCCTCCAGAGCTCGAACTGGTGCGTCTCGCACAATGCGTGGGCGTCCGGCTCGGACAAGGGCACGCCGGGCGCCGCGAGCGACTGCCCCTGAAGACGCCGCGTCGAGAACGCCGAGGCGAACCCGAGCATCTGCCGCACCGCCGAGCTCCTTCGTGCGTCGAGCCGGAGCGTCCGGACGAGACGATCGGGGCTCGGATGGCCAATGGCCCGAGCGCGGAGTAGCTTCAACCTCGTGAACGCGCGAACGAAGAAGATCCTCGCGGAGGCGCTGGAGCTGTCGGTGGAGGATCGGGCGCTGCTCGCAGCTGCGCTCGAAGCGAGCGTCGACGACGACCTCGACGAAGGAGCCGAGGACGACGCGACGCCGGCGGAGATCGAGCAAGCGTGGGCCGAGGAGATCCAGCGACGCGTCGACGAGGTGCTCGCAGGGCGCAGCAATGCACGACCTGCGGCTGAAGCCATCGCTGAGGTGCGAGCGCGGCTCCAGGCCTCGCGCCAGCGATGACGAAGCCGGTCGTCGTTGCAGATGCCGCCCTGCGTGAGCTCGAACGCGCAGCCAAGTGGTACGAGCAACAGCGCGAAGGCCTGGGCGATGAGCTGATCGACACGTCAACGCCATCTTCGAGCAGCTACATTCCGGAACGCTTCACACTCGAGCCGTCCCGGGCGTCTCCACCACGCACGTCCGCCGTGTCCTCGTCGAGCGATATCCCTACGCCGTCATCTTCACCGAGACCGACGACCTCATCCACGTCGTTGCAATCGCGCATCTGAAGCGCCGGCCTCGCTACTGGCAAGGACGCCTTCGTCGGATCCGGGGCTCGGGCCCATGAAGGGGCGCTAGCGCCGCCGGCGGACCGTGGGGGCGCCTGCGCGCTCGAGCGCATCGACACATCGCAGGAGCAGGAATGGATGGGGCCGCCCCAGCCAGCGCGGGCGGCGTCTCTCCCACGCTGCCCTCCATGTCGACCGCCGTGCCGCGGCAATGGTCGAGCTGACGGCTGACCTTTGGTAGCCTCCTTCGTGGTGGGGGCACATCGACTCTTGGCGGAGTCCGTCGACGAGGCCGTGTTCATCACGGAGCTCGACGGCCGGATGTTGTACGCGAACGCCGCGCTCCAGCGGCTCACAGGTCACGGCCTCGCGCACCTTCACCTCCGGCAAGGCGACAGTCCACTTCTGCATCGCGAGGACGCCGCCCGCGTCGCGCGGTTCATCGGGGAGTTCCTCGAGAGCGGCGCCGAGGTCTCGCCGCCGATCGAAAAACGCTTCGTCGATCGGTGGGGCCAGGCCCAGTGGTACCGCTCTGTCGTCGGGCGGGTGCGCTTCGACGATCGGGAGGCGCTCCAGTTCGTCACCCGTCCGCTCGACGGTGCGGATGCGAAGGCTCCGACGGTCGATCTGCTGCGTGAGTACCGCATCCTCGTCCAGAACGCGGGCGACGGCATCACGAAGCTCGATGCCGGCGGGCGCTTCCTCTTCTTCAACGAGCGCTTCTGCGAGATCGTCGCCCGGGATCCGATCGAGCTCGGAAAGACGCGCGTCGCGGACCTCGTCCATCCGGACCGGCGAGGCGAGGCGGAGCAGTTCCTCGTGCCTGGCCAGTTCGACATCGAGCTGGTGAACGGCGCCGGGGAGGTGGTGCGCGTCGAGGTCGTGGTCTCGCCGCTCACGCCAGACACGGGGGTCATGGCGCTCGTCCGCGACGTGACCGAGCAGCGAAGGCTCGAGCGCGAGCTCCACAACCGGGAGAAGCTCCACGGGCTGTCGCTGCTGGCGGGCGGAGTGGCGCACGACTTGAACAACTTCCTCGCGGTGGTCCGCACGAACAGCACGCTCGCGGAGGCCGCCGAGGTCACCGGGAGGCCCGTGACGCCCTTCTTGCACGAGATCCGCGAAGCCTGCGGCAAGGCCGCGGCGCTCTGTGCTCGTCTCCTCGCCGTGTCCGGCAACGCGCCCGTCCAGCGCGCGCGCGTCGAGCTCGGGGCGATGGTGGAGGAGATCGTCGCGCTCATCCGGCGGAACACCCCGGCATCGATCTCGCTGCTCTGGCAGACCGAGCGGCCTGTCTTCGTCTCCGGCGACGTGACGTCGCTCCAGCCGCTCGTGATGAACCTCGTCCGAAATGCGTCCGACGCGATCGGCGCTCGTCCCGGACACATCCAGATCGAGATCGGGATCGCGGAGCAGACGGCCGAGACCCTGGCCCGTCTCGAGCCGCGCGGACAGCTCGCGCCGGGACCGTCCGGCTACATCCGCGTGCGCGACGACGGCGCGGGGATGGACGCGAGCACGCGCGCGCGGATGTTCGACCCCTTCTTCACGACGAAGCCGAACGGACACGGACTCGGCCTCTCGTCCGTGCTCGGCACGGTGCGTTCGCATGGCGGTGCGATCGGGGTCGAGAGCGCCGTGGGCGCCGGCACCACGATCGCCGTGTACCTGCCGCTGGTCGCGCCGGAGCGCGCGAGCCAGGTCCCGGTGACCGCGGGCGCGAACGCCGTCGTCCTCGTCGTCGACGACGAGCCGGCCCTTCGCCGCTCCATCTGCCTCATGCTCGCGAGCGCCGGGTTCGACACGATCGAAGCGAGCGACGGGCACGAGGCGGTCGAGCACGTGAAGCGCCGCGAAAACATCGGCGTCGTGTTGCTCGATGCCTCGATGCCGGTCATGGGAGGCATCGAAGCCGCGCGCGAGATCCGCTGCGTCCGCCCCGGGCTACCCATGGTCATGATGAGCGGACACCCGCAGGAGCCGCTCGTGGGCATCGAGATGGTCACCAAGCCGTTCGATCCGGATGCGCTCGTCGAGCTGCTCCGGAGCGTGATCGCAGAATCGTGACGTGCGAGCGCTACGACGCGATCGCGCTCCAGAAGTCCCGGAGATCGTCGGGCAGCGGCGCCTCGATCGACAGCGGCGCTCCGGTGATCGGATGGGAAAGGGAGAGGCGCGCCGCGTGGAGGGCGTGCCGCGGCAGCTCGAGCATCCGGAGATCGTCCTCCGTGAGCTCGCCGTCGGCGCCGCGGGCGAAACACGTCTCGTCCGGCCCATAGAGCTTGTCGCCCACGATCGGCGCGCCGAGCGCGGCGAGGTGGACGCGGATCTGGTGCTGCCGTCCCGTCTCGAGCTCGCAGCGGACCAGGGCGTACGCGCGGCCGCTCGCGGAGGTGCGCGTCTCCTCGACGAGGAAGCGCGTGGAGGCGGAGAGCGCGTCCGGCGTCTGGCCGAGGCGCATCTTGACGCGGTAGCGTCCGGTGGTATCGAGCTCGAGCGAGCGCTCGAAGCGGAAGGCGCCCGGCCCGTCGGCCGCCGGCGTGACGGTGGCGCCGAGCTCGGAGGCACGGGAAGGGTCGGGGACGCCCCACGTGATGGCGCGGTAGGTCTTGTCGATGCCGGCCCGCCCTTCGATCTGCTTCTTGAGCGCGCGGTCGCACTCGGGGCTCTTCGAGCAGATGAGCACGCCGCTCGTCTCACGGTCGAGCCGGTGGCCGAGCGAGACGAACTGGCCCGGCCGGGCGTCCTTGAGCACCTTGATGAGCGTGTTGCGGTGGTAACGCGCCGTGGGGTGCACCGGCAGGAGCGCCGGCTTGTCGACGGCGAACAGGTGCTCGTCCTCCACGAGGATGGGCACGTTCGTCGGCACCGGATCTTCGTCCCACGGCGGGCGCCACAAGAGGACGAGCTCTTCGGCCTGGACGCGATGGTTCGGACGGAGGCGCTTGCCCTTCACGTCGAAGGCGCTGTTGCGCACGATGAACTGCGTGCGCGTGCGGCTCGTGCGGCGGAGCTGCCCCTGGAGGAAGACGTCGAGCCGCTGGCCGGCGAGCTCGGGCGGGACCCGGAAGATGCTCAGCACCGAGCCTTCGGACACGCCTTCCGGGCGCACCAGGCGATCGAGATCGGTCTCGGAGACGCGGAGCCGGCTCACCAGAGCTCTCTTACCACGCGGCGCCTGCAAAACCGTGTTATCTAGGGGCCACCCTCGGGTGTGCCAGTGCCCCGTCGGTCCGAATCGACATGGAGATCCTCTTCGTCACGACCGAGCTCGCCCCGTACGTCAAGGTCGGAGGCCTCGCCGACGTCAGCGCAGCGCTGCCGAAGACGCTCAAGTCTCTCGGCCACCGCGTCACCGTCGTCATGCCGCGCTATCCGGCATTCGAGGAGGCGGGGCTCTTGATGGCGCGACGCCTGACGCCGCTCCGGCTCACGCTCGGCGAGCAGACGCACGAGGTGACCGTCTACGACGGACGGCTCTCTTCTCAGGTCGAGCTCGCGCTGCTCGATGCGCCGGGGCTGTTCGACCGTCCGGGCGTCTACGGCGAGAAGGGCGAGGACTACCCGGACAACGCGCTCCGGTTCGCTCTTCTGTCGCGCGCCGCCGCGGAGCTCGCACGGCAGCGCGCCGGTGACGGCGCTCCGTTCGACGTCGTGCACGCGAACGACTGGCCGACGGCGCTCGTCGGGAAGTACCTGAAGGACCTCGGCGTGAAGACGCCGAGCGTGCTCACGATCCACAACATCGCGCACCAGGGCGTGTTCCCGAAGGAGACCCTCCCGGCGCTCGGCCTGTCGTGGGAGGACTTCACCGTCGGCGGGATCGAGTTCTACGGCTCGGTCAACCTGCTGAAGCAGGGCATCGTCTCGGCCGACACCGTCACGACGGTGAGCGCGACGTATGCGCGCCAGATCCAGTCCGCCGAGGACGAGAACCGCCTCGATGGCGTGCTCAGGGCCAAGGGGAAGGTGCTCGGGATCGTCAACGGCGTCGACTACGGCGTCTGGAACCCCGCGACCGACTCGCATATCGCCGCGCGCTTCGACGCCGAAGACGCGTCGAACAAGGCGCGCTGCAAGGGCGCGCTCCGCAAGGAGCTCGGCTTCCCGATCGAGCCCGACGTGCCGATCATCGCGTCGGTCGGACGGGTCGTTCCGCAGAAGGGGAGCGATCTCGTCGCGGAGGTCGTCCCGCGCCTCGTCCGCGGGAGTGACGTGCAGATCGTCATCGCCGGATCGGGCGACGAGGCGATCATGGCAAAGCTGAATGCGGCCGCTCAGAAGTCGCACGGTCGCGCCGTCTACGTCGGCAACGCGAGCGAGCCGCTCGTGCACCGCATCTTCGCCGCGGCGGACATCGTCCTCGTGCCGAGCCGCTTCGAGCCGTGTGGCCTCGTGCAGCTCTACGCGCAGCGGTACGGCGCGCTGCCGGTCGCGCGCGCGACGGGCGGGCTCGTCGACACGATCGTCGACTGCGATGCCAAGCTCGAGACCGGGACCGGCTTCCACTTCGAGGAGCCCACGGCGGACGCGCTCTACGCTGCGACGCAGCGAGCGATCGCGGCGTACTCGAGCCCGCGCTGGGGCACCCTCCGCCGTCGGGTGATGCGCCTCGATCGTGGCTGGGAGCGTGCGGCTCGCCAGTACGAGCAGGCCTACAAGGCGCTGAAGTAGCCCCGATGATCGGGACGCGAGCGCTCGGCGTCGTGCCGCTGCTCGGTCTCGGTCTCGGAGTGGTCGTGGCCTGCGCGAGCGAGCGCTGCCACCCGGCGCCGAGCACGTCGGTTCTCTGATCCGCCCACCTCAGCGCAACACGAGCCGCAGCGCGTTCGCCAGCCACGACGCCCGGAGCGCGGCGCGCACGAGGACGATGAGCTGGTGGACGAAGAACAACAGCCAGAGCGCTCCGCCGCCGCGCCCTCCGACGAGGTCCCCGGCGACGGCGCCGGCGTAGACGAGCGCCAAGGACAGCGCTGCGCGCCAGCCCCACGCGAGCGAGGCGCGCCCGAGCGCGTGACGTGCCGTCGTCGTCGCGGACACGATCCCGTCGCGCATCGCGCTTCGCATCGGCACCGGCGTCTCGGAGATGGCGACGTCACGAACGATCGACACCCGCGCGAGGTCGGCGACGACCCCGACGACGAGCGCACCGACCGTGAAGATCGCCAGGACGACGAGTCGTGCGGTGAACGCGCTCGCGTCACCGAGGCGGAGCTGCAGCGCATGGTCGATCGAGGATGACGCGAAGAAGCCGACGCCGAGCAAGAAGCCCTCGAGCGCGCCGAAGAGGAGCCCGATGCCGAGCAGCGGGAAGAAGGAGGCGGCTCCTGCGCGGAGCGCGAATGCGGCAGGCGGGGCGCGCCCGCGGTCGCCCGTTCCGGTCGCGAGGAACGCGACGAGCGTGCCGGTGACGATCTGGCCGAGGATGCCGAGCACGACGAGGAGGAGGAACGTCGTCCGGACGACGATCCCGAGCGCGGGGCCTGCGTCGGCGAGCCATGTGAGGAGCGCGTGTCCGCCGGGACGGAAGAGGACCGCGTCGCCGTCCGGATGAGCGCCCCACACGGCCCTTGCCCAGGCGTGGACCGGCGTCGCGATGACGAGCGCGCATACGAGCTCCCAGAGCCACACGAACAAGATCGCGCGCGGTCGTCTACGCGCGCGGATCTGGCGGGGCTCGAGCGGCCGTGGCGGTCCTTTGGAGCCCGAACCGACGCCCAGCGCGCGCGCGAGGTCGGGATCGATGACACCTTCGGGCTCGACCGGAGCGGCTTCGGCGGGGGCTGACGGCGCCTCGGCGGGCGCGTCGATGACCGCGGCCGGTCGCTCGTCGTCGCGCGGATCGGTCATGGCGCGAGCCCTCCGAGGAGCGTCGCCGCCCAGAACATGGCGCGCTCGAGCGTGCGTGGCGCGCCTTCGGTCGGATGACCCGGCGCGAGGGCGAAGTTGTTCGTCGGCTCGTCGTCGATGAGGATGCGATCGTCCGGATCGACGATGGCTGCGCGGAGCGCGGACGATCCCGAGTAGGGGATCCGATAGGACTCCTGCTCGCCATCCCATTTCACCCGGGTGCGCGTGCCGTCCGTGGCGACGAGCTCGATCTCGACGGGCACTCGGAGCGTGCCACGCCGTACGACGAGCGCCCAGCCGTCGTAGCGGTTCGGCGTCGTCGTCCTGTCGGGCGTGATCGTCTCGCGCTTGCCGTCGCGGTCGAACATGCCGGCGGGAGAGCGCGACGGATGGGAGCTCATCTGGGTGATCGCATAGTCGACCCAGCCCTTGTCGAAGAGGCCGATGCGGAGGGTCTCCGCTGCGTTCGGGCTGATCTCGTCGCGCACGGTCGCGATGAGATCGTTCGGCGTCGGATGTTTGAAGCGGAAGCGCCGCGTGTAGACGCCGAGGGCGCGATCCATCTTCTCCTTGCCGTAGGCGCGTGCGAGCGTCTCGAGCAAGACCGCCGTGCGGCTGTAGACGAGCGCGCCGTAGGTGTTGCCGGTCGCGAAGGTCCCGGCGCCCTGCGCGATCTTCTCGTCGTGGCCGAACTGGCGCGAGCGGACGCCCTGCGCCTCGACGTCGCCGACCCGGAGCCCGAGGATGTCGATCCCGGAGCCAGCACCTTTGAACGCGGTCATCGCCTCGTTCTCGGCGTACTGGTTCAGGCCTTCGTCGAGGAATGGCCACGTGTCTTCGTTCGAGGCGCAGAGCCCATAGAAGTACTGGTGACCGAACTCGTGGATCGTCACGCCCTCGACGAAGTGGAGGCCGCGCGAGAGCCACGACGGACCGCCCGTGGTGATCAGTGTCGGGTACTCCATTCCGCCCGCCTCGGAGGCCGTCGCGGGCGGATGGACGAGCGTGAGCACCGGGTAGGGGTACTTGCCGTAACGCGCGCCGTAGTGAGGAAGCGCGAAGCGCATCGTCTCGAGCTCGCGTTCGGCGTGGTCGTCGTAGCCCGGCGGGAAGAGCGCGGTGACCTCGACGCCGAGGATCGTCTCCCTTCGTACCTGGTATTTGTCCCACGCGGTCCAGGCGAAGTCGTGGATGTCGCTCTGGACGTGACGCTGGACGTGGCGGCCGCCTTCGTCTTTCGCTTCGGTCATCGGGCCGGTCGCGCCGACGACGTAACCTGCCGGCACGTCGATGGTGACGTCGTACGTGCCGAAGTCCGAATAGAACTCGCCGAGGTGGTGGAACGGGAAGTGCGCGAACGTGCCGTCGGGCTCGAGCTTCGCGATCTTCGGGAACCACTGGCCGATCATGTGGAACGTCCCGTCGTAGCCGGTGCGTTCGACGACGGTCGGGAGCTTGTCGACCCACTCGACGTCGAGCTCTATCTCCATGCCGGGCGCGACCTCGAACGGGAGCGGGATGCGCGCGTCGGTCTCGTCGTCGTCGTTCGGCCTCTTCAGCTCGATCTTCGCGAGCAGGTCATGGTCGGGCTCCTTCAGCCGAAGCCGCTTCAGATCGATCGAGCCCCAGTCCGTCGGGAGGTGGCTGCCGCGGAAGCCGCCGATCGGCGCGCGCATGAACACGGACGACTGGTTCTTGAACGCGTTCAGGTAGAGGTGCATCCACAGCTCGGAGACGGGCTTCGAGCTGACGTTGCGCCATCGGATCGTCCCTTCTCCATGGACCGTGTGCGCGTTCGGATCGAGCTGCGCGCGAAGGGTGTAGGTCGCGACGTTCTGCGCGTGCTCCGCCATCGGCACGTCCGGCGCGGCGTCTCTCGTGGCCGCTCGGCCCGTCGCGGAAGAGGTGCCGCCCGTTCCTTCGCCACGGAGGCATGCCGCCGCGAAGAGCACGGTGATCAGCGCGAGGAAACGAGCTCGCATCGGGCGCACCCTAGCAGACTCTGACGCACGCGCGCCCGGACGCGCTCGCGCCGCGGATGGGATACGCTCCTCTCATGCGCGCGGCGGGGGCGGTCGGGATGGTCGTGCTCACCCTCGCGAGCGGGGGCGCGGCGTGTTCGTCGTTCGGCTCGGCGCCGTCGACCGCGGACGTGTTCGATGGCGGAACGGAGCCCGGGAGCGACGCGAGCAGTGATGCCTTGCCGCCTGCGGCTCCGTTGGACGGCGGCTGCGGGGTCCCTCCGTTCGCCACCAGGATCACCGGCGCGGAGCCGGCTGACGATGGCTGGGACTACGACGTCGCCTACGGGCCGCAGGGCGAGCTGTCCGTCACGCGGATCGACGAGGGCGATGGCGTTCTCCGAGCGACGATCCTGGAGTCGAGCGGAGGGGGGCGGGGCAAGGTGTACGTGCGCGAGATCGACGCCGCGGAGGCGCAATGCGTCGGGTTCGAGATGAAGCTCCGCGTTCCGAGGTTCCCGGAGAAGGGGCTCTCCATCTTGTCGTCCACGCTCCGCTTCGCGTCGGACGTCATGCTCGCGATCGCGCTCGCACCCGGCTCATGGATCGCAGTCGTGCAGCAGATCGAGGGCGGCGCCGGCTACCGCAGCCTTGCTCGCACGAGGCTCGTCGACGACCAATGGCACGTCATCCGCGTCGGCTACGCTGCGGGCCCCGTCGTCGAAGCGTCGATCGACGGCGTCCCCATGCCCGTAGACCAGGCCGAGGTCCTGCCGTTTTCGGCGCCGACGCGGTTCGACGTCGGCGTCACGTTTGCGCCCCCGGAGTCCTTCGCGAGCTTCGACATCGACGAGGTGAGCCTCTTCTGAGCTCGGCGCTCACGGACGAAGCTGCGCTTCGAGCTCGCGGATGCGGTCGGCGTGCGGATCGTTCGGGTGGCGCACGAGGAACGACCGCGCGAGGTCATGCGCGGCGGCCCTGTCGCCCGCTGCGGCGCGCGCCTCGATCTGCAGGACCTTCGCTTCGGGCTGGAGAAGCCCGCGGGGAAACCTGGCGTCGTACCGCTCGAGAAGCGACGTCGCACGCGCGGGTGCGCCTTGGCGGAGATGGGCCCGCACCTCGTCGAGGATCGCGACCTCGGCATCGAGATCGGACGAACGCCCCATGCGCGGGGCAGCGGCCTGAGCGGCTGGCGTGCGCGCGCCACCGGCGGAGTCCATGGGCAGACGCCGGGCGGTTGCGGTGCGTGCTGTCGTCGTCGTCGTCGTCGTCGTTCGTGCGGGCGGAAGGTCATCGACCGCGAGCACCGAGACGGGGGAGGGAACGGGCTCGGCGGCGTTCGGCGGTGCCAGCGCCGGTGCAGCGGTGGCGATCGCCCCGCTTGCTGGCGAGACCTGCGTCGCCATCACCGGCGGCGGATCGACGGGGCCCGACGTCGTGGAGCGAACGAGCAGGAACGTCGCGGCCAGCGGCACGAGCAAGACGGAGACCGTCCCGAACACCTTCCATGCAGAGGCCGACTGCGCGCCTGCTGCGACCACCGTGGGGACGGAACATGGAGGCTCCGGCGGCGCGCTGCTCGGAGAGAGCCCCTCGAGGCGGCTCGTGAGCGCTGCGGTGAGACGCTGCGCTCCGTCGCTGGGAGGGGCGTCCGCCTTCGCGGACTGCCAGAGGAGCTTCTCGAGCTCGGACGACGATCGGCTCACGGTGTCTCTCCTGCGAACTGGAGTTTTGCCCGGACGACCTTCACGATCGCCGAAAATGCTTCGCGCGCGCGGCGCAGCCGGGAGCCTGCGGTCCCGATGGGGATCGCGACGAGCTCTGCGATCTGCTTCACCTGCAGACCTTCGAGCTCGTGGAGGACGAGGACGGTGCGTAGGTCTTCCGGCATCCGATCCAGGATCTCGTCGAGCATCGCGCGCGCACGCCGTTCGTCGAGCATCACGTCCGGAGGGCTCTCCGGCGCCACGAGCTCTCGTAGCTCGTCGTCGTAGGGCACCTCACGACGGCTCTGACATCGACGGCGCGACGTCGCCGCGACCCGCAGCGCGACACCGTAGAGGAAGGATTTCTCGCTGCCGTCCTGGATCTCGTCGAGACGGCGTGCCGCGACCCAGAAGATCTCCTGCACGGCGTCGTCGACGGCCGCCTCGTCGACGCCCAGGCGGCGGACGAGGCGCCAGACGGAGGCGTACTGGCTGTCGATCAACGCTCGCAGCCGCGCGTCGTTCATGGCCTTGGGGCGGACGGTCGATTCCGGCGGTTCTGCCACCTGAGCGACCACCTGAGTCACGTGCCCGGACTCGGCTGGCACCGGAACCGGGAGGACGGTGCCCGGGGGGCCGACCTTGGAAATCCAGTCTGCGGTCTGGGCCACCTGGGATGATGTCGACCTGACGCTGCCACGATCACAGAAAACGCACGCCCGCTCCGATCGACCAGCGAAACCCGAGCTCAGGCGTTTCGTAGAGCGGAGATTCCGGTCGCGTCAGAAAAGACCGATACCGTTCGAGCGGTGCGAAGAGGATCACATCCGACTCGACGAACACCGCTCGACGCACCCAACCGAGCACGTGGACCCCACCACCGAGCGCGGTCCACGGCGTGGTCGTGGAGAGCTCGGCCTTCGGCGTCCGTCCGACGCTGAAGAGCCGGCCGAGCTCGAACGACGCGCACGGCTCGATCGCCAGACGAGGACCGAGCCCCGGCACGGTGAGAAAACAACCGCGCAGGAGCGCGGACGCGAGCGTCGCCTCGACGGCGCCCTCGCGGTCCTTCATGTCCGGCGCGCGCGCGAAGAGCGCGGCGAGGCGCAACGACGGACGGGCGTACCAGGGCCCTGACATCGATCGAAGCTCGACGCTCGCCTGGAGCGTCGGCGCTGCCCGGGACCCGATGCTGCTCGTCAGTCCCATCGACGCGCCGGCGAGCAACGTGGGCTCGAAGCCGTGCGGCTCGTGCGGCTCTCGAGGTTCTCGCGGCGGCGACGGTGGATGGCGCCTTTCTGCGGGCGCGGTCTTCGCCGGGAAAGGAGGCGCCGGAGAAACACGCGCCGGCGAAGAAGGCGCGGGCGAAGGCGCGTCGCGACGCGGGACGAGCTGCATGGCGATGACGAGCGCGAGGCCTCGGGCGACCTCGTCGCAGCTCGCCCCCTCGAGCGTCCGCGTGACGTCGTCGGACTTGCCCGGCTCGCCGAGGCGTCCTCGATAGGGCAGGTCCTCCGCGTCGTGCTTCTCCAGCGAGACGGTGAACCTCCGTCCGCCGTGCCCGTCGTCCTCGAGCACCACGTCGCCCGCGCGCGACCTGATGAGCTCGAAGAAGCCGAGGCGGTCTGGACAACCCGAGGGAGGTGCGTGGTAGTCGAGCTCGATCGAAGCGGCGCGCTCCTGCGCATGCGCGGCTGAAGGAAGCAGCAGCAGCAGCAACAGCAGGACGCCGACCATCCGCCTCATCGAAGCCGCTTTCGGTCGTCCGGCCGCCACGTCTACAAACTACACTTCTGCCAGTGGCCCCGGCCCGTGAGCAAGTCTCGCGAGCGCACGGTCATGGCAAGAATCGCCTCCGGCTCTTGCTCCTTCTCTTCTTCTGGCACCAGTAGCAGCACCCGCACGCGAACGACGACGAGCGTACACAGGCGCGCGCCCTCGTTACAGGCGCTGCACGTTTTCGTGACATGGGTCGCGTACGGCCAGCATCAATCCTCGTGACCATCGCGATGACCTCACGGAGCGCTCCGCCGGCGCGAGCCCGCGCGCTCGCCAACCCGGAACGTATGCACGGCGGCGCCGTGCTCACCCGGCCTCGACCGACGGAAGCAAGGCTCGAGCGGCTCCGCCCCGCTGCCGCCGCGCACGGCTCGGCGAGCCGCCGTCGAGACGCCGCGCCACGACTTTGTCGGAGGTTCGCATGAGCTTGATCCATCGCGTAGGTGTCTCGGTCCTCGCGGGTGCGCTGCTCTCGATCGCGTGCGGCGCCACGCGAGACTTGCAGCTCCAGCCCGACGGCGGCGACAGCACGCCTCCTCCTCCTCCGTCGTTCGAGCCGCCGCCCGACGGAAGCGTCCCCGTCGACGTGCAGGAGGCCGGGCTCCTCTCTTACTGTCCGTCGAGCGAGTGCCCCGAGGGACGAACGACCTGCCTCATCTCGCGCTTCCGCTGCGATGTCGATCTCCGCACCGACAGGAACAATTGCGGTGCGTGCGGGAACGCGTGTCCGGCCGCGACGAGCAACGAGGTCTACGAGTGCGTCGACGGCACGTGCGCGATGAAGTGCAAGGCCGGCGCGCTCGATTGCGACGGTCTCGTCGACAACGGATGTGAGACGAGGGCGAGCAACCGAAACCACTGCGGAGCCTGCGGGAACGCGTGCCCTCCGGGTGAGCCGTGCATGTTGCAGTCGACGTCTCTCGGCGACTACGGGTGCGGCTGCAAACCCGGGCAGCTGTATTGCGGCTCGTGCATCAATCCGAAGCGCGACGACGAGAACTGCGGTGGCTGCGACATCGCCTGTGACCCGAGCGGCGACGGCGGCGCGGCTTACCCGAACATGTACAACGGCTGTCTCGACAGCAAGTGCGATCCCCAGAAGTGCAGGCCGAACTGGGGCAACTGCGACGGCAAGCTCGAGAACGGCTGTGAAACCGACATCCGCACGTCGGAGAACTGCGGCGGCTGCGGGATCCAGTGCGCGCCTGGCCAGGAGTGCCGCCTCGACGTCTGGGGCGTTCCTCAGTGCATGTGCGCCGCCGGGCAGACGTTCTGTTCGTCCGGCTGCACGGACGGGCTGTGCACAGGGGCGTGTTTCGATCTCTCCTCCGACAGGGAGAACTGCGGCGCCTGCCTGAACTCGTGCTCGGCGTTCGACGGCGCGAGGAGCCTCGGTGTCTGCACGTTCGGCGTCTGCAGTCGCAAGTGTCTCGCGGGGTGGGCCGACTGCAACGGGAACGAGGCGGACGACTGCGAGGTGAACACGGACAGCGACCCGCTCAACTGCGGTGGCTGCGGGATCGTCTGCGATGCCGTTGCGGGGCAGGCGTGCGTCCGCGGACGGTGCGTGGTCAAGCCGTGCGATGTCGAAGAGCCCGACGCCGGGGAGGTCAAATGAGAACCGGGTTCTTGATCTTTCTCGGCGGGATCATCGCGTGCAGCTCCGCTGCCGGAGTCGCCGGCGACTACAATGAAGAACCGCCGCCGCCGGCGCCCGTGCCGGAGCCCGATGTGGCGGACCCGGCGGACGCGGGCAGCGACGCCACCTCCACGGAGGTCGATGCGGGACCGTGCTCGGACTGCGAGTACTTCCCGGAGACGTGCTCGGCGGACGCGCTCTGCCCGAACGGTCCGTTCGACCCTGGGGCCAGCGGTGGAGGCCTCGACCTTCGAACGTTGATCACGGTCATCCGCGGCCGATCGGCGAACGACGTCTGGGCGACGGGCGCGGTCGGCGCGCTCGCCCACTTCGACGGCACGTCATGGCGGCGCGTCGATCTGGCGACGCAAGAGACGTTCTGGGGGCTCTGGTTGCTCGACGGTGCGGACGTCGTGTTCGGCAACCTCCAGACGGTCCGTGCGCGCGGCATCGTGGTGCCCGACGGCGGCGCTCCTCCGGCGAACGGCTGGATCGAGTATTCGCCGACCTACACGCCCGGGCAGATCCCGATGTCTTATTACTCGGGGCCGATCTTCGTCGGCGCATGGGCAAGCCCCGGCGGCGAGTGGATGTGGGGCTCGATGAAGGGCAGCACGCTCGGCGGCCTCTGGCGTCTGCGCCGGTCCGAGTCGGGTGCTCTCGAGGGCGGGCGAGGCGTCCCGTCGGCCGCGTGCAACTCGGTCTTCTGCTACCAGGTCGCCAGCATTCACGGCGCGACCGCGGATCAGCTGTGGGCCGTGGGCTCGGGCGGAGTGGCGATCCGCATCGACGGCGCCGACGGTCCGTCGCCGACCCTGACGGCCTTCAACAGTCAGACCTGGAACGCGCTCAGCGGTGTCTGGCAGGCATCCGAGACGGCCGCGTGGGCGGTCGGCGCAGGCGGCACGATCCGGCGCTACACCGGAGGTCCGACGCGCTGGGACGTCGTCGACGATGTCCCGACCACCGTCGACCTCAACGCTGTCTGGGGATTTTCGCCCACGGACGTGTGGGCCGTCGGTGATGCAGGTGTCGTGCTCCACTACGACGGCAAGAGCTGGTCGCGCGTGAAGATCGCCGGGCTCGGCGTGCGCCGACCGAACCTCACCAGCATCTGGGGCGCCGCGCCAGGGCATGTCTGGATCGGCGGTCAGGGCGTGATCCTTTCGCTTGGAGGAAAGCCATGAAGGGCCGGTTCTTCGTTGCATGTGGCGCGCTCGTCCTCGGCGCGGCCGCAGCATGCACGGCGTCGGGTGACGATCCCACCGCCGATCCGTCGTTGCCTGATGCGGACGCCGGTCAGACCGTGGTTCCGACGCTGGAGGCCGGCGCGGCGGAGGTCGACGCGAGCGACGACGCCGAGGTCGACGCGGGCAAGATCGTCGACGCGGGCGATGACCCTCCGGCCGTCGGACCCGTCTGCAGTCCTGCGGGTTGGTGCGCGACCGCGCTACCGGCCACCGATCTGCTCATGAAGGCGATGTATCCGCTCGCCGGACGTGCGTTCGTCGCGGCCGAGAGCCCGACGCTCGGCGTGAAGCTGCTCGAATGGGACGAGGCAACGGCCAAGTGGTCGTACATCGACGATGGCAGCCAGAACGTGCTCGGGCGATGGGCGGGCGGCCTGTGGGCGCCGAACGAGAACGAGCTCTACGTCGGGATCTCGCCCAACTTCATCTATCACGGCACGCGCGCAAACCCCGGAGCGGCCTTCACGTGGACGCGCCAGGCGATCGGCGCCAGCACGAACGCGGACGACGGCCACGTGCTGTACACGAAGCGAGATCTGGGCGCGCGCGTCCCGTCCCTGGGCGTCTGGGGCACGAGCACCGGTGACGTCTATGCGTGGTTCAAGCACCAGATCTTCCACCTCACGAGCGTCGGCGGAGCCGAGCCGGAATGGGTCCGAGAGTACAGCGTCGACGATCGCGACAACGCGGCTGAGACCTCCTACTTCTTCGCGGCCGCAGGGACCGGCTCGGACGACGTCTGGTTCGCCGGCGCACGCACGCGCGGTACGGGCGGCTGCGCGCTCCTCGTTCGCAAGACAGCGGCTGGGTACGAGCGCATCGCGGACGGCAGGTTCACGGGAACCTTCACGTTCACGTGCAATCAGCCGCGGCCCGACACGTTGTACATCGGCGGAACGGAAGGGTGGCTCACGGACATCGAGGTCACCGGGCCGGACGAGGTGATCGCGCTCAAGGGCGCGCGTGACGTCGTCAAGGTCTCGCGCGTCGACGATGCGTACTCGTACGTCGCCGCTCCGGTGCCCACGCAGGTGACGGCGAAGGGCCTCAACTCGCTCGCGACCGTGAACGGCGACCTCTGGCTCGGCGGAGCGGGACTCATCGTCCGCGGCACCTCCGTCTGGGACGGCGGCTCGTTCGCCGTCTCGACCGCCGCTCTGAACGGATTGCCGCTCAACAGCGCGGTCTATCAGGTCAAAGGCACCTCCAATTCGAACCTCTGGGCAATCGGTGTCCGTCATGCGCTCCACAAGACGACTCCTTGATCCGCACGCGTCCCTCGGACGACTCTCCTCGCTCGCGATGTTGATCGTCTCCGCTCTCGGGACGGTTGGCGCCGTCGCGAGCTGCTCGAGCGACAATGAGCTCGGGACCATCGAGCCCGGCGAGGACGCGGGGCTAGAGGCGGACGCGACGCCCGACGTCGACGTTGCGCCCTCCGACGCCGGAGTCACCGACGCGGACGGCGACGCCGCGCTGCCTCCACCCGACGCTGCGCCATTCGACGGCGGCCCTCTGCCGGTCGTTTGCACGAGTCCTCCGTGTGCGACGTCGCTCACGACGATCTTCGTCCCGAGCGACATCGGTCGCGGCGAGGGCTTCTGCGCGCTCCTCGACGACGGCACCGTGGCCTGCTGGGGCATCAACGCGAACGGGCAGCTCGGTCGCGGCAACCTGGTGGACAGCGCCGAGCCGCAACGCGTCAGCGGCCTGACGGACATCGTCGCGATCGAGCACTCGTGCGCGCTCGACGCGAACGGCGGCGTCTGGTGCTGGGGGACGGGCCCGTTCCTTCGTAACGATGCCGGCGCTTCGACGCGCGAGCTCACGCCGATCAAGCTCTCTCTGCCGCCGGTGAAGCACCTCGGCGTGGGGAACGACGTCGCGTGTGCGGTGGTCGACGAGGGCGTGCTCTGCTGGGGCGCGAACACCAACGGTCAGGTCGTCCCGTTCGACGTCTCCGCGGCGAACACCACGCTCGCGCCGCGCTTGGCCGCCCTCCCGGACGGCGCGCCGATCCGGGACATCCGGGTGGGCAAGTCGGTGTTCGTGCTCCGTGAGGACGGCGCAACGCTGAGCTGGGGCGCGAGCCCATCGCTCGGTCGCGTCTCCTCGCTCAATCCGGATCCTGAGCCCCTGCCGGTGCCCCTGAGCGACATCTCGTCGATGGACCTGACGAGCGATACGGCGTGCGCGACCTCCGGCGGAGTCGCCTATTGCTGGGGCCGCGCCATCGCCACGCCGCACAACTTCGAACGCAAGCTCCCGACGCCCGTCGCGACGCCGGAGCCCGTCGTCCAGATCGCCACGACGCGCGCGTTCCAGACCTCCTCGCTCGGTCTGAACATCGACCAGCCGCAGCGCTGGTGTGCCGTCGGAGCCTCCGGCGACGTCTACTGCTGGGGCTTCAACGGCGGCGGGCAGGCCGGTGACGGAACGACGAAACACGCGGTCGAGCCGGTCAAGGTGCAGGGCCTGCCCGCAGCCGCCGTCGAAGTGAGGACGCATCCCGACGCGACATGTGCGCTGCTCACGAACGGCAAGGTCCATTGCTGGGGAACGAACTATTACGGACAGCTCGGCAACGGAAAGTTCCGAGAGCCGAGCCTCGTCCCGCAGGAAGTGGTGCTGCCATGAAGCGCTCGCGAACGTCTCGAGGCATGATTTTCGTCGGCGTCGGAGTCGCCCTCTCCGGCGTCATCATCAGCGCGTGTGGGGATGACCGTGACGCGTTCAAGGGACGCGAGGAGCCGACGCCCTTCGAAACGCAGGAGGCCGGCGTCGACGCCCCGAAGTGCGGTCTGCAGTGCTCGATCGACGGTCGCAAGGTCATCGAGAACTGCACCGGCACCGTGACCGAGGAGTGTCCGGCCCACCTCGCGTGCGGCGCCGGCAAGTGCATCGAGCCGTGTGCGGCCGCGGCAGAAGATCGAAGCTCGAACGGCTGCGAGTTCTACTTCCAGCCGCCGCGCTTCCTGCAGCAGGTGCCGCCGTCCTGTTACGCCTCGTACGTCGTGAACACGTCGCTGCAGCCGGTCGATCTGTCGCTCGAGCTGGAGGGGAAGGCGCTCGACCTCTCGAAGGCGGTCTACCGCACGAATCCGGGCAGCGCAGAGCTCGTCCCGCACAGCGGCCCCGTCCCGCCGGGCGAGAGCGTGGTCGTCTTCATCTCGAATGCGTCGCCCCGCATGGTCGACTTGCACGAGTGGGGCGCCAACTACGTGGGCTGTCCGGAGGGAGTCGTCCCCGCCCACTACGACGAGGAGCTCCGCGGAGGCACCCAGCTCGGCTCGTCGTTCCATCTGAAGACGAGCCTGCCCGTCGCGACGACGACGATCTACCCGTTCGGTGGAGCCAAGAGCTTCATCCCCACGGCGACGCTCGTGTTGCCCGTCGCCACGTGGGGGACGGAGCACATCGTCGTCAACGGCTGGGAAGCGGCCGAGAACGGCGGGCCCGCCGCGCAGATCATCGCGTCCGAGGATGACACCGAGGTGACGATCATACCGACCCGCGACATCCAGAACGGCGCAGACGTCGTCGGTGGGCTCGCGAAGCACCCGGCCAAGTTCAAGCTGGCGAGGGGCCAGTATCTGCAGATCGTGCAGGACGACGAGCTCTCCGGCAGCATCGTCACCTCGAGCAAGCCCACCACCATCGTCGGCGGTCACGCTTGCGGAGACATCCCCGCGACGGCCGCTGCTTGCGACATCCTCGCGCAACAGATCCCGCCCTTCGCGCAGTGGGGCTCCGAATACGTCGGTGTCGGCTACCGACCCCGGCTCGGTAGCGAGCGCGAGGCCGTGCTCTATCGGATCGTCGCGGCTCGCGACGGGACGCTTCTAGACTACGATCCCGCCATCCCGGACGGCGCGCCGACGTCGATGAAGGCCGGTGAGGTCGCGATCTTCGCTCGCGGGACCGGCGACGCGTTCGTGGTCCGCACGCAGGACGCCGATCATGCGATCTACGTCTCAGCCCACATGACGGGCGCCAACGGCGACGGCGCAAGCGCGAACAACTTCGGCGACCGCGGCGATCCCGAGTTCGTGAACGTCGTCCCGGCGGGACAGTACTTGAGCTCGTACGGCTTCTACGCGGATCCGACGTACGGCGAGACGTCGCTCGTCATCGTCCGCGCGAAGGCCGGTGGCAAGTTCGAGGACGTCTGGCTCGAGTGCGCTGGTGACCTCACGGGGTGGAAGCCGGTCGGAACGCGAGGCGACTACGAGTTCCTGCGGGTCGACCTCTCGCGCGGAGGCGGCCCCGGCGACAAGTTCGATGCGGGCGTCTGCCAGCACGGCCTCCAGCGCATGCGGAGCGACGGTCCGTTCACCGCGACCATCTGGGGATGGGACCGCTACGCGAGCTACGCGTATCCCGGCGGCATGGCCACCCGTAAGCTCGTCGACGCGCCGCTCGTCCCGATCAAGTGACGGGCTCAGAACCCGAAGGACGTCTGGCCGTGTTTCGGTGGCCGGCGGAACGTCGACGCGGTGACGTAGTGGGTCATCTCGTCGGCGTTCAGCCCGCAGCGCTTCGCGGTTCGCTCGAAGAGCATGCGGATGGTGTCGGCGTAGACCCCGTCGCCACGGCCGCGGGAGCCGAACGACGCGTCGTACAGCTTCCCGTGGTGCGCCTCCCGTAGGCGCCGGAGCACCTTCTCGGCACGAAGCGGGAGCTTCTCGCGTAGCGCCTTCTCGAACACGTCCTTCACGGCGCCGGGCAACCGGAGCAGCACGTAGAACGCGTGGCGGGCGCCCGCATCGCGCGCTCGCTCGAGCACGTCGCCGAGGTGGTCATCATTGAGGCCCGGCACGATGGGAGAGACGCTGACGCCGACGGGGATGCCGGCCTTCGCGAGCGTCTCGATGATCTTCATCCGGCGCTCCGGCGTCGTCACCATCGGCTCCATCGCCTTCGCCGCTTCCGGATCCCAGAAGGGGACGCTCACGCTCACGCGGACGCCGGCCTCGCGAGCGAGCTGCTGGAGGACGTCGATGTCGCGCTCGATGACCGGCGACTTGGTGATGATGCCAACCGGGTTTCGGTACTCCGCGCAGACCTCGAGGCAGCCGCGCGTCAGCCGCAGCTTCGATTCGAGCGGCTGATAGCAGTCGGTGATGCCGCTGAAGACGATGAGCTCGCCCTTCCACGACGTCTTCTCGAAGCTCTCGCGGAGCAGCTCGGGCGCCCGCGGCTTGACGACGATCTTGCGCTCGAAGTCCGTGCCTGCCCCGAGCGAGAGATATTCGTGGGTCGGCCGCGCGTAGCAGTTGTGGCTGACGATCCCGTTCGCGATGAAGTCGCCCGTGCCGGTCGTGATGTCGAACATCGGCATGTCGAAGCCGAGGTCGGTGATCGACTCGACCTCGAGGTCCTGCGACGGCGCGACGGCCAGCCCTTCGAGGTCGATCTTGCGTCGGTTCGCAGGATCGACGAGGTGGAAGAACCGAAGCGCGTCGCGGAGCGTTCGACCGACGATCACCGAGGCAGGGGAGGTGCTCGTGGACGGCTCGAGGTCGACCTCGAAGCCGAAGAGCTCGAGCGACGACGTCACCGCGTCGAAGATGCGCCCGTCGCCGCAGACGAGCCGCAACACGCCGCCCTCGAAGCTGCCCTCGGAGTCGAAGATGCCCGCAAGAAAGCCGCGAGCCCACTCGTTCGAGCGCTGGACGGGCCATTCGATGACCCTCCGCACGGCATTCGCCTCTTGCGTGTGCACTGCACGCATCGGCGGAGCGGTGCCGGTCGCGGTCGCTTGGACGAAGAGAAAGTCGTCGCTGCGGACGACCTCGGCATCCGCGAGGTAGCGGCGCGTGCGGCGAAGCCCTTCGAGGTCGACGAGTCGTAGCCGCGATCGCGAAGGTGTCGCCTTACGACGCCGACGCAGGCGCTCGAACGCCGTGCTCTCGCCGCGGATCGTCCCGCAGACGTAGCCGCGCATGTACTCGTAGCCGGGCTCCGCTACAGCGCCGAGATCGCCCGTTCCGACGAACGCCGCGCCGAGCGTGAGCTCCGCGCGCTTCGTTCCGCCGCTCGTGACGTAGCGCCACCCACCGTCCGTGAGGAAGCGGTGGTCGCCGCTCGCGACGAGCTCGGTCCCGTCGGCCAGCGCCACGCGGTGAGCACGTTTCAGCGTCTGCCAGTGCGCGAGGACGTGCGTGCGAACGAGCCGCCGCTCGCCGTCCTCGATCGTCGTCCCGTAGATCTCGTCGCCGACGCGAAGGTCGCGAATGGGCTTCGTGCGTCCGTCGGCAAGCGTCACGCGGGTGTCGCCCGCCAGGCAATACGCGCAGGCGTGGATGCACCCTCGATACGGGTTCACGCTCCAGCGAAAGCCGACGTCCGGAGAGTTGTTCGTCGCGAGGATGCTCTTCGAGTGATCCTCGATGACCTCGAGCTCGGCGCCGGGAGCCTCGCCGTCGTCGTACTCGAGCGACGTGGCTTCGAACCTATTTTGCGGATTCGACACGGGGAGGAAGCGGGGCACGAGCGAAAGGTTACCAGACAGATGTTCAGTGTCCAGCGCGAGCGGGGGGCGGCGTACTTGCGATGTGGCAAGTGGAGCGGCAAACGACGCGGGGGGGGGCTCGTCATCGATGAGCTCTGCGTTTCGACAAGCGGGCCGCGCATGTCTTCTTGCAGGTCGTCGCACGTCGCCAGGCGCGCGGCAGCATGCTGCTCACGACCCACCGGGTGGTCTCGCCGTGCGGAACCGTCTCCGGGGATGACGCGCCATCCTCGACCGCGTCCTCGATAACCTCCACACGCTCTTGTCCAAGGAGAAGGCTGGCCTGCTCGGCGCTTCGGCGACGAAGCGCGGACTGCGGGGGGCCAGGAGGGGGGCGGTCTTCCGGTCGTGAGGGGGGCGGTTCTTCGTGACGTTGGAGAGCTGCGAAGGGAGGCTCTTGTGCCTGCGGAACAGCGCCATCGCGTGGGCCCCATGAGGCTGCGAATCGGCAGTGGCGACGGCGCCGTCGAGTAGAACGGAAGCGGAAGGGGAGTACCGAGTCCGACGGCACCTCGTTCGGGCGTCGGTCGAGACGAGCGTCGACTCCTGCGAGTCTTCTGGTGCGCTCTTCCGCCGGCTCGAGGTTCACGCCGGCACCGGGCGCTGCGAGATCGGGAAGACAGCGGCGAGATGCTCACGGCATCGAACGGCAGCGCGCACTCGTCCTCCGTTGCCGCGTGCCGAGGCTGGACCTCGATGCTCCGGCTTCGCGCGTCCGGACTCCGACTGCGACGAGCGACTGTCACATCGACTGCAGCTCGAGAGAGATTTGAGCTCTCGAGGCAATCGATGCGCCAGTCGCTCGTCCCGTAACGCGGTGACGCTGTGCCTATGATCTCGACGGGGCACTCGGGATTTCGGTTGACGGCCTTCCGGTGAAGGCTGCGTCGTTCGCGCGGGTCGTGAGCTCTCGAGGCAATCGATGCGCCCGTCGCTCGTCCCGTGACGCGGTGACGCTGTGTCCGTGAATATCGCTGGGCACTCGGGATTTCGGTTGACGGCGTTTCGGCTGAAGGCCGCGTCGCTCGCGCGGGTCGTGACGCGATGAGCGCGTACGGTCACGTAGACGCGTGCTGACGAGCGATCTCGGCGAATGGGCCTCGCGAGGTGATCGCGCCGGCGTTCGCCTGCCGGAGTGGCCTTCCCGGACGGCCGAGATCTGCATGGTATGCAGGCAGACGAAACGGGGGAGGGCAGCATGACGAAGCTGGCCGAGGGCTGCATGGGCAAGCGCGGGGAGGGCGGCATGACCAAGCTGGGGGAGGGCGGCATGACCAAGCTGGGGGAGGGCTGTATGGGCAAGCGCGGGGAGGGCTGCACAACCAAGCTGGGAGCGTTGTCGAACGACGAGCTGCTTGCTCGTCTCCGTGACCACATCGGCCGAGGGAACGTCTGGCTGGCAGGCTTGCTCGCGTACCTCGCGGAGGTGGACGCTCGGCGGCTCTATGCCGAGCGCGCATGTTCGTCGATGTGGGACTACTGCGTGCGAAAGCTCGGGATGAGCGAGAGCGAAGCGCAGCGCCGGATCGCGGTGGCCCGCCTCGTCCGGAGCTTTCCGGTCGCCGGCGGGTATCTCGAGCGCGGGGAGATTCATCTCTGTGCGCTCTACGAGCTGCACAAGCACCTGAACGAAGACAATTACGAGGAGCTCCTTCGCGAGGCGGTGGGCAAGACGACGAAGGCGGTCGCGGAGATCCTCGCCGCGCGGTTCCCGAAGCCCGACGTGCACGCGTGCATCGAGCCGCTCGCGCCGCAACCCGCTCTGCCGGTGGAGGCCATGGAGATGGTCGCGCCGAGCGATGTGGGCTTGCCGGCGACGGCGACGGCGACGGCGACGGCGACGGGGACGGCGCCCGCGCAGGTGCGGCCGCGGGTCGAGCCGCTGTCGGCCAGCCGGTACCGCGTCGAGCTCACCGTCTCCGCCGAGACGAAGGCGAAGCTCGAACGCGTCCAGGAGCTGATGCGCCATCGCAATCCATCGGGCGATCTGGAGAAGATCGTCGAGGCGTCGATCGACCTTCTGGTGACGAAGCTGGAGAAGGAGCGGCTCGGGAAGACCACCCGCTGCAAGGGGAAGAGACCGTCCACGACGACCGTCGCGGATGGAGCGGATGGAGCGGATGGAGCGACGATCAGCGCTGCACACCATCCCGCAAAACCCTCACGGCGAGCGCACGTCGCGAGGGCCGTCCAGCGTGAGGTCTGGACTCGGGACGCCGAGCAGTGCACCTACGTCGATGCCGAGGGCAATCGTTGCCCGGCGCGCGGGTTTCTCGAGCTCGATCACATCGACCCGAAAGCGCTCGGCGGCAGCGACGAGGCGGCCAATCTCCGACTTGTGTGTAGAGTGCACAATCGCCTTCATGCCGAGCACGTGTTCGGTCGCGCACACATCGAGGAGCGGATCCACTTGCGACAAGGAAGGTCCGCCGCCGCTCCGGCAGAACGCAAGCACGTCATGCCCATTCAGGCCGAACCGAAGCACGTCAAGGCTGCTCAGGCATCGCGGCCGTGCGCGGAGGTCAGGGCACCGTCGTTCGAGACGGCAGCGCGTGGGCTTCGCTCCCTTGGCTTCCGCGAGTCGGAGGTGCGCGAGGTCATCGCACGACTGTCGAGCAGCCTCGGCCCAGATACGTCCGTCGAGACGATCGTCCGAGACGCGCTCCGACTCCTCACATAAGGCCGCTGCGGGATGCGAGCGGTCGAGGTGTGCGTCGCCCAGCGGCTCTCTTCGTACATCCTCGCCAGAACGCGTTTCTCGATGTCGTCGCGAGCAAGGCCGGCTCGATGGTCGGCCTGTCTCGAGCGAGCACCCTTGCGAGGGATCGAGCGGCTGGAGCGTCGCGCCGTGGTGGGTGGTGGGCTGCTACGTGAGCAGCCTGAACGCGTCCCTGATGTACCGTCTCGACGGACACTCCCTACTCGAGACTCGTTGCGATTCGGACCGTGGCGTCCCGCACCTCGGGCGCACCGAAGCCGAGCGCGCGAAGCCGCTCGCGCGGCGGTCTCGACCGAGCCCGGGCGCGTTGCCTCGATGTACTTGCGACGTGGCAAGTAGAGCTGCTTGGCGACGTGCCCGCCGAGCACCCTCGCGGATGGATCGAGCGGATGGAGCATCGCGCTGTGGTGGCGTGGTGGGCTGCTACGTGAGCAGTTTGAGCGCATCCCTGATGCACCGTCTCGACGGACACATCCTACTCGAGACTCGTTGCGCTTCGGGCCAAGGGGTCGCGCACCTGGCGCACGACGCCGAACGAGCGAAGTCCTGGGCGGCGGTCTCGATCGAGCCCGGGCGCGTTGCCGCGACCTACTTGCGACGTGGCAAGTAGAGCGTAGATCCGTGCTTGAGGCTCGTCGCGATTCGAGTCATGACGTCGCGCACCTCGGGGCGCGAAGCCGAGCGAACGAAGTCCCGGGCGGCGGTCTCGACCGAGCCCGGGCGCGTTGCCACGATGTACTTGCGACGTGGCAAGTAGAACCGCTCAGCGGCGTGCTCGCGGCCGAAGACCTGTCGGCCTGAAGGTCACGTGAACGCGACCCGAGGCCAAGATGGGCTGCCTCGTTGTGTCCGCCGACCGCCTTCGCCTCGATGTGATCCAGGTCGAGAATCCGCGAGCGGGGCACGCGTTGCCGTCGGCGTCGACATAGCGTTCCGACTTCGCGGAGGGCCGTGGGGTGTTCGACGAGCGGGCGCGGGGGCTCGCGAGGGAGGAGCTCCGGGGCGAGAACGAGGTGACGTTCGTGAGCGAAGCCGGTTCGATGGTCAGCCGTTCACAGGCCACGCTCATGCACGTCTCGCGAGATCCACGGACGCCGAGAAAGCCAAGTAGTCGCCGTCCCGTCTACGCTCGACGACATCGAAGCGAAGGCTCAATGGCTCGCGGCGATCATTCACCCGCGTCGCTCTCCTCCTGACTTGCGCCTCCGCAAGTACATGCGGTTCGACGCGGATCGACCTCACGCCGGGGCGCAAGCGGCATCCCATCCGGTCGCCGCTTCGGCAGCGCCGCCTCACTTGCCCGCGATGTGCTCCACCAGCGTCGTCGTGCGTAGGCGCTTGCCGCCCCGTTCGACGTAGAAGAAGACCGGTGCGCCGGGCAGCTTCTTCGCGAAGTAGTACGTCCACACTTCGCCGTCGTCGCCTTCGACTTCGTAGACCACGCACTCGTACTTCCCCGCCGGCGTCTTGAGCTTCTCGTCGCGCGTCGTGACCTTGTCCTTCGGGAACTCCGACTGCTGCTGGAGCGCGAGCCATCCCATGCGCTTCGAGGTGTCGCTGCCCGAGAAGATCTCCGCCCCGCCGTCGTCCACCTTGCGGAAGGTGATCGAATATTCGCGGGGCGGCTTGTTGGGCAGCTCGACCTTGTAGCGATACGTCCGCCCGTTCTTCGTCGCGTCGCGGATCTGCTCCGCGGTGAACGGGGCAGGGTACACGGGGCCTTTCGGCTTCTCGTCGAAGCTGCCCGCCGACGGCGTGCTGCTCGCGTCGTCGCGGCCATTCTTCTCGAGCTCGGCGAACGCCTGCGAGTTGTCCTCGTCGTCGATGGACCTGAGCTTCTTCTTGGAGGGGCCGCACGCCACCGCCGCGAGCGCGAGGCACACGACGGCGAATCGAGCGGCCTTCGCCGTCATGCCGCGCCGACCGGTTCCTTCTTCTCGGCCTGTTCGCTGGCCGCGGCCGGCGCTGCCGATTCGAATCGGAACGCCAGCTTCTTGCCCGGCTTCTTCTCGCCGGTCCGCTCGTCCTCGACCTCGGCGTCCTCCGCGTCGATCGTGACCTTGCCGCCCTTCTCGAGCTTTCCGAAGAGGAGCTCTTCGCCGAGCGGTTGCTTCACGTCCTCCTGGATGACGCGTGCGAGCGGCCTCGCGCCGAAGTCCGGGTCGTAGCCCTTCTCGGCGAGATGCGTGCGCGCCGCCGGCGTCAGCTCGAGCGAGACCTTGCGCTCGGCGAGCTGCGTCGTGAGCTCCTTCATGAACTTGTCGACGATGCTGCCCATCGTCTCCGGCGAGAGCGGATCGAACTGGATGCGCGCGTCGAGGCGGTTTCGGAACTCGGGGCTGAAGAGGAGCTTGTACTCGCGCTCGGCGTCACCGGTGGCGCGGCGATCGCCGAAGCCGACCGCGCGGCGTCCGAGGTCGCGCGCGCCGACGTTGCTCGTCATCAGCAGGATGACGTGCCGGAAGTCGGTGGACTTGCCGTTGTTGTCGGTCAGCTTGCCGTGGTCCATGATCTGGAGCAGCACGTTGAAGACGTCGGGGTGCGCCTTCTCGATTTCGTCGAGGAGGAGCACCGCATGCGGGGTCTTCGCGATCGCGTCCGTGAGCAGGCCGCCCTGGTCGAACCCGACATAGCCAGGCGGCGCGCCGATGAGGCGCGAGACCGTGTGGCGCTCCATGTACTCGCTCATGTCGAAGCGCACGAAGCTGATGCCCATGATCTTCGCGAGCTGCTTGGCGACCTCGGTCTTGCCGACGCCGGTGGGGCCGGTGAGCAGGAAGTTGCCGATGGGCTTCTCCGGCGAGCGGAGGCCTGCGCGCGCGAGCTTGATGGCGGCGGCGAGCTGGACGATCGCGCGCTCCTGTCCGTAGACGACGCTCCGGAGCTCGGTGTCGAGGTTCTTCAGCTTCGCCTTGTCGTTGGAGCTGACCTCGCGCGGCGGGATCTGCGCCATGCGCGCGAGCACCGTCTCGACCTCGATCACGCCGACGACGATCTTCGGCTTGTCCTGGTCCTTCTCGCCGTCCGCCTTCGACCCGGCCGCTCGAACGCCCGCCGGCGTCTCACCCGTGCGTGCCGTGCGCGGCCCGTTCTCGAGCGCGCCGCCCGCGCCGTTCGCGGAGGCGCCGCTGCCATTCTGGTCGGCCTTCTCGAGCGTGCGCTCGCTCGGCGGTCCCGGAAGGAGCTGCAGCGGCGCGGCCGGCTTCGTCTCGTCAGCGTACAGCTTCAGCTTCGCTGCTGCGCCGGCCTCGTCGAGGAGGTCGATCGCCTTGTCCGGGAGGCGACGGTCGTGGAGGTAGCGCGCCGAGAGCGTGGCCGCTGCCTCGAGCGCCTCGTCCGTGTAGCGGACGCCGTGGAACTCTTCGTACTTGCCGCGGAGCCCTTCGAGGATCTTCTTCGTGTCCTCGATCGAGGGCTCGACCACCTCGACGCGCTGGAAGCGGCGGGCCAGCGCCCGGTCCTTCTCGAAGTGCTGCCGGAACTCTTCGAACGTGGTCGAGCCGATGCAGCGCATCCGGCCGGACGCAAGCGCCGGCTTGAGCAGGTTCGAGGCGTCCATGCTTCCGCCGCTGGTCGCTCCCGCCCCGACGATCGTGTGGATCTCGTCGATGAAGAGGACGGCGCCCTCGACCTTCTGGAGAGCCTTCACGACGCCCTTGAGCCGCTCCTCGAACTCACCGCGATAGCGCGTGCCGGCGATGAGCGCGCCCATGTCGAGCGAGTAGACGGTCGACTTCTTGAGCGCGTCCGGGACGTTCCCCTGCACGATCTTGAGCGCGAGGCCTTCGACGATCGCCGTCTTGCCGACGCCCGAGTCACCGACGAGAAGCGGATTGTTCTTCTTCCGCCGCGCCAGGATCTGGATCATGCGGCTGATCTCGTTCGAGCGGCCGACGAGCGGATCGATGCGCTTCTCGCGCGCCTCCTCGTTGAGGTTGATCGTGTACGCCTTCAGCGGATCGCGTCGCGAGCGCGGCCCTTCACCTTCGCCCTCGAGCGAGGCGGCTTCTTTCTCGCGCCCCTCGTCGGCTTCGTCGGCCTTCGACACGCCATGCGAGATGTACGCGACGACGTCGAGGCGCGTGACGCCCGCCTTCTCCAGGATGTTGACCGCCGGCGACTCACGCTCCGCGAAAATCGCGACGAGGACGTTCGCGCCGGTGATCTGCTCCTTGCCGCTCGACTGCACATGAGCTGCAGCGCGCCGGATCGCGCGCTGAACGGCGAGAGACGCGGCAGGAACGTCGAACGTCTCCTCGGGCACGCTCTCCAGCTGATCGGAGAGGAACTGTTCGAGCTCCTTCTTGATCACGGCTGGGTCGCCACCGGCGTGGCGAACGATCTGCGCCGTCGACTCGTCGAAGAGCAGCGCATAGAGCAGGTGCTCGAGCGTGAAGTACTCGTGACGCCGTCGGGCCGCCTCGTTCTGCGCGAGCGTGAGCGCGATCTCGACCTCGGGACTGATACGCATTGCTTTCGTCTTACCCCTACTCGGGCTCCGTCGTGAGGAGCAGCGGCATGCCGTTCTCGCGCGCCGCGTCCATGACTTGCTGAGCTTTCGTCTCGGCGACGTCTTTCGTGTAGACGCCTGCGACCGCAGCTCCCTTGTGATGCACGGTCAACATGATGTGGCGGGCCTCGGTCTCCGATTTGTGGAAGAACCGCTGCAGCGCGTAGATCACGAACTCCTGCGTCGTGTAGTCGTCGTTGTGAAAGACCACTTTGTAGCGCCGTGGAATCGAGCTGACCGGCGCGTCTTCGAGCTCGACGTCCTCTCCTTCGCCGGGTGTCGGGATCGGTCGCGGCGGGTCACTTCCTCCACCGCTCGCCATTGAGAGCTCCACCATGAGTTTCGACAAGTTCGACAAGGTCCTGGCGCTAGTTTCGCGTTACGCGCGACCGCACGCAAGCAGGGGCGAAACGTCGTTGGGGTCGCAGCACACCACTCTCCACACCATTGGGATGCCTGCGGCGTTTGTCACGTTGCCTGCAGGCGATGTCTGGCGACCTGATGCGAGACCTTCACGGGGCCGAGGCCGCTTGCTTCCGCGTCCGCCGGCGCGCTGTTAGCCTGCAGGAGCCTGGAGCGGCTGCCCTCGCTTCCTCCTGCGAGGCGAAGGAGGGCCGCGGAGGAAGGTCGAGGATCGACCGAATCGACTGCATCGGCGACTGCCTCGGCGATCGATGGTGAGGGACGGGGAGCTTGGAGATGAGGAAGGTGCATCAGGCCGGCATCGGCCACCGCGACCTCGAGCCGGCCGCCGCGCCGACCGCACCGGCGAAGAAGACGTGGGATCCGGCGTTCTGAGCACGGAAGCGGTCGCGCAGCGCGCCGAGGCGGTCGTCCGTGCCGTGCGGTCGGTGCCCGAGGCGGAGCTCCGCGTCTCGTACGTGAAGTCCGTCCTGCGGAAGGAGGATGTCGTCGACCTCGCGCGGTGGCTCGACGTGTTGTGCGCACGGGCCGAGCAAGCGGAGCCCTCGGCGCGAGAGGTCCTCGTCGCGCTCGTCGATGCCCTGCAGGACCCGTCGCTCGGCGAGATCGTCCAGCGCCTTCGAGAGGAGGCGGCCGGTGTGCCTCACCTCGCGCTCGAGCGTCTCGTCCGGCAGCCCGTTGCGATCGCACCTGCCCGCGACGTCTGCGCGCCCGACGAGGACCGCATCCCCGACTACGGCCGCGGACGGCCGCTCACGCTGGGGGAACGGAAGTCGCTCGCGCGGAGACCCGATCGGGCGATGACCGAGCGTCTGCTCCGCGATCCGCATCCGGACGTCATCCGCCAGCTGCTCACGAACCCGAAGGTGACGGAGGTGGATGTCCTGTCGCTGGCGGCCCGGCGTCCGTGTCGGCCCGATGTGCTGACGCAGATCGCACGTTCGCCGCGCTGGACGCATCGGCCGCGCATCCGGATCGCGCTGATCCTCAATCCCGACACGCCGCTCGAGGTGACCGCGCCGCTCGTCGGTCTGCTGGTGCGGCAGGAGCTCCGTCTCGTCGCCACGTCGACGACGGTCGCGCCGGCCCTACGCGCGCTCTGCCTCGAACATCTCGAACGCCGCCCGCCGTCGCCGTTCGACGACGTGGATGATGAAGTGCTTCAATGACGCCGCGGCGACGCGAGGCAATGCGACGGTAACGAGCACGCAGGGCGCGGGCCGGATACGCCGCCCGAGCCACCGAGCACGCCGTCAGCCTTCGTCTTCTTCGATTTCCCAGCGCTGAAGGGCGCTGACACCGATCGCCGACGCGCAGCTCGGACAGAGATGCGGCTCTTCGTACCGGCGCTCTTCTCCGCGGCTCCACACGAGGAGGCCGCGCCCGCGAATCTCCGTGCCCTCGTCGTCTTCGGCCTCGAGCAGTTCGGCGCAGACGCTGCAACGCGCATCGCCTTCATCGAAGAGGATCGAGTGGCTCGCACTCACGAAACCCTTGGGCAGCTCGCTCATGACCTGGCTCATTCATAGCGCACCATGCGGGCGGCCGCACGGTCTGCGAGCGGTCCTTCGGACGGTCTCGTAAGCCTGGAATTCCATCTACTTGGGCTAGCTCGCGGCAAAGCGACCGGCCGAGGTGAAAATCCCACGCAACGGACCGCGCGGCCGGCCGATGGACGTCCGTGCGTTCGTTCCTCGTCATCCTCGTTTTCTGTGCCTTCGGGCTCTCGGCCGTTCTCTTCGGCGCCGGCTGCTCCACGGTCCCGCCGCTTCCGCCGAAGGCGCTGGAGCTGAACCAAAATGGCGCCGCGGCGCTCGCTGCCGGGGATCTCACGACGGCCGAAGCTCGGTTCGCCGTCGCCCTCGAGTACAGCCCACGCTTCACCGAAGCGTGGGTGAACCTGGGATACGTCGAGCTGCGGCGAGGCAACCTCCAGCGCGCACGGAAGCACTTCATCAAGGCGCGCGACCTCAACCCGGACCTTCCGGCGCCGCACCATGCCCTCGGCGTGCTCGCCGACAAGCGCGGCATCGGCAAGGAAGCCGAGGCGCACTACCGGCAGGCGCTCAAGGTCGACCCCGGCTTCGTCCCGGCCCGATCGAACCTGGCCCGTCGTCTCTTCGAGCGCGGCGCCTTCGAGGAGGCCCGGGAGCAGCACCTTCGCCTGACCCAGGTGGAAGCGGACGCGATCGCCGGATGGCTCGGGCTCGCCGAATGCCTCCTGCGGCTCGACCGGGAAGGCGAGGCCGACGACGTCATCGCCCGCGCGCGCCTGCGGTTCGGCGACACACCCGAGCTCGCGATGCTCGTGGCGCGCCAGCTCCTGCGCCGCGAAGCGTACGCCGAGGCCGAGGAGGTGCTCGCGCCGCTCACCGAAGACGCCGACCGCCCGCGCGCGGCCGCCGCCTGGGCGTGGATCGCCGTGGCGCGCCTCGCGCGCGCCGATCGTGAAGGCGCGCGCGCCGCAGCCCGCGAGGCCCGCGCGCTCGACGAAAGCAACGCCGTCGCCGCGAAGATCCTCGCCGAGTGACGTCGTCCCGATCCGCGCAGGTCAGCGAAGCAGGAGGAACGCCGTGCCTGCGAGGAGGACGACGACGCCGGCCACGATGCCGATCACCATCCAGATCGGGACGTGGGTTCCCGGGATGTCGACGCGATCGTAGTCCTGGTCCGTCCCGTAGGGGCCGTGCTCGTGCCAGCCGGCGGCCGCTGCGGAAGGAGAGGGAGCGGCGCGCATGGCGCCGTCGGCAGCGTTCGCGTCGCCGGAAGGAGCTGCCCCGCCGCTCATCGTCGGCATCTGGGCCGTCTTGTCCTCGAACGACTCGTCGGCGAGCACGTACTTCCGGTACTTGAGCGGCTCGCCTTCGGTCTCCCGCGGCTTCAGCGAGGGGCCGTCGAACTGGACGATGATGACGGTGATGTTGTCGTGGCCGCCGGCCTGGTTCGCCTTCTCGGTGAGGGCCTTGCAGATGTCGAGCGGCTCCATCCCGGAGCGGAGCGTCTCGCGGATCTCCTCGAAGCGGACCATGCCGGACAGACCGTCCGAGCAGAGCAGGAGGATGTCGCCGCGGCGCACCTCGGCGAACGTGAGATCCACCTGGACGGTGTCCGAGGTGCCGAGCGCCTGGAGGATGATGTTGTTGTGCTCGAAGGTCTCGGCTTCCTCTTCGGTGAGCTGACCCGCTTCGATGAGCTGGTTCACGAGCGACTGATCGCGCGTGAGCTGCACCAGCGTGTCCCCGCGGAGGATGTACCCGCGCGAGTCGCCGACCTGAGCGAAGAACAGCACCTCGTCGACGAGGGCCGCGGCGGTGACGGTCGTGCCCATGCCGCGGCGCGAGCGATCGGCCTTGGCCTCGTGGAAGATCCGGAGGCCAGCGGACTCGACGGCGCGGACGAGGCGGCGTGCGAGATCGTCGCGCTTGATCGGACGGTCGCCGAGGCCGTCGACGAGGCGCTCGTAGATGATGTCGACCGCGAGCTGGCTCGCGATCTCCCCGGCCGCCGCGCCGCCCATGCCGTCGCAGACGGCGAAGACGGCACCCTGCTGACCGATGACCGTTGCGCGGTTGGCCTCGAGCAGGCCACGCGAGCGTCGCGTGAGGTCGGCGACGAGGAAGTTGTCCTCGTTGTGCTCACGAACCTGGCCGACGTCCGTCCGAGCGAAGAGCTGGACACGGACCTCCGCGGGGGGCGTGCTGTCCTCGTGGGGCGCCGAGCTTTCGCTCGTGCTTCCGCTGGAGGCGGGCACCGGTGTCTCGGGCTGCGTCACGAGCAAACCCTCATTCCGTCACCCACGCATCCCGTCGAAATCGACGCGGAAGAGCTGCTGACCGACACGGAAGTGATCCCCGGGCGTGAGCTCGACATCGCTTCGCGTCCGGAGAAACGTGCCATTCGACGATCCGAGATCCACGAGCGCGAACCGGGCTTCGCCATTCGACGGCCGTGAGCCGCTTGGGGCAGGCGAGCCATCGCGCGAGAGCATCCGAATCGCGGCGTGGCGGCGCGACAGGAACGGGTCCTCTGTGAACACCACATCTCCCGATTCACGACCGAGCACGGTCTCCACTTTCCGAACGTAGTAGATGTCGCGCGCGATCCCTTCGACGGTGCGCTGACAGAGGCGAGCGTACCTTGGAGCGGCAGGAGAGCCAAACAAGAGCGTGCCGTGCTCCTGAGCCGGCCCGAAACCGCCCTCTCCCTCCTTCAAGATATCGAAGCGCAAGACCTGCTGCCCGACGAGGATGAGATCCTGGTCGGAGAGAGGAACCGCGACCTCCGGATTGTCCGAGCCGCGGCGCGGGTTCATGTCTCGCCACGGCGCCAGGCGGAGGTAGACCCCGTTGGTGCTGCCAAGATCCCGCAGGATCAGCTTTCCCTGGTTCCAGAGGATGCGGACGTGGCGCGGCGAGAGGTAAGGATCCTCGCCGACGACGACGTTTCCCTCGACCCGCCCGATATCGAGGAGGTCGCCGAACGGATAGCTCGGACCGTCCGCACCGCTCTTGGCGATGACGACGAGACGACCGCGCTGCGCCGTCGATGCCGCCGCGCGCGCGGGCGATACGGGCGACACGGGAGACACGGGCGGCGCCGAGGGGCGAGGCGCGTCGCGTGCTGGGGCGGCCGCGAGCGCAGCCGCGCCGCTCGCCTGAGGAGGCGGCCCGTAGCTCGAGACCTTCGGGGGCGCGCCGTAGCCCGACGAGCGCTCCGAGGACGACGAGCGCTCCGAGGAAGACGAAGCGCTTGGCGCGATGGGCGACGGCACCGGCGCTTGTTGGGCGGGCGCGGGGCGCATCGCCGCCAGCACCTGCGAGGCGACCTGCGCGATCGGCGCCGTCGGCGGGCGGTTCGGCGACGGCGCTGCCGCATCGCCGTTCGTTCGCTGCTCGACCCGATCTTCGGCGGCTGCCGAGGGTGATGCCGCGGCGTCCGCGAGCGAGTTCCCGCAGAACTTACAGAACTGGGCGCTTGCGTCTGCGGTTCCCTTGCATCGGCTGCACGTGCGGGTCGCGGCCGCCGGCGCGGCGTTCGCCAGGTTGACCACCCCGACGGGCACGATGGCGTTGGCCGGGGACGCGATGGCGCCTGCAGCCGCAGCCGGCTGCGCCGAGAGCGCGATCGGCATGGCGTCGAGGGTGCTCCCGCACGACGTGCAGTAGCGCAGCGTCGGCCCGTTCGGGGTATCGCAGACCTTGCAGCGGCGCTCTCCTCCTCCGGATCCTTCGGATCCTCCAGATCCGCCGGATCCGCCGGAACGCGCCATCTGCGGCGCCGGAGGCGGGTCGCTGCCCGTCATGCCGAGCGAGGTGGCGACGCGCGGAGGTGCTGCCGCCGCCGGCGGCGGACCATAGGCGTCGTGCGCTCCGAGGCCAATGGGCGGCGTCGGCGGGGCGATACGCGGCCCGAGCCGCTGTCCGCACTCCTGGCAGAACGTCAGATGAGCCGGGTTCTCACGTCCACACGTCGAACAGGTCATGACGTGGTTCTTCCCGCCGAGTTCACGTTCCCCGTAGGGGACAACACCGCACCGCGACCGTCAAGCGGCGTTCCAACCCGAGCGGACCTTCATGAAGCGGTATTGACCTTTCCCTCGAGGTCGGCCTCGGCCGATCAGGCTCTACCGCGCATCGTCGGCGCCCGAGCGGACGATGGCGTCGCGTTGCTCGAGGACGAGGTCGATCCCGAAGAGCTGGGCAAGCCCGGGGTCCCGCCGGGCGCCCGCCGTATCGGTGAACCGACCGAAGTAGAGCAGCCGATACGCGAGCGCGAGGCCCACCACGGTTCGGCGCGTGATCTGGTACTCGATGCCGCCGCCGATCGACCCGCCCGGGCCCCACGTGTCGATCGCCCATTCATTTCCGTACCCCGCAACGCCGGCGCTGACGGATGCGTACGGTTCCGTGACGCGTGCCGTCATGAAGTAGTAGCGGCCCTCTGCGCGCGCCTGCTGGAGCAGTGCGATGCGATAGAGCTTGTTCGGATCTTGTTTGGTCAGCTCGTACGCTCCGCCGAGGTAGAGCGGCCCCGAGCTCCGCCATCCCGCGCGAACCGCGATGCCGCCGCCTGCGCCGAGGATGCACGGGACACTCGGGTTGTCGCAGATCGGTCCTGGCGCCACGATCTGCTCGGTCGCGAACGCCACGCCGTACTGGAAGTAGACGACATGGGAGGGCGGGGGAGGCGCCGACTCGAGATCGCGAGCGAGCCGAACGTTCTCCGGTGATGGCGCCCCCGGCCCGGTGGCCGCCGGCTCCGGCGAAGTGACGACCGGCTCCTGCGCGTCGGGCGACGGCGGTTCCTGCGCGCGCGCGCCGGCGGCAGCGAACAGGATGGTCGCGACCGCCAACGAAGCGGCCCACGCGCGGCCCGCCGCTGTCGCGAGCACGCTCCGCCGATGCCTGGATGCCTGGATGCCTGGATGGGACGATGGACAACGGCGACATGCTGGCGCCTGCCGTGTGTACAGGTCTGCCGGAGCGCCGAGCACGGGCTCAGCATACCCTCGTCGCACACGCGTCGTACACGCGTCGCTGTGCGTCGTCCGACGGCAAGCGAACGAAACCATCGCTCGCACGTTGACATCGCACGATGGCTTTGCGTATTCGTGGGCGCTGCATCGCCGCGCAAACAGCGGCGAGCATGCTTTCCGACGCTCTCGGAGTAAGGCCAGATGGAGATCGTTCTCGACAAACGTGCGGTTCGGCAGATTCGTCTCTCGGCGCAGGACGCGATCGAGGAAGGGGACACCGAGACGCTGCGCGAGGACATCCTCGAAGCATTCACCGAGGAGCAGGTCGAAGAAATCGAGCGCCGCCTCGACAGCGGCGACTTCTACGAGTTCCTCACCGAGATGCTCGACGAGTGGTCGGGCGATGACGTCGACGAGCTGTTCGAGCTCCTCGATGCGCAGCTCGGCGACATCGGCGTCGACGTGAAGTTCGAGAAGAAGCCCGCCGCCGCCGAAGCCGAAGAAGAGGAAGAGGAAGAGAGCCTCGACGAGTACGACGACGAGGACGAAGACCTCGACGAAGACGACGAGGACGACGACGACGAGGAAGAAGAAGAGGAAGACGACGAGGACTGAGCTTCCTTGATGGGGCTCTTCCTGGATGGGGCTCCGCCCCAAACCCCGCCCCGCCCGCGGGCTTGCTTCGCAAACCCGCGCATCCGCTTCGCGGCGCGGGGCCCCGGGGTTCTAGGACGGCGCGTTCATTGGGTTGCTGACGCCCGCCGCGCATCCGCTTCGCGGCGCGGGGCCCCGGGTGCCGGAAGGGCGCGTCTCGTTGGGTCGCTGACGCCCGCTTGTTCTCGATGGGGCTCCGCCCCATGCCCCGCCGCGCATCCGCTTCGCGGCGCGGGGCCCCGGCGTTGTAGGAAGGCGCGTTCGTTGGGTTGCTGACGCCCGCCGCGCGGCGCGCGCGCGTGGAGCGCGATGCGCCGGCTACTTCGGGTCGTCTGGACGGGCCGTGTCGATGGTCGGGGTGACCTCGGATGGGGCGTCCTTCGTCGGCTCGCGTGTCAGGTAGGCGCGGCAGGTGGCTGGCGCTTTGCTCTTCGACGGGCGCTTGATCGAAGGGCAGCGATCGACGGCGCACGGGACGTAGCGCGAGTCCGGGAAGTCGCTCGCCAGCGTCGAGAGCCGGCTGCACGCCGTGTCCTTGTCGCCGTCCTTTTGCCAGAGCTCGGCTTCGCGCCAGAGGGCGTCGTCGCGGAGGGTCGACGTCTTGAAGTCGGCGTAGATGCGATGGAGCGTCTCGCGCGCCATCTTCCGATCGCCGAGACGCTCTTCGTAGAGCTGCGCGATGCGGAGCATCGCCGGCATGTAGCGAGGCCGCTCGTAGCTGCCGAGGGTCACCGCGCTCTCGCGGAACGAGAGCATGCGCTCGAGATGCCCGATGGCCTCCTTGTAACGGCCGAGCTCTTCTTCCATCTCGCTCGCGCGGTAGAGCGCGTCGTCGAAGTAGTTGCCGCCGGGGTAGGGCCACCGATTGGCGACGTCGACGAACGCGTCGCGCGCTTGCTCGACCCGTCCGAGCTCGGCGATGCGCTTCGCGCGCTCGTACACGACGTCCTCCTCGAGCGCGGTCTTGGCGACCTTTGGCGCGAGCGCGTCGAGATGAGCGAGCGTCTTCGCAGGGCCGCCCTCGTCGTCATGGCGAAGGACACGGGTGAGCGCCGCGCGCGCGACGCCGCTTTCCGGCCACCGTAAGGCGACCGCCTCGAGCTCGGCGTACCCGGCGGCGGGATCGCTCTTGTAGGCGAGATCGGCCGCCTTGAAGGCCGCCTGCGCAGAGTACGCGTTCGGCGGCTTCGCATCGGCGATCGCGCGGAGCTCTTGCGAGGCGCGGGCGACATCACCGGAGCGCGCACGCGCGAGAGCCGCCTCGTATCGCGCGTAGACCGCGTCCCGCGGGACCTTCGCCGTGCGCGCCGCTTCGTCGAATCGATCCGCCGCGGTGTCGAAGCGGCCAGCGTGGGTGGCTCGCCGCGCTTCCGCCATCGCCTTCTCGTATGCAGCGCCGCGATTGGGCGCGCAGGCGCCGAGCGCGCCCGTCGCGACGAGGACCACGAGCTGGAGCGTCGTCCGTACGCGCTTCGTCATCGTGCTCCACGAAGAAGCGTCGCGATCGCGTCGGCGAGGATGTCGGCGGCGCGCTCGGCGTCTTCGGGCCGGACGTCGAGGTGCATGACCGCGCGAAGGCGACGCGGGCCCGACGCGCTGATCGCGAGCCCGAGCGGCCGCGCCGCTTCGGAAACCGCGTCGGCGGTGAGCGGAGCGTCGAGATCGATGTTGACGATGTTCGTGTCGACCTTGGTGATGTCGACGCTGGCCCCCGGCTTATCGGCGATGCGCTTCGCGAAGCGCTGCGCCTTCTCGTGGTCCTCGCCCAGACGTGCTCGATGATTCTCCAGCGCGAACAGCGCCCCGGCGGCGAGGATGCCGGCCTGGCGCATGCCGCCGCCCCAGCGCTTGCGGAGCGTGCGCGCACGCTCGATCCACGCGCGCGACCCGCAGAGTGCGCTGCCGACCGGAGCGCCGAGCCCCTTCGAGAAGCAGACGCTCACGGTGTCGAACGGCCTCGAGAGCTCCGCGACGTCGAGCCCCGTCTTCACGCTCGCGTTCCAGATGCGCGCTCCGTCGAGATGCACGCCGAGGCCACGAGCCCGCGCCCGCGCCGCCACCTCGACGATCGCTTCTTGCGGGAACACGCGGCCGCCGGCTCGATTGTGCGTGTTCTCCACGCAGACGAGGCTCGTGCGAGGCGACCAGTAGACCTTCGGATGGATCCGCTCCTCCATCTCGTCGGCCGTGAAGAACCCGCCCGTCCCGGCGACCGCGAACTGCACGCCCGACAGCGCCGGTCCGGCGCCGCTCTCGTTGAAGACGACGTGTGCGCCTTCACCCACGATGACCTCGTCGCCGGGCTGCGTGTGCAGCGCGATCGCGAGCTGATTGCCCATCGTCCCCGACGTCACGAACAGCGCGGCTTCCTTGCCGACGACGCGCGCCGTCGCGGCCTCGAGCGCCTGTACGGTCGGGTCTTCGCCGAGGACGTCATCGCCGAGCTCGGCGCGGGTGATCGCCTCGCGCATGGCGGGCGTGGGACGGGTGACGGTGTCGCTGCGGACGTCGATCAAAGTGGGGGGACGGTATCAGGCTCCAGGCTCCAGGCTCCAGGCTCCAGGGGGAGAGGGGAGGCCTCAGGCTTCAGGCTTCAGGCCTCAGGGGCGAGACGAGAAGAGCGAGAAGGACTCAGGAGAAGACGAGAAGAACGAGAGAAGAGGAAGACGGGCAAGGACGAGTTTTCGCTTCCACCTGGGGCTCGGAGCTTGGAGTGTGGAGGGGCTCCGTCTCCGCGGGGACGGGGCTTGGTGCGAACGGACTTGCGCACCTCCCGCTGTCGTGCCACATTGGTTGAACCACTGGATGAGTCGATGAAAAAGCTACCTCCGACGACACCCACGCTCACGGATCCGACCGAGACCCTCGCGGCCATCGGTCCGGTCGCGCGGTCGAGCGTCGTCGATGCCGTCTCCGACCGCCTGCGGAACGAGATCCTCGCTGGGCGCATCGCCGCAGGATCGCGCCTTCCTTCCGAGCGCGAGCTTTCGCTGGCGCTCGGCGTCAACCGCCTCACCTTGCGCGCAGCGCTCGCGCGTCTCGAGGCCATGGGGCTCGTCAGCACCCGGCACGGCTCGGGGACCGAAGTGGTCTCCTGGCGGGAACGCGCCGGCCTCGAAGCGCTGACGATGGTGCTGAGCTCACTCGAGCGTGAAGAGCCCGCCTGGCTCGAGCTTCTCGCGTCGTTGCTCGAGGTCCGACGCGTCCTCGTCTCGGAGGCCGTGGCGCTCGCGGCCGAGCGCCACACGGAAGAGGACCTCGACGCCATCCGCGCGCTCACGATCGAGCAACCCAAGCTCGTCGCGGATCCGATGGCCTTCGCGCGCGGCGACCTCGCGATCCAACGCGCCATCGTGCGCGCGGCGCGCAACGTCGGCTTCGAGCTGATGTTGAACACGTTCTCGCGGTTCCCCGACGACCAGCCCGAGCTCGTCGCGGAGCTCTACGATCGCCGCGAGGAGTCGCTTCCGTTCTACGAGGTCCTCGTAGAGCTCGTACGTGCGGGCGACGGTGAGGCTGCACGCCACGCTCTGCGCGCGGCGTTCAACGCGATGGACCAGGAATGGCTGTCGCGGCACGGCCACACGATGGCCGCCAGGGAAGACGGAAAAAACCGCACGAAGCCGCCGAGCCTCTTCACGAAGGTGGCCGCCAAGCCCGCAGCGAAGAAGGGCAAAGCGCGCTGAGCTCGGCAGGCCAACGGCTTGCTTCCAGATCGTTCGCCGGAGGGCCGGTCCCTCCCGAGACGCCAGACGTAGTGACGAGAGAGCTGTTCGAGGTGGTCGATCGAGGAGTCGTAGGGACTTTTGTCGTCGAGAGAAGGAGGAAGGATGAAGCTCTTTGGATTCGAGCTCGCGTGGGCCACGGCCGCGTTCGACGCGATCTTCCCCGAGCGCACCGCGCTTCCACACGGGATCGCGCGCATGCAGCCCGGACGCTTCCTCGCCGATGTGGTCGCATCGTCGCCCTTCGAGCAATCGATCGGCCTCCGCCTCACGCTCTGGATGATCGCCCTCGCGCCGCTGTGGCTGCTCCGCCGACCGAAGACGATCGCAGACATCCGGCCCGAAGAGCGCCAGCGAGTGCTCGAGCTCTTGATCTCGAGCCCCGTCTACGCCGTCCGGCAGCTCGTCGTCGCCTTCAAGGCGCTCGGCTCGATGCTCTACTCCCAATCGCCCGCGGCACGTGCGTCGATGACGGCGCCGCGCGAGAGGACCGAGCGCCTCGTCACGCTGCGCCTCGCATCCTCGAACACGCCGGAGACGCTCGTTCCTCTGCGCCATGGAGACGCCCATGAGCACGCTGCAGAGTGACGATCGAGGCAAGGCCGAGGCTCGCTTCCCGGACGATGATCTGCCCGAGGGGAGCGTCGTCGACGGCGAGCGCATCGCGTCGAGCACGGGCGAGTGCTTCGACGTCGTGGTGATCGGCTCGGGAGCCGCAGGCGCCGTCACCGCCCACACGCTTGCTGCATCGGGCCTCGAGGTCGCGATCATCGAGGAGGGGGCGTGGATCAAGACGCGTGACGTGCGCGACGACGTCCACTCCACCTTCGATCGCGTCATGCGGCTCCGCGGGATGCAGGTCCTCCAGGGGCGGGCGTTCATGCCGATGCTCCAGGGCCGCTGTGTCGGAGGCAGCACGCTCGTGAACTCCGCGATCGCGTGGCGCGCACCGGAGGACGTCATCGACGACTGGGGCGCGCGCTTCGGTCTCGGAGGCTCGATCACCACCGCCGAGCTCGAGCCGCACTACACCGCGCTCGAACGCGATCTCTCCGTTCGCGAGGTCGCGCCGGAGGCGATGGGCGAGAACAACCGCCTCTTCATCGAGCAAGCGAACAAGCTCGGCATCTCGGCGGCTCCGATGCGCCGCTACGATCGCGGCTGCACCGGCTCGGGCATGTGCATCACCGCGTGCCCGACCGCGGCCAAGCAAGGGATGAGCGTCACGTACGTGCCGTGGGCGCTCCGCACCGGCCGTGCGCGGATCTTCACCTCGTGCCGGGTCGACCACGTCGAGCTCCGCGGAGGTCGCGCGGTCGCCGTCGTCGCGCGCTCGCCGGGCGGACATCGCGTCGTCCTGTCCGCCCGCCACGCCGTGGTCGTCGCCGCCAGCACCGTGCAGAGCCCGAACATCCTCCGCCGCAGCGGCATCCGCGCGTCTGCGCTCGGCGAGCATTTCCAGGCTCATCCGGGCCTCGCCGTCGGCGGCCTCTTCGACCGTCCGATCCACATGGCCTTCGGCGCGACCCAGGGAGCCGAGAGCATCCATTTCCGAAAGACGGACCGGTTCAAGCTCGAGACGATCTCGCTGCCGCCGGATCTCGCGGCCGCGCGCGTTCCCGGCGTGGGGGCCGAGCTCGCCGATCGGCTCTCGCGGTTGGGGAACGTCGCCGTATGGGCCGCTCAGGTCCGCGCGGAGGCCGAAGGCACGGTCCGCGAAGGTTGGGGCGGCGTCGATCGCGTCCGCTACACGATGACCGAGAGCGACATGCGCGCGGCGCGGAAGGCGTGTGCGCTCATCGCCCGTCTCCTGTTCGAGGCCGGCGCGCGCGAGGTCTGGCCCGGTGTCTACGGCGTGCCGAGCGTGCTCCGTTCGATCGACGAGGTGAAGCGAATCGAAGAAGGCCCCCTCGAGCCGCGCTCGTACGGCTTCATCGCCACGCACCTGTTCGGCGCGGCGCGCATGGGCCCCGACCCGCGAAGCTCCGTCGTCGACCCGGACTTCGCCGTCCACGGCGTGGATGGGCTCTTCGTGGTCGACTCGAGCGTCTTCCCGACGAACCTCGGCGTGAACCCACAACACACCATCATGGCGATGAGCCGACTCGCTGCGTATCGCCTCGCTCGTCGACTTGATCGTCGTCGTGCTGCGTAATCTCTTGACGGACCGCGCGCGTCGGAATACATCGCTGTCCCTCGACACGCCGCGATAGCTCAGCGGTAGAGCAGCGCTTTCGTAAAGCGCAGGTCGTCGGTTCAATCCCGACTCGCGGCTCCACCTCACTCCTCTCCCTCCTCCTCGCGCCAAGCCCAGCTCGGCTTGCGACGGGGAGGCAGAGCCCCCACAATCGCCGTCATGGCGCGCCGCACGCGATCGCTCCTCCGTCCCGCGCGTGCGCGACACGTGACCAACGGCGAGGACGCCCGACCGTCTGCTTCGAGCACGAGGGCGTTCAGCGTCCGGACCTCGATCCCGCCGTCGCTGACGGCGCGCGTCGTCGAGAACGGGATCCTCGCTGCCGCGATGAAGGTCTTCGCGAGGCGAGGCTTCGCCGCCACGCGCGTGGAGGACGTCCTCGACGAGGCGGGCGTCGCGCGGCGCACGTTCTATCGCTACTTCACGAGCAAAGAGGACGTCCTCGCCGCGGTGTACGAGCTCGCTACGGGAGAGCTCGTCCGTGCGCTCGACGTCGCGTCGGAGGCGGTCGACGATCCGCTCGCGGGCGTGCGTGCGAGCGTCGACCTCTACCTCGACTTCCACGTCGAGAACGCCGGCCTCCTCCGCGTGCTCCTCGAGCAGTCGGTCCGGTCGGACTCGCCGCTCGCGGGGCATCGCCGCCGCTTCCGGGCGCACATCCTGAAAGTGCTCGTTCGCGCGGCCGAGACGCGAGGGGTCGCGCCCCTCGACGGCTTCACGTACGTCGCGCTGGTCTCGGCGCTCGAAGGCGTTGCGCTCGAGCTTCTGGAAGGCGCAGCTTCGGAGAGCGAGGTCCTGCGCGCGAAAAAGGCGATTCACGCGCTCGTCGAGAGCGGGCTCGTTCGCGGCTGAGGCACGGACCTCGCACTGCCACGGGGGCCAACGCGTCCTCTCCCGCCGCGGCGCCGAAGCTGGCTGCGCATTGATGTCTCGACGGCAAGCGGCAAGAGACGCCGTGCAGGCAGCGCCGCGTTGCCGCCCGAACGGAGGACACGTAGACCGATTCCGCGCGCGCACCGTCGAACGGAGGCGCGTGTTCCTGCTGCCCTGTCCGCATCGGCGCCACGACCCGTCATGAACGATCATCCCTCCCGGATCCCAGCTCCTCCCCACGACGCACGCGCGTTTGCCCACATCGGATGCACGATGACCGGCGCCGGCTTGTGGCTTGGACCCGCCAGCCCTATTCTCGGCCGAACATGAGCGTCGCAGCTCCCGCATCCTCTCGGCTTCCCCGTCCCGGGGACATGATTGCGGGCAAGTACGTGCTCGAGCGGCTGCTCGGGCAGGGCGGCATGGGCGCCGTGTTCGCGGCCAAACACGTCAAGCTCTCGAAGGCCGTCGCCATCAAGATCATGCTCGCCGACACGAGCAATCCCGAGGCGGCGCAGCGGTTCATCAACGAGGGGCGCGCAGCGGCGAACATCCAGAACGAGCACGTGGTCCGCGTCGACGACGTCGACGAGGAGATGGGCTACGCGTACATGGTCCTCGAGCTGCTGGACGGCGAGGACCTCTCGCAGCTCCTCGAGCGCGAGCCGTCGCACCGCCTCTCGCCGCACGTCGCCGTCGGCTACGTCCTCGAAGCGCTGAAGGGCGTGATGCAGGCGCATGCCATCGGCATCGTGCATCGCGACCTGAAGCCTTCGAACCTGTTCCTCGCGAAGCGGAAGGACGGGTCGGTCGTCGTGAAGGTGCTCGACTTCGGCATCTCCAAGGCGCAAGGCTCGTCCGCGCTCGCGGCGAGCCCGAGCGCGCTCACGTCGACGAAGGCGATGCTCGGCTCTCCGCTGTACATGTCTCCGGAGCAGCTCCGGAGCTCGAAGAGCGTCGACCACCGCGCCGACATCTGGGCGATGGGCGTCATCCTCTACGAGCTCATGACCGGGCGCCTGCCGTTCATGGGCGACAGCCTCGGCGAGCTCTTCGCGAACATCCTCGAGACCGATCCTACGCCGCTCCGGAACTTCAGCCCGGACGTTGCCCCTGCGCTCGAGCAGATCGTCCTTTCGTGTCTGCAGCGCCGTCCCGAGCAACGGTTCCAGACCGCCGCCGAGCTCGCGCAGGCGCTTGCGCCGTTCGCGTCCCAGCAGCCGGGATACGTGGCGAGCCCGCTCGGAGGGACTGCGCTCCTCGGGCACGGCGTTGCTTCGTCCTTGTCCCATCCTCATGCGACGACGCCCGGTCAGTCCGGCAGCTCGCCGGCCATCGGCGCGATCACGCCGGGCACGCCCTCGGGCATGGTCCGTCCTCCGCTGCCGTCGACGGGCGCGTCGACGGGCTCCGGGCCTCGTGTCATCGGCGGCACCGTCGCCCTCGGTTCCGTCACCCCGCAGGGGCTTCAGCAGACCGGCAGCGGCTGGCAGAGCACCGGCACCGGCACCGGCTCGATCCCGAAATCGAAGACGCCGCTCATCATCGGCGCGGCCGTCGGCGCCGTTCTCCTCTTGCTCGGCATCGTGGGCGTCGGCCTGATCGTCAAGAGCAAGCCCTCCGGCGATCCTGGCACGCCGGCGAGCATCGCCGCGTCGGCTCCGCCGCCGCCCAGCGTGATCCCGTCCGCCTCGCCGCCTCCGGTCGAGACGGCGCCGGCTCCGACGACGACCGAGGCTGCCAGCACCGCGGCCGCGACGTCGGCCACGACTGCTCCGTCGGCCCCGGCGACCGTGGCGACACATACGACCGCCGCTCCGAAGACGCCGAAGTCTCCTTCGCAGGCGACCGCGCAGGCGAAGGTCGATCCGCCGAAGCCGGCCGATCCTCCGCCGGCCCCGTCACCGAAGACGACACCGACGGCGAAGCCAAACAACGGCGGCCTCCAGAACGCGCGCTGACGATCGCGCGCTGACGATCGCGCGCTGACGATCGCGGTTAGTGTATAACGCGGGCATGGGAAGCCATCCCTTGTCGCGGTTCGCTGCTGGCGCCGCGCTCGCCTTCGCGTGCGTGACGATCGCGCCCGGTGTCGCGTTTGCGGGCGATGAAGCTGCCGCGGAGACCTTCTTCCAGGAAGGTCTCGCCGCGATGAAGCGCAACGACTACCCGGTTGCGTGCGAGGCCTTCGCGCAGAGCAACAAGGCCGATCCGTCGCCGGGCACGCAGATCAACCTCGCCGTGTGCTTCGAGAAGCAGAAGAAGTGGGCGAGCGCCTGGACCTGGTACCGCTCGGCCGTCGGGCTTGCCCAGCAGCGCGGGCAGGCAGAGCGCGAGAAGCTCGCCGACGAATCCGCAGCGCGCCTGAAGGCGCAGCTCCACTACATCGTCGTATCGGTGAAGGAGCCGCTCACCGATCTCGTCGTGAAGCGTGACGGTGTCGAGGTCACGATCGCGCTCGCAGGCAAAGAAGTGCCGCTGCCGATCGATCCGGGCGAGCACACCATCGAGGTGTCTGAGCGCGGGAAGAAGCCTTGGTCGAAGGTCCTCAACGTCGCGGACAACGCCTCGACGGACCGGATCGAGGTCCCGAAGCTCGAGGACGCGCCGGTCGACGAAGCGGCTTCTCCCACTGGCGGTATTCATACGGAGTACCGCCCGCCGGTGATCGTGAGCAACGACGGAAGCAGCCAGCGGACGGTCGGCATCGTCGTCGCGGGCGCGGGCATCCTCGCGGGTCTCGCGGCCGGAGGCGTCTTCGTCGCGGCGAAGAGCTCCGAGAGCTCGCGCGACGAGCAGCGGCAAGCCGCGAACAATCTGCTCGATCCGGTGACGAAGCAGCCGACGAATGTCGATGCGTACAACGAGTTCGACAGGTCGGCGCGCTCGCATGCCCGGGCGGCCGACTCGAACCAGCTCATCTCGATCGTCCTCGCAGGCGGCGCGGTCGTGCTCGTCGGTGTCGGCGCGGTCCTCTACTTCACCGCTCCGAAGGCGACGGAAAAGCCCGTGGCGAAGCCGAAGCTCCTGCCGCTCGTCGCACCCGGCTTTGCCGGCCTGGGCCTCGGCGGGACGTTCTGACGTCCTTCGTGCGCGGCGGCGACGTCAGCGGGCGTTCGTCGGCAGGAAGTACTGGAGCGTCCCCGCGAGCGCGCAGCAGTCCTTGAACTTCTTCGCGCTGCCGCAGACGCACGGCTCGTTCCGCTCGATTTTCTTTGGCGCCGTCTTCGCGACGACCTCCGCGTCCGGATATTTGCGCGGACGCTTCTTGTTGCCGATCGCGGAGGCCTCGTCGATGCGGGCGATGACGGAAGCGAGGTTCCCGGGCTCCGCGAACCACGCGCGCGCCTTCTCTTCGAGCTTGCGTCCCTTCGCGTAGTACCGCTCGGGGTGGTGCGTCCGGTCGACGTGCGCGACCGCACGATAGCCGGCGGGGACGGCGACCAGCGCGTTGCCGCCGACGAAGCAGTACGTGCCGATGTCGCGCGCGGTCCGGAGGTTCCAGTCCACGCCGAACATCTTCTGCCCGATGATCCACACGCCGGCCCACGCGCGCGCCTCGCCGAAGTTGAAGGGCTCCAGGAACGCCTCCTCTTCGCTCGGCGGAACGTCGGCCGGCACCCCGTAAGGCAGCCCGAAGAGGATGCCGTAGTTCGCCTTCGTCACGTCGCCGAAGACCGCGTGCAGACATTCGTGCACCAGGCTGCCGAGCAGACGTCGATAGATGCATTCGCCGAAGCGGACAGCAACGCCGCGGAAGCTGGCGTCGCCCTTCTGTTGAGCTTGCCGGAAGAGCCGGTCACCGTGGACGTCGTAGATCGGCGTGTAGCCCCAGCCGCGGAGCGCGTCGTCGAGATGGTACACGGCGCGGATGCCCGCGGTGCGATCGGCGATCGAGAGGTTGCGAAAGCAATCGCACGGGCAGACGCGGTGCGTGGTCACGGCCTCGGACACCGTCAGCATGCGGCGTCATGTTAGCGTGCACGGCCTCCGAACCTCTCGTCTTCGATGGACCACGGAACCTCGGCCATAACCTGGGCGGCGCTCGCCCTCATGATCCTGTGCGCGAAGCTCGGAGGCGAAGTCGCCCTCCGGCTTCGCCAGCCTCCGGTGCTCGGCGAGCTGCTCGCCGGCGTCCTCCTCGGCAACCTTCCGATCCCGGGGCTCCTGGCCGATGCCAACGGGCCGGCGATCGCGTTCGCCGCCGAGCTCGGCGTCATGCTCCTCCTGTTCCAGGTCGGCCTCGAGTCGAGCGTCGGGGAGATGATCAAGGTCGCTCCGCGAGCAGGCCTCGTGGCGGTCCTCGGCGTCGTGTTCCCGAGCGTCCTCGGCGTCGCGAGCAGTCGGCTCGTCTTGCCGGACGCGAGCGCCTCCGCACATCTCTTCATCGGGGCCACGCTTTGCGCGACGAGCGTCGGCATCACCGCGAGCGTGCTCAAAGACCTCGGCGCGCTCAGCTCCGTAGAGGCGCGCATCGTGCTCGGTGCTGCCGTGATCGACGACGTGCTCGGCCTCATCGTGCTCTCCATCGTGACCGCGGTCGCGTCGACCGGCGTCGATGCGACGGCGATCGCACGCATCTCGCTCGTCGCGATCGTCTTCGTCGTCGGCTCGCTCGTGGTCGGGCTCGCCGTGACCCGCGGCGTCTATCGCTTTGCCGCGGGTCTTCGCGCGCCGCACGTGCTCGGCGCCGTGTCGATCGCGCTCTGTCTCCTCCTCGGGAGCGCGAGCGCGTTCTCTGGGCTCGCGCCGATCGTCGGCGCGTATGCGGCAGGGCTGCTCCTCGACGAGGTGAGCGTCCGGCCGTTCGGCGAGAAGGGGATGAAGAACGTCGAGGAGTTCATCTCTCCGATCGTCGCTGTCTTCGCGCCCGTCTTCTTCGTCCGCACCGGAATGAGCGTCCAGCTCGGAGGCCTCGGGCTCGAGTCGCTGCTGCTCACCGGCCTGCTCGTCATCGCGGCCGTCGCCGGGAAGTTGGTGTGCGGAATCGGCGCACGCGGGAAGGGGATCGATCGACTCACGATCGGCATCGGGATGACGCCCCGCGGCGAGGTCGGCCTCATCTTTGCCGGGGCAGCGGCCCATCTCGAGGTGGACGGAAAACCGCTGCTCTTACCGGGAGTTCATGCGGCCCTCGTCGCGACGGTGTTCATCACGACGCTGCTCGCGCCGCCGATGCTCGCGTGGCGGATCCGCGGCCGCAACAATCGCGAAACCGCGGCGGGGGGATCCGCGTAGAGTCATCGGGCGACGTCGGGGCAACGGGACAGGGACCGGACACAGGGAGAGACGCGACGTGACGAAGATGCACAGGGCGGGACGGGCCGTCGGTCTGGTTGCCGCGGGGCTCGCGCTCCTGACGGCAGGGTGCGAAGAGAAGAAGCCGAACCTCGCGCCCGTCGCGAGCGCGCTCCGGAAGTCGACACCGCCGGCCGCCGGCGCCTCGGTGAAGAAGTTCGCGATCGAGCCCACGAGCAAGGCCTCGATCGAGATGGAGGCGCCGAAGGAGAAGATCCGCGCCGTGGCGACCGGCGGCGCGGGAACGCTGGACGTCGATCTCGCAAACGTCGCCAACTCGCGCGGCGAGGTGAAGATCGATCTGACCACGCTCGCGACGACCACGTTCGCCGAGCAGGAGAAGAACGCGTCGCAGACCACGCACGCCCGCACGTGGCTCGAGGTCGGCGACGGCGAGTCCGGCAAGATCGAAGAAGAGACGAAGAAGACCCATCGCTGGGCGGTCTATGCGATCCGCTCGATCGACAACGCGAGCGCGAGCGACATCACGAAGCTCGCGCCGACGAAAGACGGTAGCGACGAGGTCCGCACCGTGACGCTCACGACGAAGGGCGAGCTCCTCGTGCACGGGCACAAGGTGGAGCGCGACGCCGACGTCGAGGTCGCGTTCCGCTACGACCCAGGCGCCCCGGCCGACAAGCCGAAGGCCGTGGCGATTCGAACGAAGAAGCCGTTCCGCGTCGTCCTCGCGGAGCACGATGTCAAACCGCGCGACGGCTTCGGCAAGATCGCGAAGAGCTCGTTCCACCTTCTCGGTACGAAGGTCGCGGACAACGCGGACATCACCCTCGACGTGCGAGGGAAAGCCGAGCCCTGAACGGCATCGAGCCTTCGGTGGTTCCGACCTCCGAGGCGCAAACACCAAGCGATGCGCTCGAACCCGATGCGCAGCGCGTGATCAACAACAAGGAGTGAGTGGGAATGCGACCGAACCTGTCCGTAGAGAACATTGCCGGAGCGCTTGCCGTTCTCGGTACGAGCGTTTTGATGGCGGCCTGCGGCGGCAACGACAAGCCGGCGAACGCGCCCGTCACCTCCACCGAGACGCCGGCGGCAGCTGCGGGCGGCGAGAGCAAGCCGGCCGACGGTCACTGCGGTGCGGACCACAAGACCGGCGAGTCGAGCTGTGGCGCGAACCCGGCCGACAAGGCGGCAGGCGAGACGACGGCAGCGGATTCGTCCACGGCGGCGGCCAACCCGGCGACCGCGACGCCGACCTCGGCTCCGGCAGCAGCGGCCGACACGAAGGCCCCGGAGACGAAGGCCGCCGACGCGAAGAAGGCGGCGGACACGAAGAAGCCGGCGGCGGCGCCCGCGCCAGCGAAGAAGGCGGGCGCTGCAAGCTGCGGCGCGGGCACGTGCGGCGCCAAGAAGTGAGCTGAACCGAGAGCGTCTGCTCTCGTCGATGGCCGGGCGTGGCGCGAACGCGCGCTTCGTCCGGCCGTTTGCTTTTTCGGGTGTGCGGTGATTTGTGTGCAGTGGTGACGACGAGGGAAGGTGATGGCCAAGTCGGCTAGCGCGATCAGCGGCGTCGGCCTCGGGCTCCGGTGGGACTTCATCGACGAGATCCTCGAGAAGAAGCCCGCGCTGGGATTCGTGGAGATCTCGCCCGAGAACTACATGGGGCGCGGCGGCTACTACGACGAGGCGCTCGAGCGCGCGATCGACACCTGGCCGATCGTCACCCACGGCCTGACGATGAGCCTCGGTGGCGTCGATCCTCTGCGCGAGGACTACCTTGCCGGTCTTCGCACCTTTCTCGAGCGAACGGGCAGTCCGTGGCACTCGGATCATCTGTGCTTCAGCACGTTCGGCGGGGTCGTGCTGCACGATCTCTTGCCGCTCTCGTTCAAACACGCCGAGGTCGCGCGCGTCGCGGATCGGATCAAGCGCGCCCAGGACGCCATCGGCCTTCCGCTCGCGGTCGAGAACGTGAGCTTCTACCTCCACCCCGGCAAGCGCGAGATGTCCGAGGCGGAGTTCATCGCGCGTGTCTGCGAGACGGCCGATTGCGGGCTGATGCTCGACGTGAACAACGCGTGGGTCAACGCGACGAATTTCGGATGGGATGTCGACGCGTGGATGCGCACCGTGCCGCTCGAGCGCGTCGTCCAGATGCACATCGCCGGGCACGATTGGTTCTCGGAGCCGCCGGCGAACGGTTCGAACGACTTCGTTGCCAAGGAGCGTCCCCGCGATCCGACGCAGCGCGAGGGGATGTTGATCGTCGACACGCACGGTAACGACGTGGCCGCCGAGGTCATGCAGCTCCTGGAGCGTACGCTCGAGAAGACCGGTCCCGTGCCGGTGTTGCTCGAGCGGGACCAGTCGATCCCACCGCTCGACGCGCTGCTCGCCGAGGTCGGGAAGATCGAGGAAGTCTGGCGTCGAGCCGTCGCGAAACATGCCGCGGCCGAGCTGCGTGAGGCGGGGCAGTGAGCTCGACCGTCACGGAGCGCTTGCAGGCGATGATGACGAGGGCATGCCTCGCGAAGGACGCGCCCGACGATCTCGAAGCCCTCCTCGAGGCGCACGGCATCCCGCGCGAAGACGCCGAGGCGCTGCTCGCTTCTCCGAGACGCCTCGGCCTCTACAGGAGGCTCGTTCGCCACAACGTGACAAGTGTGATCGAAACGATCCTCGAGCACACGCGCGTCCGTCTCGAAGGCCGTGCACCTGGTGAGCTCGAGCGATCGATCGCGGCGTTCCTCGACGAGGTCGGCCCGCGCACGCCGCACATGCGCGACGTGCCAGCCGAGTTCGTCGCGCATGCGGCGCCGCGCTGGCGAACCGACGCGCGCCTGCCACCGTGGATCGCCGACTACGCCGAGCTCGAGCTCGTCGACTTCACCGTCGGGGTCGCGCCGCGGCCGTCACCGCCGCCGGCTCTGACCGAGGTCGCCGTCGATCGACCGCTCGTCTTCGCCGAGGCGCGGCAACTCGTGCACCTCGGCTGGGCGGTCAACGTCATGGCGCGCGACGATCTCGAGGCCGAGCCCGAGCCGCGCCCGGTTTCCGTCCTCGTGTATCGAGATGCAGCGCACTGCTCGCGCTTCCTCGAGCTGACACCGCTCGCGGCCGCGATCCTCGAGCAGCTGTTCGCCGGGGCTCCGCTCGGCCAAGCGATGGTCGCAGCGTGCGCATCGAAGGCACATCCGCTCGATGACGCCGTCCTCGCCGGCGCTGCCCGACTCCTCGCCGATCTCGGTGAGCGGGGCGTTCTGCTCGGCGCTCGCGCCTGACCACGCTCGAGCGCAGCGCGCCTTTCCGCTGCGTTCCGCGTGACGCGGGCGAGGGCGACCGGGCGGCGGCATGTGCGTTGCACCGCGTCATGTCATGGAGTTCGAGGAAGGAGACGAGCCGGGGAAGTGCTTCGCTTGTGGCGCAACGGCACCGTGGATCATCTTGCTCGCGGGTGAGGACGAGAAGCTCCACGAGGCATGGGCATGTGAGGCTCACGCGAAGGGCCACTGGCGCTGGGCGCTCGTGACGCCACCGTCGACCGAGGTCGTGATCGTCGACGCGAACGACGCGCGCTACGCGTGGTGATGACGGCGCGACGCGTCTCGCGAGGGCGCCGAGGGCCTACTTGAAATCGCCGTGACCGTGGATGAGCACGGCCGCGATGCACGGCACTCCCGGCAGCGCCAGGAGCGCGTGCTCGGTCCCGTCATCTCGGAAGATCTCGTCGCCGCGCCATATCTCTTCGCCGCCTTCGCCCGGCTCACGGAACCCGCCGTCGAGGACGAGCATCGTCTCCTCGCCGCGATGCGCGTGCTCCGGGAACGTCGCTCCCGGCTGGATGCGCACGAGCGTCGCGATGGCACCTGCGCACTTCGCTCCGCCGACGACGGGGATGAGCTCGAGGCCGTCGACGAGGAACGGGGTCCACGCGCTCGGCTCTTCGATGCGCTTCATGAGCGCCTCGGCGTCTTCGAGCGAGAGATCGAACAGGCGCGCGATGCGGTCGGCGAAGATGCCGAAGCGGCCCGGCCGCCCGCGCGAGGCGAGGACCCGTTCACGAAGCGACGGAGACGGAGCCGCCGGGGGCGTCGTGAGACCGATCGCGGCGACCGCCTCCTTCGTCGCGGCGAGGTCGACCTCCGCCACGCCCGCCTTCGCGAGCGCGTCGTCGTCGCGTGCCACCGCCGAAGGCAAACGCCGCTGGAGGAGATCTTCGAGGCCGAGATTGGAATCGCTCACGGTCCTATCCGAGCTTACACCAAGCCTCGGGGCAGCGCTCGTTCCGGGGTGCGCGGCGCGGAGGCGTTCCGGCGTAGAGGGTTGAGGTGGCGCGCTGGCAGGCGAGGGTTGGTCCGACGGAGCCTCCAGCCGAGCTACGCGCGGGGCGGCCTTTCGGATCGGCGCATGTCCCAGAACGATCGAACGTCCGTCCGCGGCAGGCCGTCGTCACCTCCTCGACGGCGCCGCGCGGCTTCCGGGTGCAGGAGGGAGATCCGTTCGCTAGGATGGCCGCCGGATGAAGGACTCGCTGGTCAGGTTCGGCGTCGCCATGGAAGGCTCGCTGCTCGCGGAGTTCGACGCGCTCGTCGAGGAACGTGGCGGGACGCGCTCCGAGCTCCTGCGCGATCTCGTCCGCGCCGAGGTGACGCGCGCGCGGGTGAGCTCCGGCGCGAATGCCGTCGCGACGCTCACGCTCGTCTACGACCACCACGTGCGCGATCTGACCGAGCGCCTCACGGAGTTCCAGCACGCCCTCGGCGAGAAGGTGAACTCGACGCTCCACGTGCACCTCGATCACGATCACTGCCTCGAGGTGATCGTGATGCGCGGGCCCTCGGACGAGCTCTCGCGCGCGAGCGGGAAGCTCCTCGCGACGCGGGGCGTGAAGCACGGGGGTGTGGAGATGATCGCGATCTCCCGCCCCGAGGCAACGGGCGAGAAGCCGTCGGCCGCGAAGGGCGCTCGCCCGCGGGCGGCAAACGGCGTGGCGTCGACGAGTCATTCACACGCGCATTCGCATTCGCACCCGCATTCGCACGAGCACGAAGCCCCAAAGCGGAAGCGGTCTCCGCGACGGTCCACGTAGCGGCCGCCTGGCGCGGGTCCGGCCAGCCCGGACGGGCGTAGCCACGGCAGCTCGAGCTCCTGCCTCGCAGGGTGACACGTTCCTGCCGAATCATGCTACGAACCGCTCCCATGCGTCGCCGTCGTCCGTCCTGGTCGCGTGTCGCGCTCGTCGTCGCGGTCGCATGCTCGAGCGTGCTCGGCGTCCGCCCGGCGCTCGCGCACGACGTCGTCCAGCCGCGACCGAAGACGCAGCCTCCGCCCGCCTGGCCCGCGGGGCGAGCGGAGACGCACGACGTCGTCGTCCCGGTCGTGCTGGTCGTCGGCGAAGACGGTCACGTCACGAGCGCCGAGGTCGAGGCGAGCGTGAGCCCGGCGTTCGACCGCGCCGCCGTCGCCGCGGCGATGACCTGGACGTTCGACCCCGCGATGCGCGACGGCAAGGCTGTCGCGTCGAAGATCCGGAGCATCGTGCGCTTCGCCGGCGCGAGCGCGGGCTCGTCGACGTCTGCGTCGGCCGTGCACGTCGCTCCTGCCTCGCCGGGGCCGACGGCGGCCGTGCCCGCCACTCCTCCGGAGGTCGCGGCTCGAGCTGCCGCGGAGAAGGACACGACGCGAGACGTTCGCATCGCGGGGAGCGCTCCGCCGAGGAGCGCGTCGGAGGTCGTGCGCGGGCGCGACGTGATGCTCGCTGCGCCCCATCGCACCGCGAGCGATGCGCTCGCCGTCGTGCCGGGCGTGTTCGTCACGCAGCACTCGGGAGAAGGAAAAGCGCACCAGATCTTCCTACGCGGCTTCGATGCCGTACACGGACAGGACCTCGAGCTCTGGGTGGGGGGCGTTCCCGTCAACGAGGTCTCGAACGTTCACGGCCAGGGCTATGCGGACCTGCACTTCGTGATGCCGGAGGTGATCCGCGAGGTGCAGGCCACCCCCGGCACGTACGATCCGAAGCAGGGCGACTTCGCCGTTGCAGGTTCGATCCGGATGAAGCTCGGCTATCCCGAGCCCGGCGCGACGATCAAGGGCACCGTCGGCTCGTTCGGGGCCAAGCGCCTCTTCCTCGCGTACCACCCGAAGGACTCGAACGACGAGACGTTCGCCGCCGCCGAGGTGTATTCGACCGACGGCTTCGGCCCGAACCGCGCCGCGCGGCGCGCGTCGGCGATGGCGCAGGCGACCCACGACTTCGACGGGGGGCTCGCCCTGCGTCTGCTCGCGTCGACGTATTCGGGCCGATACGACTCGGCAGGCGTCGTGCCCGCGGCCGACATCGAGTCGGGCCGACTCGATCGCTTCGCGACGCTCGACTCGAAGCAGGGCGGGTATTCGTCCCGGCATCAGCTCCTTCTCGAGCTCCACAAGGACGACGACAACGGGCGCTGGTCGGTTGCTCCGTTCATCGTGTTGCGGTCCCTGCAGCTCCGTCAGAACTTCACGGGGTTCTTCGCCGACACGCAGCGAGGCGGCGCCGATCGTCCTGAGAGCGACAACACCCAGCAGCTCAATGAGAGCATCACCGCGGGCGTCACGGCGTCGTACCGGAAAGGGGTCAAGCTCCTCTCGGCGCGGGACGCCGTCGAGGTCGGCGTCTACGGCCGTCACGACATCATCGACCAGTCGCAACGCCGTTTGTCGAACGTGAACGACGCGCCGACGCAGACCCTCGTCGATGCGGCCGTTCGTGGGACGAACATCGCCGGCTACGTCGACGCGGCGCTGCATCCGCTGCAGCGTCTCGCCCTGCGCGGTGGTCTCAGGATGGACGGCCTCTCGTACGCCACGGAAGACCGCGTCGACGCTCGGGGCGCTTCCGCTCCGGCGGCGGCACGCGCCGCGCAGGGGGCTCACCTCGGAAAGAAGCTGACGGTCGACTACGCGCTCTTGCCTCGTACGCACGTCGTCGCGAGCTACGGCGACGGCTTCCGGTCGCCGCAGGCGCGCGGCCTCTCGAATGGCGAGCGAACGTTCCTCACCGAGGTGTCGAGCTACGAGCTCGGGCTCCGCTACTCGGACGGCGCGCGGCTCGCCGGCTCGCTGGCTGGCTTCTACACGGATCTCTCCGAGGACCTCGTCTTCGATCCGGTGACCGCGCGCAACGAGCGCGTCCCCGGGACGGCCCGCAAGGGCATCGCGGCTGAGATGACCGCGCGTGCAGGCGATCGGCTGCTGCTCTCGAGCAGCGCGACGTATACGCACGCCGCGTTCACCGGCAGCGACGCGCAATTTGGCAAGGGCGACCTCTTGCCGTACGTGCCGCAGCTCGTGCTGCGCACCGACGCCCTCGTGAAGGAGAAGCTCGCGCGGGTATGGGGGCGCGATCTCGAAGGGCGCATCGGGACCGGGCTGGAGAGCCTGATCGGACGGCCGCTGCCGTTCGGCGATACCGGACGAAACGTCTTCCTCGTCGATGCCTCGGCGGGGCTCCGCCTGCGAGAAGTGGAGCTCGGCGTCGACGTCTTCAACCTGCTCGATGCGAGCTGGTACGACGGCCAGTTCGTGCACGCATCGAACTTCTCGCAATCGCAGACGCCGAGCCGCGTCCCGTTCCGACACGTCACGGTGGGCCCACCGCGCACGTTCTTCTTCTCGCTGACCCTCTTCGTATGAGCCTTGCCATGAAGACCTTCTTCCGACTCTTCACATCCCTGTCGCTCGCGAGCGTCGCGCTCGTCGCCGGTCCGGTCGCGTGCAACGAAGGGGAGGGCAGCGGGACGACCGGCCGCCGGATCGCGCTCGACGTGCACGTCGTCGCGAGCGCGCAGTCGAAGCAATTCACCAACGCCAAGGGGTGGTCGATCTCGATCACGAAGGCGGCGGTCGCGACGGGCGCGTTCTACTTCTACGACGGCGAGCCGCTCTTCGCCGCGAGCGCGCCCGCTCGAACGCGGGGCTTCGTCAAAGCCGCGTTTGCACACCCGGGGCACTACGTCGCCGGCAACGCGCGGGGCGAGCTTCTCACGCCGTCCTCGGTGGATCTCCTCGCCGGGGCGACGATTGGCGGCGGCGACGGCGTCACGGGGATGGTGCGCTCCGCGACGTTCGCGTTCTCGACACCGACGACGGGGCCCATGGCGCAGGAGCTGAGGGCCAATGCGGTCGTCCTCGAGGGCAGCGCGACGAAAGACGCGGAGACGCGCGTGTTCCGCGCGGAGATCGTGGCGGACGAGCTGAAGGACACGAAAGGCAGCCTCGCGATCGAAGGCTGTCCGTTCGAGACGACCGACATGCAGAGCGACGGGACGGTGACCGTCACGATCGACGTGCCGATGTGGCTCCAGCAGGTCGATCTGGCCGAGGTGCCGGCGAGCGCAGACGGCAGCCCGGTGCTCCTCTCTGCGGGCGTCGCGCGCAACCAGCTCGTGCGCTCGGTGAAGGGCGGCCTGTCGTACCGGTTCGCGTACGCGCCGCGCTGAACGCCCGAGCGTCGTCGAGGGTGGATGGTCGCCTGCGCGACGCGGTAACACGTTGCCGTCGATTCGTGTCACAGAGATCGTGACACGATACGCGGAATTCGTGCTACTGACGGATCCGCTCGCAGTTCAGGGGCGTAACCTTCACGAACCGGACCCTGCGCGGTCCGCGGAGACCTTGATGAAAACGATCGCTTCCGCCTTCGCCGTCCTCTGCCTCGTTGCTGCCGCAGCCTGCTCGGACTCCGACGACGCCGAGGGCAAGGGCAGCGTGACGTTCACGACGTGGGGTGAAGACTTCATCGAGAAGGAGATCCCGCCGTCCGACGCCAGCGGCGAGGTCATCGTCGAAGACGGGTGGACGATCCGGTACACGAAGTTCTTGATCGTGATCTCGGACGTGGCGGTCGCCGAGGCCGACAAGGAGCCTGCCGCGCGGATGGCGACGCCGAAGCTCTTCGACATGCACGCGCCCGGCCAGAAGCCGGTGGTCACGTTCACGGACGTTCCGGGCAAGGCGTACACACACGTGAGCTACGCCGTGACGCCGGCGACCGCGGCGCTGGAGCTCGGCGGCGGCGCGACCGACGCGGACAAGCAGCAGATGGTTCAGAACGGCTACAGCGTCTACGTCGAGGGGACGGTGTCGAAGGACTCCACGACGAAGAGCTTCGCGTGGGGCTTCTCGACGAACACGCTCTACGACCGCTGCGAGGGAGAGGTCTCCGGCAAGAAGACCGAAGGCGTCGTGGTCACGAACGGCGGCAACGACAGCGTCGAGCTGACGATCCACGGCGACCACTTCTTCTACGATGATCTGCAGTCGCCCGACGCGAAGGTGCGCGTCGACGCCATCGCGAATGCCGACGCCGACGGCGACGGGAAGATCACGCTCGACGAGCTCGCGGCCGTCCAGCTCGCCGATTCCCAGAAGATCCCCGCAGGGCTCTACGGCACCGGGAGCGCGTCGAACGTGAACGACCTTCGCGCGTTCGTCGAGGCGCTGTCGCGCACGCTCGGTCACTTCCGCGGTGAAGGGGAGTGCCTCGCGCGGGCGAGGTGAAGGACGACGCGCGCGCCGGGCGGGCGGGCGGCCGGGGCGGGGGGGCGAGCGGGCTTGGCGCGCGTCAGACGCTGGCGATCGTGCGCGCGACCCAGACGATCCCGACGACGATCGAGACCGCGCCCGCGACCTGCGCGAGCATCGGGGCGACCTTCGGGAGCCTACCGGCGCGGGCGAGCACCGGTCCGGCGGCCGCCGCGAGCGCGACCATGCCCAGCACGGTGCCGAACGCGTAGAGCGCGAGGCAGGCGAGGCCCGTTGCGATCGTCGGCGCACCGAGCGCGATCAGCGCCGCCAGCGCGCCGCTGCCCGCGAGGCCGTGCATCACACCGATCACGAACGGCCGCCGGCCGCGGACGAGCACGGGAGCGCTCACGTCGACCGGCGCGGCAGCCCGCGCGCCGCGGAGCGTGCGAACGCCGAGGTAGACCAGCATGGCGCCGACGGCGATCTCGAGGATCGCCGTGAGCAGGTCGGGCAGCTCGACGCGGAGCGCGACGAGCGGTCCCGCGACGAAGAGCAACATCGACGCATGCCCGAGCCCCCAGCATGCCGCGTAGAAGATGCCGCGGCGGGGCGACGGCGCCTCGACCATCACGGTGGCGACCGCCGTGACGTGATCGGGCTCGAGCGCATGCCGAGCGCCCTGGACCACTCCGGTCAGACCTGCGAGGAGGGCGGGCGTCATCGGCCGGGACCGTAGCACGATTGGCCAACCCCGTGTTACCTATCGCCGGCGCGAGCGCGACCATTCACACGGTCGCTGCGGCAGGGCGGGGGAGCGTCGCGCGTTCTCCGCCGCAGACCCAACCCTGCATCAGGGCTCCGGCCATGGATCGGCGAAGCGCGGATCGCCGAGGAACGTTTCGTCGGTCAGGCTCTCGAGGAAGGCCTTCACGTCGGCGCGCTCGTCCTCCGACAGCGTGAAGCCGACGAGGAAGCCGCTCTTCAGCGGGCTCTTGCTGCCGTCGCCGGCGTACGGACCCGTCGCGATGGTCCGGCCGGCAGCGGCGTAGTGGTCGATGGCCTCGTCGAGGGTCGCGACGCTGCCGTCGTGCATGTACGGCGCGGTGACGGCGACGTTCCGCAACGTGGCAACGCGGAAGCGTCCCATGTCCTGCGGCTTCTCCGTGAACTCGAAGAGCCCCACGTTCGGTGCCGGATACGCGCCCGTACCGTCGATGTTGTAGAGGCCGGTGTTGTGGAACTGGCTCTCGACGAAGGGCTTGCCGACGAACTTGACCGAGTCCTGGAGCGCGAAGCCGGAGTGACAGTGGAAGCACTCGAGGCGCTCGGAGTTGAAGAGCGCGAGGCCTCGCTTCGCGGACTCCGAGATCGCGCTCTCGTCCTTGTCGGTGATGTAGCGATCGTACGGAGAGCGGCCCGAGATCAACGTCCGCTGGAACGACGCGAGCGCGCGGACCACGGACGCGATGGTGATTGGATCGGGGCTCGCGCCGAACGCCGCCGCAAATAGCGTCTGGTACTTCGGCTCCGCGCGAAGCTGGGCGAGCAGCTCGTCTTCGCCGCCGTTCCAGCCGAGCTCCGTCGGGCGTGTGCCGAAGATCGGCACGAGCGCCTGGTCTTCGAGATCGACGAGGATCGGGTTCGCCCACGTGAGCGTCGCCGCATACGCCACGTTGGCGAGGCTCATCGAGTTGCGTGGGTGCGCCTCTCCCGTCGAGCCGATCGCGACGTCGAGCCCGTCGGTGAACGCGCGGCTCTGCTGGTGACAAGACGCGCAGGACTGCGTCCCGTTTCGCGAGAGCCGTCGATCGTAGAAGAGGTGACGGCCGAGCTCGACCTTCGCCTCGCTCATCGGGTTGTCGGCGGGGACGAGCGGCTCGGGGAATCCCGGGGGCAGCTTCCACACCCAGGGCGGGGCGGCCGATCCGTCGTGGCCGCCGTCCGTCGTCGCGGCATCGGCGTCGCCGGCGCCGGGCGCCGGCGGCACGTTCGACTCGGGACCGGAGCCCGCGCGTTCGTCGTCGCAGGCCGCGAGGCCTGCGCAGGCCCACGTCAGGACGGCGGTAGCGAACGCCCAGCGGGGTCGCATCACTTCTCCTTCACGACCGTCTGAGTCCCCGTCGGCTGGCCGGTCTCGAAGTCGAGGCCGACGTGACCGAAAGGCTTCGCGCAGTTCGCTGCACCGAACGAGTGGCAGCCGTGCATCACGGTCGCGAGGTTCTGCTCTTTCATCAGCTCTGCGAGATCGACCGTCACCACGTTCGCGGACGGGCGGAACGTCGGCAGGCGGAAGGTCGGTCGGTTCGGCTTCGTGCACGAGACCGCGCCGCCGTCCTCGGGGGTGCCGGTGCAGCCGGTGCTGCCGATGTGGACAAAGTGGTCGTTGGTTGCCGGACCACCGTCCGTGTTCCCCGTGTCGGCGCGCATGCCGCTCACGAGGAAGATGCGCCCCATCGCCCAGCTCCAGTTCATGCCGGTGAGGTTGAGCGGCGTCGGCGCGGTCGCCACGTCGGTGTGGTTCAGCGCCGGAGGCACGCCGATCGTGAATGCGAGCCCGCGGTATTTGCCGAACGGCACCTTCCCGCGGAGGACGTCGTTCGTCTGCGTCGTGCCGTTGTCGCAGGCGCCCTTCTTGTCCTCGAAGTCGATGAGCGCGACGTCGGCGGTCTGGAAGGCGCCGTCGGGCGTGAGCGCGACCGGCACGTCGTTTCCGGCCTCGTCCACGAGCAGGACGTTCATCACGTAGAAGCGGAAGTCGATCGGCTCCGCCGGCGATGCCTCGGCGCCCACGCTGGCGTACTTCTTCCCGCACTCGAACGGCTCCGCGCCCATCATCCCGGCGAAGCGGATCTGCACGTCGAGCGTACCGGCGGACGGCGAGCACGCGGCGAGGCAGGCCGCTCGCTCCGCCGCGCACGCGCTCTCGTCGGCGCCCGTATGCGAGAGCTCGTGACAGTCGTGCGGCTTGCCGGTCCCGAGATCGTAAGGATGGCACGCGCTCGCGATCTCGCTGCACGCGCCGGTCGTCGGCGCGTCCGGCTCGGGGGCGCCGTCGGTCGAGGGAGAGTTGCCGGCATCGGGCGTCGAGCCGCCGGACGGGCTGACCTCGGTGTCAGGATCGGAGCAAGCAAAGACGGCAAGGGCGACGGAGCACGCTGCGGCCGTCGACGCAAGGAGGCGAACGCGCGGGAACACGAGCTTCATGCAAGAGGTCATAGCGTCGACGACACGAGCGAGGAGCGCGTCCAATCGTCGCGCCCCCCTTCCGGGAAAGCGAAGCGTGAGAGAACATCCGGCGTCATGATCCGGCAGACGCTCACTGGCCGTACCGATGCGCCGCCACGCATCGACTCGGCGCCGGCGATCGGCCTAGCCTGGCTCGTGCGGCTCCGCTGGGCGTTCGCCGCGGCGAATCTGGTGGTGGCCGGCGGGGCGACGCTGCAGAGCTTGCCCGTCTCGTGGCCTCTCGTCCTCGCCGCGTCGATCGGGGCCCTCCTGACGAACGGCGCGCTCCTCGTCTGGATGCGCCGCGGTCGTTCGGCTTCACGGCTGCTGCTCGCCGGGGTGCTCGTCCTCGACGGCGTCCTCCTCACGCTCGCGCTTCGAGGTGCCGGCGGCGCGACGAATCCGTTCTCCGTCCTCTACCTCGTGCACGTCGCGCTCGCCGCGCTCCTCCTCGACGGGCGGGCGACGTGGCTCGTCGCGGGCGTGACCTGTCTCGGCTTCGGCACGCTCTTCCTCGGCGGCGATTCTCATGCCCATCACCATCACGCCCATCATGGAGGGCACGGAGCGCACGACGGAGGGCTCGACGCCCACCTCCGCGGGATGCTGGCGGCGTATGCGGTCGCCGCGGCGTTCGTGGGCTACTCCGTCTATCGCGTCGCCAGGGCCCTCGAGCGGCGCGAGCGAGAGATGGTCGCGCTGCAGAAGTGGGCGGCGCGGACCGAGAAGCTCGCCTCTTTGTCGGCGCTCGCAGCGGGCGCGGCGCACGAGCTCGGCACGCCGCTCGGGACGATCGCCGTGGTCGCGAAGGAGCTCGAGCGGGCCGCTGCGAACGACGCGACCTCCGCGCTCGAACCGGCCGTCCTCGCCGCGGATGCTCGGCTGGTGCGCGAGGAGGCCGAGCGCTGCCGGAGCATCATCGCGAAGATGTCGTCGAACGCGGGGGAAGGTCCAGGCAGTGCCCCGCGTCCAGCGTCCATCGAGTCCGTCATCCAGGAGGTGCGCGCCTCGATCGGCGAGCCGCGCGCGACCGAGCTCCGGATCGAGCCTCCGCCGGCCGGCGCTTTCGTCGTCGCTCCGCGTGACGCGCTCGTCCAGGCGCTCGCGAACCTCGTCGCGAACGCGTTCGACGCATGTGAGGCGAGCGCCGTGAAGGAGGTCGTCCTGGCCGCCACCGTCGGTGGCGAACGCGTCTCGTTCCGGATCGAAGACACCGGGCAGGGCGTGTCTGACGACCTCGTCGCACGCCTCGGAGAGCCGTTCTTCTCGACGAAGCCCGGACGCGGAATGGGGCTTGGTTTGTTCCTCGCCCGGAGCCTTGCCGAACGCGTCGGAGGGAGGCTCGAGATGGAGACGCGGCCCGCCGGCGGAAGCACGTTCGTCCTCGAGATCCCGGGAGGTCTCGCGTGAGCTCGCTCGTCGCGCGGACGATCCTCGTCGTCGATGACGACGATCGCTTTCGCGAACGCCTCGTCCGCGCGTTCATGGAGCGCGGGCTCGACGCTCGCGGCGCACGAGACGTCGACGAGGCGCGGGCGCTCGCTGCCGAGGACAGCCCGGAGTGGGCGGTCGTCGATCTCCGGATGCCGGGCGGGCCCTCGGGCCTCGAGCTCGTGAAGGAGCTGCTCGCCATCGACGCAGCGACGCGCGTCGTCGTGCTCACCGGCTACGGCTCGATCGCAACGGCGATCGAGGCCGTGCGCCTCGGCGCGACCGACTACCTCACGAAGCCGGCCGACGCCGATCAGATCATCTTGGCCCTCGAAGGCACGACGAAGCGCGCGGAGGGGAGGTCGAGCGATGAGCTCGCCGAGATCCCGACGCTTGCGCGCGTCGAGTGGGAGCACATCCAGCGGGCGCTCTCGGACTGCAACGGCAACGTCACGCAGGCCGCGCGGGCGCTGGGGCTGCATCGCCGGTCGCTGCAGCGGAAGCTCTCGAAATATCCGGTGAAGCGATGAGCCCAGCCGTTCGACCGGCGCCGCGGCGCTACGGACGCGGCTGCGGACGGGTAGGAGTGCTCGTGCTAGGGTGTGCCCGTGGTTCGACGGCGTGAGCGTCCGCGGTCTGCAGAGCTCGCGAAGCTCGACAGATGGGCAGCAGGGCTGCTCCGCGCGCTCGTCCTCGCGCTGCTGCTGCCGCTCGCGAGCTCCGGCGCGCTGCCCGTGTGGGCGCGGCTGGTCGGCGTCGAGGCCCCCCACGTTTGCCACTGCTCGCTCGAGAAGCACGACTGCGTGTGCCCGCGGTGCAACCCCGATCTGGAAGAGGACATGCTCTTCACGTCGGAGGCGCTGACGGGCCGCTGCGGCGATGACGAGGTCGCGTTCGGAGGCAAGGCGATCTGCGCCGTGCTCCCGGCATCGAGCGTCCTTGCGCCGGTCGCAGCGCGCACACCGATCGTGCGGACGTCCGTGCGACCCATCGCCGACTACGCGCGGCCTCCTCCGACACCACCACCACGTCCGGCCTCGTCTGCGGTCTGACCCGAGCTGGCGCGTTCACCTCCACGTGAACGCCGCCGCGCTCGACGTGTTTGCTCCGATTCGACGAGGTAGAAGATGAAAGCGGATTCGAAGAAGATGAAAGCGCTCGTGCTCGCGGTCGCGACGATGGCGGCGGCGACCCTGGCGTGGACCGGCTGCAGCGACGACGATCACGATCACTCGAACAACAGCGGGGGGCACTCGAGCCCCTACCCGGCGTGCAACGCGATCATGAGCTCCTGCCATGAGGTCGACCTGGGCGAAGAGGGCGAGATCCACGACTGCCACGACAAGGCTCACGCCGCCAAGAGCGACTCCGATTGCACGGGCATCAAGGATCGATGCCTCCAGATCTGCGCCGAGGCCAAGGCCGACGCCGGGAATCCCGGCGACGGCGGCGAGCACGGCGAAGCCGGACACTGAGCCATGTTCACCAGAAAGGTGGCGGGCGCGTGTGCGCTTGCTTTCCTGCTCGTCGTCAGCGGCTGCAGCAGCAGCGCCGATGACGAGGCCGCGCTCGGCACGCTCGAGGGCGCCGGTCCGGTCCGGATCGCGTCCCGCGAACGTGTCCCCGTGGAGCTTCGACCGTCCGCGCCGATCAAGCTCGGGAAGAACACGATCGTCGTGAGCTTCCCGGACGCCGCCGCGGAGCTCGTCTCGGCATCGGCGCTCATGCCCGCGCACGGGCACGGCAGCCCGGCGCCTGCGATCGAGCCGTCCGAAGACGGCTTCGTCGTGCGCGATCTCGTCCTCTACATGTCCGGGCGCTGGGAGCTGCGCCTCGGGCTCCGCGGCAGCGCGGGCGAGGACGAGGCGATCGTCGCGGTCGACGTCCCATGACCCAACGAAAGACGCGGGCGCGGGCGCTGGTCGCGTTCGCGCTCGCCGCCTTCGGCCTCGCCACGTCGCGGGACGCCGAGGCGTGCGGCTCGTGCCGCGGTCCTGGCGGCGCGGGCTCCGCGCTCACGGCTCCGTGGCAGACCTACGGCGTGTCGCTGGCCGAGACGATGCGTCTCGGCCACGGCGTGTTCGATCAGCGTTCGCGCTTCCGGCCGTTTCGCGATGGCTCGCATGATCGCGTCCTCGAGCTCGCGTTCGCGGCTGCCGTGCGCCCGGTCGACGCCGTCGAGCTCGGCGCGACGACCGCGTACGGCAACGTCCTCGTCGGCGGTCCGGGGTTCCGCTCGTCGCGCGGCACGCTCGGCGATCTGTCGCTCCGCGTGCGCTGGGAGGTGCTCCAGGAGCCGCCGCTCGAGCTGACAGGTCAGAGCCGCCTGCCATCGGTCGGCCTGACGTTCACGACGCGTCTTCCGACGGGGCCAGTCGATCGCGCCACGAGCGCGGGTTCGGCCGGCCCGAGCCCGGGCACCGTCGGCTCCACGGCGACGAGCCAGGGGCTCGGAACGACGGAGCTGGCGCTGGCGGTCGACGTCCGCAAGACCTTCGCGTCCCGTTTCCAGATCGGCGCGGTCGGCGAGGCCGCATGGCGCGCGCCAGACGAGTCCATCGGTCTGTCGCGCGAGCTCGGTCCCCGCGGGCTCGTGCGCCTCATGGGGATCATGTTCGAGGGCGACGCGACGTTCGGTCTCTTCGCGGATCTCGCCGCGGAGGGGAACGTCGCTTACGGCGCGCGGACCTCTCCTGACAGTAGCCAGCGGAGCGTCTCGCTCGGCGCGAGCGGCACGTACAAGTCGAAGCTCGGTCTCCGCACTGGGCTTGCTCTCACGTATCAGCCCCCGATCGACGGCTTCTCGAAGAACGCCGTCGTCGCGACGGGCATCACCACGTTCCTCGCGTTCACGCGATGAGCAGCTACGATTCGAGTCGTTCGAGGATCAACATCATGAAGCTCTCTTTCCGTTTCTTCTCTTCGCTCGCCGTGGTGGCCACGGCGATCGCCTGTAGCTCGTCGAACAGCACGCCCGCGCCTGCCGACAACGCCGGCTCCTGCGCGCAGCTCGCCTCGCAGTGCCACGGGGTCGACACGCCGCTCGGGCACGAGTGTCACGAGCTCGGGCACGACGGTGACGACGCGAAGTGTGGCCCGCGCAAGGCGGAGTGCCTCGCTGCGTGTCCGGACGATGCGCACGGCGACGGCGGGCACGGCGAGCCGCAGCCCGACGCGGGCGGCGAGGACGCGGGGGACGCGTCCGACGATGCCGATGCCGGCGACCCGTGCCGCACCTATTGCGACTGCATGAAGAGCGCGTGCGCGACGACGTTCGAAGACGACGCGGCGTGCCTCTCCGCTTGTGCCGCGTTCCCGGCCAAAGACTACGCCTGTTTCACGCAGCACTGCGAAGCGGCGAAGACGGCGGCCGACCCCGCGCACGACTGCGAGCACGCGAGCGGCGCCGTCGCGTGCCACTGATCGCCCGTCACTCGACGGGCAGGTCGAAGTGCACGGCCCAGTTCGTCAGATCGTAGCCGTACATCGACGGCGTCGCGTCCGAGTCGCGGAGGTTACCTCGCGGCCCGGACGTCGGCCCGGGGCAGGTGTACGGCGTGGCCCGCATGGCGTAGCGCACGCGGCCCGGACCCGAAGGCGCCGAGGCGAGCTCGATCGTCACGGCGTCCGGGGCGGTCACCTTCACGTCCTTGATCGTGAGCGTGTTGCCGTCTCCGCCGACCCACTCGAAGCCGAAGCCGCCGGGATCGGTGACGCGCTCCGTGTCGAGCACGAGCGGCGGCGCCGGGACGGCGAAACGAACGACGACGTTGGTGCCGCTGCGCGTCGCGGCGATCGGACGGAGCGGCTCCCAGCTGCCCGCCACGACGCGCGAATAGGCCTTCGCGAAGTACTCTCCGAGCCGGCGCTCACCGTGATTGGTGAAGTGGATGCAGTCTTCGGCGAACGGCAACATGTACGTCGGGCCGACGAGGACCACCTTGCCCTGGGCGCGGCCGTGCGCCTCGAGCTGACGGGTCGGGATCTCGCTCTCGGGCCGGTCGTTCCAGTTGCTCATCTGCGAGACGAGCAGCGGCACCGGCGCGGTCTGGCGCGTGAGCGCCTGGATGGACGTCTCGTAGTCCTGTTGCCACTCGACGAGCGCGTCGGCATACGTCTGGACGCCGCCGGCTGCGCCGCTCGTCCCGTCCAGCGGGAAAGGCGGCGCGTAGTGGTCGGACTCGCCGTGGATGACGGCAACGGCGCGGACGACGTAGTCGAGCTTCTGCGATGCCGCGAGAGCCTTTGCGTCCTCGACCTGCTTCATCGCCTCTTCGAACGGTCGCAGGTAGCTCTTGTCTTCGTAGAACGCGCAGCCGCCTTTTCGCAGGCACGCGTAGCTGTTTCCGCTCCGCCCGTGGACGCTCACGAGCAGCTGGCTCTGCGGCGTCAGCTTGGCCGCTTCGTTCGCGAGGCCGGAGGCGATGGTCTCGACGGGGTAGTCGAAGTACGTGTCACCTTCGACGAGTGGAACGAGCTTCGTCGGCTTTGCGTAGTCGAGGCAGCCGTCGTCGTCGCACGAACGTGCGGTCATCACACCGACGTCGAACATCAGGTTCTGAAAGGGCTGCGTGGTCGTCAGCGCCGGCGTTCCTGCGAACCCGACGGAGTTGCTCTGACCGGTGACGAGGACGTGCGAGAGCCCACGCGTCGCATCTTGCTGTTGCGATGGCCGCGTGCCGTCGCCGGACGTCGCGGTCCCATTCTCCGCGCGACCCGGCGTCGTCGGGTCCTGACTGCTGCCGGATGTACCGTCTTCCGCGGTGACGCAGGAGCCGACGGCGAGGAGGAGCACGGAGAGAATGGCAAGGCGTCGCACGGCGCGAGGAAATGCATGTCGTGCGCCGCGGGGCGTCAGGCCCGGCGGCTCACACGTCTCGCCTACCTTCGCGGCGGCCGCGTTCATCCGCGCCCGTGGCTCGATGCTACGTGGGGAAGCTCGGCCGTGGCACGGCGGAGCAGGAGCCTGCGGCAGCGGCGCGTGCTAGTTTCCTTCGCGCAGACGAAACCGGAGGCGAGCTTCCGGCGTACCGTCCTTCAGCTCTTGCGCGAGGTGCTTGGAATGCGGACTCTCCTCGTCTTTTCGGTAGCGCTCCTCATGACTGCGGCGGGCGCCGGGTGTTCGGGCGACGACGAAGGTGGCGGTGACGCGAACAACTCGCCGCCGGCGACGGGATGTGCGGCCGATGGGCGCAAGGACATCTACACGGCCGGGCTGTCTAAGCCTGCGGGCCGCTTCTCGGTGAAGCTCGTCGAGTCGCGGCCGGGACCGCCGATCAAGGGCACGAACGCGATGACGCTCGAGGTCCTCGACGCGAGCGGTCAGCCGCTCGACGGCGCGACCATCACCGTCACGCCGTGGATGCCGGATCACGCGCACGGCAGCGCCGTGAAGCCAGAGGTCACGCCGCTCGGCGGCGGCAAGTACGACGTCGAGAAGGTCTATCTCGCGATGGCGGGGCTCTGGCAGATCAAGATCGCGGTGCAGCCGCCGGGCGCCACCGCGCTCGAGGAGACGATGTTCCAGTTCTGTCTCGACGGCTGAGCGCGCGTCGCGCCTGTTCCTATTCGTCTTCCTATTCGACGCAGCGGACGAAGCCGATGTCCGCGGTCCACTCCTTCGTGCCGCTCGCGAGATCGTAGGTCGGGACCCTGTCGAGGATCTCCGGAGCGAGGTCGCCCGAGCTCACGAGATCGTCGAGCAAGTCGAAATCGAGCGGGCGCATGCGGACACGCATCGCGACGCGGTCCGGCGCGGCCGGGAGCGGGTACGTGCGCGTCACCGAGTGGATGAACCTCGGATCGAGCGGGTCGTTCGTGATCGCCGCGGGGAGCTGCTCCTGCTTCACCGAAGCGGCCTCCCAGAAGAGGTGCGTCTCCCGTCCGTCGGTCGTGAAGACCGTGTCGCGGAGGAGCCAGTAGTTCGGGTCGGTGTACTTCGACGCGGCCTTGCGGTCCTCGACCATGCCGCTCGCGAAGATGGGCGAGCCGTCCTTGAAGGCCTGGAGCTCGACCCAGACGCGTCGGTCCTGCGCCGCGCCGCTCGGGAACTCGTGACCGGCGAACGCGTTGTCGAGCGTGACGTCGGCGACGAACCCGAGCGGGGTCTGCTTGACGCAGAGCTTCGTGATCAGCGTCTGATCGAGGAGCCGCTGCACCATCTCGCGCTGCTTGTCCGCGCCGAAGAACGGCGTGAGCGCGATGTCGACGGCGGGCATCGAGTGGTCGTGCACCTTGCGGATAGGCGCGCCCGGGACCTGCGCGGCTTGCCCGTCGCGCCCGTCCATGTGGCACTTGCCACAGGAGAGCTGCCCCGGCTGCGAGTAGAGGGAGTTCTTCCACTCGTCGAACGTTCGCTCGATGTGCGCGCCGTGAGGTGTGACGACGTCGTGACACGCCCCGCAGAGGCTCGACGACTCGGGCATCTCTCGATCGTGCAGCGGCGAGTGCGCGCCCTTGTGGGGCATCGACTTCATCGGATCGCGGATCGCGCCGCGCATCACGCCGTCGTCGGACAGGCGCAGCGGGTTGTTGTGGGTGCCCTCGACCGAATCGGCCGCATGGCAGAAGTAGCAGGTGACGCCTTTCACCGACGTCGGCAGGTCGGCGAGGTTCGAACCGTCTTTCGTGAGCCCGAGCCTGACCGCCATCGGCGCGTGGCATCCGACGCAGAAGTCGGCCGATGCCCCGTTCGTCTCGCGGAGCATGCGCTTGTTCATCGCGAGGAAGACGGGATCCTCGGCGGCGTAAGCGTGCATGCTGCTCGACCACTCGCGAAACTGCGCGTCGTGGCAGGGCAGGCAGTTGTTCGGGTCCTGCAGCGCCTGTCCGGTCAGCGAGATCTTGGGCTCGTCCTCGCCGGAGCTGCACGCCGCGGGCACGACGCTCGCGAGCCCGAGCGCGACCGCAGCGACGACGAGGGAAACACGCGACTTCATCGACGGGCTCCCTGCGCGATCCACTGGATGATCGCGCATTGTTCTCCTGCGGGGAGCGATCGGCCCGGAGGCATGCGGACCTTGCCGTCCGTCGCGATGACCCGGTGGACGACGATGCTGCACTCGGGCTTTCCGGCGCGCAGCTTCTTCGTCAACGTCGTGTAGCCAGCCTCGCGATCGCCGAAGTCGACGCCGCCCTGCTTGCCCGTCGACGCATGGCAGCTCACGCCGGTCGAGGCGCAGCTTCGCTGGAACGTGTTGTCGTAGAGCGCGTCGTACGTGGGATCGAACGGCGGCGTGCACGTCGTGTCGACGCCGGCGTCGAGGCACACCGGCTCCGGCTCCGGCCCCGAAGGGGCGGGATCCGAACAGCCACTCGTGCTCGTCAGGGCCAAGCTCGACAGCATCGACAAGAAGAGAAGGGGAAAGGCGCGCGTGCGGCGCATCGCTGGCTCCGATTGCCTCCTTAACTGGCACGGCAGGGGCCGATCGCCAAGCTCGTTGGCGCGCGAAAGCGCGTCGGGGAGCGCCGACGACGAGAGCGATTCGCCAACGAGCCATCGTGAATCGTCGTGGACGCTCTCGTGACGCGATGGATCGCGTGTGCTCGCGCTTGCTCGTGCGCCCTCGCGCCCGAACGAGGGCGGCGCGGATCAGAACCCGCGGTTCGTACCGAACAGGAGGCGGATCGAGGTCACCTCGGCGCCTTGATCGAACGTCTCCGTCCCGAAGCCCGCGAGCAGCTCGAAGGTGTGGTCTGGGTTGCCGATGCTCTCGATGCCGATGGCGCTCGAGAGACGGAGGAGCTTCGTCTTGAAGTCGGAGAGCTGTCGCCCGAAGACGTTGCCCGCTGCCACCTGGATCGTCCCGTCGAGGAACGCCCAGATCGGCCACTTGTACTTGAGTGTCGCGATGGCGGCGCTGCGATCGACGAGACGGCCGAACAGATAGCCGCGCATCGGCCCCGATCCGCCGAGGACGACCTGTTCGGTGAACGGGATCTGGCCGCCCGGCGAGATCGGATCGACGAAGAGCGTGGTCACGGACAGGCTCACCGTGCGGTTGTTCTTCACATCGAGGATCCCGCCGACCGTGCCGCCGTAACGGATCCAGTTGTCCGCGGATCGCCGGACGTTCGAGCCGTGCTCCGCCTCGAGCTCGAGGCGGAAGCCGCTCTGGTCTGCCGGGCGCTCTTCGCGCGGATCGATGGTGAGCTCTCCGCGCTGGTAGACGCTCGAATAGCCGGTCGTGAAGCCGGGCGGGGCGGACTGCCAGCCCTCGCGGATGGCGGTGGTGAGCGAGGGATCGTCGCAGCAGGCGTCGTCGCGGAAGCTCACGTATTTGAAGCCGCCCTCGAAGGACACGCGGCTGCTCTTCCACCACGTCATCTCGAACACGGGGCGCGCGCGGAACTGGTCGATGCCGTATCGGGTGCGGTGCTCCTGGAGCGTCCGCGGGCCGAGCCCGTGGAAGATGTTGTCCGGGCGGTGAACCCCTTCGACGCGCAGGTCCATGTAGGCGTCGTCGCCGAGCGGCACCTTGTCCGCGATCGCGCCCTGCAGCCAGTCCTTGCCGAACGTCGACGCGTGGACCCGAAGGTGGTTGCCGGGCCCGAGGAGATCGTCCCAGAACGCGTAGATGCCGAAGCTCGGACGAAACCCGAAGTCGAGGAACGCCGTCGGGACGATGCCGGCCTTCTTGTCCGGGCCGAACATGAAGAAATCGCGGATCGCCGAAGGCCACTGGTTTCGCTCGGCCGTCGTGATGAGCCAGCCGAGCGGCCGACGGATCACGTACTCGCTCACGACGTAGAGCGGGAAGAGCACGATCCGCGGCACCCAGAGCGCGACATCGCCGGCGGTCGTGGGCGGTTCGCCCCGTCCGCTGTAGTCGGGAAGCGCGCGTTTCGGGCTCTGGTGCCCGGACCCGGCAGCGGGACCGGGGAGTGAAGGGGAGGCAGGGCTCGCCGCTTCATGTGCGGTATCGGACGTCCCCACCTGGCCGGGCGCCTGCTCCGAGCGCGCGCCCGACGGTGGCGCCGGGTGCGTTCGCCGCGTCGGCTCGTCGCCGCGTGTTTCTTCGGCGGGCGCGGGAGACGCGGGCGGATCAGGAGGGACGCCCTCGGCCGGCTGTGCAGACGCCGTTCGGGCGAGCGCGACGAACGAGGCAATCGCGCTTCCGCCGATGAACGAGCGAAGCAATCGGCCCTCTCCTCCGCGCGTCAAGACAACCGGCACGATATTCGGGAACGTCGCTCGCGGAAAGGCCGCTTTCGCTCAGCGTGCCCGCGTTCGACGGAGCAAACCGGCCTGCGAGCGCAGGAGCTCGGCAGCGAGCTCGCTCGAGCCACGCTCGCGGCTCCGCGGCGGCGGCTTCACGTCACCGAGCAGTGGAACGAGGACGTCGCGCACGTGGTGCGGCAGGACGACGTCGAGGTACTCGAACGCGGTACCGCGTAGCCCGGGATCGTCGGAGCGGAGCGCGCGGTGCGCGATCGCGAGAGGCTCGCGATCGAGGACGAGCCCGAGGAGCGCGAAGCTGTGGGCAAGCCCGCGGCGGACCGCGCCGGCATCGTTCGTCGTGCTGATCCGCTGCTGGGCCGCCCCCGACGGAACGTCCGAAGGTGCGCCGCTCTCGCTGTCGACGTCGCTCGCGCGGGCAGCATCGTCGACGTCGGCGTTCGCGGTTGCGCCGCTGCCCGACCACGTCCCCCGTCCGGTCGTCAGCTCGTGGACCACGATATCGAGGACCTCGTCGCGGTCGGCCTCGAGCACGCCATCGTCGAGCAGCTGCGCCAGCGCGATCCCGACCTGCACGCGAACCTCGAAGACGGGATCGCGCAGCGCCAAGACGAGACCGTTCGCGGCGCGCTGAGTCCGACACAGCTTGACGATGCGTGGTACGCGTCGTCGTATCCTCGGATCGATCTCTCGATCCAGGAGGTAGTCGAGGAGCACGCCGGTGATCTTCGGCGCGATCTTGCGGAGCGATCGAACCGCCTCCCGGACGACGGCGTCGTTCGCGAGCAGGGGGATCACGAACGGCGCGAGCGCGGGGGCGAGCGGCGCGGCGAGGGCCTGCTTCATGGCGACCGGATCGTTCGACCGCAGCGCGGCCGCACGAGCGACGACGCCGTCCGACGGATCGAAGAGCTTCCCGAGCTCGCCCGTCGAGACGAGCGCGCGATCGGAGACCGGCGGGGGCGTGAGCTTGGCCATTCCTCTGCCGTCGGCCGCGCGGAGCTCCTTCTGCCGCTGGAACTGGTCGATGCGGGCCAGGAGCTTGTTCCGGTCGAGCAGCGCCGTCGTCTCGGCGAGCGTTTGGCGCGTCGTGAGGTCCTCCGCATCGTCGTCATCGAGCGCGACCGCTCCCGACTTGAGGCTCGCGGCGAGCGCGGACACGTACCCGTCCTGCAGGCGCGAGGCGACCATCCACGCGAGCCCCGTCATCGCCAGGACTCCGACGAGGACGGCCCGCGTCTGCAGCTCGAGGGGGGCGAGCTGCGCGACGGCGAAGAGCAGCCCGCTGCCGAGGATCGTGCCGAGTCGATCGATGCCGACGTCGATGAGCGTCTTCGTGGCGCGCTTCTTCGCGTTCGGCAGCGGCGTGTAGAAGAGCTCGTAGGCGGACCGATAGAGAGAGCCGCGCGTCACGCCTTCGATGACGCGCAGGACGAGCACCGGCCAGAAGAAGGGAAAGACGAGCGCCGCCGCGACTCCGGCGGCGACGCTCATCGGCTGGAGCTTGATCGTCCCACCGAGGCCGCGCTTCTCGAGCGCCACGCGCGTCAGCCCTGTCTGGGCGACGAACGAGAGGATGCCGACGACCATGTTGAAGAGGGCGAAGAAGCCGAGGAGGCTCGCGCCCTGGCCGTACTCGTTCGTGGCGTGTGCACTGAGGAGCCAGTCGAGCAGCGCCTGCACGACGGCGCCAGCGCCGACGAGGACGGCGAGGTGGTGGAGGTACGGGGTCTCCGTGAGGACGGCGATGCCTCCTCCGGTCGTCGTCGCCGGCGCCTTCGGCCGGCGCCGCTGCCCTCCGGCCGTTCGCAGCGACCCCCAGAGCCCGACGACGCTCATCGTGGCGAGCAGCGCGAGCATCATCGGGACCGAGAGATGTGCGGACGCGCGCCAGACGAGGAGGCCGCCGATCACGCCGCCGATGGTGCCGCCGCTGGTGATCCGTCCGACGAGCCGTTTGGCCTCGTGAGGATCGAATCGCTCGTTCACGAGCGACCAGAACGCGCTCCCGATCGCGGAGCCGAAGACGGCCGTGTGGGCGTACACGGCGATGGCGGTCGCGCGTTCGCTCTTCAGGCTGATCGACCATTCGACAAGGAACAGCACGGCCGATGCCGCAAACGTCGCCGGGACCACGCGCGCCGGCCCCGACCGCGTCAGCACCCGCGACATCACGATGACCGACAACGCGGACAGCGCTGCGGCGCCGATCATGGCGCCAGGGAGCGGGTCGAGCCCGAAGTGCGTCAGGAAGAGCGCATCGCGCGTCGCCTTGCCGGCGACGAGCTGAGCCACGAGCGAAGCTGAGGCGATCGTCGCGGGCCAGGCGGCACGCTGCGCGTCGCTCGCGATTCCAGCGCTTGCCCTTCCCACGGCCGGGCCGATCGTACCAAGAAAAGTCGCTCGATCGTGCGCTCTGGCGTCTATCCTGCGCCCGGAACGATGGCCGGCAGCTCACGCGAACGACCTCCCGAGTCCGGCACGGCTCGTCGCGTCGAAGATCGGCGCTCCCCGCTCGAGCGCCTGCTCGGCGTCGTGACCGAGGTGAAGGCGGGCGAGGGCGTCACCGCGTTGTTCTTGACGCTGAACGTCTTCCTGCTGCTCACCGCGTATTACGTCATCAAGCCCGTTCGCGAGGGCCTGATCATCGCGATGAAGTCGGGCGCCGAGTACAAGAGCTACTTGTCGGCGGCGATCGCCGTCGCGTTGCTGTTCGCGGTCCCCGCGTACGCGCGCGTGGCCAGCAGGGTGCCGAAGAACAAGCTCGTCGCCGGTGTGACGCTGTTCTTCGCTTCGCATCTGACGCTCTTCTGGCTCCTGTCCAAGGTCCCGGCAGCGGAGCAGCACCTCGGGCTCGTCTTCTACGTGTGGGTCGGCATCTTCAACATGATGGTCGTCGCCCAATTTTGGGCGTTCGCGAACGACCTCTACACGCCGGACCAAGGCAAGCGACTTTTCGCGTTGATCGGGATCGGTGCGTCGGCTGGCGCTGCGCTGGGCGCGTACGTGACGAGCTTCCTCAAGGACACGCTCGGCCTCGGCATCTACGAGCTGCTGCTCGTGAGCGCAGGGCTCCTCGTCGGATGCGCGCTGCTCACGCAACTGACCCACGCGCGCGAACGCGCGGCCGCTGAACGGGCCAAGCACGTCTTGCGCGAGGAGCGCGAGGGGCTCGAGAGCGGCGCGGGGAAGGCGGAGGCGAGCGGAGCTGGCGGGAGCGGAGGCGCGTTCGGCCTCGTCTTCCGCCACAAGTACCTCCTCTTGATCGCGTGCTTCTCGCTCGTCTTCAGCTTCGTGAACACGAACGGCGAATACATCCTCAGCGTCCTCGTGAAGGCGAAGGCGAAGGAAGCCGCGCTCGCGGCGGGCGTCGTCGGCGACGCCGCCATCCGGAAGTTCACGAAAGACTACGGCACGACCTTCTACGGCGACTTCTTCTTGTGGGTGAACGTGATCGGCGTCGCGCTCCAGTCGTTCGCGGTGTCGCGCATCGTGAAGCTCGGAGGGCTCCGACTCGCGCTCTTCATCCTGCCGGTCATCGCTCTGTTCGACTCGATCGCGCTCCTGACGTTGCCCGCAGCGCTCGCGTTGAGTGAGCTCGCCGTCCTTCGCCCTGGCAAGATCGCGGAGAACGCGACGGACTACTCGATCAACAACACCGTCCGCAACATGCTGTGGCTGCCGACGTCGACGGAGATGAAGTACAAGGCCAAACAGGCCGTCGACACCTTCTTCGTGCGGATGGGGGATGTCGCGTCCGCAGCGCTCGTCTTCATCGGCAGCGATCGCCTGCACTGGTCGGTGCGCAGCTTCGCGGTCGTGAATGCCGGTCTCGTCGCCGTCTGGCTCGTCCTTGCGCGCAACATCGTTCGCGAGAACCTCGCGCTCTCGAACCTCGCCGTACCGGGCGAGCCGCCGGCCGAAGGCTCGAAGGCGAAGGCGGCAGGCACGGCCGACGCCTCCTAGCTGCTCGGCGATCGAGCGGCGAGCCTCGGTCGAGCACGGCGCCGGCACGCGATCAGCCCGAGCGAGAGGGCGATGCCGAGCGGGGCGTCGAGGTCAGCTCCAGCTCCAGCTCCACCTCCAGTTCTCGCAGCCGACGTGCACCCTGCGCTCGCGACGCCGCCGCTGCGGCCTCGTCCGCGGTCGTTCGCGTTGGTGCGCGCGGCAGACCGGTCGTCGTCGTCATCCTCGTCGGACGTGCTGTCGGCCGATCCGCTGGCCGCGCTCGTCGTCCCCGTTCGCCGGGAAGGCACGGTCGCCTCGGCGAGCGGGTGGCCCACGGCGGCGGCCGCGTTGCGGATCATCGCCTCGTGCGCTCCGAGCGTGGTCCACAGCGTCGGGCGATCGACGCAGAGCTCGTCCACCCCGCGTGACGCCACGGCGACGACCTGGCCGAGCGTGTCGAGCAGCGGTCCGCCGCTGTCGCCGTAACAGGTCGACTCCGTGGTCGCGACCTCGTTTGCCGGGACGTTCATAGGCAGGTCGTACCCTGCGGAGGTTCGATAGCGCGCCGATGCGGGGCCGACGGCGAGGACCTTCACGTCGCTTCGCTGATGGCGTCCCGATCCTTGCGTGCCATAGCCGATGGCGGTGGCGAGCTCGTCGACGGCGAGCGGGCTGAAGCGGATCTTGGCGGGGGAGACGGCGTTCACGTCGTCGTCGAGGGCGACGAGCGCGATGTCGTCGCCGCAGAGATCCGGCGCGGCGGGGACGAAGAACCTCGTCGCGCGCGCAGCCGGTGCATGCGGGCTCGCATGAACGCCGACCGAGATCGTGATGAGCGAGGTCGGAACCTCGCCCCGGAGAGGAGCCCCGCACTCGGAGGCGGCGTCGTAATACGTCACGCAATGGCGCGCGGTCAGCACCAGGTTCGGCGCGATGAGGACGCCCGTACACGTCGCCGAGCCGGCCTCGCTCACGAGCACCGTCGCATCCTGGCTGGCGGGGGACGGCGTGCCGCCGACGATCGAGTGCTTGGCGGTCTCGGAGGGCTCGGCGCTGTCTCCTACCGGCGCTGCGCATGCGGCGAGCGCGAACGAGAAGCCGGCGACGACCGGATGGAGCCGCATGCGAACGATGAAAACTGCATGCGTCGTTCCAGCGATCGACGACCCCGGCGACGGCGCAGGGGGAATCCGTCGATGCGCCCGCGAGCGTTCCTCGGCTCGGAATGCGCGCGCGCACGACGCTACCGACGCGCGTGCTTGGATCGCGACGGACCAGTGCGCTCGTGTGCGCCCGGTCGAAGATCATCCTCAGGTGGACTCCGAGGACGGAGGGAAGACATGCCGCTTGGCGGCGTCCGAGATGGCCGCGACGGCGGGGTTGCGGATTCGGCGCTCGGGCGAGATGGCGTAGAAGCGCTCCATCACGTCGTCCGTCTCGCCGATCGTCGTCACGTGGTACATCTTCGCGACGTCCTCGGCGATGATCGAGGGTGCGCAGAACACGCCGTGACCGTCGGCGCCGAACGCCTTGAGCAGCGCGCTGTCCTCGAACTCGGCGACGACGTGCGGGACGACGCCTCGCGCGTCGAACCAGGCCTCGAGCTCGCGTCGCAGCGCCGACCCCGTGCTCGGCAGGAGCATGGGCGCCTGATTGAGGCTCTCGGGGAATCCGTTGCGCAACCCGCTCGCCTCGCTCTCGCGCGCGAAGAAGGTCACGCCACACTCGCCGAGCAAGTGATTGTAGGCGCGGACCGTCGTGCCCGCGGGCAGGGGAACGTCCGTGAGCAAGAGGTCGAGCGTGTGTGACGCGAGACCGCCGGTCAACGCCTCGAGCGTGCCTTCGTGACAGACGAGGCGCGCGGGGGGCTGCGACGTGAGGATGGGCTCGAGCAGACGGCGCACGACCATCTTCGGGAGCGCCTGGACCAGACCGACGCGGAAGGTGGTGGCCGTCGGCAGGACACGACGCTCGAGCACGTCGCTGAGCTCCCGTCCGAGCGAGAAAATCTCGTCCGCATAGCGGTACGTGACGTGCCCGACATCGGTGAGGACGAGCTTCCGCCCCTGTTTCATGAACAGCCGATGGCCGACTGTCTCCTCCAGCGAACGGATCTGGCCGCTGAGTGTCGCCGGCGAGAGACGTAGGAGCTTCCCGGCAGGACCCAGGCCTCCTTCGCGCGCAACTAGCCAGAAATATTGGAGGTGATGATAGTTCAATCGTTGCACGTCGCAGCACCGTTCGTTTGGGATTCTCGAACCATTTTACAAAAACTTTCTAATTGTCCAAACCGAGCCGCCGACGCACGTTTGGTGGCCCATGGTCGTCCACCACGAAGACCGGCTCGCCACCTCGCGGCATCTGCCGAGCTGGGCCTTGCTCGCGTTCGCGGCAGGCGCAGTGAACGTTGGTGCCTTCCTGGCCTGCCGTCAGTTCGTCTCTCACGTCACCGGCACGCTCACGCTCATCGGCGCGGACGCGAGCAACCTGCTCGGGCTCGAGTACCTGCTCGTCCTCGTCTGCTTCATGCTCGGCGCCGGCGCCACCGTCGTCATCGTCCGCACGCTCGGTCGCGGCGAGCGTGTGCTTCCGTACTGGATGCCGCTCACGCTCGTTGCCGTCGTGCTCGTTGCCGTTGCCGCGCTCGGAAGCGTCGGGATGTTCGGCGTCTTCGGCGGCACGGTGGAGACCGCACACGACTTCGCGCTTCTCTGCATGTTGAGCTTCGCGATGGGCCTGCAGAACTCCGCGGTCGCCCTCAGCACGGGCATGGCCGTCCGGACGACGCACATGACCGGACCCTCCACCGACCTCGCGATCGCGATTGCGACGCTTCTCGTCGGCACGCGCGAAGAGCGTTCGAAGTCATGGGCCTCCGTCGCGCTCCGCGGCACGAAGATGGCCGCGTTCATCGGTGGCGCGATCGCGATGGTCCCGCTCTGCAGCCGCGTCGGCTTCCTCGCGTTCCTCGTCCCCGCGACGGCCTGCGCCGTCGCCACTGTCTCCAGCTTCGCCCCGCGGCTCGTCGCGGAGGCCGTCACCCAGAGGGCTCGCACATGAACACTCTCGTCGATGTACAGTCCGCCGCCCCGAGCGCGTCGAGCTCGAAGCAAGTCGAGTTCGCGACGGCCCTGAGGCGCCTGGAAGAAGGCAATCGCCGGTTCGTGCAGGACCTGCGTAGCCTGTCTTCGCTGACGTCGGCGGCGCAGCGCGCCGCCCTCGCTGCCGGGCAGTCGCCGTTCGCGGTCATCCTCTCGTGTGCCGACTCGCGTGTTCCGTCGGAGATGGTCTTCGACCAGGGCATCGGTGATTTGTTCGTCGTTCGCGTCGCCGGCAACGTCGTCGCGCCGTCGCTCGTCGGAAGTGTCGAGTACGCCGTCGACACGTTCGGCACCGAGCTCGTCGTGGTCATGGGCCACACCGGCTGCGGCGCGGTGAAGGCGACCCTCGACTATCTCGAGCGCCCGGCCGTCGGGTCGAAGAACGTGCACGACATCGTCGACCGCATCCGCCCGGCGGTCCAGCCGCTCCTGTCGAGCGGCCTCGACAAGGCGGGCCTGATGTCTGCCGCGACACGAGCGAACGTCCGCGCGAGCGCGGCGCACCTCCGATCCGGCTCGTCGCTGCTCGAGGAGCGAATCCGCGCCGGAAAGCTCCTCGTCGTCGGCGCGGAGTATTCGCTCGAGACCGGTGTGGTCGACATGTTCGACGGCGTCCCCGAAGAGCTGCAGACGCGCATCGAGAACTAAGTCGACGGCCGAACGCGCGGCGCCCTGCGCGTCCGCGCGTTCCGGTGGTCTTCTCTCGAGCGCTTCGGGGGCGAACGTGCCTCGGGCTGGTCGCCCGGCGCGATCGCCCTACCGGAGCGGTCCGGCCTGGGTATGCTCGGACGATGCTCCGGCCGTTTGCCGTCGTCGCACCAACCGTCCTGTTGTTCGGATTGGGATTGGCCACGCAGCCCGCGTTGGCGGACGTCGGGCCGCCCGACAGGTCGTGTACGGTCGAGAAGAGGTGCGCCGACAAAGGGGTCGAGTGCCGGTACCTCAACAGCCAGCCCGATGCCGGCGATCTCCAGTGCGTCGCGGATGCAGAGCGCCGTGGCATGGAGCGCGTCTGCTCCCGTGGGGGCGGCACGTCCGGTGTGGACGTGTTCTGTCCCAAAGGCACGGGGACGAAGGCGTCGGGATGTGCGGTGGGAGTCGCGAGGTCGTCGACCGGTGGCGGCGGCGCGCTTCTGGCGCTCGTCGCGACGGTGGCGGTCGCGAGCGTGCGCCGGCGTCGCGCGCGTCGATGATCGACGGCGCAGGCTCTCGTCTTTGCGCTACTGCTCGTCGAGCGCGAAGCGGTACTTCGCGTTCGCGCCGTCCTGGATGACGACGCTCGCGAAGCGCGGCTTGCCGTTGGCCGGCTTGCACGAGATCTGATGCGTGCCCGCGGGCAGGTCGATGGCCGCGATCGGCGTCGGGCCCCGCTCGGTCCCGTCGATCGCGATCGTGCACCAACCCGGTGAGGCCGCGAGGCTGAGACGACCGGCACCCTTCGGCACGACGGCTGCGGCGGCGGCCTTCGGGAGCGAATCGACGCTCACCGTCGGCGTCTCGACGCTCGCCGGTGCAGGAGGCTGCTCCGCTGACGTCGTCGTCACGGCATCCGAAGCGTTGGTCGGCGCGGAGGTTGCGGCGCCGCTGGTCTCGGGCGCGTGGGCGGCCGACATCGTGGCGGGGCCGGGCCGCGCCGCCACGACGGCACCGATGCCGATGCCGCCGATGACCAGCGCGGCGCCCGCAGCGACGAGCCAAGCCGGGTTGCGCTTCTTCGGCGCGGCGATCGAGACCGACGCGTACGACGTGTTCGGCGTCTGCCCGTACGATCCGCTCGGCGCGGTTCCAGGGAACGAGCCAGGCGGGATGCTCCCGGACTGGCTCATCATGGCTGCCATGCCGGGGATCGTATCGCCCATGTGCGGAACCGGCGGCGGGCGATCGCTCGCGCGCAGGACGGGCAGGGCGTTCGTCGCATCGGGATCGACGACGGCCGTCGCGATGAGGGGCGTCGGCAGTCGGAGCGGCGACGCCTCGAGCTCGGGCATGGCCTCGCGCATCATCGCGAGGACGTCCTCGAACGTCTGCGCACGGCGCTTGAGATCCGGCTCCATGCAGGCGCGGACGACGCGCCGGAGCGAGTCCGGAATGTGAGGGGCGCACGTGTCGATCGACTTCGGCTTCGTCGTCGCGATCTTCACGATGAGCGCGTTGAAGTTCTTCGCCTCGTAGGGGCGGTAGCCGCAAAGCGCCTCGAAGAGGATCGCGCCGAACGCGAAGACGTCGGTCCGGCCGTCGAGGTTCGACTCGCCGCGCGCCTGTTCCGGGCTCATGTAGAGCGGCGAGCCGAGGACCGTTCCCGCGATCGTCAGCGCGTGGTTCGTGTCTTCCTCGAGAAACTTGCTGACCCCGAAATCGAGCAGCTTCGGGATCGCGACGCCTTCCTTCACCTTGTGCAGGTAGATGTTCGTCGGCTTGAGATCGCGGTGGACGATGCCCGCCTTGTGCGCGGCCGCGAGGGCCTCGCCGACCTCGACCATCACGATCGCGAACTCGTAGAGCGTCATCGGCGGCGTCTGCCGACGAAGCGCCGTCTCGAGCGGGAAGCCCGTGAGCAGCTCCATCACGAGGAAGAGCTGGTTCTGCTCGGTCTGGCCGACATCGAGGATGTCGATGATGTTCGGATGGTTCACGCGCGCGGAGACCTTCGCCTCTTTCAGGAAGCGCGCCGCCGCCTCGGGCGTCTTCGCGACCTGCGCGTTCATGAACTTGATGGCGACCTGGCGCTCGGTGAACGTGTTCGTCGCCGACCAAACCTCGGCCATCCCACCGCTTCCCAGCGGCTGGTTCAGCCGATACTTGCCTGCGACGATGTCTCCCCGCTGCATCCTGATCCCGTTCTGGCGATCACGTGATCACGTGATCGTCATACCTCCGTCGATCACAATGGCCTGTCCGGTCAAGTAACTGGCGGAATCGGAGGCGAGGTAGAGGGCGGCTCCGGCGATCTCGTCGGGCTGCCCGTAGCGCTTCATCGGAGTCATTCTGAGCACTTCGTCGAGGAGTACGTCGTTCTTGAGCACCGCAGAGGCGAACTTCGTGTCGACGAACCCCGGAGCGATCGCGTTGACCCGGATCTTGTTCGCCGCGAGCTCGTAGGCGAAGGTCTTGGTCATCGAGATGACCGCCGCCTTCGTCATCGCGTAGACGCCCTGCAGTGGTGAGGCGACGATCCCGGCGACGCTCGCCATGTTGATGATCGAGCCCGGTGCCTCGCGCTCGCGAAGGTGGCGGGCGACCTCGCGCGACATCCAGAAGTAGCCCTTCGTGTTGACCTCGAAGGTCTTCTCCCAGGCGCCGATGTCGATGTCGAGCATCGGCCCGAAGTACGGGTTCGTCGCCGCGTTGTTGACGAGGACGTCGACCTTTCCGAGCTTCTCGACCGCGGTCTTCACGAGGTTGATGCAGTCCTCCTCGCGCCCGGTGTGGGCGGCGACGGCGATGGCCTGCGGACCGATCGACCGGGCCACCGCGCTGACGCCTTCGAGCTTGCGCGACGCGCACACGACCTTCGCGCCGTTGGCCGCGAACATCCGCGCGATCGCCTCTCCGATGCCCCGGCTCGCGCCGGTGACGATCGCGACCTTGCCTTCGAGATTGATGGACGACGTCATCAGGACTTACCCGGCGCCCTCGATAGCACGATCACCGGAGCGCGGCAGTCCGGAGGGGCCAACAATCCGAAAAAACACGCGATGCGGGCGCCGAGGACGGAGCGGCGTCGGCGCGCGCTACCGCTTCCGCAAGCGGGCGACCGGGCAGCGCGCCTCGACGGGGGGGCGACGTCGGAGCGTCAGCCCATGAACGCGCCGAGGGCGCGGAAGCGGTCGTAGCGGTCGCGAACGAGCTCGTCGGGGGTCCGCTGGAGCAGGTCGGCGAGCGTCTCGCGGAGGGCGTCATCGACGTTGCGCGCCGCTTTGTGCGGGTCCTGGTGCGCGCCGCCGGCGGGCTCCTCGACGATGCGGTCCACGACCTTCAACTTGAGGAGCTCGGGCGCCGTCATGCGCAGGCGAGAGGCGGCCTCGTCGGCCTTGCTGCCGTCCTTCCAGAGGATCGATGCACAGCCTTCGGGAGAGATGACGCTGTACGTGCCGTACTCGAGCACGTGGACGCGGTTGGCGACGCCGAGCGCGAGCGCACCGCCGCTGCCACCTTCGCCGATGATCGTCGCGATGATCGGCACCGGCGCACGCGCCATGGCGGCCAGGCATGCGCCGATGGCCTCGCTCTGACCGCGCTCCTCGGCGCCGAGGCCGGGATAGGCGCCCATCGTGTCGATGAACGTCAAGATCGGCAGCCCGAAGCGGGATGCTAGCTCGAACATGCGGCGCGCTTTGCGGTAGCCCTCGGGATGGGGCATGCCGAAGTTGCGCTTCACGCTCTCCTTCGCGCCGCGACCCTTCTGGTGGCCGACCACGACGACGCTCCGCCCGTGATAGCGGGCGACGCCAGCGACGATCGCGGCGTCCTCGGCGAACGTGCGGTCACCGTGCAGCTCGAGGAAGTCCTCGAACAGGTGCGTGACGTAGTCGAGCGTGTACGGTCGGTTCGGGTGCCGCGAGAGCTGCACCTTCTGCCAGGGTGACAGATCCGCGAACAGCTCGCGCGCGAGACGACCGCACTTCTCTTCGAGACGACGGAGCTCGGTCTCGAAGCGTTTGTCATTCTCGGCGAGCGCACGGAGCTCTTTCACTCGGGCGACGAGCTCGACGACGGGCTTTTCGAAAGGGAGGACGTGCGAGGCCAACGTGACGGCCTCATACACCGCCCTCGGGAGAGGGCAAAACGAAGACGCTGCGGCAGCGCAAACCGGCGCGCCAAACCCCGACGGCCGGCCGGTCGCTCGACCGTCGCCGCGGGCTCGACCGTGCGGTCCGACCGTCTCAGGTGAGGATGCAAAGCCGCAGGTCAAGTGCGTGATTTTACGTGACTTCGCGGAGTTGCGGACAATGTGGGATGGACCTGGTCCTGCATGCGGTCGAGCGGCATCGACTCGAGCGACTCGAGCGGCCGACGAAAAGCGCTGAAGGCCGCTCGTGCACGAGGGTACGGGCGTGCACGAGCGTCGTGCAGTGCTAGAGCGCGCGCGGCGGAGAGAGGGACGGGGACACGGTGGCTTCGCAACCTTCGCAACATTCGCAACATTCGCAACAGGCGCGTGACACGGGGGGCGACGTGGAGGCGGAGGCGGGGGCCGACGCGCCTCGTCCGGACGTCGTCGACGCGCGCGGCCTCGCTTCCGGTCTTACGGCCATGCCTCAGGCGGCGGCGACCCGACGAACGCTTCTTTTTCCGGCGTCGGAGCTGATGCGGACGCGCGAGCCGCGCTCGCCGGAACGCAACGTTCGGGTCCGATCGCTATTCCGCACCGACGAGCCCGAGGCCAAGACGCTCCTCCGTGCCCTGGGCGGCTACGAGAGCTCGGACGAGGTGATCGACGCCGGCTCGAGCCGCCGCGCGCGTCTGGACGGCGACGTCGCTTCCGAGCGTCCGAGCGAACGCTCGACGGTGCCGACGGCACTTTCGAAGGGAATCGCGGACGCGTCGTCCGACGACGTGGTCGAGCTCTCGACGTCCGAGCTCCAGAGCGAGCGCGAGCTTTCCACGGCGATGCGTCTTCGCGCATCGGCGGCGCGCCCGTCCCTACGGGACCGAGGAAGCGACGCGAGCGAGGCAGACGCAACGCGCGAGACCAGCGAGAGCAGCGAGACCAGCGAGACCAGCGAGACCAGCGAGACCGCGTTCGCGAGGTCCGATGCCCCGCCCCCGCTCGCGCGCGCGAAGGGACCTAAAGGCGGGTCGCGTTGGTCGCGTCGGCGGATGGGGATGGGGCTGCTCGCCTCGCACGGCATCGTCGCCGTCACGGTCGTGTTGGCCGCGCCGTCCGGGCGTCCGGGCAGCATCGTGCGCGAGCCGAACGTTGCGCTGTCGGAACGAACCCCGCTGGCGATCTTGCCGGGCGCCGCCGTGTTGCCTCCACCTCCCGCCGGTGGGTGCGCGACCTCTGGTGATGCAAGGCTGCTCGCGTCGCGCGCGCAGATCGGTCCCGGCCTCGAGGTCACCGTCCTCGAGACGGGCTTCGGGGTGGCGCTCGCCTCCGGAACGAAAGAGGCCGTCGGCGTGCGGGTCGAGGGCGCCGGTTTTCGTGTGGCGGAGACCGTCCGCGTGAAGGCGCCGTCGTTCGTCAGCCATGCCGTGGTCGAGCCCGGACGCGACGACGAGGACGAAAGCCTCGATGTTCGCGTCGACTCGGACGAGGCTCGGACCGTCGTGAGCGGCGGTGAAGCCCCCGCGTTCCGGGTCGTCGCACGTGGTGGCTCGATCCTGGCGCTGCTCGACGATTTGCGCGGCGTACGCGTCCGCCATCTCTGGTCACTTCCGGGTTCTGGAGCACGCGTGGCGGCTCCGCAGCCGGTGGTGCTCTCTGCGTCGAAGCCGAACGTGCAGCGCCCTGCGTCGGGTTCGTCGAAGGGGCCCGATCCGTCTCGTCGTGCGGCACCGCCGGTGTTCGTGACGTCGGAGGTGGTCCGCGCCGCTGGGCGCGACGACGGTGGGGCCGTCCTCGCGCTGCGCCGGCCATCCACGCTCTGGCTCGGCGTGACGGACGCGGCGCTCGTCCCGGCGGGGCCGCTCGTCTCGATGGTGCGCAAGGGGGCTGCGATCGGCAGTCCGGCGGTCGCGCAGTGGGGCGGAGGTGGAGCCGTGGCGTGGGCCGAGCGGCCCGCGGGGGAGCGTGATTGGACGATCTTCGTCGCGGGCTTCACGCCGGACGGCGAGGGGGGCACGACGCTCGGCCCCGTCCGCGAAATCGGGAAGGGGATGTCTCCGGCTCTCGCGGAGCTTCCGGACGGGGACCTCCTTCTGGCGCACGCCGACGGTCCGGCGGGCGCGCATCGTGTCGTCGCGCGCCGCCTCGACCGCGATCTCGCGCCTCGTGGAGAGGCGCTGGCGGTTTCTCCCGAATCGGTGAATGCGGGGCAACCTGTCGCCGCGGTCCGTCCGGACGGGCGCGCGATCGTGGCCTTCTTCGCGGCCGATCGACGGGCGCCGCGCTCGGCCTCGGTGCTCGCGACGCCTCTCGCGTGCGATCCGGGGTTCTGAAGCCCGCCCGTAACCTCGAGCGGCAGGCATCCGGCCCCTACCGCCGTCCTCGCGCATGCCTTCGCGAACGACAGGGACCAGGATCAGGGACCAGGTCGGGGACCAGGAAGGGGCGCGCGGGCAGGAGGCCAGCAGGGGTGGGAGGGGGAGGAAGCGCACCCGGCTGGAGCCGATGTCGGCCGGCTTGCAGCGCACAACGCACTCGGAGCCGTGGCCTGATAGGATGTCGATGTGACGGAGCGCGGCCCGGAGACCCTGCCGACGACGTCGCTCGGACACTACAAGGTCCGCGCGAAGATCGGCTCTGGCGGTATGGGCGACGTGTTCGACGCCCTTCACACGGGGCTCGACAAGCGCGTCGCGATCAAGACGCTCCGCAAACGGTTCCTCGACGACGAGGTCGTCGTCGCGCGCTTCTTGCGCGAGGGCCAGCTCGCGTCGCGGATCCGGCACCCGAACATCGTCGACGTCACGGACGTCGGCATGATGGGTGGCCTACCGTGTCTCGTGATGGAGCATCTCGAGGGCGAGTCGTTCTCGGCGATGATCCGCCGGGAGGGACCGCTCGACCCCGAGGCCATCGTCGGGATCCTGCTGCCGATCGTCGCCGCCGTGGACTTCGCCCACGAGCACGGGATCGTTCATCGCGATCTCAAGCCGTCCAACATCTTCCTTTCTCGCTCCTGGAACGGCGAGACCGTGCCCAAGGTGCTCGACTTCGGCATCTCGAAGCTCGTTCACGACTCGCAGCAAGCGGCGCTGACGACGGACTCGGCGTTCGTCGGCACGCCGCACTATGCGTCGCCGGAGCTGATGCGCGCCGACAAGCTGGCCGATGGACGCTCGGATCAGTACTCGATGGGCGTCATCCTCTACGAGGCCGCGGCCGGCGTCCGCCCGTTCGTCGATCTGGGAAACAACTTCGTCGCGCTCGCGATGGCGATCTGCAAGGGCGACTACCCTCCGCTCCGGCACAGGAACCCGAACGTCCCGGCGGCCTTCGAGCACGTGGTCCAGCGAGCGATGGCGCTCCAGGCGCAGGACCGCTTCGCCACGATGCGCGCGCTCGGAGAGGCGCTGCTGCCGTTCGCGAGCGAGCGGGTGCGGATGATCTGGGCGCCGACGTTCAGGGGAAGAGGCGGCGCGCTCGAGCCGTCGGCGACGGAGATGCTCACGCGTCCGCCTGCACCCCCCTCGATGGGCATGGTGGCGACCGTCGCGAGCGTCCCCCCGTTCTCCCATGGCCCGGCCTCGGCGGGGGCACCGTCGATGCCTCCCCATTCGATTCCTCCACATTCGGTTGGTTCGCGGGGATCCCATGCGGACGGTCCCATCTCGCAACACTCGCCTCACTCGCCTCACTCTCCTCACGCGAGGGCGTCGATCCCGAGCGGCTCGCTCCAGCAGAACCCGATGGCGAGCTCGCTGCCGCGCGGGCCGGGCGCTTTCCCGAGCACGACGCCGCCTGGCGCCGCCGTCGATCGTCTTCCGAGCTACGGCACCGGCACGTCCGGGCCTCACGTCCCGCGCCCGCGCGGCTCTGGCGCGATCACCGCGGTCATCGGACTCAGCCTCGGGCTTGCGGTTCTCGTCTCCGTCGTCGTTCTTCGTACCTCACGGCGTGACGACGCGATCCGAACAGCAGCGGCCGCGAGCGCAGCGGAGACCTTCACGCTGGACCTGCAGGTGACGCCGGCGACGGCGCTCATCGAGATCGATGGGACGGTCGCCGGGACCGGGCAGGTGTCGAAGACGCTCCCTCGCGACGGTCGGAGCCATGTGCTCCGCCTCTCCGCGCCAGGCCACGAGAGCCTGCTCGTCGAGTTCAAGGACACGAGCCCCCCACCTCCGGCGATCGGGCTGCGGCCCGTCACGTCACCGTCGGGCCAGCCGAACGGCCAGGGCGCTCCAGCCGTCCAGAATGGGACGTCGAGCGCGCCAGCCGCGACCGGCGCGACTGGCGCGGCGCAGCGAGGCTCGGCTGCCGGGCCGCCCGCTGGCGTGACCCCGACAGGGAAAACAAAGGGAAACTCGGAGGGACGCCCGAAGACGGATAACATCGACCCCTGGGAATGACCGGGAGGAAGATCGTCGCAGGTTTGGTCGTCGCGCTGGGGCTCGGGCTCTTGGGCCCGCTCGTCCCCGCGTCGCCGCTCACCGCTCTCGCCGAAGCGGCACCGCCGCCGAAGCAAACGCCCGAGAAGGCCGCCGCCGACGTGCGGGCGCGTGAGCTGTTCCAGAAGGGCGACACCGCCTATGCGGAGGGACGCTACGAGGAGGCTCACGCCGCCTTCCAGGAAGCGTACGACTTGAGCGGCCGCCCGCAGCTGCTCTTCAACATCTCGAACGCGCTCGAACGTCTCGGCAAATATGTGGAGGCGGTCGACGCGCTCGAGAAGTACCTCGCGAGCGGGAAGGCGAAAGATCGCGATGTCGTCCAGAAGCGGCTGGCGAACCTGAGAAAACGAGTCGACGAGCAGAAGAAGGCAGAAGAGCGCGCGCGCGAAGAAGAAGAGAAGAAGCGCGCCGCGGAGAGGGACAACGCCGAGCAGGCGTCGCGGACGGCGGACAACGTCGAGCCGAACCCGCCCGCGAAGACCCCTGCGCCTCCTCCGGAGAAGCCCACGCGCGTCCTCCCGATCGTGCTCCTCGGCGCGGGCGGGGCCGCGCTCGTGACCGCGGGCGTGTTCGGGGCGCTCACGCTCTCTGCGCGCAGCGACGTCGACGCCGGGTGCAAGACAGGGCCTTCGGGACGTCTGTGCAACGGCAGCGCGAGCTCGGCGATCGATCGCGACAAGACCTTCGGCCTCGTCACCGACATCGCGCTCGTCTCCGGGGTCGTGCTCGGAGCCGCGGGCATCTACTTCCTGCTCTCGGGCGACGACGACAAAGCATCGGTGAACGTCGGCGGTGGCGCTCGGCGACCGCACGCGCGCGCATCTCAACCACGCACACGCATCGAGGCCCGTCCGGCGGGCGCAGGGGTCGAGCTTGTCGGCACTTTCTAGGCTCGCCGCGTTCGGCCTCACCACGCTCCTGACCGTCGCGACGAGCTGCACGCTCACGCGCGAGGACGTCACGTCGTGTCGCACCGACGCCGATTGTCGGACCGCCTTCGGCGTCGGCCTCGTCTGTGGTCGCTCGGGGCTCTGCGAGCGCGCGGCACCTTCGCCACGCTGCACGACGTCCTTCCCGGCGGATCTCCTGACGCGGCCGGAGAGCTACCCGGGCGTGATCACGATCGGCGCGCTGATGGATCGGAGCGTCGAGACGCAGCGCGGGCGCGAAGACGCAATCCGGCTCGCGGTCACGCAGGTGAACGACGAGCGTGGGCTCGACGGTCGACTGTTCGGCGTCGTCTTCTGCGACGTTGCCGAGGACCCCGTCTTCGACTCTCTCAAGCGGACCGACGCGGCCGTCGCGAGCGCCCGATACCTCGCGGATGTCGTCGGCGTTCCTGCCATCGTCGGACCGAGCGCATCCGGCGATGTCCTCGCCGTCTTCGACGCGATACGAGATCGACGCGTGCTGCTGATCTCTCCGTCGGCCACGAGCCCGGCGCTCACGCGTCACGACGTCGCGACGGCGACCGACGAGGAGCCCGGCTTGCTCTGGAGGACGGCCGCTCCGGACACGCTCCAGGGGGCGGCGATCGGGCGCCATTTGACGACGAGCTTTCCGAGCGCGACGAACGTGGTCGTCGTCAACGAGAAGGGACCGTACGGGACGGCGCTCACCGAGGTCTTCACCAGCGCGTTCCAGCAGAACGGACGGTCCGTGCAGGCGCTGCCGTACGAGACCGCGAGCCAGCGAGATGCGGCGATCGTCCAGGCGAGCTCCTCGTCGCCGGCGTTCGTTCTCTTCTTCTCGTCGCAGACGCCCGATGCCGTGGCGTTCCTGAACGCCGCGCAGTCGCTCGCGAGCTACGAGCAGATCAGCCTGTTCTTGACGGACAGCGCGGCGAACCCCGACCTCTTGAACGGGGCTGCCGGGGCGGCGGCCCTCTTTCCGCGCGTGGTCGGTAGCCGCCCGGCGGTGCCCCAGGGGCCGACGTTCGAGCTCTTCAAGACGAGCTATTCCGCTGCCTTCAAGAAGGACCCCGGAGCGCTCGCCTTCGTCCCGCACGCGTACGACGCGACGTGGCTCGTGTTCTACGGAGCGGCGTGGTCGCTTCGCCAGGAGAAGGCCGTGACGGGATCGGGAATAGCGCGTGGGCTTCGGAAGATCTCCGCGCCCGGCACGGAGATCCCGGTCACGCCCGCGAACTGGTCGAAGATCGCAGACGCGCTCGGCGCCGGCACGCCGGTGAACGTCGTCGGCGCGTCCGGCAGCCTCGACTACGACCCGGTGACCGAGGAGACGACCGGTCTCATCGACATCTGGAAGATCGCGGCGGACGGAAAGTCGATCGAGTCCAGCACGACGATCGATCCGCGCTGACGCGCTCCGGTCGGACGCCCGCCCGTCCGGTCGGCGCGGACGACCTTGTCTACATTGATCAATGTGGACAACGTCGAGCGCCAGGACATGATGAAGCGTGGATCAACGCCCGGTGATCGACGATCGAGACCGCGAGTGGCTCCCTGCGCGGGATGCCGCCGAGCTCCTTGGCATCAAGAAGGAGACGCTCTACGCGTACGCGAGCCGCGGGATGGTACGGAGCGTCCCCGGGGGCGCAGGCGACCGGGCTCGCCTGTACCATCGCGAAGACCTGGAGCGCCTCCACGCGCGCAGCCGTGCGCGCTCGGGACACGGACCCGTCGCTGCCGGGGCGCTCCGCTGGGGGGAGCCGGTGCTCGAGACGAAGGTGGGCACCATCGGCGAAAGCGGCCCGGCCTACCGCGGAACGCCGGCGCTCGACCTCGTGCGACGCGGGGCGTCCTTCGAGGACGTGTGCGCGCTGCTCTGGGATGCGCCGTTCGTCGAGCCACGGGAGCGGGGGCTGGGAGTGCCGGGTCCGTCGCTGCGGGCGATGCTCCGTCCGCATGCCGAGCCGTTCGACGCGATCCTCCTTACGGCAGCGGCGCTCGCGGCGGCGGAGCCGCGCGGCGAAGGGCTCGAGGTCACCAAGCGCAAAGCAGGTGGGCTGCTTCGCCGGCTCGTCGCGTCTTGCGCGCTGCCGCGCGGGATGGCTGCCGTGGACGCAGCGCTCGCGGCAAGCGCCGCGCCCGGACAGGCACGTGGACGTGCACGTGGACGCGAGGAGGGGCCGGCGTTCGGGACCGCGCGCGCCTTGCTCGTCGCGCTCGGCGGGCGACCGACCGCGGCGACGGTCGAGGCGATGAACGAGGCGCTGGTGCTCTCGGCGGACCACGAGCTCAACGTGTCCACGTTTGCGGCGCGTGTGACCGCGTCGTCGGGGGCGAACCTTGCGGCGTCGGTCGTCGCGGCGCTCGCCGCTCTGTCCGGGCCGCTGCACGGCGGGGTGACCGCGCGTGTCGAGGCGCTCGTCGCCGAGATCGGCCGGCCGGAACGCGCGGCCGAAGTGGTGGCCGCGCGCCTCGAGCGCGGTGATGCGGTACCGGGCTTCGGCCATCCGCTCTACCCCACCGGGGATCCGCGCGGCGCACGCCTGCTGGAGCTCGCGCAGCGCGTGTCGAGCAGACCTCGCGCCGTGCGCGTCCTCGTCTCGATCACCAACGCGATGCATCTGGTGGCCCGTGAACAGCCGACGCTCGACGTCGGCCTCGTGGCGATCGCGAGCGCGCTCGGGCTGCCAAGAGGCGCGCCGCTCGCGATCTTCGCATGTGGGAGGCTCGCCGGTTGGATCGCGCACGCCATCGAACAGCGAGAGACGGGCCACCTCGTGAGGCCGCGCGCACGGTACGTGGGCATCTGAACGCGCAGAGCGGCGACCCAGGCATGGTCGTGCTGCTTCAGCTCGCGCGTGTTCTTGCTGCGGAAGGAGCGGCGTCGCGAGGACGAAGCCAGCCGCCTTCACCACGTCTCGAACGTCGTCATCCCGGAACTGGGGCAACGCGCGTCGTTGGCCTCTTCGTGCCGCCGATCTACGTTCATGGCATGACGCCCGCGAAGATTGACGCGGCTCTCGAGACCGATCCGATGCGCGAGGCGCGCGCGAAGATTCACGCGGCGCTCGCCTCGACCGACGCCACGGCGGCTCTGCGGTCGCTCGCGATCGACCTTGCGCGTCAGGGACTCGGACAGGGAGGCGCCGAAGCGACGTTCGCCGCGGTCGGAGAGGAGCTCGCGAAGGCCGGCCGCGACGAGGACGCGAAGCTCGTCGTGTACGTGCTCGACATGATCGCCGACTGGTGAGGTGGTGAGGAGGTGAGGCGATCGCGCAGCGCGTTCGTGCCGGTGCCCCGCCCCGTCCGAGTTCATGCGTGGCGTCGCTGGCGCGGGCTCCGGTCCGTTGCCATGCTTGTCAGGTGCCGTACCGGGACCGGAAGAGCACGGGGGTGACGCTCTCGGTCGAGATCGTCGACCCCAACGTTCGCGCCTGGGCCATGCGTGCGGCTGCCAGCGCCAGCGCGATGGTGCTTCCGACGACGATGATGGGGCTGCTCAGTCCGTTGCTCGCCGGCGGGATCCTCGCCGGCAGCGTCGTGCTCGGTCTTGCCGTGGACAAGGCCGAGCCGTACCTCGCCTCGAGCGTGTGGATCACGATCGACGAGCGGGCGCGAGCGATCCGCGTCGAGCGCGTCGACCCCGGCACACGGGCGCGGCTCATCGCTTCGGTGCCGATCGAGGCCGATGTCCACTTCGTCCTGACCGGAGTGCGCGAAGGTGGCCGCCTGGTCGAGGTGGTGGAGCTCCGGCGAGGCAATGAGCTGCTCGTCGAGGTGCTGCGCCATCCGGACGACATCTTCCAGTCGTTCCTCTTCGCACGTGTCGAGGGTGACATCGCTCGCATCAACGCGACGATCCAGCAATGCGTCGCACGCGCGGCCGACCGCGGGTGAGCGTGAGTCGCCTGTCGCCCGCGGCTCGGGGAAGCGACCAGGCATCTGCACCGGTCGGCTCGGTGGAAGCGACCGGGCTCCTGCACCGGTCGGCTCGGGGGGAAGCGACCGGGCTTCCGCACCGGTCAGCTCATGTAGAGCCATGTTGCAGGCAAAACAGCGGGATCGTCTGCGCAGAGGCCCGCGCAACGTGGGTCGGCGGCGGGAGAGGCGAACGAGCCTTGCGTTGCTGCCGCTGCGAGGTAAGACGTGGCCCAGATGGACATCGTGTTCGCGGCGATCGGCGGTCCGGAAGTCGACAGCGCTGGTCTCTCCGCGGGAATCGAGGCGCTCGGCCGGCGCGCCGAGTTCGAGGAGGTCGCGGGTGCTCCCGACGCGACGTCGTCCGCGTTCTGCCTCCGGCAGCCCTGGACGGGCGAGCATAGTGCGTGGTGCGATGTGGAGGTCGCGGGTGGCGATGCGCTGACCACCCTCGTCGAGTTGGCGCGCGTGGTGTCGACTCACCTCGGAAAGCCGGTGCGTGCGGTGGCGAGCGGGGTCGAACGCCAGATCGGCACGACACGCGTGGGCATCGGTTATCGCGCGTACGAGGTGCTGCCCGACGGGACGAGCCGAACCCTCGAAGTGGCCGAGGCCGAAACGGAATGTCGCTGTCGCGAGGGCGCCGACGATCTTCCGCGCGACGAGCTCGGCGGGCTCCTGGCCGTCCTCGTCGACGACGAGCCGAAGAGCGGGGCGGGGGCGCGCGCCTCTTCGCCTGGCGACGGCGCTCGGCGCTTCCGTCGGCGGGTCCCGCTCGAGAACCCCCGGCTCAACCGACTCGCGGCGACGATCCTCGCAGCGAAGTCGGTCTCGGTCTCCGCCGATCCGAGCGGCCGGACCCGCCTGAAGATCGACGCGAGCGATGGTGGTACGCAGATCTCGTTCGTGAACGACGAAGAAGCCGCCGCGCTGCGCCGCGTGACGAACCGGCTCTGAGGACCGCTCGCCGCTGTCCTGGGCGGATCCGGTCACGCCTCCGCGTCGACGCTGCGCACGGTGTCCTCGATCGACACCTCCGGCTTGTACCCGAGCTCCTCACGCGCGCGCCGGTCATCGACCATGCAGACGTAGCGGATGTGGTCGAGCTCGGGCGCCGGGAACGTCGTCAGGCGGAACGCCCACAGGCGCTTCAAGACGGCCTTGCCGAGCGAGTAGGGAACCGGGAGGCTCGGCCGCGCGAGCAGCTTGATGGCGTGTGAGAGGGGAAGGGGGTCCGGGCCGGCGATGTTGTAGATGCCTCGCCGCCCGGGCGCGAGCGCGCAGCGGAGCGCGCGAACGACGTCGTTCTCGTTGATCACCTGGATCATCGGATCGAAGCCGAGGAGCGTCGGGATCGTCGGCAGTCGGAGGAAGTTCGACGCGGCGTTGTGGACGCTCCCGAGGATGTGCACGGGGCGCAGGATGACGGTCTCGGTGCCTGGATGTTTCCAGAAGAAGCCCTGCGCGAGCATGTCGACCTCGATGAGGTCGCGGATCTCGCCGAAGCGGGCGCCGCCGAGTAGCGGAGCGTCCTCGGTGAGGAACTGCGCGTTCGACGGCTGCGGGCCGTAGACGTTCGAGCTCGAGAGGACGACGAGCTTCGGGACGTCGAACTGCGCGACGTACTCGAGGAGCTTCTGGAAGCCCGCCACGTTCCACGAGTGATGCTCTGCCTGTGACGCCCGCGGATCGTGCATGACGCCGAGGTGGACGACCGCCTCGATCGGCTCCGCGCGGAAGATGTCCTTCAGCTTCTTGCGGCGGATGTCGACCTGCTCGTGTCGGACGTCCTTCGGCTTGTCCGGGAAAGGACGGCGGTCGACGCCGACGACCGCACGCTCGCGATGGAGCAGGCGCACGACGCGCTTCCCAAGGCGACCGCACGCGCCGGTAACGAGCACCGTGCCTTGACCGCGCGGCAGCGGCGCGGGGCGCTGTGAGCCAGGCGGCGGGTCGGAGCGCGGGCGTCCGTTCGTGGTCATCATCAGCGAGTCGGCCCCCATCCGTACTCAGAAGAACACGCTCTTCCGCGTCTTGATCCCGCGGTTCAGCATCGACTGGATCGTCGCCTTCACGAGGAAGACCTTCTCCTCGATGACGGCGTCGTCATCGTCGGGATCGCCGCCGAAGCGCATGGGCTCGCCGAAGTAGATCCGATACTTCGTCGGCAGCGGCAGGGCCCCGAACGGCAGCAGGAGCTGAGGAAGGATCGGGACGTTCGGCGCGCGGAGCAGCTTCGCGAGCGACTCGAAGTTCCCGACCGAGATGTACTGCTCTTCGCCGCCGACGACCGCGACGGGGACGATGGGGGTCCGCGTCTCGATCGCGAGCCGCATGAATCCGAGGCCGAAGTCGGCGAGCTGGTATCGCTTCGAGAAGGGCTTCGATATGCCGCGGACGCCCTCGGGGAAGACGAGCAGGGCCTCCTCGCTCGTCAGCAGGTGTTTGGCGTTCTCGGGGACGCCGACGACCTGACCGACGCGCGAGAACAGGAGCGAGACGAAAGGCAACGTCTGGGTCCACTTCTCGACCATCGCTCGCATGAAGCGCGGCGGCTCGACGTCCATGAACAGCGAGGCGCCGATGAGGGCGGCGTCCATGGGGATCTGGCCGGAGTGGTTCGCGATCAAGAGCACGCGTGTGCTCGGGATGTTCTCGGCTCCGTGGACCTCACTCCGGAAGTAGTGCCGGTGGAGCAGCGCGACGGACGCGAGGGCGTATTTCGTCCATTGCGGATCCAGGCCGAACGGGTCGACGCCCGTCGCGGTGAGGTTCAGCGGGACGCGAGCGAGGCGGTCGTTGAACTCCTCGCCGAGCTTCGATGTCATCCATTCGTCGACGCTCGAGGTCGCCGAGTCGATCAGGCGTCGCGCGAGCGGGGCCACCGACCGCAGTCGGCCGCCGATACGAGCGAGCGAACGCGAGGTCTCCACCCGGTGAGCTATCGCCGGGGCTCGTCGTCCGGTCAAGAGGGACACTCGAGCGCTCAGGCCCGTCGAAAGAGACGGCGTCGTCCCTGGCGAGAGCGGCGGTCGGGTGAGGACGAGGTGACGCAGGTGGAGCCCTCGTGGAGGCACGCAGTGCGATCCCCGGGACGGTGGTAGGCTCCCGGCGTTGGCGTTCGACGTTCGATCATCGGTTGGGAGAGGCTCGGTCGTGGCCGTCGTGGCGCCGGCGAGCGCCTTCGATCGAGGCGAGCTCTTCCGCGGGCTTGCGTGGCTCTCCACGCGCTATCGGCTTCGCATCGATCAGAGGGTCCTCGCGCGTTCGGGCTTTCTTGCCGGCTCGGACGAGAGCCGCGCGGACGTGCTCGCTCGCGCGATGCTCGATCCCGAGGTCGACGCGATCCTCTGTGCTCGGGGCGGCTACGGATCGATGCGCATCCTCGATGCGCTTCCCTGGCATCGGTTCGCCGAACGTCCAAAGCCCATCGTCGGCTTCAGCGATGTCACGGCGCTGCACCTTGCGGCCAACGCCCGAGGCATCACGACCGTGCACGGCCCCAACGTGACGGGCCTCGGGCGTTCGATCACGGCCGCCGAACGCGCTTCGTTGATCGCGGCGCTCGAAGGTGATGTCCCCGCGCCGTGGACAGGGCTCGTGCAGCTCGTTCCCGGAGACGCGCGCGGCGTCGCGCTCGGAGGGAACCTCGCGCTCGTGCAGGCCATGGCAGCGGCGAATCGCTTCCGTGTCCCGGACGGCGCGATCCTCTTTCTCGAGGACGTGACGGAGCGCCCCTACCGGATCGATCGAATGTTGACGTCGCTCGTGCTCGGCGGGCACCTGGCTCGCGCTGGCGCGCTCGTGTTCGGGGGCTTCACGCAATGCGATCCCGGCCCGGACGGCGTCACCGTCGAGGACGTGCTCCGTGAGCGCACGCGGGCGCTCGGGATCCCGGTCGTGGTCGGTGCGCCGTTCGGACATGGCGCGCCCAACGTTTCGTTCCGTCTCGGCCGTGAAGCCGTGCTCCGCGACGCCTCGATCGCGTGGACGTAGGCTGCATCCGAACGAAGGGCGTGTGGGGGCGAGGCCGATGGCGTCGCCGTGACCGTGGCTTCGCGGTTCGGTGTGAAGCGTTCGCGACGGTGTGAGGTCGGTCGCGGAGCGGAGCCGCGATCACCTCGTGAATTTGCGGGGCCTCCACGGTCGTGCTCTCGGCATGGTCGCTGCACTATCCCGATCGAGCTCGGACGCGCCCCGGCGGCGTAGGAGAGCTCGATCCATCGTCGGGGAGGTGATCGTCGAATGTTCCGTGCTCGCTCGTTGGTCGTGCTCGCCGTCCTTTCTGGCGCCGCTGCGCTCGCATGTGGCTCTCACGTCGTCGACGGCACGGGTGACGGAGGGGATGAGACGGCCAACGGAGCAAACGGCACGAGCGGTACGGGCGGCACGAGCGGCAGCTACGAGGACCCGGGCCATGACGGCGTCGGGCGGCCACCGCCGGTCATCGCGAGCGTCTCACCGCTCGCGGGCGACTACGGGACCGAGGTCACGGTCACGGGTGACAACTTCGACGACGCGACGACGCGCCTGGTGCTGAGCGGAGGTGCCGAGCCGCTCAGCTACGCGATGCCCGCGCAGGGCACACCCAGCAAACCGTCGAACGTGATCACGAAGTGGACGAAGACCGAGATCACGTTTCGGTATCCGTTCCCCGCCGAGGGCGTCATTCGCGTCACGTCGAATGCGGGACAGGCCGAAGGGGCAGCGTTCGTCCCGAGCTGGACGCCGGGGACGCCGGTCTCCGGCGCGTTCGACCGACAGCCGTTGCTCGCGGTCGTTTCACCTGCCGTCGGAACGACCGTCGCGGCTTTCGACGGCGTCACCGGTCCGCTCGTGGTGATCGGCAAGCCGGACGGCTCGATCGAAACGAGGCCGTTCCAGCGTGGCTCGTCGTCGCTCCTGACGATGAGCCTGCACGTCACGCCTTCGGGGACCGTCGACGGTTTCTTCTCGAGCGGAGGAGCTCTCTGGAGGCTCACGGACGCAACGGGCGTGGCGACGACGTCGTCGACGGGCGTCACGGCGGCGTTCGCGGCAGGTGGTCACGACGCGAACGGACCGTACGCGTGGATCAAGAACGGAACGACGGTGCAGCGCGTGCGGGCGCCGAGCTGGACGGTCGAGCAAACCGTGACCGACCCGACGCCCGTGAACGCGCCTGGACAGTCGATCGCCGTTTCGCCGGACAACGCGCTCTTCGTCGGTTGGGGGGTGAACGACACGGGGAGCTTCCCGCTCTACGACCACACTGCGAAGGCGGTCACGCGCCGCCTTCGTCCGGGGCAGAGCACATTCGACGCCGTGCGCACGGTCGGCAGCGGCGCGGACGACAAGATGCTCTGGACTCGCTTCCGGCCCGGCCCCGACGGTCGCGTCGCGTCGTATTTCTGTGCCAGTGACACGGGGTACTTCGCGTCGGAGACGATCGACTGCAGAGAGGGCTATGTCGGCAATGGAGCGTCGGTGCCGAGCGCGGCGGTCGCGTCGGAGTACGTCGTGGGTTACGACGCGAGGACCGCGTTCGCGGCGCTGTGCGATGTGGCGGCGGCCACGGTGAGGCTCGGGCCCGAGGGACAAAGCGCCCAGCAGGCGCCGACGATCTTCCCGTGCCCATCTGCGATCGTCGCGGTATCGGTCGATCCCAGCGGCGCGGGCCACATGCTGGTGCGCCAGGGCACCTACCTCTACGCGCCGCGGAAACGCTGAGCGCCGTCGTTCGGGAGTCATCGTGGGGGAGGGCGAGGCCCACCCTGATCGCGATCGCGCGCGATGATGATCCCGATCACGCGCTCTCCTTGCGAGTTGATCTTGTCGAGCACGCGGGCGCGCACGCCCTTCTTCTCGAGGAGGTCTCGGATGGCGAGCTTGAGCTGACTGATGAGGAGGTCCACGCCCGTTCGATATGACTGATCGCATGCTCAGTGTCAACGAGCGCGCCCGGCAGAGCCAGAGCACGCAGCCCGCGCAGCACCACCGCAGCGGCAAGCCCGCGCAGCTGCAAGCGGCGTCGCGCGAGCAGCGTCGAGTCGAGCCGCTGTCCCGCTCCCGCGAAGCGCGCGCAGCCGGAGAGGGAGCGAGCGAGCAACCCTCGAGGTCCGTCGCGTCGAGCCCCCCTCCCGCTCCCGCGAAGCGGATGCGCGGGGGTTTATCCCCCGCGGAGCGGGCGGGGTATGGGGCAGCGCCCCATCAAGGTGAGCGAGCGAGCAACCCTCGAGGTCCGTCGCGTCGAGCCCCCCTCCCGCTCCCGCGAAGCGGATGCGCGGGGGTTTATCCCCCGCGGAGCGGGCGGGGTTTGGGGCAGAGCCCCATCCTGATCAGCCCCATTATGAAGACCGGAACGGAGTCCCGGTCTCGGTGTGCTCGTCCGTGTCGTCGGATGCGTCCTCGGCGAGGTCGTCGGCGATGACGATCTCGTCGTTGCCGCCTTGCGTCGCCTCGAGATCGACCTTCAGGTCGGTGCCCGTCGGATCTTCGATGTCCAGCAAGTCGCTCGACTCGAGCGTCTCGGAGGGCGTCGTGGTCAGCCCTTCCAGCGCGGAGCCATTCGTGGAGCCGACGGCGGACGTCGAGAGGGTGCTGTCGTTCGTCGTGATGTTCGGATCCGTCGCCAGCATCGGGCGATCGGTGCCGCTCGAGAGCTGTGTCTGCGGCGCGTCACGCATGTCCTTCAGCGCGTGCGGAAGGATGTGACCGCTTTCGGTCACCTCGTCGACGCTCATCCCGAACCCGACATCGTTCGGCCGCGAGGGACCTGTCGACGCCTGCGTGGACGCCGTCTCCTCCAGCGTCAGCGCGGCGATCCCGTCGGAGATCGACGAGCCCGTCGGGGCTTCCACCTCGAGGCGCTCGAGCGAAGCGTCGATTTCGTTCTCGAGGCCCGTGTCGCGCAGCCCGGTCTCACGCGAGCCGCCCGTACCGAGTCCGCGGATCGTCGTGGTCGCGATGCTCTCGGGGGGAGCGGGCGGCATGTCGCTGTTCCGCTTCGGGAGCGGCGGCGGGCTCGAACGCGGGCCCGTGAGCACCGGTCGCGCCGTCGTTGCGGTCTCGCTGGTCGAGGTGATGTCGGAGCTCGGCACCTGCGAGGGTAGCGGCGCGCGGGCGATCGCCGACGTCGGGCCGCCACCCGAAAGCGAGGGCGACGACGACGGCGACGGTGGCGTCGAGTTGCGCGGCGCAGAGGGGCGCTGAGGTGGCCCGGACGACGTCGATGCCGGCGGAGCCGAGACGCTACCCTTCACGTTCGGCGCGCTCCGCGAGGGCGGGGGAACCGGCTGATCGCTGACGAGCTTCGGCGGTGCGTAGACGAACTTGGGATCGCCTTCCGGCTTCTTGAGCTGGTTCGACTTGGACCGATCGAGGCCCTGCGTCGCCTCGGAATCGCCGGCCTTCATGCGGAGCACGCGGCGCCAGGCGTCGGCCGACTCGCGGCCGTCGGCGAGCTGCTCCTCCCAGATGCGCGCGACCTTGCGGGCGAGCTCGGCGCGGACGTTCATGTCCTTGCCGCGCAAGATCTGGTCCTCGTAGAGCTGCACGAGTGACTTGTAGTCGTTCAGCTCCATGAAGAGCCCAGCGAGCTCGTCCATGACGGCCTGATCCGTGGGCGACAGGTCGTGGAGCTTCTTCAGGTCGGCCGCTGCGTTGACCGGCTCGACGAGCTGCTCGCGGCGGATCTTCGCGCGCCGTGCGAGGAGCTGGCGAACGAGCGGTCCGTCGAACACCTCCGAAAGCGCGTGCGTGAGGGCAGCCTCGGCGCGCCGCGGATCGCCCGTGTCGATCCCGAGCTGCTCGAGCATGTCGAGCGTGAGCCCGTCGACGTGTGCGACGAGCGCGTCGCCGAGCCAGGTGAACGCTTGCTCGGCGTCGTTGAGATCGCGATGGGCGAGCGTCGCCGCGCGCCGAAGGAGGTTCGCGCGCGTTCGTCCGCCGTCGCGGGCACCGTGTCCGCCCTGCGCGAGCGCATGGCAGAGCGCACGACGAAGGCGGTCGCCGCCGCCGAACTTGTCGCCCTCGCGCGCCGCCGTCTCGAGCACGCCGACGGTCTCTTCGCTGGGCGCGCCCGAGAGCGCGAGCTCGAAGAAGCCGCGTGCGCGCTCCGGCTGTCCGCGCGTCGACGCGATCTGCGCCGCGCGTGCGAGCGCTTGCACACGATCGGCCGGCGCCTTCGAGCGCGTGACCTGCCGCTCGTACAGGTCGATCACGTCGACCGGCTTCGGCGCGAGCTGCGCGAGGCGCTCGAGCAGCGGCTCCGCCTCGGACGGCGGGATGAACACGAGGCCCTGCTCGCCGTGTTGCATCGCCTCCTGACGGGCGAGCCCTGCGCGCGCGCGGACCTCCGCCTGGCGGACGAGCTCGTGTGCGCGGTCGGGACCTTGGACCTCGCGGGTCAGCACTTCGTGCGCGACCGCGAGCGCGTCCTGGTCGCCGGTCTTCACGGCGAGCTCTTCGAGGTGCTCCGCGAGCTTCTTGTCAGCCCCCTTCGTGCGGACGAGCTCGATGGCGACGGTCACCGCATCGGCGTCGCGGCCGACGTCGGCGAAGCGCTCGAACGCGCCGCGCAGCGCCGCGGTGCGCTCGACGCCGTGACGCGCGTCGAACCACCACTCCTTCAGCTTGCTTGCGACGATGCCCTTCCATCCGAGGCGATCGCCGAGCTCGATGTACGCCTTGCGAACGGACGCCTCGCCCTGGTCGGCGAGGTCCGTGAGCGCGCCGAGCGCCTCGTCGCCGCGATCCAGCTTGTCGGCGAGGATGGCGGCGAGCTTCGTCGTGAGGGCGACGACTTCTTGTTCGTCGGCCTCGATCTCGATGCGCTCGACGAGCAGCTCGGCGACGCGCCCCCACTGTTCGGTGATCTCGCACAGCTCGCACAGGCGCGTCAGCGCGTCGAAGTCCTCGAGGTCCGCCTTGCGCACGAGATCGAGCGCGCGGATCGCGTTGCGCGGATCGTCGAGCTTCTCGTAGAGGCGCGCGAGGCGCGCGGCGATCTGTCCGCGCTCCTGCACGTCGGCCACGAGCTTCAGCTCGCGCTCGAGGGCATCGGCCGCCTCGGCGAGCATGTTCCGGTTCTCTTGAAGATCCGCGATCGCCTGCAGGGCAGGGCGGCACGTCGGGTCGAGATCCGACAGGATGAGCTCGTAGCGCGAGATCGCCGTATCGATGTCGCCGACGCCGTCCGCGAGCAGCTCCGCTTCGCGCAGCGCGACGCGCGCCTTCTCGGCCTTGTCGACGGTGTTCTGTCCGAGCCGTCGGAGGAGCGTCGCGGCCTCGGTGTGGTCCTCACGCTCGACCGCGTCGTCGATGAGCCGCTCGAGCGCCTCACGATCGTCGCCGTCCTCGAGGAGCTTGAGCCACAGCTCGCGCGCGAGCTCCTTGTCCTGGAGCCGGGTCGCGCAGAGCGTCGCGGCCTCGCGCCGGATGTTGATCCGCTTGCTGCGATCGGTCAGGCGATCGCCGCGCTTCGACAGGAATGCGACGAGCTTGTCGGTGCTGTCGCTCTGGTTGTACCGGGCGACGAGCTGGTTCGCGTAGTCGTCGTTGAGCGGATCGAGCTCGGTGGCCTCTTCGAGGCGAACGAGGGCCTCGTCGGCCTGGTTCGCCCGCATCAAGTATTCCGCCGCGCGCGCGTTGCAGGCGGCCTGCTGCTTGAGGTCGCCGGTGAGGAGGCCGCGCTGGTAGGCCGCGTTCGCCGCCTTCTCCCAGGACTCCGCCGCCGAGTAGAGGCGATCGGCCTCGTCCCAGAGCTTGCCGTTCCGCAGAGCGTCGGCGGCTTCCGCGTACGAGTCGCCCGCGAGGATCGACTCCCCGAGCTGTTCGCGGAGCTCGCCGAGGCGCTGCATGAGCTGGCCGCGCGCGACCGGGTCTTCGATCGCCGAGGCGCCTTCGGAGAGGACGGCGGCAGCGAGATCGCCGCGATCGCCCTTCTCGAAGAGTCGTGACGCGGTGAGCACCGCCTGATCGTCGTCGGTTACGAGACGCGCGATGCGGCCCCAGGCTTCGCCGGCGGCGACGAGGTCCTTGCGCTTCTCCTCCTGGAGCTTCGCGAGCTTCTTCTCGAGGAAGACCTTCGTCTCGACGTCCGACTCGATCGTCGCTTCCTGCTCGAGGACGTTCGCGAGATCGTCCCACCGCTGCGACTTCTCGAGGAGGCGCATGAGCGCCGTGCGTGCGCTCTCGTCCTTGCGGTCGAGCGAGAGGAGCTGCCGCCACGCGGCGATCGCGCCGTCGACGTCGCGGAGGTTGCCCTCGCAGAGGCCGGCGACCTCGCGGAGGCGCTCTTTGCGCGTCTCGAGCATCTCGGGCGTGTTCGCCGATGCGCGGATGCTCGCGAGAAGGACGTCGCGGAGCTGACCGTAGTCGCGCTTGCTGCGGAGGTAGTCCTCCGACCACGACAGCGCCTCCGGGTGCGCTGGATCGCTGTCGAGCACTTCCTTGTACTTTGCAAATGCCTCGGGCTTCTTGCCCTTGCCGGCGAGCATCTGCGCCGCATCGAGGATGCCCTGCAGCTTGTCCGGGGAGAGTCCGGCGCTGCGCGAGCTCCGGAAGCTCGTCTCGACTGCGCTCTCCGCCTCGGGCTCGGCGGCCTTGGCCGGCGAAGGTTTGGGCGCAGGGCTTGGCTGAGAGCGCTTCGCGGCGGGCGAAGCCATCGTGCCAGCGTCTTCGTTCGCCGCCGGACGCTCCGCGGTCTCCTTGCCGGGCGGCTCGACGATCGCGCCACCTGCCGCGGAGAGTGCCGCGCGGACCTCCTGGACCATGGCGCCGTTCGGATTCGCGGCGAGGTACGCGTTGCACCGCTGCGGCATGTCCGGCGGAGCACCGAGCGCCTGTGCGTAGTGGAGGAGGAGCTGGACGGCGCGATCGTGGCCGGGCTCGATGTCGAGCGCGGCGCCCGCGTACGCGAGCCCGTGCTCGCCTTCGTACGTCTCGGAGAGCGCGACGAGGAGCTCGGCCGCATAGTTGCGCTCGTCGGCGGGGACCGCTTCGCCCGCCTGGATGCGATCGAGGATGCTCGACGCGTACTCCTGCTGGAGCGCGGGATCGGAGCCGTCGATGTCGCGTGCCTGGGCGAGCGCGCGCGTCGCGCCGTGCAGATCGCCGGCGAGCTTTCGCGTCGCCGCCTCGTCCCGGAGAAGGCCGACGCGCCGTCCGGGATCTTGCTCGAGCTCGAGCTCCGCGCCGTAGAGCGGGATCGCGTCCTGCCACTGCTGGAGCTGCTTGTAGAGCTCACGCGCGTTGTAGATCGCGTACGCGCTCGTGGGGTCGAGCTCGATCGCCTTCTTGTAGCTCTCGATCGCCTTCTTCGGCTGCGAGAGCGGCGGCTCCGACCAGAGGCGTGCGAGCTCCTCGTGAAGGCCTGCGAGCTCGCCCCGGATCTCGGGCTGCGTGCCCGCGAGCGGCGCGAGCGCCTTCGCGCGACGATCGAGCAGGGCGACGAGCGCCTTGCTGTCGCCCTTGTCGCGATAGAGCTGCGCGAGACGGTCCGCCGCGACCTGCGCGGTCGGATCCTTCTCGAGGGCCATCATCAGGATGCGTGCAGCCCGATGAGCGTCGCCAAGCGTCGTCGACCACACGTTGGCCGCCTCGGCGAGCCAGTGTGCGGCGTACGAACGGTCGCGCGTCTCCGTGCCGACGCGCTCGAGGAACATGGCGTAGCTCTTGGGGTCTGCTTCACCCGCGGAATGGGCGTACGCGAGCGCTTCCTCGTCGTGGGGATTCTCGACGAGACGCTGCACGAGCCTGTCGATCTCGGCGCGATCCATACCCTCGCGGACGGTACCACCCCGCAATGCCTCGCCGCAATCGAACTACGGGAAAGGCTCCGGGATTTTGACCAGGCCGCGGGGACGGTCACGAGGCGTCCGAAGCGGCGCGGGTTGTGGTAGGCGGCGCGCGCCCGCGCCCTGCCGCGCCCTGCCCCCCGGTTGCCCAACGGTCGTTGCCGCCCCGCGTCGTCACTGCAGTTTCACGACGAGGCTGTTCTTGATCTCGACGTCGTACGTGCGAACGCCGAACGGCGGGCGGCTGTCGTACCAGACGTTGGCGCTGACGCGCGCCGACAGGACCTTGGAGATCGCAAACGAGACGAGCGTCTCGGAGAGGAGCCGGAAGTCGAGCGGGCGATCGAACCGGGGCTGCGCGTACGTGACGGAGCTCAGGTCGACGAGCGGCGCCACGCGCATGTTCACGCCGGCGTAGTTGCTCGACCGGTGCCAGAAGTACTTGAGGCCCTCGGAGCCGGGAACCGTCTCGAGGAGCTCGTGCTCGAAGAGGTAGGTCGTCCCGGCGAACACCTCGACCTCGTCGACGCGGAGGAAGTCGAAGCGGAAGCCCGCGCCGTAGAGGTCGCGGACCGCGAGCCGGCGGAAGCGGTCGTGCTGCACCTGAGCGAGGGTCTCGAGCGCAACGAAGCTCGTCAGCCGATAGTTGTAGCGTGCATGTGCCATCCAGCGCGCCACGGTGGTTTCGCCGCGTGCTTCGCCGTAGTCGGCCGAGATGCGCGAGAAGAACAGGTGCGGATCGGACGTGACCCCGCCGAACGCCGACGCGGAGAACGTCATCGTGTTGGTGTTTCCGGTGCGACCGACCAGCGCTCCTTCCAGCCAGAGGAAGTTCGGGTTCGTCCGGAGCGTGCTCCGGAGCGCCTCCGCGTTGACCTGGGCGCTCGCGGGAGCAGCCGTCATGAGCACGATGACGGCTGCGACGGAGATCGCGGCGAAGACCCGCGCGACCTTGCGCAACAAGACCGAGCGATCGCTCATCCGTCCGGGCCTCGCGACTTCCGTGCCGAACCTCTGCCTGCGGCACGTCGGTTGCTCCAGCTGCTCTCGATGCTCTCCGAAACCGTGAATCGCGCCCATCGGGCGGTCCATCTAGCCACGACGACGCGGACCGCGACAGGGGGGCCTCGCCGGAGCATGGTCATCTTCCTTGCGCTCCTCTTCATCACTGGAGCGGTCCTGACGATGTGGCCGTTCGTCGCGCCGCTCGTGCTCTCTGCCTGGGCTGCGCACCTGTCGCGCCCGCTCTTCCGACGGCTCCGCGGCGCTCTCGGCGGAAGGGAGCGCGCCGCTGGCCTTCTGACGGCGGTCCTCGTCGTGATCGCGCTCGCGCCTCTCGCGCTCGCGATCATGACGCTCGTCCCGGCGGCGAAGTCTCTTCTCGAGCAGCTGCGCTCCGCGAGCGGCGGCAAAGGCGTGCTCGAGGCGCTCGTGTCGTCTGGCGGTCCTTCGGGCGGCGCCGTCGAGAGCGGCAAGGGTGTCATCTCGCTCGCGAAAGAGTACGGCGCGGGAGCGTCGAAGGCCCTTGCGCTCGTCGCCGGCGCCTCCATCGAGGCGATCATCGGAGCGTTCGTATTCTTCGCGGTCTTCTACGCGCTGCTCGTCGACGGAGACAAGTGGTGGTCGTGGACGCGCGAGCACGCGCCGGTCGAGAAGAGTGTCCTCGATCGGCTCGCGCACGCGTTTCACGAGGCAGGCCGCGGGCTCATCGTCGGCACCGGTCTCACCGCGGTCATCCAGGGCGCGCTCGCGACGATCCTCTACACGGCCTTCGGCGTGCCGCGCGCGTTCCTGCTCGGCATGCTCAGCGTCATCGGCGCGCTCATTCCGATGACCGGGCCGATGATCGTCTGGGTGCCGGTGTGCCTCGGGCTCGCGTTCACGGGGAGCGTGGGCAAGGCGGTCGCGCTCGCGGCGCTCTGCGCCGGCGTGGTCGGGACGGTCGACAACATCATTCGACCCTGGCTCTCGCGTAGGTTCCAGGTGGGCATGCCCGCGACCGTCGTCCTCGTCGCGATGCTCGGTGGCGTCATCGTCTTCGGCGGCTGGGGACTCTTCCTCGGTCCGCTCGTCGTCCGTCTCGCGGGGGAGATGCTTCGCGTGTGCCGGGAGCGGCGTCTGTTCGGGCGTGAGCCGCGCGCTGCCACCACGTGACCGAAACGCTACTCGAAGACGCCGTAGTTCGACGTCGACGTTGGCGTCGCGGGCGCCGTCGCATTCGAGGCCCGCGGAGCGGCCGAGCCCTTCGGCCCGCGTCCGCCCGCCTTGCCGCCTTGGACGAGCGGCGGCTTGGGCGCGGCAGGCACCGGTTGTGCGGTCGGTAGCGAGTCCGGCGTGACGATCGGCGGCTCTGCGGTCTGCCACGGCGGGCTGTTCGTCGTGGTCGTGTTCGCGTTCGTCGTCGCGGGGCTCGGGTTCGTCGGTGCGCTTCTGCCGATGGCGTCCGGCGCCGGCGGCTTCCCGCTCCGCATTCCGAGGTAGACCCCGGCGGCAGCGACGAGGACGATGACGGGAACGGCGGCGATGACGAGCGCCGTCGGAACACCCGCGACCGTCTTGCGCCGCGGAGGCGGCGGAAGCGACATCATCGGCGGGCGCATCGACTCGGGGACGCGGATGCCGGCCGCGTTCGTGATCGACGCTCGAACGCCGCTCGTCGTCGCGCCTTGCGCCTCGAGCGCGGCGAGCAGCTCGCCGGCGAGGACATCGGCGCTGGCCTGGCGATCCGCCGGATCCTTCGAGAGCGCCCGCATGACGACGTCCTCGAGCTCCCGCGGGACGTTCGCCTCCGGGCTCACGTCGTTCAGTCGCTTCGGGATGGACTTGATGTGCCGTGCCATGACGACGACGGCATCGTTGTCCGTGAAGGGCGGGCGCCCGGTGAGCATCTGGTAGAGGATGACGCCGAGCGAGTAGAGGTCCGTGCGCGCATCGAGCGGTTTACCCTGCGCCTGCTCGGGCGACATGTAGCGCGGCGTTCCGAACACGGTGCCCGCCTGCGTCTCGATCACGCCCATCGGTTGGTCGTCGTCGCGCAGCATCTTCGCGATGCCGAAGTCGAGGACCTTGACGATCTCCTCGTGCCCTTCGCCGGGCGCCGAGCCGTACGCGCTCGTGAGCACACGAGCGAAGAAGAGGTTGTCGGGCTTGAGGTCGCGATGGATGATGCCCTTCGCGTGCGCTTCGGAGAGCGAACGGAGCGCCTGGCGCGCGGCATCGACGGCGACGGGGATGGGCAGTCGACCGACGCGCGTGAGCCGCTGCCCGAGGCTCTCGCCCTCGAGGAGCTCCATCGCGAGGTAGAACTCGCCGCTCTCGCTCTGCCCGAAGTCGAAGACGGTGACCGTGTTCGGCGAAGCCAGGAGGCTGTTGGCTCGCGCCTCGCGTAGGAAGCGGGCCTTCGCGGAGTCGTCGATCGCTCGGTCGCCGCGAAGGATCTTGATCGCTACCTCACGGCCCATCGCGTGTTGCTTCGCGCGATAGACCGTGCCCATCGAGCCGGAGCCCAGCTTCGCGATGATCGTGTAGCGCCCCTCGAGGGTGCGACCGACCATCGGATCGTTCTCCGTGGCAGCAGGGACCTGGAGGTCGCGCGCTCGTACGAGCGTGGAGCCATCGGTCGGACAGAGCGAGGGCGCCTGGCTCTCCGGCCAGGACGCGCGGCAGCGAGGGCAGACCAGCGCTCGCGGGTCCGTCGGGACCGTGTCGTCCAGGCGCGCGGCGGAGGGGAGGGACACGTGTGGGACAATCGTCGCGCTAGCTCGGTCCTGGCGCAAGGCGGGCGGAGCGTCGAGCTCACGATTGTCGTCGGGGCTCCGCCGGGCTCCGGCGGGCTCCGGCGGGCTCCGGCGGGCTCCGGCCGGCCGGTTGTCTCGTGCGCAACACCGTTCGCGGTCGGCATTCCTGCCCCGCGTCTCCGATGCGTCGCCGGCGGTCTCGCGATGGCTCTCCCCGGCACGCCTCGGGTACATGGAGCCGTTTCAGCGAAGAGGCAGCACGTTGCGCGGGTCGCAGACGACCGTGACGGTGTCCACGATCATCGGACCTCCCGCGGGGACCTTCGCGAGGTCGATCCCGTCGCGCACGCGGCGCACCTCGAGATGAAGATGGACGAGGCTCGGCGAGCCGGAGTCGCCGACGGCGCCGACGAGCTGCCCTTCCTTGACGAGGGTTCCGACCGTGATCCCCGGTGCGATCGAGTCGAGGTGCCCGAGCAGCATGACGTAGTCACGCGTCCGGCCGCCCTCGCGCAGGGTGTGCCGGGTGAGGACGGTCGTTCCGAAGAGCGGGCCTGCGTAGAGGACCTCGGCGTCACCCTCTTGGTGCTCGAGGGTGATCATGTGGACGGGCGTCCCCTTCGCCTGCGGCAGATCGACCGCGCCGTGCCCGACGTGTTTCAGCCGCGCCCCGCGCCGCTGCTTCGCGTCGGGCTGGTCGAGGTCATATCCGGAGACGACATGGTGCCCGCCCGCGAGGCCCGGCGGGATCGGGTAGCGATAGAGATCGTAGTCTGCCGGTCGCTCCGGCAGCCGCGGGATCTGCTCGTAGGTCGCCCAGCGGCCCGAGCGATCGCGGTGGGTGTTGGACTGCGCTTCCGCGACCGGGCCGTCGTCGGCCGCGACGAGGTGCACGCAGGCATCGTTGTCCGGCGCCGTTCCGGGGGGACACGTGCCGTCGCGGAGCTCCGCAGGTCCGCCAGCTCGCGCGTCGTCGCCTTCCAGGGCGGCCGCCGTCGCGCGGAGGTTTCGGGGAACGACGCTCGCAGACGGGGCGCCGAAGACCAGGAATCCGAGCGCCGAGGCGCCGATCCAGAGCCAGCGATCGCCGAGCGCCGTCCGCACGAGGCCCAGACTACCAGGACGGTCGAGGCATTCCCGCTCTCGTCCGAGCCCGTCGCCGCACAGGCAAAGCTTCGGCCCCGCAGGCTCAGAAAAAGAACTGCTCCCTGCGTCCACATGGTCCGCGTGCCGGGCAGGCCGTGATAAGGACCCCCTCTACCAAGGAGCAGACTCTTTCATGGCGACGATCGGCGAGACGCTCAATGCACTGTTCGACGCGGAACGCACGGCGCGTGCGCACCATGCGGCACTCCGCGGCGAAGGCGACGCGAAGCTCATTCCGGAGCTGCGCGCGGCAACCGCAGCCGCGCTTGTGCTCGATGACGAGACCGAGGCCTCGGTTCGGTTGGTCCGCCTCGCGCTCCTCCTCGGCGATCTCGAGGGCGACGCCGTCGTCGACCTGCTGATCGACATCCTCGGCGGCGTGTCGCCGGAGGCGCGGATCGCGGCCGGAGAGGCGCTCGAAGGCCTGGCCTTCGACCGCTTCAAGGAGGTGGCGCTGGGCATCGAACGTGCTCTCGCGCGCCTGCCTCGCGGCAATCCGGCATTCAGCGAGCTTCCGTTCCTCCTCGCCGAGGTCGGTGAGCCTGGCTGCGCCAAGCTGCTCGGCCGCTTTCTCCAGAACGACGACGCCGAGGTCGTGGCCTCCGCGATCGAGGCGATGGCGGAGCTCGGCGACCCCGCGGCGATTCCGCTGCTCGCCAAGCTCGAGCGCGACGGACGCCAGGTCCAGCTCGAGGACGAGGAGGGCGGCGAGCGCGTCTCGATCGCCGACCTCGCCCACGAGGCACGCGAGATCCTCGAAGAGATGGCGGCCGAGGCGAACCCCGCGCCTCCGCCGGCACCGAAAAAGGGCAAGCGGTGACCCGACCGCCCGACCGCCCTGATCGACACGCCGGTCTCGGCGGCGAGGGCGTTCGGCCGGACGTTCGTGCCGCCGGACCCTTCGTCCGGAGCGGCTCCGTTTCTTCGTCTCCTTCTTCGCAGCGTGGACGCGGGGAAACGGCGCTGCCGGCGCGCCACCTCGGCCACGAGGAAGTGGCCGTGTTCGAGACGTTCGTCGTGCCGCGCTACCTCGCGATGTTCGGCGAGCCGCTCCTCCACATGCTCGTCCCGGGGCGCGACGCGCGGGTGTGTCACGTCCACTGCCGAACCGGCTACCCGGACCGGCAGCTCGCCGAGCGACTGCCGAACGTGCATGTCCACGGCTGCGACGTCTCGCCGTCGGCGATCGAGCTCGCGCGCGCCAAGGCCGCGGCGCTCGGAAAGAGCGATCCGGTCGTCTTCGACTACCGCGTCGCGGACCAGCTACCGCTCGCGTTCCCCGGAGGAGCGTTCTCTCACGCGTTCACGATCCATCCGCTCGCGACGCCGGAGGAGCGGCGAGCGTTGCTCGAAGAGCTGGCGCGCATCGTTGCGCCGCGCGGTCAGGCGCTCATTGCGATGCCCCTGCGCGGGTCGTTCGTCGAGCTGGCGGATCTCCTCCGCGAGTGCGCGCTCAAGCACGAGCTCGGCGACCTGACGAACGCCATCGAGGCCGCGATGCAGCTCCGGCCGACGGACGAGCTGCTCGAGGGTGAGCTCGAGGCCGCGGGCTTCGAATACGTCGACGTCGACGTGCACACGCGGAGGCTCGAGTTCTCCGGGGGACGTGCGGTGTTCGAGGATCCGATCACGCGCCTGATCATCGTCCCCGAGCTCCTCGTCGGTGTCGGCCTCGACCCCTCGTCCGATCGGACCGTCGACCCGCTCGCCTACGCGCGTGACGCCATCGACAAGTACTGGAGCGGCAGGACGTTCGAGATGACCGTGAACGTCGGCGTGGCGAGCGGACGGCGACGGGCGAGCTGAATCGGGCGCCAGATTCGTCGTTTTACACGTTCTCGACCGTTCGCGAGAGAATCGTGCAACCCGTGCTAGAGTCTGGTCTAGCTTCAGGAGGGAGGCTCCGTGATGCAGCGTGGAGATGTGCCATCGGGGAATTCCGACGCAACGCTCCCAGGCTTGCTCGGTGAAGAGCCTCCGCCTTCAGGCGACGCTTACACACGCGGGATGGAGCACCTCGTCGGGGTCGTCCAAGAGCTGTCGCTCGCGCGGACCATGGAAGCCATCCAGGTCATCGTGCGCCGCGCCGCGCGTGTCCTGACGAACGCCGACGGCGCAACCTTCGTCCTCCGCGACGGCGACTGCTGCTTCTACGCCGACGAGGACGCGATCGCTCCACTGTGGAAGGGGAAGCGCTTCCCCATCGAGGCTTGCATCAGCGGCTGGTCGATGTTGAACCGCTCGGAGGCGGTCATCCTGGACATCTACGCCGACGACCGGATCCCGCACGACGTCTACCGAGCGACGTTCGTCGAGAGCCTCGTCATGGTGCCGATCCGCAAGCAGGCGCCGATCGGCGCGATCGGAGCGTACTGGGCGCACCGGCGAAAGCAGTCGAGCGCGGAGGTGAAGCTGCTCCAGGCGCTCGCCGACAGCACATCGATCGCGATCGAGAACGTGCAGCTGTACGCCGAGCTCGAGGAGCGCGTGAGCGCGCGGACCGCAGAGCTCGAAGCGATCAATCAAGAGCTCGAGTCGTTCTCCTACTCCGTCTCGCACGATCTCCGTGCGCCGCTTCGCGCGATCCAGGGTTTCGCCCGCGCGGTGCAGGAAGATGCCGGGCCGGTGCTCGACGCCGAGACGCGTGGCCATCTCGATCGCGTCATCGGCGGAGCCGCGCGGATGAACGGGCTCATCGAGGCGCTCCTCGAGCTGTCGCGTGTGAGCCGGGCGCCCGTCGCCCGCGAGCGGGTCGACGTCTCGTCCGTCGCACGCGAGATCGCGGCCGAGCTCACCGAGCGCGACCCGTCCCGGAAGGTTCGTCTCATCGTGCAGGACGGCCTGGAGGTGGAGGCCGACCCTCGGCTCTTCCGGGCCGTGATGACGAACCTGCTCGACAACGCCTGGAAGTTCACGAGCAGGAACGACGACGCACGGATCGAGGTCGGGGCGAACGACGGCGAGCTCTTCGTGCGCGACGACGGCGCCGGATTCGAGATGGCGCGTGCGGCGCGACTCTTCGCGCCGTTCCAGCGGCTCTGTTCGGCGAACGAGTTCCCCGGCACGGGGATCGGCCTCGCGACCGTGCTTCGCATCGTGCGCCGCCACGGAGGCGACATCCGTGCGGAGAGCGAGCCGGGGAAGGGAACGACGTTCCGCTTCACGCTCCACCGCACGGCCTGACGTTCGACGCCGAACACACGCGAGCGCCGAACACGAGCGAGGTGAGGCGCTGTCGCCTCGCCCCGGCCCCGCCGCCGCCGCTCTCTACTTGCAGTAGCCGTCGATGCAGACGAGCGGCGAGGCGCAGTTCTTGTTCTGCGTGGGGTCGCACTCGGTGCCGAGATTGTTCGTCGAGCCGCAGACGTTGTACGTGCCGGAGCTCGTCGTCACGGGCTTGCACTGATTGAACTCGTCCGCCGACTTGCACGACTCGGGCGTGCCGGGGTCGCAACCGATGTAGCAGCTGTGTCGGAGGCAGATGCTGCCGGGCTGGCAGCTGTCCTGGACGCCGTCCGTCGTGCAGGTGAAGACCGGCTTCTGGTCCGGCGTGCAGCCGCCGTCGATGCAGACCAGGCCGGGGCCGCAGGTCCCGCCGGCGCCGCACGGGTCGACGCAGTGCTCCTGGACGCACGCCTTGCCGCCGGTGCACTGGCTGGAGTTGGTGCACGGGTTCGGGTTGCCGGTGCAGACGCCCTTCGCGGTGTCACACGTGTAGCCCGTCGGGCACGGCTTGTTCCCGCTGCACGACGGGGTGCATGCGCCCTGGACGCAGACGCCGCCGCTGCACTGCGTGGCATCGACGCACTGATCCTGCGGCGCCACGCACGAACCGCTGAGGCAGCGTGAGCCCGCCGGCGACGGGCAGTCGCTATCGCGCCTGCACGAGGACGACCCGCCGTCGCCGCCGATCGGGACGCATTCGGGCGTTCCGTTGGCGCCGCTGCCGAGACGGCACACGAAACTCGAAGGACAGCCGTTCGTCGAGCAGTCGCCCGCTTTGCACTTGTTGTCCGCCCCGCAGTTGCTTCCGGCAGGGCAGTCGGACGGCTTGGTGCAGGCCTGGTCGCCGCCTGGCGGCGGCTGCACGCCGTCGCTGAGGCGGCAGCGATGATCGCTCGTACACGTGTAGCCGCTCGGGCAGTCCAGCCCGGAGTTGCACGTCCAGACGCTGCAGGCGCTCGAGTAGTAGGAGTCCGGGCAGTCGTAGCACTCGCCCTCGTCCCCGATACACACCCGATGGTCGCGATCGGCCGGGTAGATCGGGCATCCGAAGAGGACGGCGGTCCCGAGCCCGAAGAGAACGAAGGAGACTGCGCGCTTCATCATCATGGTTTGCGTCCTCGACTCCGGCTTTGGCGTGACCGTCTTCCGAGACAGACCGCCCTCGCGTCGCCGGCCGCCTGGCCGGGGGCGCCGTCAAGCAGGGTAGCAACCGTCATGCCCCAGACAAGGTACGCAAAAGCGCGCCAAAACACGCGATGAACGCGGCCTCGAACGGGGAGCGTGCACGGCGGTTCACGACGCGTGTGGACGGTGCGTCAGGGGAAAGAGCCCAACCGTCTCATGTGGGGAGCGTTGGACGCCGAGCCCGAAACGCCCGGCCTGCTCCGTTCCGCCGCGCCTTCGGACGCGCTCGGGCCTTCCGCTCCGGCATCGCTGCCGCAATTCAATAAGCGCCGCTTCGTTCGTTGCAGACGCGCTGGTGGGCCTGCTGCCGGGCTCTCTCGACCTCGGCGCTCCCCGAGATCGGCGGAGGAACCTCCTCCGTCGGGAGAGTCGGGTGAGTCGGGCGCTCGCTATCTCTCCGCACCCGTACTCCGCATGATAGCGTGACAACGCTCGATCCTGCCTCGTGCCGTCGGCGAGGTCCGAGCACACTCGACCACTGACTTGTCCTCCTCTCAGGACCGGCGAGCTCATCGCGATGGACGTCAAATGCGAGCGGTGCAACACCGAGTACGAGTTCGACGACGCGCTCGTCAGCGGGCGCGGCACGACCGTCAAGTGCACCAATTGCGGGCACAAGTTCAAGATTCGCCGCAGCGACGGCGACTTCAGCGAAGACTTCTGGAACATCACGACGGGTGACGGGCGAACGCTCGTCTTCACCTCGCTCCGTGAGCTCCAGCGCGCGATCCAGGGGTACCTGGTCGAGCGCAACGATCGGCTGTCCCGCGGCGGCCTGCCCCCGAAAGCGATCGGGCAGATCCCCGAGCTTGCCCCGTTCTTCGAGCAACGCGAGGCGGCGAAGAAGGGCCAGCAGTCAGGACGGAGCACCAAGACGCAGGATGGGCTCGGGCCAACGGCCACCGGTGCGCACCCTGTGGTTCGGCCGCGTCAGGCCACGAAGCCCGAATTTCCGGCTCCGCCGCCGAACGACGCCAGCGATGTCGGCAAGACGACGCTCGTCGGGACCGGACCCCTCACGACCGAGCCGGCGTTCCGTCCCGATCCACTCGCGTCCACGCCGTCCACGGCCGTGGTCGTGCCGCCGCCGCCGCAGACCGAACGACGACCGCCGGTCTTCGAGGCTCCGCCGACGTCGGAGCGGGCAGGGGCTGCGCCTTCGCCTTCGCCTTCGCCTGCCGTCTCGTCTGCCGCCGCGGCCACGAGCCCGGTGGAGACGATCGTGAGCGCGCCGCCACCCGCGCTGGGCGCGCCACCACCCGCACCCGCGCCACCACCGCTGCCCGCAGGGCGGCGCGAGAGCATCGATACGCAGCCGATCGAGCGGCCGACGCCGCCGCCGATGCCTGCGCGTCCTGCGATCTCGAACCCGCCTCCGCTGCCGGACCGAGCGCGGCGCTCGTCCAATCCGGCTCCGAGCAGGCC
>JAFAER010000020.1 GCA_023423895.1 Pseudomonadota bacterium
GCCCAGCGCACCGCGGAGATCAACGCCGCCGGCGGCCCGAAAGCGCTCGTCGAAGCGTGCGTCATCCGTCCCGGCAAGACGCCGATCAAGCTCCAGACGAACCTCGCGCAGGCGTGGGATCTCGGCAACGCGCAGCAAAAGGAGCTGAAGGCGCGGTCGCTGGCGAACGGCCTCCGCTTCAACGCGGGCGACGGCGGCGTCGACGACCCGACGCCAGCGCAGGAAGAAGCCCTCCATTCGATGGAGGAGTACGGCGACAAGTGCGTCGAGGAGCTCGGCGAAATCCCGTTCTTCAAAAGGCTCGGCGACGGCAAGTACGACACGTTCGACTGCCGTGACTTCGTGGCCACGGGCGACGGCCACGATCCCGTGCGCATCGCCGGCGTCGAGGGGGCACTCATCCCGCTGATGCAGAACGATCAGCCGGTCACGAAGTGCGACGGCGAAGGCGAGCACGGGCAGAAGCCGGGCGCGAGCTACAACTGCGTCGACAAGTGCGACCGCGCCGAGTTCCTCAGCGAGGGATGCGAGCCCGGTCCGACGGTCACCCACGCCGTCAACGAGCAGGGCACGCACTGGATCCTGCTCTGCCGGAAGGTCGCAGGCGGCGAAGAGATCGGCTGGACCAAGACGAAGCGGTTCAACGACATCGCGATGATCGGGAACAACCCGAAGACGGGGAAGACCTGCTTCTTCCAGAACACGATCAACTCCGGAACGGACGGCGAGCACGTGCCGCACCCGGCAGACCGCGAGAAGTCGCGCACGATCTGGGACTCACCGAAGGGCTACTGCTTCGAGAGCTGCCACGGGACCGATCCGTTCATCCAGTCGCCGTGGATCAACGGCGCAAAGCGGTCGGACGGCAAACCGGTCGTGCCGATGATGGGCATCGATCCGGACTACGAGATCAGCTGGCTCGAGGCGCCGTATTACGTCGTCAACATGGACGCCCAGCACTGGTCGATCCCGAAGCAGCTCGTGAGCGAGGAGGCCGGTCCGTGCATCACCTGCCACCGCGCCGGCGGCAACGCCTGGATCCGCGAGTTCGCCAACTGGACGACCGGTAACGTCAACGGAGGCGGACCGATCTCTCAGGGTGATAGCTACTGGAACAAGATCACGGACAGCTACAAGGCGTTCGAGAAGTCGCACTGGATGCCGATGCGCCTCGAAGGGATCACCGCCGAAACCTGGCCGAGCTCCCAGTGGCAGAAGGCGATGGATCACCTCAACAAGTGCAACAAGAACCAGAGTGACCCCGAATGCGTGTGGGCCGACGTCCCGCGCGGCGAGGCGAATCCGCAGCGCCCTGGCCAACTCTGATCCACGCGTTCCGCTTCACCGGCAACGAACGACGCGATCCCAGTCCTCCTCCTTCTCCTCCTCCCTGGATCGCTCGAGCGCCTCCTCCGTGATGGTCACGGCGGGGGCGCTCGTCTATTCGACCTGGTATGCTTCGACCGTGATGGTCCATCGCCGCGTCGCCAGCGTCGCATTCGTCGCGCTCGTCGTCGGTTGCTCCTACGACTGGAACATCGGCACGGGCAGCACGGACACTCCGCCATCCTCGGGAGGACCGTCCGGAACAGCGACGTCCTCGCCGTCGCCCCCCACGACGGACGGCGGCAGCTCACGCGACGGTGGAGCGCCGGACACGGGCGCAGCGAACGGCGTACGCGAGTGCGGCCCCAACTGTGAGTGCCGCGAGAACGAGACGTGTCAGTTCGCGTGCACGACCGGCTCGTGCAACGCGCGCTGCACCGACGAGAGCAAGTGCACCCTCACGTGCGCGCCGAACACGAACTGCGAGATGACGTGCGAAGACAACTCGAGCTGCAACCTCGACTGCACCAACGCGCAGGCCAGCACGTGCAATCTGACGTGCAAGGATCGCGCGCAGTGCAAGGGCACCTGCGGGCTCGGAACCATCTGCAGGCGTGACTGTCCGCGCGACTGTGAGCTGACCTGCATTCCGGGCGCGTTCTGCACCGGTAACTGACGAGGCCCACGACGTGAAGACCACGCTGTTCGGTTCGTTCCTCGTCGCAGCAGCCATGACGTTCTCGCTCCCGGCCTTCGCGCAGCCGAACGACACGGCTCGCGCCAAGGAGGCCTACGACCGCGGCCTCGCCGCCCACAAGAAGGGGGATCTCCAGACGGCCGCGCAGGAGTTCGCCCGCGCCGACGCGTTCGCTCCCAGCCCCGTCGCGCTTCAAGCGGCGCTCGACGCTGCGGTCGAAGCGGACGACGCCCCGCTCGGCGCCGAGCTGCTCGAACGAAGCCGACGCGAGCCTGCTCCGCCCGGCCTCGCGGCGAGCATCACCGCCGCGCACCTCAAGTTCAGCGGGCGGACCGGCAAGGTCCGCGTCGAGTGTCCTGAAGACGCGACCTGCTCGGCGAAGCTCGATGATCGCCCGATCGAGATCGACAAGGTCGTGTGGGCTCGAACCGGGACGCATACCCTCGCCACGCGCGTCGACGGCAAGGCACACAAGCAACAAGTCGACGTGAACGCCGATCAGCTCGTCGAGGTCTCGGCCGTGAAGGGTGGCCTGACGAGGGCGCGCGCGGACGCCGGTGAGACCGCGGCACCACCGGACGCCGATGGCGACAGCGCGCGAAAGCGCGGCCGGTTCGCCGATGGCCTTCCGCCGATCGTCTTCTTCGGAGGCGTCGGGCTCACCGTCGTGCTCGCAGGGGTGACGACCTACTTCGCGATCGACACGTCGAACGCCCACGGCGACTTCGAGAAGGCGGGATGCCTGCAGGCGAACTTCCCGCAGTGCGCCGAACGTAAGTCCGACGGGGAATCGAGCCAGGCGGCGACGAACGTGTTCCTCGCGCTGACGGGCGTGGCCGCCGTAGGAACCGCCGTCGTGGGCATCGTGTTCACGAACTGGAAGGGACCGCTCCTGTCTGCCTATCCAGGAGGCGGAGGCGCTTCGTGGCAGGTGGCGTTCTGACGCGAGTCGCAAGCGAAACACGAGCTCGTCCGAGACGCCGATGCCTGATCCGTTCCCGCCGATAGCCCCCGTCCGTGTGCGCGCCGCAGGAGTCACGCACGAGGGCCCCGGGCGCGACCACAACGAAGACGCCTTCGGCGTGTTCGAGGACGCGACGTCCGCCATCGCGATCGTCGCAGATGGAGTCGGGCGCACTCGCCCTGGCGAACCCGCCGCAAGGAGGATCGTCGACATCTGCAAGGACATCTTCCGCGGCCGGAGCGCCACCGTGCTCGACGATCTGGCCGAGACGTGGTGGGTCGGGGAGCACGGCGCCGGCTCTCCCGGCGCACGCGTTCGTCCGTTCTCGACATTGCCCATCGCCGAACGCGTCGGCCTCCGCGACAACGTGCGCCGACTGCTCGATCATCGTGTTCCCGAAGCGATGGGCGACGTCGCGGTGCTCGAAGCAGAGAAGGAGTCGCTTCTCGGGCTCCCCGCGCGCACGCTCGCCCGCGCAAACGCCGAGCTCCATCGTCGGGCCGAGAAGGACCGCTCGACCGGCGCGCTCGGGGGCGCAGCGGCATGCGCCATCTTCGCGGCAGGGTGCGCGTCGATCGCCCACGTCGGCGACGCCCGCGTCTATCGCATGCGCGAGGGAGCGCTGGAGGCGCTCACGACCGACCACACGCTCGTCAACGAGTACGCGCGGCTGCGCCCGACGCTGGAGAGAGACCTGACCGACGAGGAGATCGCGCATATCCCGACGAACGTCCTGTCGCGCGTGATCGGGTACCAGGACAAGGTCGACCTCGACACGACCTCCGTCCCTGTCACGCCCGGCGATGTGTTCCTGCTCGCGACCAACGGCTTCTGGCGTGCCTTCTCGGAAACGGAGCTCCTCGTGACGCTCCGCTCGCGGGGCACGGGCGCCGCAGCCTATCTCGTCGAGCGAGGGGCTCGTCGTCCTCCCGAGCCCGGGGCCCCCGGAGACGATCTCACCGCGGTCGTCGTCGAGGTCCTCTGAACGTCTGCATCGTTCAGCGTCGTTCAGGACAGGGAACGACCTCTCCCTCGGGAACCGTGCAGCTCTTCGACGGCGCCCCTTCGCACCGCGTCGCGGGTACCTTGCGGCAACTTCCGAGGCCGTCCACGTAGACGAACTCCTCGAAGCGCTTCTCGCCGGCATCCGTCCCGAAGTTGCAGCGCACCTGCACGGAGGGCGGGACCGGCGTGCAGTCCGCGATGGGCTCGGGTTGGGGTCTGCGCTTGTCCTTCGTCTTTGTCTTCGTGTTCGCGTCGGCCTTCGTCGGTGGCGCGCAGAAGTACTCCGGTTGGTAGGAGCACCAGCCTTCGTCTCGATTCGCGAGCCAGAGGCGCGGCGTCACGCGAAGCCAGTCTTCCTTGCCGGGCGGCCGGCGTGCCACGGCGGGCGGATCCGCCATCGCGTCACGGAGGTCCGGTGGACAGTCGACCTGGAGCGGCGCTGGAGGATTGCATGACACACCCTTCGGACAGCGAACGCTCACGTCGCGGTAGCACGCTCCGTCGTGCTCGGCGCGATGAACGCTGATCCGCTCGCCTCGCTCGTCGCCGTCGTCGCCGTCGTCGGAATCAGGAACCTCGAGCGGCTGCTTCCTGCATCCGAGCGTCGCGATCGCGCCCGCGCTCACCGTCACGACGAACGATGCCGTCATCAGCGCGCGTGCACGACATGCCCTCGCGTGCCGCGGTGTCCGGTGTGGGAGCGAACTTTTCATGCGTGTAAGCTACCGATATCACCCGAGTGCCACATCGGAGCGCAATTCGCCCCCTTGCGCGTGCTGCGAACCGTCGCCCATGCTCGCCAACCCAATGAGCGTACCCGTTGCATGGGTGGTGGGGCTCTTGGCGGCGCTCGAACCGAAAGCGCCGTGGAGCCACACCTTCGAGAAGACCGCCGAAGCCATCGCGCGCGTCTCCGAGAGCGAGCCGCTGTTCGCCCCCGAGGAGAAGGGCGAGGAGCGGACGGCCGCGTTGCTCGTTTCGATCGCGTGGTACGAGAGCCGCCTCAAACCGAACGCGAAGTCGGCGAACGGGCGTTGGTACTGCCTCTATCAGCTCGGCAAGGCCTACCTCCCGGACGCGGAGAAGTCGCTGACCGATCCCGAGATGTGCACGCGCGCGGCGGTGAAGGTCCTTCGCAAGTCGCTCGACCTTTGCAAGGCCCGCCCACTCCAAGAGCGGCTCGCGAACTACATGTCCGGGACGTGCAGCCGTGGCGGCGTCGAGAGCCGCTACCGCTTCCACCTGGCCGGCAAGCTCCTCAAGGAGCACCCGCTGCCTCTACCGTCGTCGGACGGGGATGGAACGAGCGCCGCGCGCGCCCGCTGAGTCGTGCTAAAGATCCCCTCGTCACACGCACGGGTGGCGGAATGGCAGACGCAGTGGGTTTAGGTTCCACCGTCGAAAGGCGTGCGAGTTCGAGTCTCGCCCCGTGCACCGCTCGGTTCTCTCTCCTCTCCGTCACGGGCGCCCCCCTCTCTCGCGCCCGCCGACGGCGTGGACCACAGCGTCCGCCGCCCGGCGGCCGCCAGCAACCGGACCTGGCTCGTCGGGGCGTCGGACGTGATCATCGGGGCGTCGCGGCCGTGATCCGGGGCGTCGCGGACGTGATCATAACGTCGGTAGGTTTCGAAGCTCGCGCGGCGAGCGACCGGGCCGGGGATCGCGACGTCGGTGCTTCGCTGCGAACGGCGTGCGGACGGGACGAGATCATAACGTCGGTAGGTTTCGAAGCTCGCGCGGCGAGCGACGCTTCGCTGCGCGACGCGACGATCGTAACGTCGGTAGGTTTCGAAGCTCGCGCGGCGAGCGGCCGGGCCGGGGATCGCGACGTCGGTGCTTCGCTGCGAACGGCGCGGCACTCGCTTCCGCCGATGCAGCGACGGCACGGGGTGGTTCGAATGCGCGTGGCGATGCCCGGGTGATCCGGCCAGCTCACTGGTCCGTCGCGTCCTCGCTTCGGAGCTCGCATGTAACGGCGCGCGCGCCTACGCGCCTCCCATCGAGCAAGTGGCGCGAGGCGATCGACCTGGATGGAGAATGCGCGACTCTTGGGCGACGTGCTTCGCCCGCCATCGTCGAACCGGCGTACGCAAATCACGGTCGCGAAGTGGACGTTCGTTTCCGCGACGACGTCGGCGCTCGTTACGCCACTTTGTTCCGACTGGTCTTCCGTGCCGGCGAAGCTTTCTTCGCCGTGGCTGGCGTAAGACACGTCTTGCACCGGAGTCCGAGGAGCCGGAGGCGGTACGTCCCTTCCGGGAACTCGCCTCTTCCACTCCCGGTTCGCAGGCGTAGGCGCATCTTTTCGTACTCGGCACGGAACACCTTGAGCCCGAGGCGCTCCGCCTTCATCCGGACCTTGTCCTTGCACGCGAGATGAGGGCGGAGCCTCCAGCGAGGCGCCTCCGTCGTCGGCTTGCTGAACGGATCGGTCCTCAGGATGCGATGCGCGCCGACGACATCGGCGCTCCGCCCCTTCTTCTTGTTCGCCTTGCGCTCCACGGCGAATCCGGCCTGGCGCTTCTTCACTTCCTTGCGCACCCGACCGGTCCAATCGCTGTAGCTTTCTCCGCGCAGGCCGCGCGGAGCGACCGCCTTGAGCTCCACCTTGTCGGGCATGCGGCCGTCTTCGCGGAAGTACACCGTTGGCCGCTGCACGGCTTTCGCTTCGCGGCCCATACGACTCCACGACGACGAGCCCGGGTACTGGGCGATGTCTTCGACCAGGTGAGCCGCGGCCGGATTGCAGAGTACATAGACGACCTTCTCGAACACGTCGTGCATCGTCACGAGACGCGTCAAGCACGTCTGGTCTCTCGACCAGATGCTCTCGAAGCGCCGGTAGTGAACGCTCAGTACCTTGGCGAGCATCTTGTGGAACCGCTCGATGAACGCCGGCACGCGCCCGTCCGGGTCGTAGATCACCGCGTGGTAGTGATTGCTCATCGCGCACCATGCGATGAGATCGATGCCGTGCTTCTTTGCTGCCTCCGCCAGGCAGTAGTCGAACATCCGGTTGATCTCCGGCCCCGGCCGCAGAAAGAACGTCCGGT
>JAFAER010000072.1 GCA_023423895.1 Pseudomonadota bacterium
GACATGACGTCCTATTGCGACGTCTCACACCAGCAGATCCCGCCTCTCCGCGCGTGGGGCAGTGAATATGCGGCGGTTCGCTACGAGAGTCGAAGCTCGATCCGCGCCGGCAAGGGCTCCGCTGCCACCCCGATCGAAGAGTCGGTCCCTTGGCGTCTCGTCGGAGCTGCCGAGGGCACGACGCTGACGTATCGACCGCAACGTCCGCAGGGAGCACCGGAGAGTCTGTCGCAAGGTGAGACGGTGACGTTCTGGACGGACAAGCCGTTCGTCGTCAGCAGCCAGGATGGGCAGCACCCCTTCTACCTGGCCAGCTACATGACGAGTCTCTGGTACAACGTCGGAAACTACATCTCCGTCGACTCCAAGATTGGTGATCCGGACTTCGTCAATGTGATCCCGGTACAGCAATATCTGGACTCCTATACGTTCTTCACGGACGTGACGTTTGGCTTCACGAGCCTCGTCGTGGTCCGTCACGATCGTGGGAACGGCTTCGAGGACGTCGTGCTCGACTGTGCGGGGACGATCACGGACTGGAAGCCCATCGATGCGGAGGGGCGCTACCAGTACGCCTACGTGACGATGGTGCGGAACGGCGAGCCCCAACCGTTCGGGGACCAGAGCTGCGCGAACGGCCGGCACGGAATCCGGAGCGAGGAACCGTTTGCTCTGACCGTCTGGGGATTGGATGTCGCTGCCAGCTACGGCTACCCGGGCGGGGCAGGGCTCCGAGCCATCTCTTCTGTCGAGATTCCGGTGGTGCGCTAGCAGACCGAGCGCGGTGAGGCGTAATCATGAATAGGTTTGGTTTGAGGATTTCCATTTTTGCGTGCGTCGCGGCCGGGCTCCTTGCTCCCGCCGGGTGCAGTGAAGGAGCGGGGGGAGCGGCGCGCGGGGACGATGAACAGCCCGACGAAGACGCGGGCGCAGATCTCGCCGACGCGGGCGAGCTCGATTCCCAGTACGTCGATGCCTCGACATCCGACGTCGTGGACGACCGCCGCATCGAATGGGACAGCGGTCCCGAAGTCGAGGCGCCCGTCGTCGAGGAGATCTGGGCTCGAGGAACGGTCTACTGCGCTCGCCTGAAGAGAGCGAACGTCACCACGATGGAGTGCTGGGGGAACAACACCTCCGGAGAGCTCGGCAGAGGCGCGGTCTCTCCGAGTGGGACGACCTTCAAGCCGTTCCCGATTGCGTCTGCGGAGGCCGCGACCTTCAAGAAGATCGCGAACAACGCCTCACCGCCCAATGGAGTGGTGTGCGCCGTCACGGCGAACCACGATCTGAAGTGCTGGGGGCGGAGCTACGGCGGAGTCGGCCTGCCACAGCCGAGCGTTCCCGACGAGCCGTTTCTGACGGACATCGCGGACATCGACATGGTGGAGGCCAACGCGTGCGCTCTCTCGACCAGCGGCCACGTCGCGTGCTGGGGAGGGAACATGCAAGGCCAGCTCGGTCTCGGGACAGTCGACTTCGTCAACCATCCCGTGCCGCAGGAGATCCCGGACTTCACGGCCGAGCAGGTGGCCTGCGGTATGGTGAGCACGTGCGCCGTGAAGAGCGGCGAGGTCTGGTGCTGGGGCTCGAGCGCTTTTCTGGGGAACGGCGTCGCGGCTGGCTCGAAGGCCACGCCGGGACGGGTCGTTGGATTGAGCGACATCAAGAAGGTCCAGATGGTTCGGTACACGACCTTCGCTCTCGCGAACGACAGGACGCTCTGGTTCTGGGGGATCTTCGGGAACAGGACGTCCTACACGCCCACGAAGGTCCTCGACCCCACACCCGGGGATCCAAACCGCGTGCTCTCGGACGTGGAAGACATCGCGGGCGGGTGTGTCCGTCTCACGAACGGCACGGTTCGGTGCCTCCCCTCGAGCGGAGCTTACGAGCTCAACGAGGTCCCTCGTGTGGAGAACGCGACGGTCCTCGGGGACTCCTGCGCATTGACCTCGGCGGGCGAGCTTCGATGCTGGGGCTTCAACAACTACGGTCAGCTCGGGCTGCCGACGAGCGTGATCCCGTCGACGACTTCGTCCATCGCGATCAAGTTCTGACTCAGCCCGCGGAGCTCGACTCTCGACCAGCCGATTGTCATGAAGACGTCCGTTGCGGGTGTCATCGACGGCCCGGTCGGCGGGAATGAAGGAGCCGAAAGCTCGCAGGGCACGAGGAGCTCCGCCCGAAAGCCCCCCGGTCGGACCGCCGGTCGACGACACGGCGGTCCGGCGGTCCGGCGTCCGCGGCGCAGGAGCTCCACGCGAGCGCTGTCATCCGATGGCTCGGGCGTGCCGGTCAGTCGACCTTGTCGACCGCGGCCTTCAGGTCGTCCCATTCCTTGTCGAGGCGCGCCCTCGTTGCGTCCCACGTCGAGGCCGTTGCGGTATCGATCGCCTTGAAGTCCGACACGAACGCGTCGCGCTGCGAGCGGAGCTTCGGCAAGTTGGTGTCGACCTTCGCCTTCGTCTGGCCAGTGGCCTTTCGCGACTTCGCGTCCAGATCGGCGAGCTTCTTGTCGAGATCGTCGATCCTGCCCTGCATCGTGTGGCGATAGTCCTCGACGGTCGTCGCGAACGAGTTCTGGGCTTCGGCGATCTTCTTGTCCGCCTCGACCTGGGCATTCGTGATCTTCGTCGTCGACTCGGCGTTTGCCCGGTTGATGTCCTCGTTTGCCTCGGCCTGCGCCCTGTTTGCCTTCTCTTGTGCCTCGGTGCCCGACTTGTCACAGGCGGCAGCAGCAAGCGCGGAAAGGAACGCGAAAGCGGTGAACGTACGATTCATTCAAGCTTCTCGGGGAAAGGGGAACATCACGACGCGACGACAGCAGACCATCGCCGCAACGACCTCTACCGAAGCAGAACGCGTGCCGTCGGACGCCGGCGCGAAGTCGCACTCGAGCTGCACGAACCGAGGAGCGGATCGTCATTCGACGATGCCGGTCGACGCGGTCATCGAAGCATTCCGACCATCCGTCGTTGCGTGCAATTTGGCGAGGTGGTTCACGTCGGCCGTGCCGTAGGCGGTGAACGCGCCGCCCGACGAAGGGGCTGAACGTCGAATCTTCGGGCGGAGACCGCGAGCCAGGCTTTGCCGTTGAAACCTGCGTTCGCCGCGGCGACGAACGTCGGATCGAGCGCACACGTCGCTCTGTCGATCAGCTCCCACGTCGGGCGCGGTGATGCGCCGTCGTCGACGCGTTGAACGTGTCACTCGACCGCCGGCCGTCGAGTCAGATACCGTCCGAGCAAAATGGCATCTGCCCGCGGCCTCGTCGTGGCCCCCGCCGTGCTCCTCCTCGTGTTCGCGTGCGGCGATTCGAACCCGTCCTTCGATGCCGATGCCGGAAGCGACGCTGCCGCTCCGATGACCGACGCGGCTGGCGACGTCATCACCTCCGACACGCCGAGCTGTAACGGCGCTGCAGGCCAGATCACGTGTGGCGGCACGTGTGTCGATCCGGCGAGCGACGATCGTCACTGCGGGGCGTGCGAGCACGTCTGTGCAGCAAACGAGCGATGCACGGCCGGCGCCTGCAAACCCGTGTGTCGTATCGGCGGTGCCGTCTACGCCGCCGACGCGGTCGACCCCACGAATGGATGTCGACGCTGCAGTCCGGGCCGACGGACGGATGGTGGTCGGCTCGGGGCTTCCGTTCAGCGGCACGTGGACCGCCACCTACGTCTACGATCCGACGCTCAACACCTGGCGCGAAGCCCCTCGCGGTCGGGGACAACACCTGCGAAGCGCCGAAGTACGTAACCCTCGCCTCGGGGAAGTGGTGCGAGCCGACGACGAAGGGAATGGTCCACGCGCTTTCTGCGCCGATGAGCACGACGGGGCTGACGTATTTCACGTTCGACCCGCTCCTCGGGGATTGCTTGAAGGTGGATGAGACGTTCGCGCCTACTGAGCACCGGAGGCGGAAGTCGAGCTCGTGGTGATGCACCCGCGTGTCAATTGGAGCGACAGCCGCCCTGCGGGTGCAGGTCGGAGTGGTAGCACTGCCAGCCGTTCGGCGTCTTTTGCGGGTACTCGTAGGGGCCGCAGCAGTGGCCGGTACCGGGCACTTCAGGCGGTGGGGTCGCGAAAGTGCATTCGAGCTTGTTGTCGTCGTACGAGTATTCCGAGCCGTAGATCCAGTTCGTGACGTAGACGCGCAGGACGCCTGATGCGAGCTGCGCGAGGACGTTGCCGTTGGTCGATCCGTCGTTCCAACGGACCTGTGCCTCGGCGCGCGAGGGATCGGTCGCGACCGCTTCGAAGGTCGCCGTGTGCGCAGCGATCTCATGCGTCTTGAAGTGGGAATAGGGTAAGCCGAGGCGCGCGCTCTGCGTCGCGATCCGTACGTGGCCGCCGGTCTTCAGGAGCTGGAGGTCGAGCTCGGCGGCAAAGTGCCTGCGACCGCCGCCGGTGGAGGACGGGCGCCAGGACTCCTCGATGCACAACCCCGGCAAGATGATCCGCTTGCCGAGCGTCTCTGCCGGCGGCTCCCACGCGGCCGGTGTCGCCGGCGCATTGGTCCAGAGCCCCGAGGCCTCGAACGTGGCATTGCCCGGCGAGAGCTTCGCTATCCGGAGGAAGTACTCGCCCGTCCAGCCGGCCTCTACGTCGAGGGTAGCGACGCCGCTGGCGTCGGAGTCCGTCTTGGCGACGACGTGTCCCCAGTTGCTGGTGAAGTAGACCCGGGCCATGCCGCCGTTCGAGCGAACCGTGAACCGGTACTTCTCGCCTTTCATCCCCTGCACGCGGAGAGCCCGGTAGCGCGGCGAGCCTGTGTGCTGCACGGTCGCCGTGGATCCGTCGAGCGCGAGGTCGCCTGCGATCTCCACCGGCGAGAGCGTCCGCAACGCGGACTCAGCCGACGTTTCGGCGTCGTCGTCCTCTGTCGCGGCGGTGCACGCGACGAACGGAACGGCGAGCCACGCGAACGCGACGACGAAGCCAAGACGAGCGACGCGACGGAACAGCGAAGAAGAGGCGAGCATGCCTCCATCTACGGAACCGTCCGACGTGACCTTCCCTCAGGCGAGAAGGAACTCGAAAGACTCTCACTCTCGAGCGGAACCCGGCTCCGACGTAGACAACGCCCGAAGCACGAGTTGTGGGAAGAGCGGAATCGCGGACTCGTCGAGCGACGACGGTGGCGACAGCGCCTTCCGCGGCGGCCGGCGGAAGCACGCCTCACCGGACTGGCGACGACGTCCGCCCGCAGCCGCCGCCGAGCGCCACCACCAGCGTTTCGACAAATGCGGCTGAAGGACGACCGACGTAGCTTCAACGAGTCTCGTTCCGCTGTCGCTGAAGTTCGCACTTCGGGCCCGCCCTGACGAACGAACGATCCAGGTGCTGGCAAGGTGGGGCACGATGGCCGACCGCCGGACGACGATCTCGGCCGAGAGAGACTCTGCAGGTACGGCCTCCGTCCGCCATTCTCGTTCTCGCGCTTCGGCCTGCTGCGGGACGGCCGCATCTCGTATCGAGTGAAGATGTCGTCGCGGCGCGTCTCGCGACCGCGAGGTGCGCAGACGGATGTGATGCCACGTCAGTCCTCGATGTCGACGATCGTGCCGTCGGGCACGAGGCGAGCGATCTCCACGATCTCGTCTTCGTCCACGGCGATGCAGCCCGCTGTCCAGTCGGCCAGCTTCATCACGGCCTTGACCGGTCCGCTCAGCGACACCGGCGGACCGTGGATGCCGATGTCTCCGCCGATCCGGGCCGACTTCGGCAGCTCGCCACGTTCCTTCAGCATCGCGAATCGCCGGTAGTCCGCCGCCGTCGGGTAGTCGAGGCGCAGGAAGACCTTGAACTGCGACGCCTGGTGCATCGTGACGTGGTAGCGCCCGACGGGCGTCGTCATGTCCCCTTCCTGCCGCTTCGGGCCGGCACCGCCGGGCCCGATCGCAACCTTGTATGATGCAACGACTTCCTCCTGCCCCTTTCCGCCGGCCGCGAGGAGCTGCATCGAGTGCTCGCCTTTCCTGACGAGGACGCGCGTGACGCGCCTGCTCTGCGCAGCGCTGGCTGTCGGACAAGGCGTGGCGAGCGCAGTCGCCACGGCGACGGCCGAGAGGACCAAGACGGAGAGGAGCGATCGGTGTCGACGGAGCATGGGTTCGACTCGTCCGTCGTCCGACCCTTGGGATCCGTGACGTCGTTCCTTCGAGTGACGTCATCGAGCCGTTCGGGCGCGGCGCTCACGTCGAGCTCGGTCGACTCACGCGCCGAGGCACGTTGCTTGCGTCGGCGGCTGACGCCCGGCGTCCACAGCATCTCCAGGGATGCGCTCGACACTCGCCGCGCCCCGAGGAGTCTTCCGACATGACGAGCTCCGCGCAGCCTCCCGCGCTCATCCGCCCGATGACCTTCGACGACATCCCCGGCGTCGTCGAGCTCCAGAAGCGCGCGTTCCCCGGCATGGCGTCATGGACGGCCGAGCAGCTCGCCGAGCACCTCCGCCTCTTCCCGGAAGGCCAGCTGGTGGCGGTCGACGAGGCAGGCATCGTCGGATCGGCGAGCTCGCTCATCATCGACTGGGACGACTACGCCGACGCCGCCGACTGGGCGACGATCACCGGAAACGGCACGTTCAGCACCCACAACCCGCTCGGCAAGACGCTTTACGGAGCCGACATGGGCGTGGATCCGCGCGCTCGCCGCCGGCGGGTCGGGTCCAGCTTCTACGAAGCGCGCAAGCAGCTCGTACGCGACCGGAACCTGAAGCGGCTGCTCACCGGTGGACGGATCCCAGGCTACGCCCGGTACGCCCGCCAGATGACCGCCAGGCACTACGTCACCGAGGTCATGAGAGGCCGGCTCCAGGATCCGACGCTGAGCTTCCAACTCGACAACGGTCTCGTCGTCCTCGACGTCATTCCGGACTATCTCCACGACAGCCAATCGCGCAGCTACGCGACGGTGCTCGAGTGGCTGAACCCCCAGTACGCCTCGGCCGTCAGCCTGCGCGCGACGGCACCGTCCGAGGACGTCGTCGAGCACGCCGAGGAGCGGGCGCGCGCGGAAGGCACACCGCGGCGGGTGCGCATCGCCGCGGTTCAATATGCGCTGCGTTCGATCGGGAGCTTCGAGGAGTTCGCGCGCAGGGCCGAGTTCTTCACCTACACCGCGCAGGAGTACCAGAGCCAGTTCCTCCTGTTCCCCGAGTACTTCACGATGCAGCTCCTCAGCTACCTGCGAGAGCCGTCTCCGGGGCGTGCCGTGCGTCGCCTCGCGCAGATGGCTCCCCGTTACGAGGAGCTCTTCGCACGCCTCGCGACCGAGACCGGCATCTACATCATCGCCGGCACCCATCCCATCATCGAGGAGGGACGACTCTTCAACGCCTCGCACCTTTTCACGCCGAACGGTCGCGTCTTCCGCCAGAAGAAGGTGCACCTCACCCCCACGGAGAAGGGGCCTTACCAGATGGACCGCGGCCACGGCTTCTACGTGTACGAGACCGAGCACGGGACGGTCGCGATTCTCGTCTGCTACGACGTCGAGTTTCCCGAGGCCGCGCGTGTGGTCGCACAAGCCGGCACCGAGATCCTGTTCGTGCCGTCGTGTACCGACGACCGGCAGGCGTTTTACCGCGTGCGCTACTGCTCGCAGTCACGCGCGATCGAGAACCAGTTTTACGTCGTGCTCACCGGCACCATCGGCAACCTCCCCGAGGTGCCGCACATGGCGGCCAACTACGGCCAAGCGGCGATCCTGACGCCCTCGGACTTCCACTTCGCACGCGACGGGATCGCCGCGGAGGGAACGGCGAACCAGGAGCAGATCATCGTCGGAGACGTGGACCTCGATCTACTCGAAGAGCAACGCATCAACGGCAGCGTGATCCCCCTCGAGGACCGCATCGTCGACGCCTACGACCATGTCATCCGCTGCTCGGACCGCGTCCCGGTCTCGACTCGGCCGGCGGAGGCCGAGGCCGCTCACCACTGACACTTGGGTGACACCTTGGGTCACGACGAGCTCGCGCATGGAAGCGTCCGTCGGAGCCGCCGTCTCGGGCCACTTCGCACCTGCGTCGACGTCTGCCCGCGGGATCGTGCTCGGGCTCGACGGGAGGCGGCCACCACTGAGCGGCTGCAACGCGTCCAAGCCGGTCGCGACGCCTCAGCGCGGTGGCTCGCTCGGCACGCAGGTCGACGAGCCCGCGCCGATGATCCGCATCCCGGTGTCCTCGATCACGACGGTCGACGTGTCCGTCTTCGGAGAGTAACGCTCGCCGAGCTCGCCCCGTTGGGGAACGGGACCTCCTCGACGGCGATCGTGCCGTTCGCGCCGGTCGTGAAGCGACGCACGGTCCGCCGCCGCCGACCCCCAGACCTGGCCGTTGCCCGAGCCCCACACGGCGTAGCGAGGCCGTCGACGTTCGACATCAAGCGGCGCTGTCCTTCGTGGATCTCCTCGAGTCGAACGAGGAGGAAGGCGAAGACGAGATCGACGAAGCGATGTGGGCTCGCGTCCGGGAGCTCGCCGCGAGCGGCGATGATCCGGCGCTGGACGACGTTCGCGCGTTCCTCGCCCAGCGCGAGCTGGAGGCAAGCCCGCGACGCAACTGACTCGGCGCGAACTGCAGCAGTGAAGACCGCGAATGCATGTTCGAAGTGCTCGCGCCTTTTCTAGAGCTTACGAATGCCAGTACTTTCTCCGTTCGAGCGACGACGGTGCCGATCGCTCGCGGCAACGTGCACAATCGTCTCGATGTCGATCAAGGTCTCGCTCAGCGCACTCCTCTTCGGAACAACCCTGGCTCTCGTCGCGTGCGGAAGCGATGGGGCTCCCGGTGAAAAGGGCGACCCGGGCGCGACGGGATCGCCAGGACCGTCGGGAGAGCCCGGTCCTCCAGGCCCGGCGGGGCCTGCTGGAGCGACGGGACCTTCGGGGGAGCAAGGGCTCCCCGGTCCAGCGAGCGAAGTCGCGGGGCCGCAAGGTCCGCAAGGTCCGCAGGGTCCGTCGGGCGATCCTGGACCGGAGGGCCCACAGGGTCCAGCGGGCACACCAGGCACGCCAGGCGCGCCCGGGCCCCAAGGTCCGGCAGGCGCCTCACCGTTCGTGCTCAGCGGGACCGACGCGCTCTACGCGGGCGGACGGGTAGGCGTCGGCAATGCCCTCCCGTCGCCGCTCGATGCGCTGCTCGTCGCCGGCTCGTCGGCTTCGAACGAGGCCGGGCTACGCGTGAACCTCACGAACGACGCGAACGGTGCGCGCGGCATCGCGGTGAACCATGCCGGCGTCGGCCCTGGCGTGTATGCCGACTCTCGAGGAGGAAATGGCGTCTGGGGCATCACGCAGACGATCTCCGGCGCAGGCGTCCTCGGCGACAACTTCAGCGGCGGTGAGGCCGTCGTCGGAAGAAGCAACGGCAACAGCGGCGTCGGCGCCGTCGTCGGGCGGAACGATGGCTCGGGATCCGGCGTGCGCGGCTTCAACACGAAGGACGGCATCGGCGTCCTCGGACAGGCAGGCATCTCCGGCGGAACGGGCGTCGCCGGTCGCTTCGAGAACGTCAACGCTGCGAACGCGAACGCGGCCCTGGAAGCCAGCACGAGCGGCGCGGGAGCGGCGCTCCACCTCCACCGCGGCAGGCTCGTCGCCAACGTCGCCAGCTACACCTCGGACGCCGCGATCACGTCGGCCGTCCTCCGTGTGACCACGACGGGGAACCTCTTGCTTGCGAGGGCTCAGGAGGGGACGCACGTCTGGGTCGCGAACGCGTCCGGCGGAAACGTGAACGTCACGAACGCCGCGTCTGGAACCCTGACGATCGCCAACAACCGCGTCCAGCACTTCATCCGGATCGGCGCGGAGTGGTTCGCGGCGCAGTGAGCATGTCACTGCAGAGGCTCGGGTGTCGCCATCAAGAGCCGCGTCGACGAGACCCTGTCGGTCTCGTTTCCGGCGACGGCCGACGTGACGACGAGCACGGCGCGCAGCTTCTTCTTCGAGACACGATATCGCCGGCGTCCTTGGGCCGCGCTGCTGCGCGTTTCGTGCGAAACATGTCCGCCAGCGAGAGATACCCTACGGGGACCCCGAAGAACTCACGCATCCCGAGGCGCCCCGTCGCCTCGGGATAACTCCCCCCGTCGGCGCTATTGCGGGTATGCGCAGCGGAGGCCGAGCTTGCCGTACTTGTTGAGCAGCATCGAGACGCGGCTCAGACCACTGGCAGGCTTGCCGTACGCGTGGACCTCCCACGATCCGCCGGCGTTCCATCCGTGCGACGCCGTGAACGGCGTCTGATCGTAGGTGACGGCGGTGGTGTTGTTGGCTTGGCCGATCTTCACGTCGCTCGTCATCGAGTAGTTGTTGCCGATGATGTCGGCGTGCCCCGCCGGCCCGCGGCCGCGCAGCCGCCCCGGCGCAGAGATGTGCACGATGTAATCGCCGCCGTCGCCGAGCTGCGGCCACTCGTAGCTGAACTGGTAGTTGGCGAACTCGATCGTGTTCGCCGACGAGCCCGGGCACGTGGAAGCGATCGTCGCGTCGGTCGTCCACGGGAAGCGGCAGCCGAAGTACGAGCTCGACGAGATGATGCGCGGCGCGCGCGTCTCACCTGGGAGCCACGGGCTCGCGGCGGTCCCCGATCCCCACGCGGCAAGCCACTCGCCCCCGAGGTGGAGGCGACCGCCGTCCCAGATGCAGAAGGCCTGGGCCACGAGGTAGTCGATGCATTGCATCGATTTCGTGTCGTAGACGTCCTGGCTCTGGGCAGGCGTGCTGCCGTCTTGCTGACCGTCGGGGAAGCGGAACGCGTGCGTGCCGGGCCCACCGACGAAGCACCCCGTTTGAGACTGCGCGTTGTTCTTGAAGATCAGGCCTCCGAGATGGTTTCGGATCGCGCTGTAGATGCCCTTCTGCTGTGTCGCGCTGCCCTGATCGCGATCAGACAGCTCGGCCGCCGCGACGCTCCCGGCGAAGCTCACCGGCAGGTACATGTCCCACGAGGCCTCGAGGAGGCGCCGGTTGGCGTTCTGTCCGGTTTGATCGGGGATGAGCGGGATCTTGCCCTGCGCACGCGCCTGCTGAACGAACGCGCGAACGTCGTAGTTGATGCTCTCGAGGAAGGCGCGCACGCGTCCCGCGGTGACCTGGTACTTGTCGAGCAGGATCGTTTGCCCGCTCGTCGGACCGGTCGTCGGCGTGACCGGCGCCTTCGCGCAGCAGTCCTCCCACTGCGCGGCGCCGACGCCACCTTCGCCGCCGAGGCCGCACGTATCGCCGCCGAAGCGCCGGGTGCAGCTCCGCCCCGCCGCGCACTTGTTCTGATAGTTGCAGCCGAGCGACGCGCAGTCGGCGTTCACCTTGCACGCTTTGGTGACCCCGCACGGGTCGCACGTGTCGCCGCCACAGTCGACGTCGGTCTCGTTGCCGTTGGTGACGTTGTCGTCACACCGCGGGGCCTGACAGACGTTGTTCGTGCAGACGCCGCTCTTGCAGTCGTCCGCGGTCTCGCAGCCGGCCCCATCGACGCAGCGTGGACAGTCGGGACCACCGCAATCGATGTCCGTCTCGCTGCCATTCTTGGCAGCATCGTCACACACGGCGACGAGGCACACGTCGTTCTTGCAGACGTCGCTCGCGCAATCACGGCGCGCCTTGCACGCCTTTCCGTCCGCACACGGCGCGCACGTGGCGCCGCCGCAGTCCACGTCCGTCTCGTCAGCGTTCCGAACCCCATCGGTGCACGTCGCGGGCTGGCATTGCTTGCCGGCGCCCTCGTCAGCGCAGACGCTCGAAACGCAATCGGTCGCCTCGGCGCACCCGCGCGCCGCCTCACATTTGGGACACGAGGCTCCGCCACAATCGGTGTCGCTCTCGTCTTGATTGCGCACGCCATCGGTGCAGGACGGCGCACGACACACCCCAGCGACGACATCACAGATCTTCGACGGGCAGTCCGCGTCCTTCGTGCACGCCGGCGTCGGCGGCGCCGCCTCGCCGCCATCGCCGCCATCGCCCGGACGGTCACCATCCTGCGAGTCGACGTCAGAGCCACTGCATCCCGCGGCCCAGAGCGCCGCACCGAAAGCAAAAAGCGCAACCGCGCTCGCGCGACGCGGAAGAGAGGACATCCGGCCATCTTACCGTCAACGGCGATCAAGCTCGTCCCAAATGAGCGAACAAGAAGAGCAGCGCGTGGCCGGCGTTCAGTTGCGAACGACGCCGGGGGAGGCCGAAAGAGGAGGGCGGGGTGGCGAGTAACCAGGAGCGGTGCGATACGTCTGCGCTCACCGTGTCCTCGCCCTCCTCGCAGCCCATCCGTTTGTTCCAGCATCCGTCGAGCCGCTCCGGAAGTCCTCAGGTGAGAGCCCTGACGGGCCATACCGACCGCGTCGAGGCCGTGGCAGTGGTGCGTGACGGTCGACACGCCGTGTCCGCGAGCCTGGATCGAACGCTCCGGCTGTGGGAGCTCGAGACAGGGCGCTGCGTGCGCGTGTTCTCCGGGCATACGGGAGGCGTGCAAGACGTCGCGCTGCATGAGGACGGGGAACACCTGGTGTCGGCCGGGCGAGACGGGATGCTCCGGCTGTGGAGCGCGAGGACGGGGGAGTGCATCTTGGAGCGCCGCTCGCCCTGGCCCGCGCTGCGCGGCGTGCGGCTGCATCCCGACGGCCAACGGCTCATCAGCTGGGGGTATGACGAGCGCGTGGAGCTGAGCACGCTCGACACCGGAGACTCCCCGCGGACACTCCGGAGCCACGAGGCACCCGTCACCTGCGTCGCCATTTTCCGGGATGGGAGTCGGCTCGTGACGTGGGGCTATGACAACACGGTGCGCATCCACTCGTTGGAGAGCGATGAGCTGGCCGCCACCTTCGACGGCCCTGACTCCGAGGTGGTCTCGGCGGAGCTCCACCCCGACGGGCGACGGGCCATGGTCGCGTGCACCGACGGCTCCCTCCGCGTCCTGGATCTGGAGACAGGTGCCTGGAGGCTGCTGGGGCACCATGCGTATCCAGCCCTGACCCTCGCCCTCTCACCGGATGGCCGCGAGCTCGTCTCGGGCGGCGAGGATGACGCCGTCCGGCTGTGGGATGTGGAGACGGGCGCCAACAAGGCGACCTACGCCCCGCCCTCATCAGGGGAAGGAAGCCTCGCGGAGGCCCACCGGCTGGCCGTCTCCGCCGTGGCCTTTCTCCCGGACGGTCGTCATGTGCTCTCCGGCAGCTTCGATCGGACGCTCCGGCTCTGGAACACGGCCACGGTCATCCACGAGCCAGCCCCTCGGCACAGGCTGCCGGTCCGACTGCTCACACTCGCTCCGGACGGACAGCGCCTGGTGAGTGGAGACGCCGAGAACTGGCGCGTGTGGGCCCTGGCCTCGGGCTCATGCGTCCAGAAGCTCCCTTCGCCTCCCGGTAGCGTCCAGGCGATCAGCGCCCTCCCTTCTGAGGCAGGCCGCGTCCTCGCCGGAAGGAATGACGGGCCCGTCGACCTCTGGGCGCTGGAGCCACACAGCCTGCTCGGACAGCTCGCGGGCCACACCCGTGGAACGCTCGCCGTCGCGGCGCTGGCGGGTGGACGAGAGGCACTCTCCGGTGGGCGAGACACGCTGGTGAAGCACTGGAGCGTCGAACAGAGCACATGCCTGCGGACACTGGAGGGCCATGGACGGGCGGTGATGGCCCTGGCCCCACTGCCAGACAGTCGGAGAGCCGTCTCCGCGAGCGCGGACATGACGCTTCGGGTCTGGAGACTGGACACCGGCGAGTGTCTGCGTGTCCTCGAGGGACACACGGACATCGTCCTGACGGTGGTGGCTCACCCGGATGGCCGCCGCGTCGTCTCCGGCAGCATGGACAAGGTCGTGGCGGTCTGGGACGTGGATAGCGGTGACTGTCTCCAATCCCTCGAAGGGCATACCGGGGGCGTGCACGCGCTCGCCCTGCTCCCGGACGGACGCACCCTCTTCTCCGCTTCGGAGGATGGCACGCTGCGCAAGTGGGACCTCGAGAGCGGCAACGCGAGAGGCAGCTGGAAGCCAGGCGCCGTCCCTCGCACCCTCGTGGTGTCCGCCGAGGATGTCATCGCCGTGGGGTTGGACTCGGGCGAGGTGCTCTTCGTCTCGTGGAGCGAGTGAAGCTCACCCGGCCATCAAGGAGAAGGGCCGGGGTACGAAGGTCGCGGGAAGCTCGGTCCTCATCCGGTCCATCATCCCCCCCAGCCCGGGCTCGCGCGCCTTGGCGAGGAACACGGCCATGTTGGGAGCGGCCCGCCACACTCCGCCCGAGCGTGGTGACACCAGGTAGATCCACAGCTCGCCGCCCGAGCCGCTCGCCGCGGCCGGGTCCCACGCCATCACGTCCCCGTTGCTGCTCGTCCCGAATGGAACGAGCCGTCGCACCAATTCGGGTGTGCCGTCCGGGCGGAGGTCCAGGGTCTGACGGTCCATGTCCTCGACCAGCTCTCCCGCAATCTCTCGGGAGAGGCCCACCAGTCCCGCGCAGCCGGGCTGGGCGCCGGCAGGCACCGGCACATGGACGGTGAACATGCCGCCCACCTCGCCAAACCCGTAGCGCTTCGCGAACTCACGATAGGAGCCGGGCAGCGTCACCCCAAGCGCCTTCTCGGCGGCGTCGAGGAGCTCCTCTGAAGCGGTGAACCGCTGAGGACCATTCACCTCCAGGACAGGCAACTGCGTGGCGCCGAGCATCCGTCATCTCCCCTGCGTGCCACTGGACCTCAGTGGGTGCATGCCCCGCCATTCTACCCCCAGCTCGAATCGGACGTGGTGTCGTCACCGGCGCTGGGCTCGTGGTCGCCGCGACCCTCGGATACTCGGTCGTGACGGGCTGTCCACTCCTTCTCGAAGTAGGCGGAGATCGCGACGTGAGCCTCTCGATAGGTCTCCGACTGGAACGTCCCCGACGCGAGCCAGCGCGCGATTGCGAGCGTCTCCCACGCGGCCGCGCCGGCGGGTCAGCGTTCGGACCAGGCCGCGAGCTCGTTGCCCGAGGGGTCGGTGAAATGGAAGCGCCGTCCCCCGGGGAACGCGAACGGTTCCTTCACGAGGGTTCCGCCCGCATCTTTCACCGCGGCGAGCGTCGCATCGAGGTCGCGCGAGTAGAGAACGACGAGCGGGCCGCCCGAACGGGAGCGCTCGCCCTTCGCCAGGCCGCCCTGCTCACGACCCTCGCCCTGAATCCCCGCGTAGTCGGGGCCGTAGTCGTTGAACGACCATCCGAAGGCGGCCGCGTAGAAGCGCTTCGCGTCGGCGACGTCCGTCACGTAGAGCTCGATGTAGTCGATCGCGTGGTGCACGTGGGTCGTGGCCATGCGGCTGGTCTACCACGCGCGCGTGAAAGGAGCGCAGGGGCCTTCGACTGAACGAGGTCGCTCGGGCGCGGGTTACCACGGCACGGTGCCGTCCGCGCCGAAGAAGCTGCCCGTCTTCGCGAGCGGCAGCTCCGTCGCCCGGAGGACGATCCGCGCTCCGTCATCGGGCGTCAGCGTGCCCGAGTGTCCGTTGAGGTCGGTCGCGACGAAACCGGGGTTCACGACGGTGACGACGATTCCTGCCTCGCGCAGCTCGTTCGCGAACGCAACGGCAAGGGCGTTGAGCGCGGTCTTCGACGAGCTGTACGCGAACGTCGGCCAGCGCGAGAGGCCGCTCTCGGGATCGAGCTGAAGAGTCAGAGATCCGAGCCCGGCGCCGACCATCACCACGTGAGGCGTGCCACCCGCGCTGCGTGCACGCACGAGAAGCGGAGCAAACGCCCTCGTCACGCGTAGTGGCCCGAGCACGTTCACGTCGTACGTGGCGCGGAGCGCGTCCAACTCGACGACGCTCGGCGGCCCGTCGCCGCCCTCGAGGTAGATGCCGGCATTGTTGACGAGGACGGCGAGCGCGGGCGTCTCCGCCTCAATCGTCGTGACGGCCGCCGCCACACTGGCATCGTCGGTGACGTCGAGGCTGACGAAGCGCACGTCTCCGACGCCCTCGAGCTCCTTGGCTGCGGCGCGCCCCCTCGCTTCATCGCGACTGCCGAGCCATGTCGTGTACCCGTCTGCCGCGAGCCGGCGGACGACGGCGAGCCCGATGCCCTTGTTTCCTCCCGTGACGAGCGCGACCTTCCCGGTGTTTTGCATGAGCGTGTTGTAAGGTCGTCGTGCGAGACGATCCATCATGCGTAGTCCAGAATACTGTTCACATCGTCCATGACGCGGCTCGCCGGCGATCCCATCGATGACGTCATCCACCTGCTCCGCCCGGAGACCGTGGTCTCGGCGGCCCTGCAGGCACGGGGACGCTGGGGGATCACGTTCGATGCGTACCCGCACGTGAAGTTCGGCACCGTGGTCAGAGGTCGGTGCGTGATCGCGCTCCGAGGACGAGAACGCGGCGTGGTCTGCGAAGCGGGGGACGTCTACCTCCTCGGCAATCCCCCGCCCTACGTGATGGCGAGCGATCTCTCGGCTCGTCGGGCTTCGGCAACGTCGCTCTTTCGTCGTGCCGAAGGCGGGGTGGTCACGCTCGTCGGCAAGGGCCTCGAACCAGCGACGCACATCGTCGGTGGTCATTTCGTATTCGACCCCGCGAATGCACATTTGCTCGTCAGCGCTCTGCCTCCGATCCTGCGCGTGCCCGCATCGGCAGCGGGCCCACTCCGCGACCTCGGTCGGCTGCTCACGAGCGAGCTGTCCGAAGAGAGGTCCGGCCGAGCACTCGTGCTCGATCGTCTCGCGCAGCTCGTGCTCGTCTACGCCATGCGCTCGGCCGACACGACTGGCATGGGCCGCCGAGCGAGCTGGCTCCGAGCCCTCGCCCATCCACGGATCGGTCGCGCGCTCCGCCGCATCCACGCCGATGTGAGCGCGCGCGTAGATCTGAGCGAGCTCGCGTCGATAGCGGGGATGTCTCGCTCGGCGTTCGCGGCCACCTTCAAGGAGCTCGTCGGCCGTCCACCGCTCGACTACGCGATTGCCTGGCGGATGGATCTCGCACGGGACGCGCTCCGCTCGACCGATCGCGCTGTCGGCGAGCTCGGCCTCGCGCTCGGCTACGAGTCCGAGAGCGCCTTCAGCGCCGGCTTCAAGCGCGTAGTTGGGACGTCGCCGCGCGAATATCGCCGCCTTTCGCGAGCGAGCGCCGCGCGCGACTGACCGCGGACGACGATCTGCGGGTCGCGTCGCTCCGATCGTATGAACGAACGGATCGTGATCATCCCGATCACTGTTCGCGAGGGCGCCGTCTCGCTAAGGGACAGCATGCGATTCTGCCGCGCGGCTGCCGTCCTTTCGTCCGTGCTCGTGCCTCTCGCGATCTCCGCTGCGTGCGGAACCGAGCAACGCTCGGGCTTCGATGACGAGCAGAAGAACGTTGGCGGCTTCGACGAAGCCGGGACGTTCGGCGACGCTGCGGATCCGCAGGGGCGAGAGGTCCGCGACCCGACGACGTGTGCCGAAGCCGCCGCCGCGAAGACGTACGTCGGCTGCGACTACTGGGCGACGCCGGGCGCGAACATCGTCCAGGACGTCTTCGACTTCGCGATCGCCGTCGCCAACGTCGGCAACGAGCCGGCGAACGTCGAGGTGACGAGCCGGAACGACATGAAGTGGAACATCACCGTCGGCCCCGGCTCGCTCGGCAAGGTCTTCCTGCCCTGGGTCCAGGAGCTCAAGGGAAACAGCATCCAGAGCGTCACGTCGTCGATGATCGCGAAGAACAGCGCGTATCACGTCGTGAGCGATCGCCCGGTCGTCGTGTACCAGTTCAGCCCGCTGCAGTTCCGCGCGCAGGGCGGGCCCGAGGGGAAGAACTGGAGCGGGTGCAAGAAGCAGCTCGGCGCGGACGACTGCTACTCGTACACGAACGACGCCTCGCTTCTCCTGCCTTCGACGGCGATGACGGGGAGCTACCGGATCATGGGCTCGTACGGATTCTCCCGCCGTCCGATCGACGAGACGACGCAAAAACCGGATCCGAGCAAGGAACCGCTCCCGGGGTATGCCCCGTACTTCCTGGTGACTGCCACGCAGAACGGAACGACGGTGAACGTGAAGCTCGGTCCGAAGGGCAAGGTGGTCGCGGGCGGCGGCGTTCCGGCGGCCGACGCGAACGGCACCGTCTCGTTCACGCTCGATGCCGGCGACATCGCCCAGGTCGTCAGCGGCGTCGGTCGTGACTTCGACCTCAGTGGCTCGCTCCTCGATGCCGACAAGCCGGTGCAAGTCATCACCGGCGTGCCCTGCATCGACTTCCCGCTCGACGTCATCGCCTGCGATCACATCGAGGAGACCGTCTTCCCGGCGCAGACGCTCGGAAAGCGCTACGTCGTTGCGCTTCCCTCGGGGCCGACGGACGCGAAGGTCCAGCACGTCGTGCGCTTCTATGGCAACGCCGACGGCACGAAGCTCACGTACAAGCCGCAGGCCCCGTCGGGCTGCCCGGCGACGCTCTCCGCGGGCGAGGTCGTCGAGTGTGGAGAGGTTGGCATCGACTTCGAGGTCGAGGGCGATCACGAGTTCGGCGTCGGGACGTTCCTCCTCGGCGCGTCGAAGGTCGACCCGCAATTCAGCATCCAGAAGTCGATGGGTGATCCTTCACAAAGCTTCGCCGTGACGGTCGAGCAGTATCGGAAGAAGTACGTATTCCTCGCGCCGACGGACTACACGACGAGCTACGTCGACGTCGTCACGAGCGAGGGCACGACGCTGACGCTCGACGGAGCGGACGTCTCGTCGCAGCTCGCACCGATCAACGGGACCAGCTTCTTCACGGCACGCGTGAAGCTCGAGCCCGTCAACGAAGGCGTCCACACGCTTCTCTCGAGCAAGCCGTCCGGGATCCAGGTTCTCGGCTACGGCTCGTACACGTCGTATCAATACCCGGGCGGGCTGAACCTCGGCGAGATCGCGCCGATCCCGCCGAAGTAGCGGCGTCTTCAGCGAGCGCCGGCGCTGTGCGCCGGCCGTGAGGTGGCTTCGGTCGGCGGGCGGCTCCGCCCGCTGCCGCCCTCGCAGGTGACGCTCTTGGCCAACGCGAAAACGCAGATTGCGGCGGCGACGATCACGATGCTCACGCGCAAGGGCAGCGAGCCGCCGTGTCGGACGTGATCGCTGAGAACGTGACGAGCGCGACCGCCGGGCTGGGCGATTCTCGGACGGGCATTCGAGCGACTTCTACTCATCGAGATAGGCTGGAATCAGCACCGATGAGCAGGCTTGCGCGTCGGACGGCTGGCACCCGCATGACGTCGTGTCCTTCCACCCCGGTTTCGTGCGATCGAACCTCGGCGCCGACGGCCCTTGGTGGTGGCGCGCGCTAGGGCCGGCGTGGCGGGCGTTCGCCTCCCCAACGTGCAGCGTCGCGGTGAGCGCAGCCAGTGATGCCTCACTGCACGAGGCGAACGGTGCGCTCATCGATCCGAGCCTCCGCGTTCATCGTTTCGACGACCTCGACGCTGCGCTCGGCGATGCGCTCGAGACCGCGACCGATCTCATCCTCCCGAAGACCTAGCTCGCGCGTCGTCCGGTGGGAGCTTCACCGTTCCGACCATGGTCCCCTGACGCGAATCAGGTTCGTTCAGCTTCGAACGGCTGGATCTCCAGGGCGTTCCTCTTCCGGATCGCTTCTTCGGTTCGTGGACAAAGGCCCTCGAGTCCGAACCTCACGGCGTCTGCCTGCACCTTCTCGATGAAGGGACGGAAGCTCGCGTCGTACTCCGCGAACGCCTGCTCGAAGTCGTCGGGGTGCTTTCGGAAGGCGTCCGCCAGCGCGCCGGCCCCGTCGAGCGCGAGCGATCCTCCCTTTCCCGCGGCCGGTGACGCGCAGTATCCGGCGTCGCCAACCAGCGCGACTCGCCCCTTCGACCATGAGGGCATCCGGATCTGACACAGCTTGTCGAAGTAGAAGCTCGTCGACCTCCGCACCTCATCGAGGAGCTCCTCGGTCCTCCAGCCCAGCCCAACGAACTGCTCCGCGATGATTCTCCGCTGCTGCGCCTCGTCACGATAGTCGTACGGGATCTCCTTCTCGGAGACGAAGCACATGACGATGTCGGTCTTGTCCTTGTAGGCGTTGAGCATGATGCCCTTGCCCGGGACGTTGAACATCTGGGCGGTGTCGGGTCTGATGAGTGACTTGTCGACGATCGAGATGGAGAAGTACTGCTCGAGAAAGTGCGTGTATTCGGCTTCGGCGCCGAACCAAAGCTTCCGCACCGTCGAGTGCATGCCGTCGCAGCCGAACACCAGGTCGAACGAACGCGGCGAGGTGTTCCTGAACGTCACGTCGATGCCGTCCCCGGTTTCATTCAGCGCGGTGATGCTGTCGTCGAAGACGAATTCGACGTCGTTCTTCACGAGATCGAACAGGAGGCCCAGGAGCGTGTTTCGTTCGACCTCGAGATCGTCCTCCGGGGGCGGTTCTCCTTTCTTCCGCTGCACCACCGAGCCTTCGGTGACGTCGTCGGCGTTCTTGTACTCCCAGAGCTCGAGATTCAGCCGGCTCGCGCGGAGCTGTTCGAGGATCCCCATCCGCGCAGTGATGTCGATGGTGCGTCCCTCGATGTTGACGGCCGTACCTCCGGTTCGAAGTCCTCGGGCGATCTCGACGACGGTGACCTCGTAGCCGAGCTTGCGCATCCAGTAGGCCGTCGAAAGTCCCGCGAAGCTCGCACCGGAGACGAGCACCCGCCTTGCGTGGTGAGTCATGAGCCTCATCCTGCGTCCGTTGAAAAGTTAAGCCACTTAAAAATTCTGGTCGCTATAATGTTCGTGCATGGGCGAGCTCCGCGAGCGGAAGAAGCGCGAGACCCGGCAGCGGATCTCCGACATCGCCACGGGTTTGTTCGTGGCGCGCGGCTTCGACGCGGTCCCGGTCGACGAGATCGCCGCCGCGGCCGGAGTGTCCACCGTGACGGTGTTCAACTACTTCGGGCGCAAGGAGGACCTGTTCTTCGACAGGGGCACCGAGGACTACGAGATGGTCCGGCAAGCGCTCGCGCAGCGTGGAAAGGCCGTGTCGGCTCTTCGCGCGCTGCAGTCACTCGTCCATCAGCTCGCCAAGGATGCCCATCCCCTCGTGGCGTTCGACACCGTCACGGTGAGCTTCTGGCGCACGGCGAAGGAGAGCTCGGCGTTGCGAGCGAGGGCGCGCGAGCTGCGGGCCGAATTCGAACGAGCGCTCTCGAAGATGCTGCAGGAGATTGCCGGCCCGCGTGAAGCCACCGCGCCGCTCGCCGCGGGCATGCTGACGTCCGCGTGGTGCGTCGCTTTCTCGAGCGCGCTTCGTCGCCGGCGTGCAGGAGCCAGCGCCGCGGCGTCGCAAAGGGAGTTCCTGAAGAGTCTCGATCAGGCGTTCGACATCCTGCAGCGGGGCATGCGCGGCACACCGCTGGCTTGAGTGGACGGATCGAAGCGCGAGGTGAAGGGGCGAGGCCCCCGCGGCGGCAACCGACGCGATCCGGCAACTGCCCACGCGACTGGCTTTCGCCCCGAGAGAAGGATACCGAAAGGCGTCGGCGCTCTGTTCGTCTTCGCAAGCAAGCGAGTCAACCGCGCTCAACAGCTCGGTACCGCGACTTCGTTCGAGGCTCGTCGGCCGGCCCTACTTCCGGACGGAATGCCGCTTCGACAGCCCTCACGGAGAGCGGGCCGAATCGAATTCAATTCGGCGCCTCCGCGGTTCGGGCAAGTTGCCTTCAGCTTCGAGTCGGGGGAACCTTCGGCTCGAATGCAAATGAGTCGAGGACCAAAGTGCTTCAAGGGCTTGCGGGAGGTTCTGCCGGCGCTCTTGGTGCTCGCTACGAGCTGCAAGAAGACGTCGCCGAGCGCTGCGCCACCGGATGATGCCGCGGTCGCCATCGTCGATGCCGGTCAGAGCGTCGAGGCGGGCGTGGTGACGACGGAGCGGGACGCGGGAGCACGCCGCCCCGTCGACCTCGGGCTCGCCGTCGTTCGGCTATCCGTCTCGTCGCGTGTCGACAACGAGACCGAGAGTCCAATGCTCATCTCCGACGGCAATACGGATACCGCGTGGAGCTCGAAGACCGGGGAGCTCGAAGGCGCGTGGGTGGAGATGCACGTCAGCGGCTCGCGTTCGATCAAGAGCCTCCTGATGACGGTCGGAATGACGAAGAAACCTCAGTCACCCGGCGATCCCGATCTCTTCCTCGCGAATCCACGGATCGAGCAGATCGCGCTCTCATGGGCGCCGATCGTCCCCCTCGGCCCTGGAAAGGAGAAGCGCGGCGAAATGGCGGTCGTCGTCGAGGGCTTCAAGCTCGACGTCGCGTCGCGTGCTCTTCAGCCAATCGTGCTCCCGACGCCGCTTCAGCCGCCCGGCGTCCTGCGCATGACGGTGAAGAAGGTGCAGATGGGGACGAAGCCTGCGTGGCGCGAGGTCTCGATCTCCGAGATCGCTCTTCGGGACGAGCTCGACGAGGTCAAGGTCCCCAACGAATACGGAGTGGGCCCGATCGATCCAGCGCTCGCGTATGCGCGAATGGGGAAGGGAAGGCCCCGGGGCGTGCTCGGCATCGTGCCGGAGGAACAACCGCCGCTCGGATGCCACGCGTTCCTGCCGAGCGTGCCGCGCGTGTACTGCGTCCTCGGCCACGTGATAGGGGGCAGTTGGCGCAACTCCGACGCCGCGCTGATTTCGATCGATCCCACGCGGTCCACGACGATCGCCGAGCTCGCCGACACCGCCGCGCCGTCGTCGGGCGTTGGTGAGTACGTCATTCCGTACGGCAGCTGGCTTCGCGCCGAACGTGAGCTCAAGGGCGAAGGTCGCACGCTGCCGAAGAACGGCAAGCCGATCCCGTGGAATGGGTCGATCGAGGTGAGCGGCGTCACGTTCCGTCAGCGACAGACGAAGAGCATCGAACCGACTCCCGATGCTCCCGATGCTCCGGTCATGAACGGCGTCGTCGAGGTCCAGTGGCCGGGCGACACGACGTCCAAGACCATACTCGAGGACTCCTCGCAGGCCGCGAGGGGCCCGATGACTGCGACCCTCACCCAGGTCGGAAGTTGGTGGCTCGTCGAACGGAGGCTGGGGCTCAACGGCGAAGGCGTGTACGGAGAGGGCGCCGACGCCGTGCTCTGCGATCTCTCGGCGAAGAAGTGCACCGAGTAGGACTGCGACGCGATCCGGCTCGAAGCCCCCCATCGCAGTCGTGACGGCATCGTAGCGAGCGCTCGACAGAAGCGACGCGGGGGCGGGAGGATGGCCTGCATGCTCGCGCGTCTGGTTGCCCTGGACGAGTGGCCAATTGCGCGGACGATCGCCGACGTTGAACATCAGACATCGGGCCACAAGTGCCTCATGTATCTGCTTCGCGGCCATCCGATGCCGTGGAGCTTCCGTACGCGCAAGGGCGCCCCTTTCGCTGCCCCTGTTGCTGGCCAGCTCGTTGCGGGGAGCGGTGAGGTCTTGCGTCGAGCTGCTGTCGCGGGCGCGGGGCTCATCCGCCTGCTCGAATACAGCGTATCCGCCGACATCGCGGCCGGCTCCCTCGAGGTCGTTCTCGCGAACTACGAGCTTCCGCCGATGCCCGTGGTCGCGCTGCATGCGCAGTCACGGGATCCGGCGCCGAAGATCCGTGCGTTCGTCGACTTCGTCGCAGAGGTCTTCCGCCGCTCGCCGTACGCTTGACGGACATCGTCGTGGACGCCCGGCGAGAGGGGGCCGCGGCTCGTTCTTGCAGGGGCAACTCCCACACGACGAGCGTCTCCTGCTTGCCCCCGACAGGTCGATCACTTGCACGGGAGCGAACAGACGCCGCCACAGGAGTCGAACTGTTTTGGACAGAACGCGCCGGGGCCGAGATCGGCGCATTCCGCATCGCTGCTGCACGGCCGCAGGAAACCCTGATTGGTGGTATAATAGCTCGCACACCGGGTGTTGCCGCCCAAGCTCGGGAAACAGAAGCAAGCGGGGTTCCCGTTGCAGCCGAGATTGGCCCCCGGAGCGGTACACACGTTGGCGCCCGCGGCGCAGGTGCCGATGCCGGTGACACACGTCGACCCCTCGCAGATCTCTCCAGCGCCGCAGGCCGCACACGTCTCGCCGCCCCGGCCGCAGGCGCCGGTGGTAGTTCCGGCCCGACACTGGTTGCCATCGCAGCAGCCGTTCGGGCAGGTCGCGGCGTTGCAGTCCACCGTGCAGTTGATGGCCACCGACACCACGTCGGCGTCGACCACCGTGCCCGTCCCCGCGGTGACGGTGCACGTCTGCGAAGGTCCGATGGGTTGTGTCAGTACCGTCACTGCGTAGGGCGAGCCGCTGAGTACCGGTGTGGCGAACGAGAAGAGGCCGTTGGCGGTGAGCGCCCGATTGTCCCCGCCGTTGTTCTGCAACACCAGGCTCCCACCGGCGAGGCCGCTCACCGTGCCGCCCACCGCGAACGAGCGGGTGGTACACGTCACGGTCACGTCGGTCACGTCGGCCGCCCCCACGGTGCCAGACCCGTTGGCAACCTCACACGACTGACTGGGGCCGGTCGGCTGGCCAGTCACGGTGACGGCGTATCCAGCACCGCTCTCCACGGGCTGCACGAACGCGAACGCGCCGTCTTGCGCGATCGCGAGCTCCTCTCCGTCGTTGTTCTCGAGGGTCAGGCCCTGCCCACGCAGACCCGCAACGGTGCCGCGGATCGCGTAGGTGTTGGTGGAACATGTAATTTGCACGTTGTCTACGTTCGCGCCGGCAACCGCGCCTTCGCCCGCCGCCACCGTGCAGGTTTGGCTCGGGTCCGTCGGCTGCGTCCGGATTGTCACGGCGTACGCGCCGCCGTCGGCGACCGTGGTCGCGAAGGCGAAGGTGCCGTTCGCCGAAATCTGCAGGTCGTCACTCCCCGAGCTCTGCAAGGTGAGGCCCGATCCCTCGAGTCCAGCCACCGTGCCGCCAATCGTGAATCGATCGGTCGTGCAGTTCACGGTCACCGAGGTGACGTTCCCGCCGACCACGGTGCCGGTCGCGCCGCTTACCGCGCACGTTTGCGCGGGCGCCGACGGCTGCGTCTTCACGGTGACTTCGTAGCTCTCGCCCGCCGCGAGCTTGGCGGCGAACTGGAACGAGCCGTCGGCTGCGATGGCGACGTCGTCTCCACCACGGTTTGCCAGCACCAACCCGGTGCCCTTGAGCCCAATCACGGTGCCGCCGATGCTGAATTGGGCGGCCGGCGGCGGTGACTGTGGGCCGGATACGGAGCCGTCGGTGTCGTCCGTCGAATCGAGGGGGACGGTGCCGCCGCCGCCGCCGCACGCGATGGCGCTGGCCGTCGCGGTCACCGCTACACCAACCAGAAGACGACGAAACGTGAGTCGATACATGGTTCTCCCGGGAGATGCAGCAGAGAAAACGGACGAAGCGCGATCTATCACGCTACGGACGGCAATGGCTGCGCGCAAGACCACTCATGAGGAGGGGCTGCGTGATCTTCGGCAACTCCTGCCACTCGTCCGATGCCGATGCGTTGCTCACGCGCACGGTGCTCAGCGCGCCGGGAACGCAGGGGGCGTGGTCAGCGACCCACGACAGCGCCGACCGTCCGTGCGGCGGCGATTTCGTCGAAGAGTCGGGCAAAGGCGTTCGCTCGCCGTCGTTCGACCGCGCGTCTCACGCTTCGAACAGGGGAGTGGATCGAGCGTACCTGACCCGAAAGCGTGTCGCGATCCTTGCCCGTTGGGAATGCGTTCCGGGCTACCGTGGTCTGCTCGGCCTTTTTTCGTCCCTCTCCGCGTCACGTTCGACCCGAAGACGGTCACGCAGAGCCTCGTCATGGCGTGAGCCCGCGTGATCCAACGAGTCGGTGAGCCGGTCTTCGAGAGCAGATCGGGGAACGTCGAGGTCTGCCCGCCCGGCGCGGCCACGAGCTTGTACACCGCGCTCGAGCCGAGCGATGGGCCGCAGCTCACTCCCGATCAATCCACAGCGCCATCAGCTCGCCGCGGCTGCTGACCGAGAAGACGCGGTAGACGTGCTCCACGTACTTGTGGACCGTCCTCACGCTCAGACCGAGCTCCGCGGCGATCTCTTTCTCGCTCCCGCCGGCGAGGAGCTCGTCGAGCACGCGGGCATAGCGCTCGCTGAGACTCCGTCGTAGACGCTCGAGCGGCGACTTCGTGAGCTCGGCGTACGCGGCGCGGTTCATCCACGCGATGCTGGTCTGAAGCAGCGCGATGATCTCGCTTTCTCGCTTGGTGTACCGGCGTTGGCCGAGAGGACGCGTGATGACGAGGGAGGCGAACATGTCCGCGCGGAGCGGTGCCACGCTCACGATCGTGTCGTCGAGACCGATCGCGAGGCTCCACTCCTGGATGTGCGGGCTCGTCGCCCAGTCGCGGTCGGAGACCACCTCTTCACGCCGGACGGTCTTGGCCGCGCGCGACCCATACGCGGGCTCCCACATCGGGTGATCGCGGTACGAATGGACGGCCAGCCACTCTGCTTGCCACCGGCGGACGACCTCCTCGTCGACGCCGTGGACGTGGGATGCGACGACGGCGAGGTCCGAGCCTTGGTTCGCGCTGATGCTCCACCAGATGGCCGACTCGCCGACGAGCGCCGGAATGCGATCGAGGAGATGGCGACGCGCATCGTTGAGAGACACCGCGGAGAGCTCGGCGAGCTCGCCCGTAAGCGCGATCACCCCGCGAAGATCAGCAGCCGAGGCCTCACTGGTCGACACCCACCCGAACGTAAAGTGCCGTCTCTGCAGCGGCAAGACGTGCGTAGCCAAATGGCTACTCGACCTCGCGGGCGCGTCGGCGCTCTCATCGCTAGAAGGGCCTGCTGCACCTCGCCCACGGCTGCACCTCGCCCACGGCTGCACCTCGCCCAAGACAGGAAGCACACTGCGATGCAACGACGAACCCGTTTCGCACTTTCCCTTGCCCTTGCTCTCGTCACCGGCCTGGGAGCCGTAGCCTCGATCGCCAGCGCCAAGGACGACAAGCCGAAGAGGTTCCGGATGAAGGGCATTCCCTTCGAGATCGCCGAGCCGGGAACCCGCCCCACTGCGAAGTGGGGCGCCGACCGGCACTTCCGCTTCGAGCAGAAGCTGGATGTCAAGCTCGACAGCGAGAGGGCCACCCGCCCAGTCAAGGTGCGCGCCGATCACGTCGACGCCTCGCAAGGCGGGATCCTCAACCTCTTCCTCGAAAGCACAGGAAAGACCACGAGCCACTTCGCCTTCAATCCGGCGTCGAACACCATCGGGCTCTCGAGCGACAAGGATCTGATCCTGATCACCCGGAACCCGGACGGCAGCTATACGGTCAACGGGCAGAGCGCGCCGAACGGCAAGGCTGCGGTCGCGCTCCTGAAGAACATGCCCGCGTACAAGAAGCTGCCGCTCGAGCACCTGCTCGTCGCGTACAGCGCGGCGCAGTCGCCGCTGCCTGACGTGAAGACACCCCTTGATCTCGGGACCGGAGCTACCCGCCTCGCGACCGCGCCGGCGGTCTGCACCGTCTTCCGCGATTTCTGCGACTGCGTGGCGTGCGATGTCTCCGGAGGAGGCGCTGCGTGCACGCAATGCCAGTGACCTCGGAGCGGTAGCCTCTGCGTCCCCGTCGTCCGTGGCGGAGAGAAGGCCTCGCGACGGCCTTGGCCGGCGGCGCTCTCCTAGGAACCGCCCACATGGGGCCAGGGCTCGGCGTGCTCGCGTGGCCCGGGACCGCGCTCCTGGCGTACGCGATCGCCATCACCGAGCCGCGCCGGCGCGCGCTGCTCGGCTATCTGGCAGCGTCCGCGGTTCAACACGTGCTCTGGTTCTGGTGGGGCTTCCCGCTCGCCTTCGCCTTGTCGCCCGAGCGCCCGCTCCCCGTTCAGCTCCTCATCGGCACCGGAATGGTCGTCGTCGTGGGACTGCCGGTCACGATGCTGGTGTCCGCGGGGATCGTCTTCGCGAGGCAGCGGCTCCCCATCTGCGCTTGGTTTCCGATCGCGTGGGCTCTGGGCGAACGCCTGGCCGTGCGGTGGACGAGCGTCGTCGACGACTGGGTGAGCACGCAGGTGGAGATCCCCGCCGTGATGCGGCTCGTGCACTGGGGCGGAGCCGTGCCCGCGCTGCTCTCCTGTCTGGCGGCGGCCACTGCCCTCGGCGAGGGGCTCGCGAAGCGGCGGCCTCTCTACGTCGCGCCGGTCGTCGGATGCCTCTTCCTGTTCGCTCTGGCACCGCCGCTCCAGAAGGCCGACCCCGCCCTCCTCGAGGGGGTCGCCGTCACGCACCTACGAAGCAGGCTCGAGCTCCCCTCGCTCGAAGGTCTATCGCCCGCACCCGACCTCGTCGTCTGGCCCGAACAGATCCTCGCCGGTCATCCGCGGCTCGACGAGGGCCCAATGCAACGCGCGGCGACGCTCGTGCCCTTCGCCGGCACCGGCATCGAGCACATCGTCGGGGTGGTCACGAGCTCGTCGGTCGGCATGCAGAACAGCCTTCTGCACGTCACCGCGCTGGGCAACATCGAGGAGGTGCGCGCCAAGCGCGTCCTCTTCCCCGTGTTCGAGGCGTCCTTCCTCGGTCTGGGTAGCGATTGGCTCGCGAAGGGCGCTGCGCCTCCCCGAATCTCCGCGGCGGGACGAGAGCTGGTTCCGCTCGTCTGCGGCGAGATCCTGACGCGCGAGCTCGTCATCGAGGGAGTGCGCAAGGGCGGCCATCTCGTGACCGTGTCGGCCGGCGACGCCTTCCAGACGAGGCGAGCGCAGGCTTCGTGGGTGGTGCTCTCGCAGGTGCGCCTGCGCGCCGTCGAGCTCGGCGTTCCGATTGTCTATGCGTCCGTGGAAGGCCAGGCGTCGATCGTCGACGCCGACGGTACGGTGCTCGCGCGAAGCGCGATGAACGCGCCGAGCGGGATCCTCACGTGGTCACGCAGCGGCGGTGCACGTGACTACGTTCCGCCGGTCGAACCGTCCACGGTCGTGCTGTTCGACCGCGCTGCACCCGAGCTACGCCCCGACTGCCCGCCTGGACGATGCCGCTTCGTCCCGATCGACGAGGTGCCCGATCGCCAGCCGCCCGTGCGCAACGTGATCGTCAGCGGTCATGGCACCGGCGAGACCATCGCGGGTCTCCCGGCCGAGCGCGTCGCGGCCGCCGTCGCCGCGTTCTCGCCCGATCTCGTGGTGCTCGACGCATGCCTCAGCGCGTCGACGACCCTCCTCGTCGCCATCGCCCGCGAGACTCCTGCTCTCGTCGTCGCGTCCCCGTCGCTCGTCGACGGGCAAGGGCTCGTCTACGATCCGTCGTTCTTCGGATCGGACCCGCCCGAGACGCGCGCCCTTGCTGCCAACAGCGATCCGCCCTCGCCCCTCTACGTCGGCCACCCGGATCCGACCGAGCTGCGCCAGCTCGAAGCGCGCACGGTCGCCGAGTCCCCCGATGCCCTTCGGCCCGACGTGAAGGCCTGGGCTCCCGCCCTCGTCGCGCGAGAAGACGAGGCGAGCCGGCCCGTGCTCGTCCCCGTCGACTGGAAGCGCATCGGCCAGCCCCCTCCACCTCCGCCTCCCCCGCCGTTCGACGTGCCGAGGTCCTTCGCCGTCCGCGCGCTCTGGCTGGAAGGCTCGGACGTCGAGCACCGGGCCGAGCTCGACGCCTTCCTTCGGTGCCTCATCGAGCGCTCGAACTACGAGACGTTCTTTCGCGGAATGGCGCGCATCTCGTACGAGGGCTCATGGGTGGTGCCGCTCGCGGAGGCCGAGATCGACGCTCAGAACCGCAACCACGCCATCGAGCGGATGATCGTTGCCCTACCGTCGGCATCGCCGGACGCCGTGCCCGTCTATCTCGTCTTCGGGTTCGGAGCCCAGCTGCCCATGCGCAACGCGTGCGGCTATCACGACATCGGCGTCGTCGATCACCGGAGGGCCGTTCTCGCCCTCGTGCGCACGAACCCGCCGTGTTGGCCCGGCGCGTCCCTCGTCCGGAGCGAGACGCAGATCGCGATGCACGAGATCGCAGAGGGGATCGACCTCGCCATCGGTCACCAGGGCTGCGTCGCGAACGGCCGCTGCGAGGGGGGCGCCAAATGCGATCGGCCGTGCGACGCCTTCACGGGTCTCTTCTGCGAGGGCGCTCCGGAGGAGACGCCGACGGGCTGCGGTGCGCAGCGTGTTCGCGGCTGGGCGGTGCAGAAGCTCGCGCACAAGGGCTGGGACGACGACGAGTGCTCGGACTGCGCGGAGTGCGATTTCACGGTCGAGGGGAGAGCTCAGACGGATTTATGAGGAAACGGAACAGTTCGTCGACCACCTCGCGGACCTGCTGGCCGAGGAGTTCGCCGCGGCGCTCTCGAAGGAGGAGGGCGATGCGGGCAGCGATCTACGCGAGTCTCGCGGATCCTCAAGGACGAGAACTACACCGGGAAGTTCGTCTGGAACCGCACGACGACCGTGAAGGATCCGCTCTCCGGCAAGATGAAGCAGGTCGATCGCCCGAAGGAAGAGTGGGTCGTTCAAGAGAGGCCCAAGATGCGCATCATCGGAGGCGACGATTGGAGCGCTGCGCAGCGACGCTGGACGGAGAGCGACGGTGTCTTCCCGAGCGGGCGAAAGGCGCATCTCGATGGGATCGTGCACGCTGCGGGCGGCTTCTACTGGGAGGCGTCTCCCACGAAGTTCGGCGTCGATCGCGCTTGGGCGGTGAATTACCTCGGACACGTGATGCTGACGCGCGCGCTATGGGCGCACTCTGCGCCGGTCGGCGCTGAAGGTGTGGCAGCGATGCGGATGGTCCCGCCCGCGATGGTGGCGCAGTCGAGCTTTCTGGCTTCAACATCCACGCAAGCGTTCGAATCGCTGCCGAAGATGATCTCGGTCGCGAGCGGCTCATGCGCTACGGGGCACGGCCACCATTCTCGCTCGACCGATTCCGCAGGCTCCCCGGTGGCCGGATCGCGTATCGGATCAAGAAGCTCGGGGCTGGTCGGGCAAAGCATCGGTTGATGACCCCACTGGACCTGCTTGCACGGCTCGCTGCGATCGTACCGCCCCCGCGGTACCCCCTCGTGCGCTACCATGGGGTGCTCGCGCCTCATTCCGCATGGCGACGCGAGATCGTGCCGTGTACGCCCCCGGGTTCAAGCGTCCGCCCCGGGACGGCCGCGGCCGACGCCAAGGCGCCCGGGCGACCAAGGTGCGGAGGCGCCGACTCTCCTTCGTGGTGGCCCATCGAGCGACCCCGATCGGCGGGCGGGGCGCCTCAGCGAATCGACGAACGATCCGGCTGAATTGCGAAAGGACGATGGCGCTCCCGGCGCTCTCGCCCTGCAGGCACGCACGCCACGAACCGGCAGCATCGCCGGGCAGCGGCGCCTCGGCGGACGTTGCGAACCTCGCGCCCAACATCCTCGGCGTCCGGCACTGGGCTCGCCTCCTCCGCGGGCTACTGTACGCAACTTCGCCGCGCTTGCGCTGGTCGCAGCTCCTCCAGAGAACGTTCGACGTCGACGTCCTCGAGTGCCCGAAGTGTTGCGGGCGCATCCGGATTGTTGAGGCGGTCGTCGAGCCGAACAGCGCCCGCCGTATCCTGGAGCACCTCGCCATCGCGGTAGATGCCCCACGGCTCGTCCGTGCCCGCGGTCCGACTACGCTCGAAGCCGACGAACCCGATGCTGCGTAGCGAGCGAGGCGCGGCCCCGCGCTCGAGCAGGCCCGCGCGCCTTTTGGACGTGGTCAACGGGTCGACGGCTCCGCTCTGACTGCAATTTCCGATAGGAGGCGATCCGTCAACTATCCACGCGACTGGCTTTCGCGCCGAGATGGCTTTCGGTTTCCTTCTCGCTCTCGCTCTCGCTCTCGCTCTCGCTCTCGCTCTCGCTCTCGCTCTCGCTCTCGCTCTCGCTCTCGCTCTCGCTCTCGCTCTCGCTCTCGCTCTCGCTCTCGCTCTCGCTCTCGCTCTC
>JAFAER010000116.1 GCA_023423895.1 Pseudomonadota bacterium
TGGGCCGTTCAGTTCAAGAGCCTCGGGTGGGTCGGCCTCGCGTCGATGTTCGGCTTCCTCAGCGTCGTCGTCGTCGCTCTCGTTTACGTCGTGAAGAAGGGTGCACTGGAATGGGAGAGCTGAAGCAGGTCACGATCGAAGGCGGCGCGAGCGGCAGCTCCGGCTTTGCCACGACGAAGCTCGACGCGCTCCTCGCCTGGGCGCGCAAGTGGTCGCTCTTCAAGTACCCGTTCGTCACGGCGTGCTGCGGAATGGAGTTCATGGCGCTCACGAGCCCGCGCTTCGACGGCTCGGCGCGCTTCGGCGCAGAGGCCCCGCGCTTCTCGCCGCGCCAGAGCGACCTCCTCTGGGTCGTCGGCACGATCTCGCAGCGTCAGGCGCCGGTGCTCAAGCGCATCTACGAGCAGATGATGGAGCCCAAGTGGGTCCTCGCGTTCGGCACGTGCGCGAGCTGCGGCGGCTTCTACGACAACTACACGACCGTCCCGGGCATCGACAAAATCATCCCGTGCGACGTCTACGTTCCGGGCTGCCCGCCCCGTCCCGAGGCCGTCCTCGACGGGCTGATGCTGCTCCAGGACAAGATCACGCAGGGCGCATCCGGTGATCGCCGCCCCGGTATCGTGAAGCCGCGGGAAGACCCCATTCGCGACCTGGTTCAGCTCCGCAAGAAGTCGCAGCGCGAAGGAGAGGCGTGAGATGAGCCTCCGTGTTCTGGAGACGCTGAAGGAGAAGTTCGGCGACGCGATCGTCGAGACGCACTCCGAGTTCGGTGACGACACCGCCGTCGTCCGCGCGGACAAGTGGAAGGACGTCTGCCGCTTCCTCCGCGACGACGCGTCGATGGCGTTCGACATGCTCGTCGACCTCTGCGGGGTGGACTACCCCGATCGCACGCCCCGTTTCGAAGTCGTCCTCCACCTCTATTCGGTTTCGAAGCGTCACCGCGTGCGTCTGAAGTCGCGCATTGGCGATGCCGAAGGTGACGACGCGCAGATCGACACCGTCACGGACGTCTGGATGGGCGCGAACTGGTTCGAGCGCGAGACGTACGACCTCATGGGGATCAGCTTCAAGGGCCACCCCGACCTGCGTCGCATCCTCATGTATCCGGAGTTCGAGGGGCACCCGCTCCGCAAGGACTATCCGGCGAACAAGACGCAGCCGCTCGTCCCGTATCGCACGGAAGAAGAAGCCGGCCTGCCGCTCGGAAAGCAAGCGCCCTTCAGCATCGATGAGGGCATGCCCTTCGGGCGTCGTATCTGGGGCACCGAACGAGGAGAGAGCTGATGGAGCCGATCGATCTCGATCTCGACGACAACGAGCTCGAGCTCCCGTCGGAGCCGATGCACCTGAACATGGGGCCGTCGCACCCTGCGATGCACGGCACCGTGCGAATCGTTCTCGAGCTGTCCGGCGAGACGATCATGAAGAGCGACGTGCAGATCGGCTATCTGCATCGCGGCTTCGAGAAGATGTGCGAGCGCGGGACCTGGACCCAGGTCTTCCCGTACGTCGACCGCCTGAACTACGTGTCGCCGATGCTCAACAACGTGGGCTACGCGCTCGCGGTCGAGAAGCTCTGCGACATCCAGGTGCCCGAGCGTTGCCAGTGGTACCGCATGATCCTCGGCGAGCTCGCTCGCATCTCGGATCACCTGACATGCAACGGCGCCATGGCGATGGAGCTCGGCGCGTTCACGCCGTTCCTCTGGTACATCAAGGCCCGCGAGATGGTCTGGGACATCCTCGAAGAGGAGACCGGAGCCCGCCTCACGCACTCGTTCGGCCGCATCGGCGGCATGGCGAATCCGCCGACCCCCGCGCTGAAGGAGATGTGCCGTACGGCCCTCCCCGCCATCCTCAAGCTGGTCGAGGAAGGCGAGGCGATGCTCCTGAAGAACCGCATCTTCATCGACCGCCTCGAGAACATCGGGAACATCAGCGCCGCCGACGCGATCGCGCTGTCGTGGACGGGGCCGTGCCTTCGCTCCACCGGTGTTCCGTACGACATCCGCAAGGTGCATCCGTACCTCAAGTACGACGAGGTCGACTTCGACGTCCCCGTCGGCACCCGCGGCGACAACATGGACCGCTTCCTCGTCCGTCTCGGCGAGCTCCGCCAGAGCGCGCGCATCATCCTCCAGGCGTGCGACCGCATGGCCGACGAGGGCCCGGTGAACGTGGACGATCCGCGCGTCATCCTCCCGCCGAAGCAGGACGTCTACACGACGATCGAAGGCACCATCCAGCACTTCAAGCTGATCATGGAGGGCGCCAAGGTTCCGAAGGGCGAGGTCTACTCGTACACGGAAGGTGGCAACGGCGAGCTCGGGTACTATCTCGTCTCGGACGGCACCGGCACGCCGTGGCGCGTGCGCATCCGCCCGCCGTGTTTCGCGATCACGCAAGGGCTGTCCGATCTCATCAACGGCGCCATGCTGAGCGACATCGTCCCGACGTTCGGGTCGCTCAACATGATCGGCGGCGAGTGCGATCACTGAGCTGACGGACTGATTCGTCGCGCTGCCGACGAACACGCGCGTTGACCTCGGCGAGGCTGGTCGGTCGGATCGATCGATCAGCCTTCGTACGTCCATGGGCGTGTGCGCGCGCGCCCGCCACGCTTTTCCTCGACACGAAGAGGCTGACTCCGCTTGCCGGTCGCCGGAAGCGGGGGTAAGCACATCCGTATCCTCGCGCCTGCAAGATCGCGATGGAACGTGTCCGAATGGTCTGAGTGGTACGTCTATCGGGTCGATGGCCCGCCCATCGGTCCGGTGGCGGCGAAGGCCGTTGCCGAGGCCATCCTCGCGGGAAGGCTTCCGCCCGACTGCTGGGTGTGCCCCGCGCGGAGCGGGGCGCGCTGGTTGCGCGCGAGCTCGGTCCCGGTCATTGCCGGCGTGATGGACGCCGTTCCCACGCGCCGCCGTCCGTCCGGATTGCGGATGGTCACGGCGCCGATGCCGTCATCGCCCACGGCGACGTCGGTTGCATCGGCGACGACGGAGAGCGCGGGGAGGCTTGACGAGACGATTCAGATGCCGAAGGTGCCGGAGCCTTCGCCGGAACCGCCGACCTTACGCTCCGGGCCACCGCGCGGGCCGGATGGCTTTCCTGTGCCGCCGCCGCCGCCGTCATCGTCGTCGCCTACGCCGCCCTCGGGATATCGCGAGGGGGATACGCTCGATTCGGCGTTCGAGGAGACGTTCGAGGAGGCGCCGCGGAGGAAGTTGATGGGGGGATGACGCGCTGCGGGGAGGGGAGAGGGAACAGGGAACAGGGAACAGGGAACAGGGAACGGGGAATGGGAGAGAGAGGAACAGGGAACACGAACAAGGAACGGGGAACCGGGAACGGGGAATGGGAGAGAGAGAGAGGGAACACGAACGAGGAACGGGGAAAACGGGCGGGATTGTGCGGGGAAATGGGGGTGTAGTGGATCTCCACGAGGGACGCGTCGCCTTTGGCGGGGCAACATTCGATGGGCGCTTCGATCGCAGATTGCGCGCGCGCGAATGAGCTGCGATTTGGGTCCGCGTGGCTTGACGCCTGACCAGATCGGGCGCCTTATCGAAGAGGGCTGCGATCACGGGCGCAACCCTGAACCCCGAAGAATCTCCCCATGTCGAAGCCGCCGAGCAACAAGACGAGGACGCAGCCTGGGCTCGGCTCGAGCAGCGGGTTGCCTCGGATGGACAGCTCCGAGATGAAGCGGGTCCGCGACAGCTTCCGGCGCGATGATGCGAGCGGGAGTCCGAGCCAGGCCCCGATCCCGCAGGCGTCGGGGAAGCGGCTCCGTGACAGCGTCCGGCGCGAGGAGGACCCCGAGCCTTCGCAGACGTACCGCTCCGACCGGCCCACGGCTCGGCGGACGGCGTCGTGGGAGCCCGAAGCTCCGACGGGCACGCGGGTGAAGCGGGAACGGAGCAATCGGCCGCCCGTCACCGTCGACGACGTCGGCACGGCGGCGGTCAAGCTCGCGCGAACGACGCGTCGCGAGAGCGCCCCCAAGCTCCTGGCGTCGCGGGCGGTCATCGCCAGGGCGCCGATCGACACCCGCGCGGCGTTTGTGCTGTCGCTCGTCGACGGCCGGAACACGGCCGCGGCCATCGTCGACATGTCCGGCATGATCGAGGACGAGGTGAAGGCCATCCTCGAGCGTCTCGCCCGGCTCGGGCTGATCTCGCTGCCTTGAGGCTCCAGGCTCCAGGCCCCAGGCTCCAGGTCGGAGAAAGCAAAGCGGCCAGGGCGTCACGCTGTGAACCGCTCAGCCGGATCGCGTCTCGAGAGGAATCGGCCGCGAGGCTCCGGGCTTCAGGCGCCAGGTAGGGAGAAAACAAGGCGGGCAGGCCGTCACGCTGCGAACCGCTCAGCCGGATCGCCTCTCGAGAGGCTCGGCCGCGAGGCTCCGGGCATCGCTCTTCCGTTCTCGACTCTGGAGCCCGGAGCCTGGAGCCTGGAGCCTGGAGCCTCTTCAGTTCCCGCAAATGTTTCGCTGGCGCGAATGCGTGCTTCCAAGCAGCAGGGATTCGTCGTAAATCCCCGGCCCACAGGTATGCCCAGGCTCGCAACGAGCCCAGCCCCTACCAGCCCGACGACATGCCCACGTTCAAGCTTGACGGCAAAGAGATCCCCTTCGAGCCGGGTGACAGCATCATCCGCGCAGCGGCCCGCGCGGGGATCGAGATCCCGCACTACTGCTACCACCCCGGCCTGAGCGTCCCGGCGAACTGCCGAATGTGCCTCGTCGAGGTCAAGCCGGGGCCGCAGCAGCGCGCGATGATGCTCGACATCGTCGAGTGGGATCCGCAGCTCAACGACTACCGCCCGGTGCAGAAGCCGAAGCTGCAGCCCGCCTGCCAGCTCCCGGCGACGGACGGGCAAGAGGTCCTCGCGGACACGAGCAAGCACGTGCTCGATGCGCGCGCGGACGTCCAGGAGTTCTTGCTCCTCAATCACCCGGTCGACTGCCCGATCTGCGATCAGGCGGGTGAGTGCAAGCTGCAGGACTACTGGCTCGATCACCAGAAGACGCAGAAGCGCATGCGCGACGAGCCGGTGCACAAGCCGAAGGCCGTCGTCTTCGGGCCCACCATCGTCTACGACGCCGAGCGCTGCGTCATGTGCACGCGCTGCGTGCGCTTCATGGAAGAAGTGGCCAAGGACCCCGTCCTCGACATGCGCGAGCGCGGGAACCTGAACGAGATCTTCGTCGCGCCGGGCCGCCAGCTCGAAGGCCACTACACGTTCATGACGGAGCACGTGTGCCCCGTCGGAGCGCTCACGACGAAGGACTTCCGCTTCAAGGCGCGCGTCTGGTTCCTCCGCAGCGCCAAGAGCGTCTGCCAGGGCTGCGCGACGGGCTGCAACTCGTGGCTCGACTACGACCCGCGCTACAACAAGGCGTATCGTTATCGCCCGCGCGACAACGAGGCGGTCAACAAGTACTGGATGTGCGACGGCGGCATGCTCTCGTACCGCGCCGCGCACGTCGGTCGCCTCACCGAGGCGAAGGTCCGTAACAAGAAGGCCAACGTCGACGGCGCGCTCGCCGAGGTGACGAAGCGCTTCGGCGATCTGTCGCGCGAGAGCATCGCGTTCGTCCTCAGCGCGCAGCACTCGCTCGAGGACAACTGGGCGCTCCGCGAGCTCGCCCGCCTCGCCGGCGCCAAGGCCGTCTACGCCACGGGCGCTGGCCCCGGCTACAAGGACGACATCCTCATCGACGAGGACAAGAACCCGAACACGGCAGGTGTCGTGGAGCTGATGCCCACGGTCCGCCCGTTCCCGCAGCTCATCGACGACATCCGAGGCGGCAAGGTCACGCACGTCGTCGCGCTCGGCGGGGTCACGCCGCGCAACGATCCCGAGGACGCGACCGCGCTCGGCATGGTGAGCACGCTCGTCGTCGTCGCGGCGCACGAAGGCGCGCTCACGGAGGCCGCACACGTCGTGCTCCCCGCGACGTCGTGGGCCGAGCACTCGGGCACGTACGTCAACCGCCAGAACTTCCGACAGGTCGCCGAGAAGGCGCTCGAGCCGCAGGGGGCGTCGCGCCCCGCGTGGGAGCAGCTCCGCGCGATCGCCGTCGCCCTCGGCTTCGAGCCCACGTGGACGAAGCTGAAGGACATCCGCTCGCAGCTCACGGTCGCAGGCGGCGCAGCCCCGGGCGCCTCCGCCTCCTCCGTCACGCCTCAGGCAACGACCTGACCTCGTCCAAGTACTTCACGCGTCTTCGAGAGATCCCCTCGCCATGACCGGAACGCAGCTTCTCTGGACCGCCATCAAGATCCTCGTGATGGTCGGCTTCGTCGTGAACGCCGGCGCGCTCTTGACCTGGTACGACCGCCGCGGCGGCGCCATGATGCAGG
>JAFAER010000119.1 GCA_023423895.1 Pseudomonadota bacterium
CACCCCTGCTCTTCGGACGCCGCGCACATCGGCGGAGGCAAGTGCTGCGAACCCCCGAAGCAGATCGTGCCCCGGCCTGACGGCTCGAAGACCTGTCAGTAGCCCCAGCCGTCTGTTGGGCGCGAGCAGCGCAAGCCTTCCAGGCGGTCACGGCAGCTCCAACGCCGCACCGCAACTTCACTCCTCGCAGCGCCGCCAAGGGGCGTCGACCGTGCTACGCGTCGCTTCGTGCCCCTCTGGTAAGTTCGCGCGAACGATGGAGCTCGTGACACCTTCCGTCCGCCGGGGGTCACAGTGAGGGTCCTGCACACGCCGGCGGGCGCGGCACCACGATCAACCTGGAGCCGGAGGTCGCGAGTGAAAACGCTCACGACCAGCATGCCCGGCGAATCGGACGAGGAGGGCCCCCGCGCTTCGCGTGAAGGCCCTCCTCGTCACGTCCCACGTGCACCCGCCGGAGCCGGCCCACGCGGCTGTCACCCGGCAGAGTCGTCCTCAGCGAGCTGATCCGCGTCAAGATCCCAGGGCGAGACGCAGCTCACACTACGACCACTCGAGATTCGGACGTCCGTGCAGCTCCTAAGATATCAACAGGCATCCGCCCAGGGCGCGTCGCAGCACGGACTCACCAGTAGAACTGCCAAGCCTGCTTCGTAGACATGTTGGAAACTGGGTTGCACGTCCACGACCAGACCTTCGTTCCGTTCGCACGGCCCCAACCGGCCACATCGAGACACCGATCTCCCATTGCCCGAATCTGCCCAAACATATTGAACTGCTGATTGATCGCGCCATTGCATGACCAAACCTGGAGCTTATACTGCCCCCAGCCACCATTGAACGTATCCAGGTTCGAGATACCAGCCTCGACACAGACGTTACCAGATCCCCCGAATGCTTTGATCGTTCCTGCCGCAGCCAACGCGAACTTCTGAGAGCTCACATTCGCACAGTCCGCAATAACAACGGGCGTTCCGTTCGCCTGCGCCCCTCCTTGAACCTCAAGGCACTTGTTTCGTCCAGAGGACGTATAAAACGTCCCCGTCAAGCGAATGTGACCGTCAGGCTCGAGCGTAAACTGCTGATTTTCGGACACAGGGCCGCGCCAAGTATTGAGACTTCCTGGCGTCCCCCAGGCCGAGTCATTGGCATGGATGAAGGTGTCGCCGGAGCAACCCCAAAGCTGCACCTGCTCGCCATTCGTCACGGAGTATCCTGGAATATCCAGGCAAAGCCCCCCCAGCGACTGGATTTGCGCTTGAGGCATCGACCATGTCTGAGAGACAGCGCCATTCGCAAGCATGTCAAATGCCTGCACATTGGCACCATCGGCACCTGAAGCCGCCGCAATGTCGAGCACTCTGGGAAAGCTACAAAGACCAATCTTTCCGTTCGATGGTGTCCAATACCAGTTCTGATTCGCCTGGCTGAATTGGGTTCCCCCAAGACAGTCCCACGTCTGCGCCAAGTTCCCATTCACGGCTGCGCCGCCGGAGATATCGAGACATCTCCCATCAAACGCAACGATCGATCCGGGCGCATTACGACCGTAGGCCCTCTGCACGCCAAAAATGTCGGTCGCTGTCAGATTTCCCAAATTGGCCGGCCAAAACGCAACACACCCGCTCATCACGGAGTTGTCATCGCCGCTTGACAGCGCTTTGCCGCCACCCTGATTCGAATCCGGGAACCCAAGGCACGCAGAGTCAGGGCGACGGTGATCGTGCGCGAAACCGAGCGCGTGCCCGAACTCATGTGTCGTCGTACCTACGAGACATCGATTCCTTGCGGCCGCTCCGACCACCGTGGGGTCGCACGTCGCGACAAGTCCGGGATGGTTGAACGTGGTAGTAAGAACGATGTTCTGATGAGTCGCACACGGCCAACCCCAGCCCCCGCAACCAGGCGGCATAGGATCATTGTAGTTGGCCGGCGCGGAAGCGCCGTTCTGCACGTGAACGCGAATCCCGGTAAAATTCGCAGGACAGACACCTACATCCACCAACGTAAGACCCGAATACCGTGTCCACGAATTCTCGACGGCCCTTCGAATCAGAGCAGCATCCGCCGCAGAGGGGATTGAATTTCCTGCACGCGCATCAAAGCAGTACCGCAGATACTTGGTACTCCAAGCGACAGCACCCGATGGATTATCAACGTAGAGAGGCGCATCTACCACGCCAATATTCTCATCTTCATCCGGCAAAAGTCCCGACGACGGGTCGTCAAACGGCCCTTGCGCGCAACCCGCCAGCGACACTGCCACAGCGATAGACAACCGAGCCCGCCCAACGAATCTCATAATCAACCTCCGCAGTTCAATTCCCCAGCACGTTCACGCACTTTCGGTTTTAGCATTTCAACACAGACAGAGCCGTCGATACGACCATGACTAGTCAATGACCGGTCCACGCTGACCGGCCCACGATGTTCGAAGATGTACCCGCGGGGGCAGCCGCATGGAGCGCTGCGAGCGCCTAGCGCGTCGCGTCTGTAGCCCCTCGCGGGCCTGAGGTTGTGCCTATCGAGTTTCTTATGGATGTGCCCAAGCCCCTACACCCGGACACCAATCGATATATCCATGCTCGAATGCATTGTATCGACCGTTGGAACAATGCGCTATCGTCGGCAGCTCGTCGGTCGTCGGAAGGCCCAGCCAGCTTGTCTCGTTACCAAGCCCGCTGTAGAGAATTGCAATATCTCCATGAATTTCATGCGCGCCAGTAGCACCGCTCCAGTAGATGCGACCATACTGAAATTGGGTATACCAGGAGCCTGCGGCGCCCGGCAGCTGAGCCGACCAGGCGTTTCCCAGCGCGCCTTGCGATGCGTTCATCTGGAACCACTTTTCGCAAATCGCTCCGTAGAGATGATTCGAAGGCTGGCCTCCCGCCCACGTCGAGTAATTACAGTCCCCCGCGGGCTTGGCGTTCGTCCACCGGAGCCAGCGGTTCATAGTATCCTGAGGGGTGCCATCCGTACCGTACTGAAGAGTTGGCATTCCGGCCCAACCTTCGGTAAATCCATTCCAGGCTGAAAAGCTCCAACCGACCTGCTTTCCAGAGATCAGCTCAAGCTGAAGCGTGCGCCACCGATCGTTGTTGCCGTATTTAGGACCGATCCCTCCAAAGATCGTTTCGTCGTAACCCCCCGTCAGATCCAGGATCAGAGGAATACCCGTGCTGACCCACCCTTCGTCGAAGGTCCGCTTGAAGTTCCTTCGTCCAACGTCGGTCTGGACGGGTGCATCGATCTCGCTGCGAAACGGCTGGATGGCGAGCACCGAGTTTCTCAGTTGAAGCTGGGGTCCGGTACTAGCCGCGGTTGGACAGCGGCCCGCATTGCAGGCGGACCTAGGCGTTCGCACGTCCAACGTGAAGCCGACCCAGATTCCGGTGCGGTCATGAACGCGCTGCGCGAGGGTGTCGAACGCCATCGCGAAAGCCGCTTCCGTGACGTTCGATCTCGACCAGACCTCAAACAGGTTGACCGCATATCGCGACGACACGCCGTCCCGTGTATAGAGCCTCAACCACCGAGCGGGCCAAGCCGGATTCGCCGGATTCACAATATACCGATTCACCAGATCGACTACATTGTCTTCAATACATCCCATACCGTTAGGGAATGCATCCGGAAACATGCAGCTCGGCGTGTTCCCGGGTGGCGACAACGATGTTGTCGCCGCGTATGACTCGATGACCGGCTGAATGAAAATAGGATTTCGCGTTGCCGCCTCGAAGAGCTCGTCGTGAGCATAGGTAGACGTGTGCATAGGAGCCCAATGCGACCAGGCGTCCGTGCCACGTGCGCCCCAGAACGACATACTGACGACATTGAAGCCTGCAGCCTTGATCTCGCCAACGGCAAAATCTTGTTTCGTCGGCCCCTCCGACCATCCTAGGTGTCGACTATCGAGCGGATGGCGAGTGTAGAACCCCGCGTTGTCACCCGACGGGTATTCGTACCACTGCGAATAATTTTGGCCACTTGGGTTCTTCTTCCAACTCCCCGCAAAGAAGAAGGTCGACTTGACCCCCTGCCCTGTGGCGCCGGGATTCGCAATCAACCCTGCCGTCGGGCTCGCCACGAGACGTGAGGTCTGCTGTCCAAGCACGACGCCGGACGGGGTCTCGTCATCACCGCGCGCCTCGTCGCTGCATGCGGGCGCGGTGGACACAAGCAATGCAATGGGTACGAGACCGAGGGCAGTCGATCGCAACAGCATTTTACATGACATAGCAAAACTCCAATCTGGATCTTGCGCAGAGATCGGGCAAGCTTGCAGCGGTGTCAGTCATTTGGATACGTCGGTCAGTGGATCAGTCTGATTCCGCTCCTGAACCCCACAGCGTAGTCTCGAAACGGAACGCTCCCCTTCGACGATCGAACGCTCCCCTTCGCGATCGAACGATCGTCTCAGAAGCGACATGGCTGGCGAGAACTTCAGGCGGACCTCGGTACGACCTGCTTCAGTACCGCCGGTACGAGGGATTCACCTAGGTGCGAGGACTTGCCAATCGGCCTTGCGTCGCAAACGACGAATGCGAACGTCTGCTAAGAATTGCAAATGAATGGACGAGGCGAGCCGCGAGAGTGAGGTCACTCGCGTCGTCGAATCCGCCAATGGACTTGCGGGCTGGTCGCGGAGTCAGACGAGGGCTGACACCAGAGTAGCTGGGGCCAGAATCCGCAACTCTGCAGCGGAGCGGGCCGCACTTCCGCCTCACGTCAAGAAGGGGACGATGGTATCCACCGGCCACTCTTCGGATGGAGCGGTCCGTTCCGCAGAGGGGGCCGCCGTTCGATCCGGACATCGAACGGCGACTGTGGCGGCCAGAGCGGGAAGGGCCATTCCGGCTCGCACGACGCAACGCCTATCGCTCGTACGCGCCCCGCGCAACGCAACGAGTCATCGCAAGCCGTCGATTGACGCATCCCCCCCCCTTCGTATGGATCCCTACGACCAGGCATGCGCTCGCGCGAACGAGACTCGCGACACGAGCTGACCAAGGACGCTTGCCGTTGTACTTCGAGCACACCGCCCATGCCAGCTCTCATTCGACGAGACAGTGAAAAACGTGAGATACATGAGCACCCCTCGACACGGGCGCTAGTGCGCACACGCCATCTCGTCTTCTTGATTGACCCTCCGCCGCAAGAAGAACGCGGCGGCTCGAGTGTACTCGCCACGATCTCAGCTCAATCGCGTGGTGCGCGACGTGGGTATCTGGTGGAACCCGCGTTCTCGGGGAGGACGCCTCCTCCCGCGTGTGGAGGCACGCTCAGCTCGGCGACGACGCTCGTTCGGGAGGCGACGGGATCGTCGCGTGTCCGAGCGACAGCTCGAGCTCGCGCTGGTCGAGACGAGTCTGGGTCGCAGGCCAGTACTTCGGCGCGAGGTCGACGTACCTGTCGCATGAGCCCAGTACGGCAGGACGCGGATGGCGTCCGGGTCGGCGAGGAGCGCTCGATGTCGATGCGGTGATGCCGGCACGAAGCGCTCAACGAGTGGATGTTCGCGGTGAATTGGGCTGAGCGGTGAGTGGCAAAGCAGATCGTAGATGTCGCCTTTTCGAGAGGGACTATGCCGTCGTCGTGTCGGCGACGCTGCTTCTGATGGTGGTTCGGCTTCAGGAAGACAGCCGGAGCCGGCTTCCAGTTGCGCGTCGCACCTGACCAGCGGTTCGGGTGCTTCCGGCGCGCTCTTTCGTAGAGGCGTGCACGGATTGGGCAGGACGTCTTTCTCCCGGCCGTCATGCCGTCGTCGGACGTGGCGAAGCGGATGCCGCTGTGGCGGTGCACGGTGTTGTGCCACGCGACGAAGCCGGCGACCCACGTGCGCGCGGCCTCGAGCGTTTCGAAGGGCTTGTGAGGATATTCGGGCCGGTACTTGAGCGTGCGGACGAGCTAAGGCCGAAGAGCTTGTCTTCACTCATCTTCGGCCGACGGAATCGAGTACGAAGCGCCTTACCGCAAGCCACGAGTCCGAGCTCGAGACGACGGGGCTCATTCGCGTCCACCTCCCGCGGCAAACGACGGTTTCGGTCGGCATCGGCCCGTCGTTGCAAGGGCGGCTCGGCTACGAGGAGGTCGTCGACGTCACGCTTCGAGCAAACTGACGGCACTGCCCGCGTGACGGAGCTCGCCGCGGCGTCCGCGGCATCTCCATCGAACGGCCCGCGCCGCGGTCACTCCCCGTCAGCGACCGGATCCGGCGGATGCAGCGACGTCCGACCTGGCGTACGCGCAGAGGACGAGGACGACGACGACGACGACCGCGTCCGGCCACTGCGCTTGATCGCCGGCTCCGGCGACGCACCGAGCCGCTGCAGCATGCGGCGCGCCTCCGGCGTGTCCGGATGATTCGAGAGCCACTCCTCGAGGACCGCGCGCGCTTCGCGGCGACGACCGCTCGCCTCGAGCGCGCCTGCGAGGAAGAGCCGGGGCTCCGCGCTCGCATCGCGGACGGCCCACGCCTCCGCGGCACGACGAGCTTCACGGGTCTCGCCGGCCTGGAGGGCAGACGTCGCCCATGCGCGGAGAGCCCGGGGATCGCTGGGGCGGTCCTTTGCGCGCGCACGCGCCTCGCTCAGGCGTGTCTTCGCGTCGGGGTCCTCGTGCCTCGCGGACGCGCGCTGGAGGATCGACGACGCTCGACTCTCCTGACGGGCCTTCGACGAGTCTTCCACCCGAGCGTCGACCACAGCCGCGTCGTCGGACGCACGCTTCGAGCTCGACTCCGAGGCGTGTGCCGGCGCGGGCAACGCGGGCACCGCGGCCGCCACCGACTGCGCGTGAGCGGAGTCCGCCGTCGACGAGCGGGGGCGCGACGGCGAAGGCGCCTCCGACGGAGCAGCAGCCTCGGTCGGCGTAGGCTCGTCATCCGATGGCTCCGCCGCGGCGATCTCCGCAGGTGCTGCTTCCTTGGGCTGCACGGCGGCAGGCTCATCGAGCGGCGCCGACGGCAGCGCGTCCACCGGCACCGGCGCCGGCGCTACCGCGACCTGCGCAGACTTGCCGAAGACGAGCTCCCTGAGCGCCTCCGACTGATCTTTCAGGCCGGCAGCGGCGATCACGCCGAGCGACGCGACGAGGGCGAACGAGACGACCTTCTTCGCGCGCGAGCGCCGGCGATCGGGCGCAACGAGCGCGTGCTCGAGCGCCTCGCGCATCGCCGTCGCCGTCGCGTAGCGATCTTCCTTCGACTTCGCGAGCGCCTTCATGATGACGGCCTCGACGTCGATGGGGATGCCTCGTTGAGGAGAGCGGGCGCGCGGGCTGGTCGGCTCCTCGCGCAGCTGCTTACCCATCACGACGACTGGCGAGCCCTCGAACGGACGGGCGCCGGTGACGAGCTCGTAGAGGACGCAGCCGAGCGCGTAGAGATCGCAGCGCGCGTCGACGGGCTCGCCCGCGACCTGCTCCGGCGCCATGTATTCGGGCGTGCCGAAGACGGCAAAGCCCTTCTGGCGCTTCTCCGAGTCCGTCGTGTCGGCGAGCGCCATCGCGACGCCGAAGTCGAGCAGCTTCAGCTCGCCAGCGGATGTGAGGAACAGGTTCTGGGGCTTGAGGTCTCGATGAACGAGGCCAGCTTCGTGAGCCGCCTCGAGGGCGCGCGCGACCTGGATGGCGAGCTTCGTCGCCTCCCGCCACGGCAGTCCGTGCTCCGCGTGGACGTCGAGCGGCTTGCCGTCGAGCAGCTCCATCACGAGGAACACGCGCCCGTCGAGTGACTTGCCGAAGTCGTGCAGCCGAACGAGGTTCGGATGCGAGAGCGAAGCGATCGCGCGCGCCTCACGGCGGAAGCGCTCGACCGAGTCGCTCGCGGCCGCGTGCGCGGCAGAGAGGACCTTCACGGCATACTTGCGACCGAGCTCGACGTGCTCGGCCTCGAAGACCTCGCCGCTCGAGCCTTCGCCGATCTTCTCGATGAGGCGGTACGAGGTGCCAGCGAGGATGGTCGGGTCAGCGCTCTGGGTCGCGGCCGCGATCTGCATCGAACGCTCGGAGGCCGGCGTCTCGGCCATCGGCCGCAGCGCGCGAGCCTGCTTGAGCAGCTTCGCGAACTCCGCGCGGAGACGCGCGGGCTCGTGTGGCCACAGCGTGCGCATCAACGACGAGATCCGAGACCGGACGCTGCGTTCCCCGCCCTTGCCTGCCGGCGCGAGCGCAAGAACGCGCGCGAGATCGGTCGAGGCGTGCGCGGCGCTCGCATAACGATCGTCCGGATCGTTCTTGCACAACTTCTGGATGATCTCGTCGAGCTCCTTCGGAATGCCGCGCGTCGAAGCGAGGAGCGGCACCTCGAACTTCGCCGCCGCGACCTCCTCGAGGTGCTTCTGCGCATCGCCCGAGAGGAGGCGCTTGCCGGCGCAGAGCTCCCAGAGCATGACGCCCATCGCGTAGATGTCGATGCGTCCGTCGCCGACCTGCTGGCGCGCGACCTCCGGAGCGACGTAGCCGGGCTTCGCGAAGACGACGCCCGCCACCGTGTGGCAGCGCCGGTTGTGTCCGCGCGCCGTGCCGAAGTCGATGAGCTTCAGCTCGCCGGCGTAGCCGACCATGACGTTCTGGGGAGAGAGGTCACGATGGACGATCCCGAGCGGCGTACCGTCTGCGCCCGCACGCTCGTGGACGTGCGCGAGCGCCTGGCCCATCTCGATGACGATCGCCACGGCCTCCGGCCAGCCGATGCGCGCGCCGACCTGCACGGCGCGATGACGCACGTCGGCGAGCGAGCGCCCCTCGACGTATTCGACGACCGTGTACGGTTCGCCGTTCTCGTCGGTCGATGCCTCGAGGATCTGCGCGACGCCGGGATGATTGAGCTGCGACTGCACACGCGCCTCGTCGAGGAAGCGCGCGAGGAACGACCCGTCGTGGATGTGATCGCGGCGCACCGTCTTCACGACGATGGGACGCTCGGCACCCTCGATGCCCGTCGTCGCCGCGAGGTAGACGTCGCCCATCCCGCCGCGAGCAAGGAGCTTGAGGAGGAGCAGCCTCCCGAAGACCCGCGGAAGCGGAATGCTCAGGACTGCCGACGACATCCCCTCGGGCTTCGGCTCGGCCGGCTTCTCGCGTCGCGGAGCTTCGCTCATGCGTTTTTGCATATGAAGTTGGGCGGCCTCGGGCCAAGTTTCGAACGTGCGGCCCCTCGTCGACGATGAACTCGGTATGCTGCCGCCGATGAACCTGCGGACCTTCCTCACCACGTGTGCCTGCGTCGTCGTCTTCGCCTGCGGGGGCCGGGCGCCGGAGGCCTCGGAGCCGTCGAAGCCGAACGTCGATGCGCCGAAGGCCTGCACGCAGGAGGCGAAGATGTGCCCCGACGGGAGCGCGGTCTCGCGCACGGGCCCGAACTGCGAGTTCGCGCCTTGCCCCGAAGGGGGTGCGGGCCCCGCTCCCACCGAAGGAACGCCCGCAGGTGGCGAAGGACGGATGTGTACGCAGGACGTGAAGGAGTGTCCCGACGGGAGCTTCGTGGCGCGCAAGCCCCCGAGCTGCGCGTTCGATCCCTGTCCCGCGCCGAGCGCGGGGTCACCGACGAAGAAGTGACGCGCAGCGGGGGCGGGACGTCCGCCTCAGCGACCCGTCACTGCCGTCACTGCGGGGCGCAGGTACCGGGCGGGTTCTTGGCGATGATCTGGAGCCTCGCCCGCGACTCGGCGCCGACCTTCTCCTTCGAGAATCGCTTCTCGCACGCCTCGTACGCGAGCTTCGCGTTCGCGCAGTCGTGCATCATCATGTAGGCCTCGCCCATCCCGAACAGCGTCTTGTCGAGGACGTTGGAGCGAGGGAACAGCTTGAGGAGACGGTTGAAGTTGCCGAGCGCAGAGCTCGGACGGCCGTCGGTGAGATCGGCGTCGCCTGCGAAGAAGAGGGCCTCGTCGGCCTTGTCGTCAGCGGGGTAGCGGTTGACGAATTCTGGCGCGAGCGCGCGGACCATCGCCCAGTCCTTCTTCCCGTACGCTTCCTCGAGCTGCTTGAAGTGCGTCGCCTTGTCCTGCGGGACCTGCACGGGCGGCGGCGCAGGCGCGGGCGTGGCCTGCTGCGCCCGCTTGAGGTCGTCCATCTTCGCGTAGATCTCGGTCCGCGATGCGGTGACGTCGCGACGGAGCTCCTCGAGCCCGTGATTCGCTTCGTCGAGACGACCGGCCAGATCGTTGAGCCGCTGCTTCGTCGACATCGTCTCGGTCGACGAATCGGCGTTCGCGCGGAGGGCGTTGTCGAGCCGCTGTCGCGTCGCCTCGAGATCGCCGCGGAGCGCGACCACCTCGGCATGCGCCGCGGCAGCCTGTTTCTCCGCCTGGTCGGCGCGCGCCGCGACCGCGTCGTGCTCTTTCTGCATCACGAAGCAGCCAGAGCTCGAGAACGCGAGGAGCGCGAGACCGAAGGTGAGCCGTCCGCGAGTGCTCATGGGCATCCGTTTAGGCCAAACACCCCTGAAAGATCCACATTCCGGCGAGGTCGCGCCGAAACGCTCGCCTCGAGCCCATCCGTTGCAAAACAGCGCAATCAGGGCGATTCACACGCGTTTCACCCGAGGCGCCCTTGCCATTCGCGTCCCGGTCGCTTACGGAAAGGCGCTGGCGCTCCCTCGGAGCGCAACTGAATGGCGACCGCGACCGCAGACGTCGATCTAGCGCTCATCTCTGGGCCTCCGTACCGGACGATCTTGCGGCTCGCGCTGCCGACCGTCATCGCGATGCTCTCCCAGAGTGTCGTGAACGAGATCGACGTCTTCTTCTTCACGAAGCTGCCTCATCCAGAGGACTCGAACGCCCAGGCAGCGCTGCTCCCGTCGCTGCTCCTCGTCTGGCTTTTCGGCGGATCGCTCTCTGCGATCAGCGTCGGCACCCAGGCGCTCACGGCGCGCCGGTATGCGGAACGCCGGTACGATGCCGCAGGGTCGGTCCTCGCGAACGCCGCGTTCTTCTGTCTCCTCGCCGGCCTCGTGTTCATGGTCATCGGCGCGGCGACGATCCACAGCCTGCTCGGGTTGATCCTGAAGGTCCCCGAGGCCCACGAGATCGCGTACTCATACTCGCGCTGGCGCCTGCTCGGCATCGTCTCCATGGCGGGGACGATGGCGCTGAAGGCCTTCTTCGACGGCATCGGCAAGACGTGGGTGCACCTCGTGTCTGCCGTCGTGATGAACGTCTTCAACGTCCTTTTCTGCTGGATGTTCATCTTCGGCAACCTCGGCGCGCCGCGCATGGGCGCTCCTGGCGCCGGCTTCGCTGCCTTCGCCGCGACGTGGATCGGCCTCGGCATCATGATGTTCTATGCGGCCCGAGAGCGCGGTCGCTTCCAGTTCCTCCGATGGTCGGCCCTCTCGAGGTCGCTCACCTGGGACATCCTCAAGCTATCCATCCCCGCCGCGATGGCCACCGTCGTCATGATGGTCGGCTTCGGCCTCTTCGCTCGTGTCGCAGGCAAGCTCGATGCGATCGAGGCGGCGGCGAACCCGGAGGCCGTTCGCGAAGCGGTAAACGGGGCCGCGACGACCGACATCGTCGCGATCATGAAGCTGACGTTCACGGCGTGTCTCGCCTTCGGCACCGCCACGGCGACGCTCGTGGCGCAATCGCTCGCCGCAAAACGTCCTTCCGATGCCGACCGCTTCGGGTGGGCGAGCGTGCGGCTCGGGCTCGTCCTCTTCGGCGTCGTCGGCCTGCTCGAGGGCGTCCTGTTCACGCCGCAGATCGTCCACTTCATCTCGCACTCGGACGCCGTACGCGCGGCTGCGATCGGACCCATGCGGATGATGGGCATCGTCACGCCGATCATCGCGGTCGCGATGATCTTGAGCGAGGCCCTCTTCGGCGCCGGCAACACGAAGTTCGTCGCGGCCGCGCAGTTCTGTCTCGTCTTCCTGCTCCTCGTCCCGCTCGCCTGGGTGCTCGGACTGAAGACGAGCTTCGGCATCACCGGGATGTGGGCGGCCGCCGTGTGTTACGCGATCGCCGCGGCCATCGTGATGACGCTGAAGTTCCGCGGCGGGACCTGGAAGAAGATACAGCTCTGACGGGCGCGGCTCGACCGGCGCCCCCGGCGACGCGTTTTCGCAGCGCGCGAGCGGTCAGTCCTCCACGGGTTGACACCGGTGCGTCACGTGAGAACGCTGGCCCGGATGGCGCGCCCGCTGATGTTCCCGAAGCTCGAGAGCCCCGTTGCGGTCGCGGCCAGTCAGACGTTCTACGTGCCCGCCGCGCTCGACATGGAGCAGGGCCGTGCTGCCGTCGAGCACGCGATCAAGGACAGCGTCCTCCGGCCGTTCGACATCGCGAGGAACGCGCGGGTCGAGGACGTCGCGCCGCTCTGGGTCCCGTTCTGGCGCTTCGAAGTCGCCGTCGAGGGCTTCTACTTCGATGTCTCGGACGTGACCGTAGGCTCGAAGGGACGGACCGTACCGCTCCCGACGGGAGGCGGCCGCTACAAGAACGCGGTCGTCATGGTCTGCGCGCGGACGGACTTCCCCCACCAGCCGAAGCTCCCGTCACTGTTCGGCCGTGTCACGGGTATCCACCCGCTGGAAGTGCGCGCCGACGAGCTCGTCCCGGAGCCGTCACCGGAGGTGCTCCTCGCCAACGACGCCGTGATCGTCGACGCGGACGTGAACCGCGAGCGCGCGGAGAGCATCGCGACGGAGCTCCTCTTGCGCGAGGTCAGCCCGACCCACGCGATGTATGCGACGTACGAGCCGCGGATGGAGGCCGGAGCCTTCTGCCTCTACCCTCTCTACTACGCGCGCTACACGTACAGCGGCGAGGCACGGAGGCATCCGGACGAGCAGCTCTTCGTCGCCGTCTCGGGGAAGACGGGCGAGGTCGTCGCGGCGGCCTATCCGTCGGCGGCTCGCTCGGTGGCCGCGAAGATCCGGCGGCTGCTCTCGTTCGATCGCCGCGGCGCCTGAAGCACGCGGATCGCGGTTGGCGTCCGAGCGGAGGAACGGCACGGGAGCCATTCCTCCGCCGAATCGCAACCTCTTCGAGCGCGGAGCGTTGGCGGCGCACGGTCCTCAAGGCGTGATGTGATAGCCGGCGCTGAGGCCGACGAAGAAGTGCGTCGCCTGGCGGTCGCTCGCGATGTCACCCTCGATGCTCCCGACGACGGTCTCGTACGAGAGCTTCCGGAATTGCCCGAAGTCCGCTCCCAGCCGGATGTCGAACGCGCTCGTCGAAGCCTTGTCGCGCGCGGCCGAGACCGGGATGCGGTAGCCGACACCGAGCTTCACGTCGACCGGGGATGACAGACCGAGCTTCTCGGGCGGCGAATCCGACTGCGTCTTGCTGTCGGTGCTGGCGACGTAGGTCGAGAGAAGCCCCAAGCCGCCCTCGACGTAGGGACCCTGGCTGCGATCCTTGAAAGCGTACTGTGCGACGATCGGGAGCTGGAAGTGCCCCGCGTTCGCGCAGGTGTCACTGCAGCCTTCCCACATGGCGCCGACGCCGACCTGCAGGCCGGCCATGAGCCCGAAGTGCGGGGTGACGTATCCGCCGAGCTTCAGATCGAACGTCACGAGCGCCGCGCCGAGGTCGATGTCCTTCGCGATCGCGCCGCCGAGGTAGCTCACGCCGGTACCGACCACCATCGCGAAGCCGGGCCCCGCGCTCGGTCGAGCCGCGAATGGGGACGAGGACGGGGCGGGAGCGTCTTTGGCGGGAGGAGCGCTCGGCGGAGAAGGAGGAGCCGGCGGAGGCGTCGCGGGCGACGGCTCGGGCAGCGCCGGGAGCGGCTCCACCTCCACGGCGGCGGCGACCATCACGGGCGTCGGCGCCTTGGCTTTCGGCGACTTCTTCTTCTTGGCGGGCCCTTCCGCGAGGGCGACCGAGCTGGTGGACAGGGCGACGGCGACGAGGCTGGCGGTGATGGCAGAACGCATGGTGCATGTCCGTTCGGCCCCGTCCGGTGGAGGTTGCGTGGAAAAGTCGTGCTCCCGAAAGAAAGCGGCGCGACAGGTTTGCGCCAGGCGCGCACGGGCTTCGCGATTGGCCGGGACCTTGCAGCCGCAGCCATCATGGCCGCGCAGATCAAGGTCGGCGCCACATCGTGGACCGAGAAGAGCCTCGTCCAGTCTGGGTGGTACCCCAAGGGGACGAGCTCGGCAGAGGCACGTTTGCGCTACTACGCCTCGCAGTTCGCCATCACCGAGAACGACTCGATGTACTACGCGATCCCCACGCCGGATCGGGCAGAGCTGTGGGTCGAGCGCACGCCGCCGTGGTTCACGATGAACGTCAAAGCGTTCGCCACGCTGACCGAGCACTACACGGACGCGAAGCGGCTGCCGCCCGATCTCCGCGAGGCGCTCCCGGACGAGCTACGCGACGAGCCGCGGGTCTATCCGAAGGACCTCGGCGACGAGATGCTACGCGAGATCGCCGCGCGCTTCCGCGACGCGGTCGAGCCGCTCCGGGCGGCCGGGCGGCTCGGCCTCGTCCTCTTCCAGTACCCCGTGTGGTTCACCGCTTCGCGCGAGAACGAGCGGAAGCTGTTCGCCACACACGATCTCGTCCCCGGGTGTCGCGTCGCGATCGAGTTCCGGAATGCGGTCTGGATGAACGAGCACCATCGCGAGCGAACGCTGGCGCTCCTCCGCGATGCCGATCTCGTCTACACGTGCGTGGACGAGCCGCAGGGATTCCCTTCGTCGATTCCGCCGGTCAGCTACGCGACGAGCGACGTCGCGCTCGTACGCTTCCATGGGCGGAGCGCGTCGCGCTGGAAGAAGCAGACGCTGTCGGCGAGCGAGCGGTTCCGGTATCTCTACAAGACCGCGGAGCTCCGAGAGTGGGCGACACGAATCGAGCAACTCGCGGAACGGACGGAGTCGGTCCACGTGCTGATGAACAACTGCTACTCGGACTACGCCGTGCGCAACGCCCGGCAGATGATCGAGCTGCTCGGCGAGGCCAAGCTCTCGCGCGCGCGAGCGGCAAGGCCGACCGCACGCGCTGCGAGCCGACGCGCGACCGCGCCTTGATTCATCTCCGGGGGATGCGACTCAGCGGACCTGTTTGCGCGGGATCCCGGTTGGAAAGAGGTTGGCGCTGTACGTCGCGAACGGCGTCGATCGGTAGCGGATGATCGCCGTTCCACGGGTCATCGCGGCCTGGTTCTCGGCGAGCGGCGGCTCGACCGCGGGCGTCTTCGATTGCCCGGAATAGTGGACGGCACGAGCGACGAGCACCGAACACGGCGCACGCCGGAAGACCTCCGACGAGACGGACCCGAGCACAAGCCGCCCGATGCCGCTCTTCTCGTTCGTCCCTACGACGATGAGGTCAGACTCGGTGTCGACAGCGAGCTGCACGATCTGCTCGGCAGGATCTCCCAACCCGACGAACACGTCGATCCGGTCGCGCAGCGGGTTGGACTCGTCGCCTAGCTGATGTGCGATCACCTCCTGGATATGCTTGTGTCCCGTGGCGATCAGCGCGGACGTCTCTGCAGCATCCTTCCTCACGTCGCTCCCACTCGCAGAGACGACATGGAGGACCGATGCTCGAGCGCCAGGGATGGCGAGGAGCTCGACGAGCTTCGACCAGGTCGGGTATGCCGTGTCATCGAGATCGAGGGCGGCGATGAAGTGAAAAGGCTTCTGGGACGTCATGCCCTCGACGTCTGCACGCGCCGTGCCCCTCGCATGACGCACGGAGCTGCATGCGCGCACGATGGGGCGAGCGTCGAGCCGGCAAGCATTGCGTTGCGTGCGCGTCTTGCGCGCCAGCGGAGCGTCCGGAGCTTCGTCGAAGGGCTCGACCGGCGCGAAGGGTTCAGATGATGTTGGCCGACGGCGAGAGCGCCGCGGCCGAGCCGTCGCCGGACGCAGACACGGCGAGCGCCTCCTCTCGCGCTTGGCAGGAGGCGCCCCTCATAGCCGCGGGTCTGCGCTAATTTCGTGCGCGAGCCATGGCGAGTCGGACCTGAGCATGCGGGCCAAGCCGATATCGCCGAGGAAGCATCGCATCGCCGTTCTGGCGGCGTTCGGGGCTTCTTTGTTCTCGACCACTCCCGGACGCGCAGACGTCACGGAAGCCATCTCGCTCGGCTACGAGGCCCGGGGAAGCTGTCCGCCGGAGGACGAGTTCCTGGCGCTCGTCCGGTCCCAGACGACGCGCTGGACCCGGGCGTCGGAGGGCACGACCGCGGGTCGGACGATGCGCGTCGTCGTCGTCGAGAGCGCGTCGGAGACCCGCGGCAGACTCGTCGTGTCGAACACGAAAGGCATCGTCTCCGAGCGGGAGATCGTGGGGCCGAGCTGCGCCGCGGTGACCCGCGCGATGGCGATCATGGTCGCCGTCGCGATCGACCCTCGCGCGGGCTTCGCGGATCTCCCAGCCGACGAGCGCCTGACAACAGAGCCTCGGGAGCGCATGACACGCGAGCCATCCGCGGAGCATCCCACACCTCCGGCCGACCATCCCGCACCTCCGGCCGACCGTCCGGCGCGTCCGGCAGGTGAACAATCCGCGCCCGCGAGAAGGGACCTGCTGCGCATCTCGCTGGACGTTCGAGCCGAGAGCACGAGCGCCGTGGTGCGAGGCTCGTTGCTCGGCATCGGCGCGTCGATGAAATTCGAGCCGGCGGAAGGAGCTGGCCCTTCGTGGTTCCGAGCGTGGAAGCCCAACGTCGCGATCGGCATTCGTCAGAGCTTCCCGAGGGAGCTCGCGATCCGTGGGGGCTCCGCCGAGTTCCTGTGGACGGCTGCGCATGCCCGTGCCTGCCCGTTCAGCTGGACGATCCCGCGCACGTTCACGATCTCGCCGTGCGCCGAGATCAACGTCGGTCGGTTGAGCGCGGTCGCCGAGGGCTTCTCCGAGGCTCGGGCCGTGACGACGCTCTGGTACGATCTCGGCGGCTCGATGTGGGCCACGGTGAGGATCGCTGGCCGCATGTTTCTCAGCTCCACGTTCCTCGTCACTGCGCCGGGCGTACGCCAACCGTTCGTTCTGGCGAGCGGCGCCATCATCTCGGACGCCCCAGCCGTCGGTGTGCTCGGCGGCCTCGGGCTCGGCATGGCGATGTGATGACGACCGTCATTTTCGTGATCAGAACGACGACCTCGCGGCACTACGGCGCGTGCTGAACCTCCAGACCGCTTCTGCAGCCGCCGCTACGGCCGGCCGGCGCGACGAGGCAGGGGGCAGCCTAGAGGACGCAGCGACGGCGGCCGACCTCGCGCGCGCGGAGCACCTGCGGAAGCTCGTTCGGGAGCTCTTTCCGAGCGTCTGGCGATTTCTCCGACGACTCGGCTTCGACGAGCACGACGTCGAAGACGCCGTGCAAGATGTGTTCTTCGTGGCCGCGCGGCGGATCTGGGAGGTGAGACCGGGCCGCGAACGAGCATTTCTCTTCGGCGCGGCGCTTCGGATCGCGAAGAAGCGCAAACGGAAGGACAAACGGGAGGTTCCCGTGGACTTCGTCGGCGTCCCCGTCGCCGATCCGAGCACCGTGACGCCGGAGACGCTCCTCGACGAAGAGCGCGCCAAAGCGCTGCTCTACCAGCTGGTCTCGGAGCTCGACGAGCGTCTTCGTCCGGTGTTCGTCATGTACGAGCTCGAGGGCATGACGACGCAGGAAATAGCGGAAGCTCTCGAGATCCCGATGGGGACGGCAGCATCGAGGCTGCGCCTCGCACGCGAAGACTTCCGCGCACGCCTCGAACGTTACCGAGCCCGGATGCGGCGACAGGAGGGCACGTGACGACAGAGCCGAAGCGCCTCTGCAACGAGGATCCGGGGATCGCACATCTCGTCGCGTCTACCGAGAAGGACGGACCGTCGGTCCTCCAGATGGAGAAGCTGCTCGCGCTTGCGTCCGCTCCCATGGCGAGCGCTCCGCGGCGGAGTCGATGGGGCTGGACCGGATCGACGTTGGTCGTCGGGCTCGCCGTCGTCGCCGCTTCGGTCGGCGCGTTCTCGTTGCAGCCCTCGACGCCGGCGTCGCGCCAGTCGGAGGTTCGCGCAGCAGGAGCCTCGAGCTCGCCTCACGCCTGCGAGGACGATTCCGAACGATGCCCTCGACACGCCGGCGAGGCGCGCACGAACGAGAACAGCGTCGTCGTGGCGGGACCAGTGAGCGCTTCGGGGGTCGTCACCGTCTCGATCGAGGACCTCGCGCCTGCTCCCGTCGCGTCCGCGTTCGCGCCTCCGGCCCGCAAGGCTTCGATGCCGGCCGCGCCGCCTCGCCATGGTCATGGGGCCAACCGAGCCATCGCGACAGCGAGCGCGGCGTCGACGTTCGACGAAGAGCTCGCTCTCGTTTCGGCTGCGCGTTCGGCGATCGAGCGCGGAGATGCTCCTGGTTGCCTGCGCGCCGTCGACACCTATCGGGCTTCGTTCGCATCCGGGACGTTCACTCAGGAGATCGACGTCCTCCGCATCGAGGGGCTGGTCCTGGCGCGCGATCACGCGCGTGCGCGCGCTGCCGCGAACCAGTTCCTCTCCGCGAACGAGCGGAGCCCCTATGCGGATCGGGTCCAATCGATCATCGATCGAGGGCGTTGACCGCGCAGCTCGCGTGAATCACGCGCGCGTCGAGGCCCTTCGCTCGACGCACGGAACCCGACGCGAGAGCGTGCTCGCGCATGTACCGCTCGATGGCTTCGACGTTCGCGCCCGAACGCGGAATGGCAGCCGGCTTCCGGTCCATCGACCGGCGCGCAGCTGCCCGGCCTCGGCTAGCTGTCACCGCACGATGTCGAGCGGTGTGGCGACGAGCTTTCGCTGCGCCGTTCCACCGGGGTACGCGTAGCTGGAGTACGCGTCGTAGCCCCAGACGGTGGCGGTGAAGGCGCCCACGCTTCGCATGCGCTGGAGGCCGGTCGTGCACACGCCGGCGTCGAACGAGTCCCCTGGCCCCCCTCGGCGAGAGAGATCGACCCGGACGAACTCGTACTGCCCGCGCATCCCAATCGGGACGAACCCGGTGAGATTGCCTGCGCACTCGAGCCAGACGTCCTCGAAGACGCCGTTCGTCTTCGCTCGGATGACGACGAGCGAAGTCTCCGCATACGACGGATCCGCGAAGAAGCTGTACGAGCTCAGATATTGCCCTGCGGGGACGACGTTGACGAACTCGGGATCCCCCTCCCCACCATAGTCCGTCTTCGCCACCGGGTCCCCGCCGCCGCCGGTCATGTACGCAGCAACGTAGATCGGGTGTTCCGCGTCTTGCGTTCGTACGACGAACGGCTCGCCAGTCCCGGCTCGGAAGGTGGCGACCTCGCCGGCGGACATCGTCACGGGAGCCCCACCAGGTACGGCGGGATCGTAGTCGAGGCGTGTGCCGTCACGAGCAGCCACGATTCGATAGATGAGCGGCTCCTGCTCGCTACCGGCGCGAGGTCGATACCCGACCGCCACGTATTCATTGCCCCACTGCTCGAACGCGGGGAGCTGTTGGCTCAAGTGCTCGCATGCCGACGAGCCCGTCGGAATGAGCGCGCATCCGTGCCCCGCGAAGACGCTCGTCGGCTTCGTCGAGGACATGACGCTCCCCGTGAGCTCCTCCGACTGGACAATCTGCAGGTGTTGCCCCCGCTGGAGCTGGTACGTGACGGGCACGCTCGCGGGCGTGCCTGTCACGCCGGGGCCTCCGTAGATCGCGCGGTTGGGGACGATCGTGATCTCCGTGTCGTCCTCCGACGCCACGATCTGCACGCCGGGTTCACCAGCCGCCCCCGCCTCCCATGCGGTAACGAGCATGTGCTCCTTGCCCCAAGCCGTCACGGGGAAGAGCAGCGTCGCAGCGGGAATATAGGTGAACGCTCCGCCGAATGGATACACCGACACGGCGCTCAAGGGATTGTTCGACTTCACGTGGAAGGACGGCCCGATCCCCGTGCTCAATACCGGGACGACCTCGGACAGTGCGGGCACTGTTCCCGTCGGACAGCGCTTGTAAGTTTGCTCGATTGGACTCCCGGTGATCGCGCTCGCAGGACGGTCTGCGACGAAGAGGATGGCGCTCTCGCCCGGGGGAAGCGGACCGTCCAGGAGACGCAACGACTGGTCTGCCGAGCTCACGGCGTAGAGGGACTTCGAGATATCGAGCTCGCGTCCGTCGTATTCGAGCGAAACCACTGCAGGTTGCGTCGACACATTGACAAGGAAGGCCGCAAAACACGACTGCGGAAGAAGGTACGAAGCGAGACGCGGCATCTGGAAGTAGAACTCGCAGCCGTTCGAGCTCCGATCCGCTGCCGCCGCGTCACAGGGTGGCTGGCACACCGCCGCCCCGCACGCGAGCTCTGCGGGGCACGTCTCGAGCACTGCACCAGTGCACGAATCGACGACCAAACGGCCGTCGAGCGAGCACTGGCGCTTGCACTCTGCGGGCGCATCGGGGGTCGATGCATCGAGGTCGAAGTCGTCGGCGGCGCCACTGAACTTCCCGCGATCCTCGCCGCACGCCCCCAGTGCGACGAGCACGACTCCGAGCGCACCGATGCCCCGCTTTCGAAGAACACGCTTCTCGTTCATGGCAGCACCACCCGCTTCGGAGTCCAGCTCTCGCCCTTCACCTGTCCGGTGCCGAGCTGCCCGTCGAAGTTGTTTCCCCAGCAGTACACGTCGCCTGTCGTCAGGACCGCACAAGTCGACAGCGGCAACGTTCTAACTTCGGCGGCAGGCCCCGGGAGGCCGACGACCTTCACGACTTCGTACGCATGCTGCTTCGTCCCATCTCCTGCCTGCCCACTGCCGTTGAGGCCGGTGCAATACACACTTCCCGTCGAGCTGACGGCGCACCAGCGGAACGGCTCGACGAACGGTTCATCGAACGGATACGTGAGATAGCTGCGCGTGGTTGCGATCTGGACGAGAGGTTCTGGAGCGATCACGGGCTCCGGCAGCGCGCGATCGAGCTTCAGCTCCTTCGGGTCGTCCGCCGGGCTCGGCACGATCGCGCCCCAGCAGTAGCCGGTGCCGCCGGAGACCGCGCAAACGTTGTCGACGACGACATCCATTGCGCCGATGCCGGAGAGCGGCGCGGTCGTCGGATAGGGGTCCGGGAAGAGCGACGAGACGCGGCCGAGCGGCGGATTCGCGCCCCAGCTCAATGTCGTGCCGTCCTCACGCAACGCGAACGCTGCACGGCCGAGAGCGAGATCGCGCACGGCGGCCCCGGCCGCGATCGTCATCGAGCGAGGCTGGAGGTTCTCACTCAATCCGGCCTCCCCGTAGGGAGCGACGATCCCGTCGGCGTTCGACCCCCAGCACAGGACTTCGTCCGCGACGAGCGCACACGCGGTCACCATGCTCATCGCAATCTTCGTCGCGGGCGGTATGGCGACCTGCACGGCGGCACGCTCGACCGAGCTTCCGTTGGCACTGCGAAGGAATGGGCCTTTGCCCCAGCACCAGACTTCGCCGTCATCCTTCACCGCGCACGTGTGATCGAGATGAGCGACGTTCGTCAGACCGGCGACGCGCGCCGGGGTCGCGCTATTCGTCATCGTCGCGTCCTCGCCGCGACCGAGCTGACCGTCCTTGTTCGTTCCCCAGCACGCGACCGTCCCGTCATCGAGCAGCGCGCAATACCCTTCGGTGCGGGTAGGGAATTCGTCCGCGAGCGTCGTCACGAGAGAGCGCGCACACGGTTGCGACGCACAAACGACCGGGAGGCGGGCTGCATCGACCGGTTCAGCATCCTTCGTACCGGCATCCGAAGCGTCCGTTTCGTCAGCGCCATCCGGTAGCACGGGCTGCATCACGTCGGCGGCCCCGTCCACGTCGTCGATCTCCACGCCAGCTTCTTCGGGGTCATCCGAGCAGCTCAGGATGGCAGCCGCTGCCAAGGACGAGGCCGTGAAGAACGCCGTCGGCGTGCGTCGTTCAAGGAGTCGTCTTGTGAAACGCATGATGCGCTCCGATCGCCCATAGGTTCGTGCCGGAGGTGCCGCGCACCTGGAAGAACGGCAGGGCAATCGGCCCGCCGTTCAGCGACAGCGTCGAAGGAGTAAAGGACTCGCCATCCGAGCTCCGGACGACCAGGCCCCAACCACTGAGCCAGATGTCTCCTCCGACGCTCCAGCGAGAGAAAAATCCCCTGTCCTGCCCGAGCTTGCTCGGGACCTTGTGCGGGACCGTCGTCGCCGTCACGGAATAGCCCTCGCCGTTCGGCTCGATGCGGACGACATCGAGCCCGCCTTTGAGCGCGACGATGCCACCCGCGCCGGTCGGCTGCACGTCAGTAAGCCATCCCCTCGCGCCTCCGACGAAGGTGGTGCCAGGTCGCTCTCCGCAGGGGTTCTCCGGATCGAAGAGGATGACGCCGTCGACGATGCGCTGATATCCGCCCGCCGTCTTGTGAACGAGGATCGGGCAGGCGTAGAAGCCGAAGCCGAGGTCGCGGCCGCCGGCGAACCAGAGGTCGTCCGGCCCCGTCCCCGTGGCGCTCACGAAGATGAGTTCTTCTTCGTCCGAATCATGATCGCCTGCGACGTAGTCGACACTCCACGTTGCTGGGCCGGCGTCGGTGCGCTCCAGGCGGAAGACCGCGTTTCCGTGCCAGGCGTAGACGTCGCCCGCGCTCGTGCCCCAGATCCCGATGGCCGGGTATTCCGACCTCAGCGCCGCGTACACCGGATATCCGTGATCGTGATAAGCGTGAATGGGCGATCCAGGATGACTCTGATCGGGAAGTCGTTCGCGTGACCAGCTCCAACCCGTCCCTGGAGAGCTCTGGCGCGTGCCGCGATAGATGAATGCGGGAGCGACGGCGAAGTAGATCTCGTCGTCGTTTGGTGACCAGATCTTGCCGACGTAGTTGCCGAGCCCGTCCTCGTTCTGGGTGTTGTCGTCGATGAACTTCCACTCGTCGGAGGCCTGTTCCCACTCGAGGACCTTGGCGCCCAGCGTCGGGCTCTCCGCGACCGCGAATGCGCGAGCGGCATGCGGCCAGACATCTTTCAGGACGAGATCGTCCACCGGCAGCTTCGTCGTGCACCACCCGGCTGGGCTGCACCTGGGGAGAACGACGCTGGCGTCGTCCGCATCGACCGCGGTGGAGGCATCGCTCGGCTCCCAATCGGGCGCCGTGGACGGGCCGCCGTCCGGCGCCGGAGAGGCACTTGGGCCATCCTCGGTCGACGCACACGCCCCGGCGGCGAGCATCATCATCGAAGCCCACGTGCAAAGGAGCGCTCGCTTCACTGGAGGCCTCCGAGGGTCAGAACGACCCCGTCACCGCCGATCCACACGCGTCCGGGCGCAGCCACCCAGACCGTGTAGAGGTCGGGGCGATGCGGCCCGAGCCCCGCGATCTTCACGCGCGACCAGCTCGTGCCGTCGTAGTGGAGGACGACGGCACCGTCGCCAACGGCCCACACGTCGGAGGGCGACGATCCCCAGACCGCGTTGAGCGTACGCGTCGTGGGTACCGCCGAGACGACGTCCCAGAAGAGCGGGTCACCGGTGTAGTGGCGGATCGTTCCACGCGCGCCGACGGACCAGGCTTCCGTCGGAGACGCCGCCCAGACGCCGTGCAGCGCCTCCCAGGTCTGGCTGTTGAACGCTTGCACGGCCGGCGCGTCTCCTTGAGCGCGCGATATGCGCAGTGTCTTGCCGTCGTGTCCGACCGCCCAGAGATCGTCCGCCGAAATCCCGTGAAGCGCGGTCATGTGGCGGCACACGATGTCGGCGCATGCCGTGTGCGCGATCCCGATCCCCAGCTCGAACGTCGCTTCGTCGGTCACGCGCACACGCCAGAGACCGCTCGTGTTGAAGTCGTTGGTGTCGGCGGTCGTGGCCGCCCAGAGCCACTCGGCACCGCGCGGGGCCCAGACCTGATGGAGAGCCTTCAACGAGCTGAAGTAGTCGTCCGGGCCGCTCTGCGAACTGAAACTCGTCCATCCGTCCGAGGACACCCCAGCGTCGACGATGTCGACCCCGTGCGAGTAGAACTTCGTGAGCCTCCCCATTGCGACTTCACCGTCGTCACGAAGCCAGAGCGCATTGATCGTCTCCTCGGCTCCGATATCGACGCGCTTCCAGCTCGAGCCGTCGAAGTGAGCGAGCGCCCCGAGTCCTCCCGCGACCCAGACGTCCGTCGGGGTCCTACTGCGGATCGTGTGGATGCGCGTGCGTGGGTCGAGCGCTCCCGTCGACTGCGGGTCGAACGTAGCGGCGGGACAGAAGACGTCCGCGCTACACACGTCGGGGTAGTATGCGCAGTCGGAGCACGGCCGCTCTTCGTCGCCGGCGTCCTCCCCTTCGGCATCGGCTCCGGAGTCTTGCGACGGCAACGGCACCTCGTTTTCGCGGAGATTCGACGGGAGCACGGAGGCATCGGTCGCGCATGCGCCGAGGAGCACGCCGGCTCCGCACGACGAGAGCACGCCCACGACGATGAGCGTCTTCGTCCTCATCGCGGCACTCCCGCATCGTCTTGCCGCTCGTCGCACGGCTCGACCACACAGCGGCCGCCGACACACGCCTGGCCGGCGACTGCGTCACAAGCGACGCCGCAGGCTCCACAATTGCCAGGATCGCTCGCGATGTTCACCTCGCATCCGTCACTGCCGTTCTCGTTACAATCCGCCCATCCGCTCTCGCATGTCGTATCGCAAGAGCCGAACTTGCATATTGCGCCTCGCCTGCTCCCGTTCGACGGGCACGCCGCTCCACACATTCCGCAAGACAGCGGATCCGCGGCGAGGTCGCTGCACTTGCCGATGCACAGGTCGCCCATGCAGAAGAACGGGCAGAAGGTCAGCCCGTTCGGGCACGCGCAGAACGCGAAGCCGAAAATGTCGAGCGCACACTGCTGACCCGGCGCGCACGCATTCCCGCACGCGCCGCAGTTCTCGGCGGTGACCATGAACGACTCGCACCCATTTTCGATGTTCAAATCACAATCATCGAAATTCTGACGGCATTTGTATTTACCGCACTCGCTATCGAGGCAGCCAAAGTACATGTTCGGCGGCGGTTCGCTTCCGTCTCCCGCGGGGTCGCACGCGTTCCCGCACGCCGCGCAGTTCTTGTCGTCCCTCGTCGCATCCGTGCAGTGAGGATCGGCCGTCTCGGGGCAATACAGCTTGCCGTCGGTGCATCCGCAACCGAACTGACTGATCCCGCGGTCGACGCACGGCTTCGCTGGATCGGGGCACTTCGATCCGCACGCGCCGCAGTTCTCGTTCGAGAGAGCCGACGTCTCGCAGCCGTTGTCTGGTACGCCGTCGCAATCGAGCGCCGGCCTGTCCTTGCGGCACGTCATCTCGCAGCGGCCGTCGACGCATGTGAAGAGCTCGACATCGCCACTCCGAGGGCACGAGGCCCCGCACGCTCCGCAGTTGAACGGATCGGTCTTCAGGTTGACGTCGCACGGGAACCGGGAGTCCGGACACGTCGTGTAACCGACGGGACACTCGGTCGACGGGCAATACGCGGTGAGCTCGTTGGCGACACTCACGTCCGGGCCGGCGTCCGGCGTATCTACGAACACGGGCGGGTTTGGAGCCTGATCGAGGTCGTTCCCCAGCACGATGGGAACGCGCCCGGCGTCGGAACACGACGCGACGAGCATCGCGACCGTGAAACACGCCGGAAGGACGAAGGCGACCTTCGCTCGGGCGTGCTTCGATCGGCCAGAATCGAGGACGCGACGTTCAACCATGGCGCTGGATGTCCTCGTCCCGTGGATGGGGGCTCGCGTGGTCCGGGATTGGACCGATGGCCAAGAGAACGACCGGGAGGCTCAGCACGCGCCGTAGTGCCGCGAGCCCTGGCTTGTGATCACGAAAACGCCCCGAGGGAGCGCTTCTTCGCCGCCGGGATCGAGCCCGGGCTCTCGGGTCACGCGATCGCGGCCGGAACTACACCGGCGACACCCGTGCGCGGTGCGCGCGGCGCGACGGGCGAGCGCTTCATCGGTCGGCGCGTCTCGGCCACTGCGCTCGCCCATCGATGGCGCTGCCTGCCACCCCGCCTCAGTTCAATGTCGGCGGGGGCGCATCGTTGATCGGGCGAAGGCCCGTGCCAGCCAGGTACCCGTAGCTGCTATACGAGCCGAGCCCCCAGACGGTGATCGAGAACGGCCCATCGCTCCAAGCCTTGTGTCGACCGTAGCCACACTCCCCCTTCGGGAACTTTCCTGGCGTGAAGCCGGTCGTGAGCGAAACCCAGGCGTACTCGAGCTCGCCGCCAGCCCCGAGGGGATGGAAGTTTTCGATCTCGCCGGCGCATTCGAGCTCTACCGGCAAGAACCCCTTCCCCGTCTTGCGACGCACGACCGTGAGCCGGGTCTCGGCGTACGTGTGGTCCGTGAAGAAGACGTAGTGATCCAAGAATTGGTCGATCGGCGACAAATTCACGAACTCCGGATCGCCGCTGAGAAAGGAACTGTTCAGCCATCCCTGCCCGGTCATGTACACCGCCGCGTGGAACGGGTGCTTCGAGTCCTGACTGCGCACGACGAGCAGTTCATCGGTCGTGAACGTCGCCGTCTGGCCGGCATCGAGGCGCTCGGGTGCCCCTGCTGGCCGCAACGGCTCGTAGGTGAGCTCCGTGCCATCCGCCACGCTGACGACCGTGTATGGCACCCGCTCTCGAACGACCTCGTGGGGCTTCGTGGATCGCGACGGGTACGGCACGAGCGCGTAGGCAGTACCCCACTGTGAGATCGGAGAGATCTGCTGCTGGAGCACGTCGCACGCCGGGTTGTCGGCCGGAATGTAGGTGCACCGCGAGCCACCGAAGACGCCCACCGGCTTGGTCGACGAGATCGGGCTTCCCGTCATCGACCTCTGCGTGAACTGAAGGACCTCTCCGCGCGCCATGCGCCAGCTGTGAGTGAAGCCGGCCGTCGCGCCTTCGAGATCGTAGCCCGGCTGCACCTCGACGTTCGGTCGAATGCTCACGACCGTGTCGTCCTCACGCGCGACGATCTGCAGTGTGCTTGCCCCGAGGTTCTCGAACTCGAAGGGACTCACCGCAAGGTAGTCGTTCTCCCAGGACGAGGCGGGTAGCAGCAGGGTTGCCGTGGGCAGGTAGCTGGTGGCGCCGCCATACGGGAAGATCGAGTACGCCGCCACTGGGGCGTCCGTCGTGATCCGAAACGCGTTCGTGCGGGCCGAGCCTTGACGAATCGTGTCCTCCTGGACTGCGGGCACGACCGACTTCGGACAAGCGACTCCGCCGAAGTCGGCCGTGTTCGGCGCCTGGGAGAGGAAGACGATCGCCACCTGCCCTTGTGGGAGTGGACCATCGAGAGGGATGTAGGTGAGGCTCTCGCCTGCGCCCGCGACCATGTAGACGGAGCGCGATATGTCGAGCGGCATGCGCCCGCGGTCCGCTGCGATCGTTACCGGGCGATCCCACGTGTTCGATACCATCGCGGCAAAACAAGCACCCTTGCTTTCTTGTCCCGAGTCGACGGGCAAGGTCCAGAACTCGCAACCGACAGAGCCCTTGGAGAGTCGTGCGGCCTCACATGAGTCGACGCAGCGCCGGAGGCCACACCCCTGGTCGGGGCCACATTTCTGGACGACGGTCTCATCGCCTTCACAACCAGACAAGATGGACTTCAGATCACGCGAGCAGCGAAGTCCGCAACGAGCGTCGGCGTCGAGGTCTCCGGAGTCCGTCCCCTGAAAGCGGGAATGGTCGGGCGCCTGGTAAGGGTCTCGATCCCCCGAGCAGGCCACGATCGCCGCCGCGACGAGCCCGAAGCCAAGACCGATGCGCGTGGCCTGACGAAATGCCATTTAGAAGGGCACCTTTTTTTAGAGTCCAACCAAGCTCGGCACCGGGTGACGTTCATCGTCCGTCGTGCCCAGACCGAGCCCACCCGAGGCGTTGCCGCCCCAGCACCACACCTTGCCGCCACGAACGATGGCGCACGTCGTCTGATCGGAGAGAGCAATCCGGAGCGCGTACTCCGTGAGCGCGGTCGCCGGGGTGAATACGTCGGAGAAAAGACCCGCGGCAGCGCCGCGTCCGAGCTGACCGAACGAATCGTCGCCAGCGCACTGAAGCGTGCCGTTGGTCATCCTCAGGCACGTGCTCTCCATGGAGACAGCGACCCGCTGCGGATAAACCTTCCCCTGGACGCCCGCGCGCGTCGGACCGACGAACGGGAACGGAACGCCGAGCCCGAGAGCACCTCGCAGACTGGCCCCCCAACAATAGACGGATCCTCGAGCGATCGCGCATGCGTGGGCGAGGCCTTGTTCGGGAGAACTCCAGTCCGGAAAGTAGCTTTGCCACGAGCTGACCGCGACGCCCGTGACCTGATCGAGAGCGAGTAGCTCGGGGATCGGATCGGGAGTGACTGACGCGGCACGTCCGGAAACGCAGCCTGCTGCACCGTTCATCGCTCCCCAGCTCATCAGCCTCCCGCGGTCGTCGACGGCGAAGGACGTGTGCATACTGGGAGCTACCCGCGCGAGCTTCGCGCCACGTAGGTTGGCTTTCTCCGGACCGCCGATCGCCGACGTCCCCTCGCGCGCGAGCTGCGCTTGGTCGTTCGCTCCCCAACAAACGACATCGTCCGCAGCGAGGAGCGCGCAGGCACCACTGGGTCCGACGTCGACTCGGGATGCGGCGCCGGGAAGGGCAACGGCCGATGGCGTGGAGTGCGCTTCACTGTCGCTCGTAGGCGGGTCCGTCGTCAGCCCGAGCTGGCCGAGCTCATTGCCGCCCCAGCAGTGCACGCTTCCGTCGTCGAGTCGTGCGCACGTCGTCGTTCCGCCGGCACTGACCTGACTGACGTTCGCGAGCCCGGCGACCTCTGCAACCGGAGGGTCCGCATCCGGGGCGTCCGTGTCCCCGCCGCCGTCATTGGAGACCCGCGGACCGCGCCCGAGCGCCCCCTGAGCGTCCTCCCCCCAGCACCGCACCTTCTTGTCACTCATGAGGACGCAAAAGTGATTTCGACCGGCAACGATATCGACAGCACATGGCCAAAGATCACAATCGACGGGCTCGTCGGACACGTCGATGTCGATCGCCGCGTCGGTGCCACCGTCTTCTCCTCGCGCAGACGGAGGCGGAAGCTGGGGTGAGCTGCCAGCGTCAGGCGCTGGCGAAGACGCGTCCGGACGGTCGCCTGCGCAGGCCGCTGTGGAGAGCACGACGGCGCACGTGAGCGTGAAAGCGAGGGCGATCGGCCGTCGAAGCAAGACCACTCTCCTGGTATCCGCACGAGGCCTCCGCTTTCGGCGGCGCCACTCTCGATCATCGGCGGTCGGTACGCTCATGGTGTTCCATTCTCGCCGAGGGAAGTGGCTTCTTTCGCGCTCTTCGGTCCGGCGTAGTGAAGAGCGATGGCATCGCCGACGATCCAAACGTCGTGAGGACCACTCCCCCAAACTCCGTAGAGGTCAGGCGTTCGTCCGGGCGGAAGCTGCGCGTCCGAGAGGGTGAATGTTTTCCCGTCGTAGTGAAGGATGGTGCCTTTGTCACCGACGGCCCATACATCGTCCGGCGCGCTCGCCCAGACCGAACGAAGGTTCTCCCGAGTCGGAGACGTGACGACCTGCCAGCGAACGTCCGCGGAGCTGATGTGTCGGATCGTGCCTCCAGCGCCAACGGCCCAAACGTCGTTCGGAGAAGTCCCGTAGATCGATTCGATGATACTCGAGGACTGACTATCGACTTCGGTGACGACGATGCCGGCGCTCCCGGCTCTGGCATGATAAACAATCGCCTCGCGACCAGGCCTCAGGAGCTCACTGGCAGAGATCCAGAAGTCTTGGCTACTCGTCCCCCAGATGCATCGAGCGATGCCACCGTAGGGATCCCCCTCCGCTCGAACGGGCGTCGGTGTCCACCCCGGTTCACCGGCATCGCTCCGCGCGAGGACTAGCTGGGTCGCTGACCGCCAAAAGTCGTCGAAGTAGTCGAACGCATCGGTACCGAGCCGAACATCGTCCGGAGACGTCCCCCAGACAGTGTTGATCTTCTTCCCCTCGATGCCTTCTCTGCCGAGGGCGAGCTTCGTCACGACGGGTGACTGCCCGGCGCCGCGCGCACCATGGAAAATCGCGTCCGCACTCCCCGCGAGATACACGTCGTCGGGGCCGCTTCCCCAGATCGCGTTGATGGTGTTCCTCACACCTGAAGAGACGGGAGACCAATCGGAGCCGTCGTAGTGAATGATCGTTCCGCCGGAGCCTGCGGCCCAGACGTCGCTCGCCCCTGTGCCCCACACCGCTCTGAGGAGATTCGACGGACTCACGTGAGTCTCGACCATGCACCACGTTGCAGTGCCGCACGCGGCAGCAGCGTCGGGCGTAGACGTCTCCAGGCTGGCGTCCGACTCGACCTGTCCGGAGCCGCCGTCGATGAGCGAGGGGCCGTCATCCTCGATCGGGTCGGCGTCACGATCGTCGCGCGCGCAGCCCGCGGTGATGAGGACGACCCCTGGAGCGGTCAACAAGATTGCCGAGAGGACCGCTCGTCGAGCGGTGAGCAACCGGGCTGCGCGGACACCGAGCTTCATTTGGGGATAGCTCCTCCTGCATCGCAGCCGACCATCAAACACTTGCCTTCGACGCATGGCTGACCCGCCGCATAGTTGCAGGAAACTCCGCATCCTCCGCAGTGAAGCGGATTGTTCGTGACGTCCACCTCGCAACCATTCAGAGGGTTGCCGTCGCAATCCGCAAAACCAACTTCACATTCCGTCTTGCAAATGCCCTTGTGACAAACTGGCCTGTCGCGACCAAAACTAGGACACTTCAGACCACAATGACCACAGCTCAACGGGTCGAACAGAAGGTCTCGGCATTCGTCGCCGCACATCGTTCCGCCCGTCGCCTCACAAGGCGCGAGGCACTGCGGCCCGAGCCCCTTCTCGATGCGGCAGACCTCGCCGGGCTTGCAGACATTGTTGCAAGCGCCACAATTCAAAGGGTCAGGAATCGTCAGAACGACTTCACATCCGTTGGAGTTGCATCCCTGCTGAAGATCGCCGTCGCAGTCGGCCGCATTCACATCACACTTGAGGGCGCCGCAGTTGCTGTTGGCACATCCATAGTGTGTATTAGGCGGCGGATGCGCACATCCGTCGTCAATGGTTGGAGGGCATGGATTGTTGCACGCCCCACAGTTGGCATCGTCACTCGCCGTGTCACGACACGAGTCTCCCTCGCACGTGAGACAGAGCGTCTTGCCTGCCGGGCATCCACAGACACCCGCCACGCACTCCGTACCGTCGGGGCAAGCCTTACCGCAGCCGCCGCAATGCACAGGGCTCGCCGACACTTCCACTTCGCAGCCGTCCGAGATGTCGCCGTTGCAGTCCTCGTAGACTTGAACGGCACAGATGCCTTTGATGGAACCGCACTTGAGGCCGCAAACGCCCTTGATGCAGGTTGGAAACGATACTCCGTCCCAAAAGTCCGGACCGGGGCAAACGTTCCCACATTCGCCGCAGTTCATTGGATCACTCAAGAGGTTCGTTCCGCACCGGAGCGACGGAGTCGTCCCGCACGTCGCGTAGGGAGGTGGACACTCCGTGCCCTCGCACATCAGGGCGGCCGAGGGCGGTGAGCTCGAGCCGTCACTTGCATCGGCCATTGGTTCGAAGATCGGCGCTGGCGGCGCAGAACTATCCGGGTCGTCTGCAAGGACGACGCGATGAACTGAGCATGCAGCGATCGTCGCCGCGCCGGAGAGCACGAAGCCGAGCGCTAGGATGACTCGGCGGAGACGGGAGTCGTGATTGGGCATCGTCATCGGTCGAGAGCATCCATCTGAGATAGAATGGCTCGGAGTCGGGTCGCGTAGGAGCCGTTGGGGTCGGAGGCGAGGAGCTCTCGAGCCAGAGATGCCGCTCTCTCCGATTGCTTGGCGGCGATGAGCGCTTCGATCCGCACGATGCGTACTTCCATCGCGAACAGACCAGCGGGGTACGTGGCATCGTAACGTCGCAGCATTTCCAAGCACTCGCCGGAGCGTCCCTCGGCGAGCGCATGCCGAGCGCTCTCGACGAGCGCGAGTTGCTCGCGGAACGAATCCTTGACGTCGGCTTCCATGGTCCTCCTGCTCGCCCCTTGCGGCGAAGGCCGCGAGGAAGCAGTTGGCAGATCTTCGACCGCAAAGCTCGGCACGAAAGGCTGAAGGTCGCCCTCGGGGTCCGGCTCAGAAGGCGTCGAAGCGTTGGTCGAGGGCGACGCGGTCATTGACGTGGGACCAAGCGTGACGTGCCGCGTGTCGAGAGGGGCGTCGCGCTCGCCGAGCGCCACGAGGCCAACTGCACCGATCACGAGAATCCCTCCGGCGAGCAGCCAGTTCTTGAGCAATGTCGAACGTCGCAGAGGCGACGCGCCGCTACCATCCTCGAGCCGCTCGAGCCGCTCGAGGCTCGTGAGGATCTTCGCTTCGAGTCCGTGGGTCGGAGCGTCGTCTTCGAGCGACGAGAAGAGCTCTGCGATCTCCTTTTCGGAATCCGCAAGTCGCGACTGTTTCACAGCTCACCTCGGAGTCGGACCCTGTGGCGTTTGATGCGGGCGTTGAAGTCCTCGCGAGCACGCCGCAACCGTGACCCGACGGTCGGAACGGGCAGGCCCATCGCGCTTGCGATTTCCTGCATCGTCATCTCTTCGATTTCGAACATCACGAACGGCGCACGGAGGTCCGGCTCGAGCTCGGCGAGCAGGCGGTAGGCCAGCTCGCAGGCTCGCTTCCTGTCGAGGATCTCTTCCGGGTTGGGAGTCCCGTCGGAGGCGCCGTCGAGTTGCTCGACGGCCGTTTCGAGCCGGCCCCTCTTCAGGACGTCTCTCGTCGTTCGATACGCAGTGGAGAAGAGAAAGGAGCGCTCGCTGCCCTCTCGGATGCTCTCGACGCGCCGAAAGGCTACGACGAACACCTCCTGAACAACCTCATCCGCAACGGCAGGTGGTGCCCCGAGGCGTCGAACGAACTTCCAGACGGAGGCGTGGTATGCGGCGACGAGCTCACGGACTCGCGCACTTCGCACCTCACCGGTCAGCGGCAGCCACGCCACCTCCACCTCGCTCACGCTCAGGCGCGCTACCGCCATGCCCTATATGGGCGGGCACGGTCGAATAATCACGAAAAGTGCCGTCCCCCCGCAAAAAGGGGCGCCCAACTCAGAGCCGCAACCCCACGCCGAGGCTCGCGCCAGCACCAAGTGCCGGGGATTGCGCGATCAAGACTCCCGACGACAGCTCGAAGCGCGTTCGCCGAAGCGCGACCGTAGCGGATGCGGTGGCCACGAGAAACCACCGCGCCGACACGCGCCAGCGTGCCGCGACAAGGCCCGTCGCGTCGGCCCACTGTTCGGTGGACGTTCGGGAGCCCGGGAGACCAGTCGCGTCGGCGCGAAGCGCTCCGACTGCCGTTTCCACACAAGGCGCCACGTCGATGGCGCCCACGCCGATCACGTGCGGGCAAACTCGAAACGTGCCGGTGGTCCAGAGGAGCGACGCGCCGCCGCCGGCCACGGCGACCTCGTGAGGGAGGCTCTGCCGAAGCCCGATCCCCAGCGCAGGACGCCACCGCCCCCGCGGAAGCTGAATGTCGAGCGCCAGGGCTGCGAACGGCAGCGTCTGATTCACGACGGCACGCGTGAGCGCTCCCTGAAGATCGAGCGAGACCTGCAGCTTGCCTCTGGGCGATACCTCGGGCGGAACAGCGGTCGTCCGCGGAGCGTCGCGGACCGTCGGCGAAACCGCAGCGTGCGCGGAGACCTCCTCGTCAGGCGCAGTCGGTGCCGTAGGCGGATCGCTCGAGACTTCGGGCGGTTGCTGTTCGGACGATTGGTGTATCGCGAGCGCCAGCATGAGCGCCAGCGCGCGCGCAACCGCTTCGCAGTCGGGGCCGCTCAATTCGCGCTCGATCGTCGTCCCGTCGATGCGGTCCACGAATCGGAAGCGCCCGCGCGCGCTGGCCGCGAACGTTTCCAGACTCACGTCGACCGACCGTCGCGCGGTGTGGTCCGCGACGACCTGGATGGAGTCCGAGGCGCGACGAAGTACCGATACGAAGTCATCCTCGCTCGGACAGCTTCGCCCTGCTGCGTAGCGAAGATCGATCGTGTCGACGGGTGCAGCGAACGCAGCCCCCTGGTGGAGGACGGATCCGAGCGCGATAAGCACGGCGTACGGCCATCGATGACCGCGATGCCATGTCATCGCCCGCGCCACGGCGGCGATTCTTGCGGAATAGCTCCCCCACTTCAAGGACTGCCGCGGGGCAAGCTGACGACGCCTCACTCGCGCATGGCCTCGAGACCGCGAACGCCCGTCATCTCGGGGGCTGAAGCTCGCTCGCTCTCGAGAGCACCACGAAATCGCCCGCTCGAGCGCTCATCGAGCGCAACGAGCTCGTGCACGCGGCGTTTGGTGTCACGAGCCGCCCACGGAGAGAACCGGCGCGTCGCGAACGTTGCAGCGCGCGGCCCCGAATGAATCCGTTCCCGTCTACAGGAGCTCGTCGACGCGCTCGGGCGGGCGCGCGATCACCGCGCGGGAGCCGGCGATCACGATCGGCCGCTCGATGAGGCGAGGGTGCTCGACCATCGCATCGAGGAGCGCGTCCCGATCGGCAGTGGCGAGTCCAAGCTCGGCGAAGAGCGGTTCAGAGGCACGCATCATCTTCCGCGGGTCATCGATCCCGAGGCGCCCCATCACGTCGACGAGCTCGGCGCGCGACGGAGCAGCGAGGAGGTACTCGCGGTACGTTGCCTCGACGCCGCGCTGCTCGAGGATCGAGCGAACCTCACGGCACTTGCTGCAGGCCGGGTTGAAGTAAACCTCACATGCGACAGCCATGGAGCGCAGCTTACTCCGCGACGCGGTCATGTGTGACGTCGACCAAGCTCCACCGTGATGGATGCTCGCAGGCTTAAGTGCGGTGGGGAGCAGTCGTTACACATCGAGCGCGGATGACTCCCCCCCTCCTCCACGGCGGCGCCACCAAGGCGCGAGGGAGGGTGCATGTCGTCCAGCGCACCCCGCACTATCTGCGGACGCGGCTCGTCGGCCACTTCGATCTTCGCCTGGCCAACGAGCTCATCGAGCTGCTCGATGACTGGATCGGGCAACGCGCCGGGCTCGTCGCCTTTCACGACGCGTCAGAGGTGGAGGACTACGACGTCGACGCGCGCGAGAGGCTCGCCTCGTGGTCCCGCACGAAGTCCCACGCGTTCGACTCCATCCACCTGCTCGTGGAGAAGCGCACAATCGCCTGGGTGGTTCAGGTCATCGCGACGGTGACGGGCGGAAAGCTCAAGTCGTATCACTCGCGCCTGAGCTTCGAATCCGCCAACGCGCGCCACATCGCGCGCTGAGCTCGAGCGAAGGCGCTGGAGCTCGTCGCGCGGTCGCTTCTCAGTTGCCCTTGATGAGGTCCATCAGGTCGTCCTCGGACTCCTGCCCCATCTTGGGCTTCGGCTTGTCCGCGGCCCGCGCGTCGACATCCTCTCCCGCGACGCCCTTGATGGCGTTCAGGATGTCGTCGTCGGACTCGGCCCCCACCGCCTTGCCGCCAGCCTCGGGCGCGCCGCCCTTGATGAGCGCGCCGAGATCCTCGTCGTCGTCGCCGGAGGGCGTGGACGGCTCGGCTCCCTCGACGGGATCGGGGACGGCTTGCTCCGGCATCTGGCCGTTCGGGTACTTCTGCTTGTCCTCGTCGGAGCACGGCTTCGGGTTGTTGCGATCGAGCTGGACGCACTCGAGGAACCACGCCTCGCTCGGCACGCGGTTCTCCTTCTCCGCCTGCTCACGCCACTTCGCGATGTCGCCGAGCACGAGGTGATTCGAGAGACGCGGGACGTACGTGACGACCAGCAGCGCGAGCGTGAGGAGACCGACGAACGGCATCGCCACGCGGTAGAGGCTGATGACGGGTCGATTGAACCGGAAGCTCGAGATGAAGAGGTTCAGGCCCAGCGGCGGGCACGAGAACGCGAGCTCGAGGTTCAGGATGAACATGATCGCGACGTGGAACGGCCCGAGGCCGAAGTACGACGCGAACGGGAGGACGAGCGGGACCGCGACGAGGATCGCGCTGAAGCCGTCCATGATCATCCCGAGGACGAGCAAGAAGACGTTCATCACGATGAGGAACTGCCA
>JAFAER010000174.1 GCA_023423895.1 Pseudomonadota bacterium
CACCCGTTCTACTTCAGCCAGAGCATGACCGGCTCGCGCTACCACCTGGATCGTCATGGTGGAATCAGCACGGACGACGACACCCGACGCGGGGGCGCCGTTACCGTCCATCAGATCGCGACGTCGCTATGGCAGAAGCGCTATCCGTTCTTCGCGCCCATGGACTTCGCCGACCATGGCCTCGTGCTCGTTCGCCCTCGGGGCGGACCCGATGTCCGGCTCGACTGCGCCGGAACCATCTCCGGGTGGCAGCCGGTCGGCGAGCAATTCGAGTACGCGCGAGTCCCGCTCACGGGCCACCTCTACGAGCCGATCCAGTACCCAGCCGGCACCTGTCAGGCCGGCCCGCACTGGGTCGAAAGCGACGGCCCCTTCTCCGGCACCGTTTGGGGCTGGGGCAACAGCGACACCACCTACCAGCTCGGCAAAGGCTCGGCGTACACCTACGCCCTCCCCCTTCTCGGTGCCGACGATCTCCCCTCGCCACGAACGACGAAGTAGCCCTCGGTCTGCAGCGACGTGGTCGCGCAAGCATGAGCGGATGGCCTCGTCCAACGGATGCTGCCCGGCGACCGAGAGACCTCCCGTCGCCGCGTGGTAGCCGACTCCCTCGTTGCCGCGATGCCGAGCGTCTACTTGCTGCTGCAGCGCGCGATCATCCGCAACGTCGCGTCGCGGCGGCCGCCCGAGGCGCCCTTGAACGGATCGTCCGGTCCTTCGATCACCGCCTTCACGCGCGCGAGCGAAGGGCCGTCGCCCACCGCACACGCGGCGATCGCGCGCTGGCGGAGCGTCTCGCGCGCGATGCGCGGCGTCGGCAAGGGCCCCGCGAGCGCGTCGTCGAGAATCTGGGCGCCCTTCTCGAAGAACCCGCGCTGCACGAGGTTGCGGCCCACGAGGTAGCTCGCGAGCGGCGAGCGGCCGTCCGGCGTCGCCGATGGCCAGCGTCCGAGCGCCGTCCCCGCGAGGAAGATGTCCGGCCCGCGCTTCTCGTCGCCGAGAAGGAGCGCCTGGATCGCCTCGCGCGCGGCAGGGTCCTCCGTCGCGAGTCGCTTCACCTCGAGCGTCCGCGCGGCGTCTTCGTCGAGTGACGCAGTGGCCAGCTTCTCGTAGCGCGTGCGTGCAGGCTCCAGATCGCCGTCGATGAAGTCCGCATCCGCGAGCGCCTCTTCGGCGCGGTCGCGCCACGTGCGCGGAAGGTCTTGCCGCGTCGCGAGCGCCTCGAGCTCGGCTCGGCCCTTTTCGCGATCGCCGCGATCGCCGTGGCGGCGCATCGTCTGCGCACGCGAGTGCCGAGAGGCGTGGTCGAGCGGATCTTTGTCGAGCGCTTCCGAGTAGAGGCGGAGCGCCTCTTCGAACCGCTGCGTGTCGCGGCACACGTCGGCCTCGTGCCTCGTCGCGTCGACGACGTGGGGGCACTTTCGTCCGAAGATGCCCGGCCGAGCGAACTTCGCGCGCGCGAAGCTCTCCGCCTCGGGAGGCAGCGGCCTGCTCTTCAGGTGTTCGCGGAACGCTTCGTCGAGCGCCTTCCAGTCGAGCCCCGTGACGGCGACGACGTCCTCACCGCCGTACCACCGGCGAACGGCATCCATCCCCCACTTCTCACCGACCCACGTGATGAACGCGCCCGCGAGCGTGTAGCTCTTCGCGGAGGCATCGCCGAGGAACCCGAGCCCGAAGACCCGATTCATCGACGGCAAGATGCCGATCTGCATCATCGCGTGCGCCCACTGCTCGTCGGTGAGGTCCTCGTCGTCGGGCGACGCGGCCACGGCGATACCTTCGATGAGACCGGGGTCCGGGAGGATGCCGCCGAGGTCGCCGGCGATCCGGAACGGCCCGCGCCCCGCCTTGCCGGCGATCACGTGCGCGAGCTCGTGCCCGAGCACGGGATGCGGATACGCGCCGAGCTGGAGATAGACCTCCTCACGCCACGGCTTCGCGATGTACGTGTGCGCGGCGCCCATGAGGCGCTTCTTGTCGGTGTCGTCACGGAAGAAGAACGCGCGGATGCGCGCGGGCCCCTGGATCCCGAGCCTCTGTTCGACGGCGCGCACCTGCTCGTCGCAGTCCTTCACGAGCAGGTTTGCTTCCTGCTCGCGCGTCGTCGACGGATAGACGACGTCGCAGCGCTCGCCGTGCTTCTCGGCGCCGAGGTCGTTCTCGATCGACTCCGTCGTGCTGTAGTGCCCGAGCTTCGAGCCCGCGAGCGTGATGCCGACGCTCGCGGCGGCGGCGACCAGTCCGAGCGCTCCGCGTGCACGCGTCGCCGCGGTCCGCAGATCGAGCACGAGGCCGAACGGCCGCGTCGGATCGCGCTCGAGGATCGAGGCGAAGAGAGCGAGCGCGGTGAGCGTCGCGAGCGAGCCGAGCCGGTACGTGAGGAGCGACGTGCCTGCGTCGATCACCGTGTCGTAGAGCGTCCCGCTGAAGTAGCCGACGAACGGATCGAAGGCGAAGATCATCGGCGACGAGTAGAAGCGGTACACGCTGACGACGACGCCGCCGATCGGCCCCGCGAGCGCGAGGAGCACGGCGACGAGGCGAACGCGTTTCAGGCCGCGCCGCGCGACGAGCACCGCGGTGACCTCGCCCGCGACGGCGCCCCATGCTCCGCCGAGGAGCGCCCCGACGCCCGCGGTGAGCAGGAAGTACAGAAGCGCTCCCCAGAGCTCGCAGATGCCCACTCGCGCCGCGTGCAGCAGCGCGGTCAGGACGGAAATGGCCGCGTACGCGAGCCCCGCGAGCACGCCGCGGCCGACGGCGGCGAGAGGCGACGGCGAGTGTCCGCGCGCCGTCGACACCGCGGTCGCGATCGCGGCCGCTCCGGGAACGATGAGCCCTGCGGCGAGCGCCTGCTCGTAACCCGGACCGCCGAAGAGCGGGAGGAACCCGATGCCGAGCAGCAGAGCCGCGACGACGACGGCGCCGATGACGTACGGCCGCGGAGGTCGAGCCACGACCGGGTCATAGCACACGCCAACAGCCGACCGGGGGCGCTGCCGCCGACGTCCTCGCGCTCGGCGACTCGGCGTTCGTCGAGAGGTAGCGTTTGCCGAGCGCCGAGCTACTCCTTCATGGGGCCGCTCGGCGCAGGCGCTATCTTCGGCTCAGGGGCTACCACTCGGCTGCGTGTCGGGGGCGCCCGATGCCGCGCCGTCGGGGCCGGACATCGACGTCGGCGCCGCAGGCTCTTCGAGCACGATCGGCAGCACCTCGTCGACGCGCTTGATGAGGTGGACCTTGAGGTCCGCGAGCACGTCCTTCGGGACGTCCTCGAGGTCCTTCTCGTTGCGGCTCGGAACGAGCACTTCCTTGATCCCGGCGCGGTGCGCGGCAAGGAGCTTCTCCTTGATGCCGCCGACGGGAAGAACGGCGCCGCGGAGCGAGATCTCGCCCGTCATCGCGACCTCCTTGCGGACCGCCGCGGCGAGCAGGAGCGAAGCGACGGCAGAGAACATCGTGACGCCGGCCGACGGTCCGTCCTTCGGCGTGCCGCCCTTTGGGACGTGCAGGTGGAGGTCGATGGTCTTGAGGAACTCGGGATCGAGGCCGAGCTGCGCCGCGCGCGACCGCACGAACGTCATGGCGGCCGACGCGGACTCCTGCATGACGCTCTTGAGATTGCCGGTGACGAGGATCTCGCCTTTGCCGGGCATCTTGCTCGCCTCGATGAAGAGGATGTCGCCGCCCGACGGCGTCCACGCGAGCCCCGTGGCGACGCCCGGCGAACTCGTCCGCTCGGCCAGATCGGGGGTGTGCTTCGGCGGGCCGAGCACGATCTGCGCGAACTCGGAGTTGCACGTGAGCTTCACGTCTTCGCCTTCGGCGAGCCGCATCGCGACGTGCCGGCAGACGGAGCCGATCTCGCGTTCGAGGCCTCGCACGCCCGCTTCGCGCGTGTAGCTCTCGATGATCGTCTCGATGCCGTCCTCCATGAAGGTGAGCCGCTCGTCGGTGAGGCCGTGCGAGCTGAGCTGCTTCGGGACGAGGAACTCCTTCGCGATCGCCTTCTTCTCGGCGCGCGTGTAGCCGGGCACCTCGATGACCTCGAGGCGATCCCAGAGCGGTCCGGGGATCGTGTCCGGGTTGTTCGCGGTGGCGAGGAACGTGATCTGCGAGAGGTCGAACGGCGTGTCGATGTAGTGGTCCTGGAACGTCCCGTTCTGCGCGGGGTCGAGCACCTCGAGCAGCGCCGCGCCGGGGTCGCCCATCATGTCGACGCCGAGCTTGTCGATCTCGTCGAGGACGAAGACCGGGTTCTTCACGGCGACCTTCTTCAGGCCCTGCATGATGCGGCCGGGCAGAGCGCCGACGTACGTGCGGCGATGCCCGCGGATCTCGGCCTCGTCACGCACGCCGCCGAGCGCGATGCGGTGATAGCGCCGCCCCATCGAGCGCGCGATCGAGCGACCGAGCGAGGTCTTGCCGACACCGGGCGGTCCGATGAAGCAGAGGATCGGGCCCTTCTTGTCGGCCCGGAGCTTCCGCACGGCGATGTACTCGACGACGCGCTTCTTCACCTTCTCGAGGCCGAAGTGATCCTCGTCGAGGCAGCGGCGGCAGTCGGCGGGATCGAGCTTGTCGGGCGTGGTCTTGTTCCACGGCAGATCGGCCAGCCACTCGACGTACGTGCGCGTCACGTTGTACTCGGCGGACTGCTGCTGCATGCCGGCGAGACGCCCGAGCTGCTTCTTCGCGATCTTCATCGCGTCCTCGGGCAGCTGCGCCTGGCGAACGCGCTCGCGGAGCTCCTCGACGTCGTCCTCGTCCGTCTCGCCGAGCTCCTCGCGGATGCTCTTCATCTGCTGGCGGAGGATCAGCTCGCGCTGGTTCTTCCCCTCGTCGGCGACCATGGTCGAGATCTCGCGCTTCACGCGCAGCATCTCGAGCTGCTTCTGGACCATCGACAGGACGAGCGCGACGCGCTCCTTCGGATCGAAGGTGCTGAGCACCTTCTGCTTGTCGGCGACCGTGACGTTCTCGATCGTGAGGTTCGACGCGATGAGGTCTGCGAGCGCGCCCGACTCGCGGACGTTCTCGAGAATGCCGCTCGTCTCCTTCGGGAGGTTCGGCATGAGCTCGAGGAGCTCACGCGTGTTCTGCCGGAGCTGCGCCCCGAGCGAGTCGAGCTCGGCGTCGCGCTCGAGATCTTCCGCGACACGCCGGACCTTCGCCCGCATGTACGGCTCGAGGCCGACCTTCCCTGCGACCTTCAGCCGCGACAGGCCGTGGAGCACGACGGAGTAGTTCGCGACCCCGAGCCGGATGACCTTCACCACGCGGGCGACGGTCCCGACGTCGTAGATGTCCTCGAAGCCGGGCTCGTCCACGTCCGAATCCCGCTGGCTGACGATGCCGACGACGGCGCGGTCCTGCCCGAGCAGGTCTTCGACGAGTCGCACGCTCCTCGCCCTTCCGACGTTGATCGGCACGACGCTCGCCGGGAAGACGACGCTGTTGCGCAGCGGCAAGATGGGAAGAGTTTCCAGATCGGATCGCGACTCTTGGCTCACGATCCGACACTCTAGTTGCCTCGTGAGCGCCGCGCACCGAGAAAACAAGTAGACTCTGCGGCCGCATGTCGACCGAAGGCGTGGCAGATCGCTCCTCGGCGCCTCGGGTTTGCCTCTTCGTCACGCATCGAGGCGGGCGCCCGTGATCCCTCGGCGGCGCCCGCTCGAACCGCTCGAACGCGGACGCATCAGCCGGCGGACGCTCCTCGAGCTCCTCGGAGTGGCCTTCTGGACCGCATCCGGTCCGTCCTCCGCGGTCGCCTTCTCCGCCTTCTCCGCCTTCTCCGCCTCCGCCGGCTGCGCATCCACTCCGCCGCATCCACCGCATCCACCGCATCCACCGCATCCACCGCATCGCTCGGCATCGAGCAACGCGGGCGCCGGCCGCGCCGCCGAGCTCTGGTCGTTCTTCGACCTTCCCGCTGCCGACCCGCGAAGCCGTGAGCTCTCCGGCATCGTCTGGGACGCACGCCAGAGCGTCCTTTGGGCCGTCCACGATGCGAGCCCGGACATCATCGCGCTCGTGCCCGACGCGTCGCTTCGCACATGGAGCTTCGGCGAGACCATCACCATCGAGGGCGGCGAGCCGGTCGATCTCGAAGGCATCGCGCTTCTGCCCGACGGCTTCGTCGTCTGCAGCGAGCACGGGCCACGGATCCTCGAGCTCGATCGGCAGGGGCGCTTCCGACGCACGCTCGTCGTCCCTTCCCGCTTCGACGACGCGCGGAAGAACAAGGGCTTCGAGTCGCTGACGATCAGCCCGAGCGGCCGCTACCTGTTCACGACGACCGAGGTCGCGCTCGAGCGCGACGGCCCCGCACCTTCGCACGCCGCCGGTACGCGGGTCCGCATCCTTCGCATCGACCTCCAGTCCGATGCTGATGCGCCGATCGAGCTCGCCTACGAGACCGATGCGCTCCCTCACGAGCACGGCGACTGGGGCGTGTCGGATCTCGAGGCCGTCAGCGACACGGAGCTGCTGGTCCTCGAACGAGGTTGGGCGCGAGGCCACGGCAACTCGGTCCGCATCTACCAGACGTCGCTCGACGACCGAGCGCGTTGCGACCACATCGAGCAGCTGTCCAGGGACGCGACCGTCCTTTCGAAGACGTTGCTCGTCGACCTCGCAAAGCTCCGCGCGGACGGCGTCCCCGAGCCGAAACAGCCCCAACCCGGACCGCTGCTCGACAACTTCGAAGGGCTCGCGCTCGGCCCACGCACGCGCGACGACCGTCCGACGCTGCTGCTGATCAGCGATGACAACGGGCACGCGACGCAGGTCGCGCGCATCGTCGTGCTCGTCCTCTGACGCTGCTCCAAGGCCTGCGTTCTCTCCTAGCCTGCGGTTCCAGCGGCTCATCGAGCTCTGCGGGGCAGCGCTTCGGCGAACCGTTCGACCTTGCGCTTCGGCGAGCCCTTCGACCTCGCGCTTCGGCGAGCCATTCGACCTTGCGCTTCGGCGAGCCCTTCGACCTTGCGCTTCGGCGAGCCGTTCGACCTTGCCGTTCGGCGCCCGCGCCGACCTGCGCGTGAGCCCATGCTCGGACGCACGTGCTTCCGAGCGCGAAAGAGCCGCCAGAGCCGCCAGAGCCGCCGGGAGCACTGCCGCGAGGCGCTACCGCCTGGGCGCACGTACGTGCTACTCCTTCCGCCCGTGAGACTCGCGAAGCTGGCGTTCTGGGGAGCGCTCACGACCGTCGTCGCGTGTGGCGGCGCGCGAGCAGAGGATCCGCATTCCGTCCTCCGCTCGTACTCACGTGCGCTCGAAGAGGGGCGCGCGGAAGACGCGTACCGCATGCTGAGCGAAGAAGCGCGTCGAGGCATCTCGCTCGAAGCATTCCGCCGCATGGTGAAGGACAATCCGGAGGAGGTCCGCGAGATCGCGAAAGCGCTTTCCCGTCCGACCGCCACGCCGGTCGTCACGGCCACCGTGACGAGCTCGACGGGCCAGGAGCTCCAGCTCGTCCTCGAGAACGGGAAGTGGAAGGTCGAGGCCGCAGCGGTCGACCTCTACGCGCAGGACACGCCGAGGCACGCCATCCAGGGCTTCGTGCGCGCCGTCGAGCGAAAGCGCTACGACGTCGTCCTGAAGTACGTGCCGGACGCTCACCGCGAGGGCCTCGACGCGACCAAGTTGAAAGGCGCCTGGGAAGGTCACGACAAGGACGAGATCGAGCAGGTGGTCGCGGGCCTGAAGCAGGCCCTCCCGTCGGCGACGATCGAGGAGACCGGTGACCGTGCCACGATGGCCTACAGCCAAGGGACGATGCAGCTCGTCCGTGAGCGTGGCCTGTGGAAAATCGAGGACTTCGACTGACTGCCGAACTATCCTGGCTCCCCTCGAACGCAGCGAGGGCCGGATAAGTTGCCGATCGCATTGAACGAGATCCGGCTGTCCCCCGTCGAACCAAGAGGCTCCATGCGCAAGGTCATCTTCCCCCTCGCTTTCGTTGCCTGTTCCACCCTCGTCGCCTGCAGCTTCCAGATGCGGGCCGGTGGGGGCGCGAATCAGCCCAACAATCCGCCGGCGCAGCAGACGGGGGCGACGCCTGCGACGTCTCCCTCCCCGGCCCGGACGATCACGCCGCCGGGCGGAGGTCTTCGCCGCCTCGGCAAGCGCCCCGCGGGCCAGCCGGCCGGGCCGACGCCCACGCCGACCGCGACGACGACGACCCCGGCGCCGACACCGACCACTCCGCCGACCACCGGCGCGCCCGTCGTCTCGGCCGCGACGATCTTCGGCAGCGGCACCGTCGACGCCACGGGCTTCAAGGGCAACATCTACTGGGTCGACAAGAACACGACGAAGGTGCCCCCCCTCGCGACCATGCAGCCGGCTGGCTATCTCTTCACGAAAGAGATCAACGTCACCCCGCAAGCCTTCACGACGGGCTTCCCCGGCGTGGATGCGGCTCGGAAGGAAAACTTCGCGATCCGTTACGAGGCTCCGCTGATCGTCACGGCAGAAGCCGACTACGACTTCCGCCTCGTCGCAGAGGACGGCGCCATCCTCCATATCGACGGCACGACCATCGTCGACAACGACGGAGTGAAGACGGCCCCCGGCGAGAAGACCGGCCCGGTCCATCTCGTGGCAGGCACGCACGTCATCACGGTCGACTACCTCCAGACGACCGGCAACGTCGCGCTCCAGCTCTTCTGCCAGAAGGCCAACGACACCGAGAAGGTCTGCCCGACGCAGCTCTGATCGGCTCAGCGCGCCCGACCGGCAGTTCCTGATCGCCCGACGCTTCGAGCACCACTCGCGTCGGCAACTGCCGGTCGTTCTCTCCGCTTCGTCGCTCACGCTGGAAGTGACCATGGCGTCGACGCCGAGCGACGGCATCACGTTCGGACCGCCATCTGCCTTCGTCATGCACCGGGCGACATGTCCTCGCGACGCGCCTGCTTCGTGATCGGATAGCTGCGCTTCGTCATGCAACGGGCGACTGTCCTCGCGACGCGGCTGCTTCGTGATCGGACAACTGCGCTTCGTCATGCAACGGGCGACATGTCCTCGCGACGCGGCTGCTTCGTGATCGGACAACTGCGCGCTTCGTCATGCAACGGACGACCTCGGCGTGCCGTTGCTCACGCTGGAAGTGACCATGACGTCGATGCCGAGCGACGGCATCACGTTCGGACCGCCATCTGCCTTCGTCATGCAACGAGCGACACGTCCTCGCGACGCGCCTGCTTCGTGATCGGATTGCAGCGCTTCGTCATGCAACGGGCAACACGTCGTCGCGACGCGCCTCGCTCGTGATTGGACATCGCGCTCCTCACGCAACGGACGACATGTTCTCGCGACGTGCTCCTTCGTGATCGGACATCCGCACTTCGTCAGGCAACGAGCGACGCGTCTTCGCGATGCGCCTCGCTCGTGATCGACAATTGCGCGCGTCGTCAGACAACGGGCGACACGTCCTCGCGACGCGCCTCGTTCGTGATTGGACAACTGCGCGCTTCGTCAGACAACGGACGACCTGTCCTCGCGGCGTGCCGCCTTGTGATCGGACATCTGCGCTTCGTCAGGCAACGAGCGACGCGTCTTCGCGACGCGCCTCGCTCGTGTCGACAATTGCGCGCTTCGTCATGCAACGGGCGACACGTCCTCGCGACGCGTCTCGTTCGTGATCGGACAATTGCGCTTGGACGGCCAGCGGCACTTCTTCCTCACGCGTGTGCGTCGTGGGCTGCAGCAGCGTCGGTCCACGAGGTGCATCGGCGTCGGCGGCGACTTCGTCGTCCGGAAGAGCCGAATGGTCG
>JAFAER010000177.1 GCA_023423895.1 Pseudomonadota bacterium
GTACACGCCGGACCGAAAACACGCCGACCGCACGTTCAACCTCCGGCTCGCAGCGTCCAAGCTCGACGGTCACGTGATCATGCCGGGCGAGGTCTTCGACTTCAACGAGGTCGTCGGACCGCGTGACGAGGCGAACGGCTACAAGGTCGCTCCGGTCATCGCGCAGGGCGAGCTCGTCGACGGGATCGGCGGAGGCACCTGTCAGATTGCCGGCACGCTGCACGGCGCGGCGTATTTCGCGGGGCTCGACGTCGTCGAGCGAAAGCCACATACGCGGCCGAGCTTCTACATAAAGATGGGGATGGACGCGACGGTCGTGTACCCGACGATCACGCTCCGTCTCCGCAATCCGTTCCCGCATCCCATCGTGCTGCACGAGACCGTCCAAGACGGGATCGTGCGCGCCGAGATCCTCGGGCCGAAGCGAATGCGCGACGTCACGTTCGTGCGCAAGATCAACGACGTCGTCCCGTTCGCCGAGGTCGAGAAGCCCGACCCGAAGCTCGCGCGCGGCGAACGTGTCCTCTCCCAGCGCGGGATCCCCGGGTTCAAGGTCACGCGGTACCGGATCCTCCGTGACGGATCGTTCGCCGTCCGCGAGCACGACACTGACACCTATCCGCCGACGCAGCAGATCTGGCGCGTCGGCACCGGCGACGAAGACGCCAAGCCCGCGACCGGCGGCGACGAGCACCCGGAGTACGTCGCGGACGAGTACCTGACGATCTCGCAGGGCCCACACGTGGTCGATCCGCGGGCGCGTCCGGGGGACGAGCCGAAGCCGGGCGGTCCGATGGTCGAGTCGCGCGTCGCCGGCAAGTACGGCACCCGTGGCTGGACCGTGCGCGAGGGCTTTGCCAAGCGGGTCGACTGAGCCTATGTCACGGACGTCATGAGCACGTCCCCTCAACGTCACGTCATCGCGCTCGCGGTCACCGGGAGCGTCGCGGCGTACAAGGCCGTCGAGGTGGCCCGGTTGCTCGTGAAATCCGGGCACCGCGTGCTGCCGATGATGACGTCCTCGGCGACGCGGTTCGTCGGGCCGGTCACGCTCTCGGGGATCTGCGGCGAGTCCGTCGCCACGGACATGTGGGATCCGACGTTTCCCGGCGAGCTCCACGTCGCCATCGCCGACCGCGCCGACGTCGTCGCGATCGTGCCGGCGACGGCAGACATCCTCGCGCGTCTCGCGCATGGGCGCGCAGACGATCTCGTATCGGCGACCGCGCTCTGCGCTCGAGGGCCGGTCGTCGTCGCGCCGGCGATGCATCCGCGAATGTGGAGCCATCCGGCCACGCAGAAGAACGTGGCCGACCTCGCGTCCCTCGGACGGGTTCGGCTCGTTGGCCCCGTCGTAGGTCCGGTCGCGTCGGGCGACGTCGGGATGGGCCGAATGGCGGAGCCGGCGTCGATCGCGGAGGCGATCGAGGCGCAGCTCGAGAACGGCTCCCGTGCCCGCGGCGACCTTGCCGGTAGGCACGTCGTCGTCACGGCGGGTCCGACGTACGAGCCGATCGATCCCGTTCGCTTCCTCGGGAATCGGTCGAGCGGCAAGATGGGGTTCGCGCTCGCCGAACGGGCGGCCGCGCGAGGCGCCAAGGTGACGCTGGTCGCCGGTCCGGTAGCGCTGCCGACACCCGCGGGCGTCGAGCGCCGCGACGTCGAGACGGCCGAGCAGATGCGCGCGGCGCTCGCGACCGTGCTCGGCACGGATCAGAGAGGCGCGGATGCCGTCGTCATGGCGGCCGCGGTCGCCGACTTCCGACCCATCAGCGCGAGCGCTACCAAAATCAAGAAGGACGGCGGCGAACCGCCGGCGATCGGACTCGCACGGAATCCGGATCTCATCGCAGAGATCGCGGCTCATCGTTCGGCGCGTCCGCCGGTGCTCGTGGCGTTCGCCCTCGAGACCGGGGACGACGCTCAGGTCCTCGCGTACGCCACGAAGAAGCTCGCGCAGAAGAAGGTCGACCTCGTCGTCGCGAACGCGGCGCACGAGTCGCTCGGGCAGAGCGAGAACCGCATCGCCCTCGTGGACGCGAGCGGCGCGTCACCGTTCGTGGCCGCGCGCAAGGACGTCGTCGCGGATCGAATCCTCGATCGCCTCGCGGGCATGCTGAGCTCGTGACGGCGGCGCTCAGCGCCGCGTGACATACGGCCACCTTGCGCGACTTGCCGCGCGGAAATAACGTTTTCTATCCGTATGCGCATCGGGACGCTCGCATTGGCGGTGAGCTGCATGTTCGGTATGGCCGCAGGCCTGGGGACGTTCACCTTCGTGTACGCGAAGGGCTCGTCGTATCTGACGAACGATCCTGCCGCGTGCGCGAACTGCCACATCATGAGCGAGCAGTACTCGGGCTGGATCAAGTCGAGCCATCGCTCGGTCGCGGTCTGCAATGACTGCCACACCCCGCACACGTTCGTCGGCAAGTATGCGACGAAGATGCGCAACGGCTTCTGGCACTCGTTCTACTTCACCTCCGGGACCTTCCCGGAGCCCATCCAGATCACCCCACCGAGTCGTGCGATCGCCGAGGCGACGTGCCGTGATTGTCACGGCGAGGTCGTCGATGCGATCGATCACCACGACGAAGACGGCAAGCGCTCGGCGTGCACGCGGTGCCACGCCGGCGTCGGCCACGCGAAATGACCGGAGACCCGATGGCCGAGAAGGACAGCGAGCTCGAGCAAGGCAAGAACGGAAGCGAACGGGAGACCGCGGCTGCGAGCTCGCAGCCGGCCCGCGAGGCGCGACGCGGGCGCATGCGCCTCGTCGTGATCTCGGCGCTCGTGTCCGCCGTTGCGACGGTCGGCGTCGCAGCGTTGCTCGTCAACATCTTCGAGCGCAAGCAGGAGGCCAGGAACCCGTTCTATCGCGTCGTCGCGCTCGACGATACGACCGAGGACCCCGCCGTCTGGGGCAAGAACTTCCCGCTGCAATACGACGGTTACAAGAGGACCGTCGACCAGACCCGGACCCGGTACGGCGGCAGCGAGGCCGTGCCGCGCACGCCGACGAGCGCCGATCCGCGTTCGATCGTGGCGCAGTCGCGCCTCGAAGAAGATCCGCGGCTCGTGACGATGTGGGCCGGCTACGCGTTCTCGAAGGACTTCCGCGAGGAGCGCGGACACGCGTACATGCTCGACGACCAGATCTTCACCGAGCGGCAACACGTCACCAAGCAGCCAGGCACGTGCATCCACTGCCATGGTTCGGTCTACGTGCCGTACAAGAAGGCCGGCGACGGGGACCTCATCAAAGGTTTCGAGCGCATGAACCAGCTTCCGTACGCGGAGGCGCGCAAGCACGTCACGCATCCGGTCGCCTGCATCGACTGCCACGATCCCGAGACCATGCAGCTCCGCGTCACGCGGCCTGGCTTCATGGAGGGCATGCGCGCGCTGAAGGCGGGGCAGGGCATCGCCGACTACGACGTGAACACCGCCGCGACGCGGCAGGAGATGCGGAGCTTCGTCTGCGGGCAGTGCCACGTGGAGTACTACTTCAAGGGCCCGGAGAAGCGCCTGACGTATCCGTGGGCGAAGGGGCTGAAGGTCGACGACATCTACGCGTACTACGAAGAGGTGAAGCACGACGACTGGACGCACGCGGAGACCGGCGCCGGCGTGCTCAAGGCGCAACACCCCGAGTTCGAGATGTACAACCAGGGCATCCACGCGCGGTCCGGCGTCGCCTGTGCTGACTGCCACATGCCTTACAAGCGCGAAGGCGCCATGAAGGTCAGCGACCATCACATCCGGAGCCCGCTCTTGAACGTGAACCGCGCGTGCCAGACCTGCCACAAGTGGTCGGAGGAAGAGCTGACGGCACGCGTCCACACGATCCAGGACCGGACCTTCGAGCTGCGCAACACCGCGATGGACGCGCTCGTCCAGCTCATCGCGGAAATCAAGGCTGCAAAGGGCGCGGGTCGCTCCGACGAAGAGCTCGCGCCGGCGCGGAGCGCGCAGCGGAAGGCGCAGTTCTTCCTCGACTTCATCGAGGCCGAGAACTCGATGGGCTTCCATGCGCCCCAGGAAGCGGCGCGGATCCTCGCGCACTCGATCGACGCGACCAGGCAGGGCGAGCTCGCGCTGTACCGCAAAGGGCCGGTGCCCGCCGCGGCGCTCGTCGAAGCGCAGGCGCCTGCTAGCGCACAGGGCGGAACGGCCCACGCGAAGGACGGCGGACCCGCGGCTCAGGCCGGCGACGGGGGAACATCGAAGGACGCGCGGAGCGGAGCGGACGGCGGACGCTGACCGGGCCGCGAGCCACTCAGAACGACCCGCTCAGAGCGCCTCGTCGAAGTCGCGGAGCGCGTCGAGCACGGTGTCGACGAACGCGCGGCATGCGGGGTCCGAGGACCTTGCAGCGGAGCGTGCTTCGTCGACCATCGGATCGATGGTCTCGTAGACCACGCGGACATTCAGGTGTGTTCGCGTGATCTTGCGGTGGATGTCTGCCGCGAGGAAGTCGAGCTCACGTAGCTCGTCGTCGAAACGCTGATGCACCTGGTCCTCCCACTTTCTCGTCACGTGCTCGGCATCACACCGACGCGGCCTCACTTGAAGACGAACGGAATGTCCACCTGGACGATGTGATAGTTCGGCGTTGCCGCGGCGAGCGGACGATCGAGCCCGCGTTGGTAGGCGATCCCAGGCCGGAGCCAACCGACGCTGCCGAACTCGAAGTGGAAGCGGGGGCCGAAAGCGACCGTCATCGCGTCGCGGCTCGCACCCGTCGGGTCGCGCTCGACCGCGAACGGAGCGTTGAGCCAGCGCTGGTACCGAAGCTCGCCGCCGAGCGACATCGACGGGAGGACGAAGTAGCCCACGTGAAGACCGGTGGTCATGTTCGTCTTGCTGGCTTCCTTCTGGACGGCCTCGCCACGCACGCGCGTGAGCTGGAGCAGCGTCGCCTCGAGCTGAACCGTCCATCCGTCGCGCACCCACGCGGCGCCGAGCCCCGGGATGACGGTGAAGTCGTTCACGCCGAAGAGGGCGTTGTCGAGCTGCGCTCGCGTGTTCGGGCCCTTCGTGCGCGCGTCGAGCGAACCGGCCGCGGGACGATCGCCGCCGCCCATGCCGACGGGGACGGTGAGGCCGACGAACGCGTTGAGCCGGAACCCGCCGTCGAGCTTCACCGCGTAACCGGCGCCCATGAGCGGATTGACGAGCGCGAGACCGCCGGTCCCCGACGGCGGCGAATCGGCCGCGAGCGCCACGCGAACGAGAGGCGCGAGCCCCGCTCCCTGTGGGCCGGTTCCGGGGATTCGGTACGACACCGTCAGCAGCGACGCCGTGCTGAGACCGCCGATTCCCGCGCGGTCTTCGTAGCGTGCGATCGAATTGTCGAGCCGTACCACCGTGGGGGCGATGATGGGGCGGAGGCCCCACGGGAGCGAATACGGAGCGGGAGGCGCAGCGGGCGCTTTGGCAGCGGTGGGCCCCGGCTCCGGCGCTTCTGCTCGCGCCATCGCGGGAAGGGTGAGCGTGAATGCGAACGCCGCGAGCGCGAGCGTCTTCGAATGGTGGTGCGTGCGCAGGATCCTCTTGCGGCTTGCCGGTGTCATGACGGGGTCCTCGTCCTCGGCGGGTCGTGCTCGTGGTCAGCGCCGCGTCGGGTTCGGGACTATCCGGAGCAGCATACGTGCCAGTCTCTGCATTCGGGACGATTCGGGAATTCTGTCGATTGCGCGGAGGTCGTGGTGCATCCCCTGCACCCGATGTGCACGAGATGCGCCTCCAGCCGCCGGCGAACAAACCGCGACGTGGGCGCGTCCCCCCGCTGGGCGCGTGTGGTCCTTCCGAGCCCGTGAGCGCGAGCACGAACGCGATAGCTACGAACGCCGTGTCACGGGGCCGACGCGGTCGCGTGCCCAGGTCCCTTCCAGCAGGTCGACCACGACCTGTGCAGCCTCGTCGCTCTTGCCGCGCGGGACGATCGACGTGACGCCAAGCTTCGCGAGCACGGACGACTTCGTCGCTTCCGCGTCGTACACGACGACGGCGACGTTCGCTGTCTTCTCCGTGCGGCGGAGGGCGCGCACGACGTCGGCGACCTTCGCCTCCTCGCACCTCGCGTCGATCGCGAGGACGTCGGGCGGCGCCTCGCCCGCGACCGCGAGCAGCCCTTCGAGCACGCTCGCCCACGCGATGAACGAGGTGCCGCGCGCCTTGCACGCCTTGGCGAGCGCGCGCAGCGAGGCGCCCGGTTTGCCGATCGCCGCGACCGTTCCGCCCGGGCTCGTCATGTTGCGAGGCAGGGGAGGGAGATTGTTCTTCTCGCAGTACACGCGCGCGTCGTCGGTGCGTACGCGGTACTGAGCGCCCGGCGTGCGTAGCGCCGGCAGCTTGCCCTCGCGGATCCAGAGGTACACGGTCTTGGGATGCAACTCCCAGATCCGCGCGAGCTCCGAAGGTCTGAGGAGCGCCATCGGGCACCAGCATAGTGCGACGCGCGTATCGAGGCGAACCGCATCGACGCCGAACGTGGGCGTCGTGGCGATCAAGGACGACCCGAGCTCGTGTTCCTCGCCGACGATTGACGGCAGGGCGCATGGTCGAGTATCGAGCGACGTCGTGATGGGCGCCTCGGCGTCGCCGTGTCGCTTCATCACTCGCGCGTGGTCGTGACGTTGCTCTCGCCCTCTTCGGGGGACCGGACAGCGTCACATGGGAAGCCGGTGAGATACCGGCACGGCGCCCGCCACGGTGACCGGCGACGAGCTCGGGAAGAACCACTGGTACGGCGACGCCGCCGCGACTGGGAAGGGCCCGAGGGAGGATGACCCGGGAGTCCGGAGACCGGACCCGCGCGACGAGACCTCTTTCGAATGGGCCCGCGCGGGCGTGCGTGGGCTGAGGTGGAACATGAAGCGACTCTCGTTGTGCCTGGGCCTTCTTGCGCCGATGGGCTTCCTCTGGGCGTGCACAGGAGACGACGACGTCTATCGTCCGACGGACGCAGGCGCCTTCGAGACGTCGACGCCCGATCAGTCTGCTCCGCCGGGGCCGGACGGATCCGGCTCGGAGCCGCTCGCGTGCGGAGACGCGGGCGATGCGCCGCCGCGCGTCCTCTTGCTGCAGGGAGGCGCCACGGCGAGCGAGCTGGCTGCCGTGAATCTCACGACGAACGCCGTCGACGGCCGACTTCCCGTCGAGGGCCCGTACGGCACGACCTCTTCACTCGGAACGGATCCGTACGTGCTCGGCGGAGAGAGCGATCAGGTCATCCGCCTCGACGCGCGCGAGCCCTGGAAGCCGGTCGCGACCTGGAACGTGCGCGGCGACGACGGGCTCCCGGACGGAGACCCGAACGCGAATCCCGTCGCGGTGGTCCAGACGAGCTGCAACAAGGCCTACGTGCTCCGATACAACCGTGATCGCATCGCGGTCATCGACCCGAGCAACGCGGCCGGCGGAGCGCCGACCAAGTACATCGACCTCGCGCCGCTCAAGCAGGCCGGCGATCCGAACATGGTCGAGATGACGAGCGCCGTGTACGTGCCGGCGAAGAAGCGCGTCTACGTGCTGCTCGGCAACATCGACTTCACGAATTACGTGCAGGTCGACAACTACCCGTACCTGCTCTGTACGAACCTGAAGCCGGCGATCATCGCGATCGACGTCGACACGGATCAGGTCGTCAGCCTCGGTGGAACCGCGCCCGGGGGGGGCATCGCGCTCGAGGGGTACAACCCGCCGCTCGGATCGCCGCTGGTCTACGACGCGTCCGCGGATCGGCTCCTCGTCCTCCAGGCGGGATGCAACACGGACCCCGGCGATGGCGGAGTCGGCGCGATGACGCGCCGTCGTGTCGAGCAGGTCGACCTTGCGACCGGCGCGGTCAAGACGCTGCTCTCGCTCGACGACAAGTCGTTCCCGAGCTCGCTCGCGTACGCGTCCGGCGAGCACGCCGCGGTCGCGTTCGGCTTCGAGGGCTACTACTGGGATCCTCGACAGACCACGCTCGGGCCGGTCATCGAGGGCGGCCTCGACCTCGTTGCCAGCGACGGACGCGGCGGCTTTCTCGGCACCCATCAGATCTACTTCGGGGACGGTGGCACGGGACCGCTGCGGGTCCTGTCCGTTCCCACGGCTGATGCGGGTCCGAAGCTGATCACCGAGAACCCGTTCACCAAGGCTGGCGGCTACGTGGCTGCCATCGAGGCCTGGCCGCATCCGTGACCGGGCGCTGACGGACTGGGTATGATCGCTGGCGCGATGCGCTGGCTCTTCCACGTCCTCCACGCGAACGACATGCCTCGGGGGAGCGCCGGCTGCTACCAGCCGGCCTCTCTTGCAGCGGAGGGGTTCGTCCACGCCTCGTATCGCGATGTGGCGCTCGAGAGCGCCCGGCTCTACTTTCCTGCCGGCGCCGACCTGCGGGTGCTTGCGATCGATCCGCGACGGCTCGATGTTCCGGTCGACGTCGCGAGCACGCCGCGCGGGCCGATGCCCCACATCTGCGGCCCGATACCGATGGACGCCATTCGGATCCTGACCGTCGATCAGGTGCCGGGCCATGCCGATCGCGTGACGGGCACGAAGATCGGGTTCTGTGCGTTCGACGGCATGACGCTCCTCGATCTCGTGGGACCGCTCGACGCGCTCTCGCGCATCGCTTCGATGGGCTTCGACCCGACGACGAGCTGTGAGGTCATCGCGTTGACTCGACCGGAGGACGACGCATCGAGCACCAACGCTCTCGTCTGGAGCGGCGCGGGCGCAAGCCTCGCGGCCGGGCGGTATCGCCCTTCGCTCGAGGAGTTCGATGTCCTCGTCGTCCCCGGGGGACCGAGCGTGCGCACGCTTCTGCGCGACGATCCGTCGATCGCCTGCTATCTCGCGTTTTTCCCGCCGAACCGTCTCCTCGCGTCCGTGTGCACCGGAGCCCTTCTCCTCGGCGCGGCGGGACGGCTCGCGGGGAGGAGGGCGACCACCCACGCCAGCGCGCTCGACGACCTGCCGTCGTACGGCGCCACCGTCGTCCGCGCGCGCGTCGTGGACGAGGGCAACATCGTGACCGCTGCCGGAGTCACGGCCGGCATCGACCTCGGGCTGCATCTCGCGAAGCGCCTCGAAGGCGCCGAGGCCGCGAGCGCGATCGCGCAGCGGATCGAGTTCACGCCGCCGCGCGGCGAGAGGTGACGATCGCTTCACGGCGCTCGGCGCGCCACGACCTTCAGCGGATGCCGTAGATCCGGTGGAACACGTCCCAGCAGGCGGGCGAAACGACGAACTCGAGCACCTCGCGGAGGCGCGGGTTCGCGGCGAGCGCCTTGCGGCGGTCGTCGATCCGCGAGATCGCGAGGGCGTCCGACGCGAGCACCTGCGCGACGGCGCGGATGTCGCGGCAGAGCACGATCGCGGAGTAGAGCGCACGGCGGGACTCTTCGGCCTCCCAGACCGAGAACTCCGCGTGCAGATCGGCCGACACCTCCGTCGCGATCCGCTCCAGATCTTTCTTCGTCTTGCGTGGCAGCGCCGAGCTGATGCGCTTGCGGAGCTCGCGGATCGCCGGGCCATCGGCGTCCGGGAGCGTCGCAGCGTCGAGCATCGCCACCGCTTGCTGGCGCGGCGCGACGTAGAGGCTTCCGTTGGAAGCCATGCGCGCACATGCATATGCGCCGTGGAACACCGCGAGGGCCCGTCCGGCGTCGTTGAGGAGATCGGTACCGAGTACGAGCGCACGCGGCTCGGTCAGCAGGAGCGCCACCTCGCGCCCGCCGCCGCGAAACACGCTCGGCGCGTAGACTCCGAGCGCCATCGCGACCGCGCGGATGTCGGCTGCAATCGGGTAGGTATCGGGCAGCCGCGCGCGCGTCTCGAGCATCGCCTCGCCGCCGGGGAAGATCTTCGACAGATACGGCTCGAGCTGTGCCAGCACGGTCCGGAGGAAGCGTGCGCGCGTCGGGCCGACGAGCCGGGACATCGCCTCGTCGTAGAGGAACGACTCGGGCAACGGCCGCGCTGGTGTCGCCGTCGTGAGAACCGCCTCTACCTCGGACGAGGTGCTTCCGAGCAGCGCCGCTGCCGAAGCCATCATGACGGCGAGCTCGTTCCTGCCTGATCTTCGGAGGAGCGTGACGATCCCTTCGTACGGACCGGATGCGATCGGATCGGCGCTGACGGCTCGCCTCAGCTCGACCAGTGCCGCGTCGTCATTGCGGCCGATGAGGCCCGTCGCGAGCGCGAGTCGGGTCTCCATCGATTCGGGGAACGCCTGGATCGTCGCGGCGAGCTGACGGTCGGCGGCCTCGGGATTGCCGAGCTCGTCGCGGAGAATGCGCGCCATCGCGGTGCGCATCGGCAGCACGCCTGGCGTGCTCGGGCGGACGCGGCTCACGGCTGCCTCCGCGTGGGCGATGAACGAGCGGTAGTCCCCGTCACGGACGATGCGGTCCTCGAGCGGGCCGAGCATCGTCGGATCGGCGATGGCCAGATCGAACGCACGGGCAAGCGCTGCCTCGCCCTCCGCCTTGGACGCCGCATCCGCTCTGCTTCGCTGCAGATCGGAGAGCGACACCAACGCGCGCACGCGCTCGACCGCGGAGCCGCTCTCGGCGAGGACCTCGTAGAGCTCGCGCGCGCGCGCTTCGTGTCCGCTTCGCGCGCTGATGTCGGCCAGGCGGAACGATGCGTCGCGATCGTCGGGCCGTTCGGCGACGAGCTGCTCGAGGATCTCCTTGCCTTTCACATCGTCGCGGAGCTCGTCAGCGTAGATTCGGGCCTGTGCGAGGCGCGCCCGGCGGCGCGTCGTCAAGGAGGGCCCGCTCCTATCGGCGGCGTTCGACTTCATGAGCGAGATGCGCTCGTAGAGCTGAAGCGCTTCCTGCCAGTTGCGAACGCGCTCTTCCAGAAGCGCGAGCGCCTGGATTGTCTTTACGTCTTCTTCGTGCGGCGTGAGCGCTATGGCGCGCCGCAGGTCGACGATCGCGGCCGACGTGTCTCCGAGCTTGCTTGCGAGGATCGTCGCCCGACGGGTGAGCGCGCGCGCCTGGGCATCCGGATCGTGCGCGAGCGCGTCGGCATGCGCGTGGAGGACGATCGCGGCGCCGCCGAAGTCGGAAGACGCCTCGAAGAGGAGCAGCGCGCGCTCGAGCGCGTAGGCATGCTCCGGCTGCGTCGCCAGCAGCGCGCGATAGCTCGCCAGCGCGCGGGCCGGGTCGTCGAGGCGCTTCTCGTACACCTCGGCCGCTTCGACCCACGCTTCCGCGACGTTCTCACGGTCGAGCGAGGCCTTTGCCGCTCGTTCCGCGAGCGACGCGACGGCGGCCCAGTCGTTCGCGAGCGTTCGGAGTCGGCGGGCGGCATCGAGCGCGGGGAGCAGCTCGGGGTCGGCGCGGAGCGCCGAAGCGTAGGCGACCTCCGCCTCGCCGGCCCGTTCGGAGGTTTCGTCGAGGACGCCCGCAGCGAATGCGAGCAACGCTTGCAGGCCCACGTCGTCGGTCGTTGCCGCCCGCGCGATGAGCGACCGTGCCACGCGTACGTCCGTCAGTGCGCTTGCGGCCACGCACCGGATGAGGCCCTCCAGTGGCTGCGGATCCCTCGCGTCTCGCGCAACGAGTCGTTCGTAGATTCGGGCGGCGCTGTCGACGGCGCCGGAGTGTTCGATCTGGAGCGCCAGGACGCGAAGCAGCCCATTCTCGAGGCGCTGATCGCTCGTGTTCGTCGCCATGACGGAAAGGCAGCTCGCGATCTGGTCGCGGTCTCCGGCGAGCCTTGCGAGACGAAGTCGATCGACCGCCATCGAGGCCGGCTTTGCTCCGGTCGCGAGCGCCTGTTCGTAGAGCAGGCCTGCACGCCCAAGATCGCCCAGCCGGAGCTCGGCGTTGCGTGCGAGGCGCACCAGCACTCGCTTGCGTGCGGACGGCTCGCTGGTCGATTCGAGGATCGTCAGGAGCGTGCCGTCGACGTCGGCCCATTCGCTGCGCGTCTCCTGGAGGCGGAGCAGTCCCCAGAGCGCCGCCTGGCGATCGGCCTCGCCGAGCCCTCCACGATGCCCCGCGTCGGCGAGCGTCCGTACGTAGGCCGCCGAAGCGGCGTCCGTCTGGTCGAGGCAGAGCTCGAGCACGACGGCGGCCCGGATCCGAGCGCGCGCTTTGAGTTGAGGGTCCGACACGGCATCCGCGTAGCGCTGGAGTACCTGCGCGAGGCGGCGGTAGTCCCCCGTCCCGCGAAGCAGCCGCTCGAGTGCGGAGACGACCGGGACGTAAGCGGGCGCACGTTGGAGCGCCTCGAGATAGGCGCCGATGGCATCCTCGACGCGGCCGAGTTGTTCCTCGTAGATGCGTGCGATGCGGACGAGGCCGTCGATGACGTCCTCGGTCCGCGTGGCGAGATCGAGCAGGCGCCGCTCGGCTTCGATGACACTGTCCCAGCGCCCCTCCTTCTCGTGAATGCGAGCGATGGAGCGGGCCGCCGCTTCGTGCCGCGGAGCGCGATCGATGACGATCTCGTACGTGGCGAGCGCACGACGAAGATCCTTCACGCGCGTCTCGAGTGCGGCACCAATCCGGTACACGGCGGCGATCTCGTCGGGGCCGTTCAGCATGCTCGCCTGGGCTTCGAGCACCTCGACGTACTCGGTCCATCGGCCTGCGGCTGCGAGCGATCGCGCCAACGAAACGAGGATGTCGTACCGGTCTTCGGGCCCCGCGAGCGCCTCGCGCCGGAGATCCGCTGCGCGGTCGGGCTGATGCGCCCGTGCATCGAGGACCTCGGCGAGCTGCAACCGGAGGGACCTCGCGCGCCGTGGATGCGTCGCCTTCGCGAGCGCGTTCTCGTAGAGAGCGATGAGGCGCTGCCATTGCGAGGCGACGCGGTACATGCGGTCGAGGGCCTCGAAGGCCGCTGCGTTCGTCGGGTCGAGCGCGAGCGTGCGCTCGTAGAGCATCGCCGCTTCCTCGGGGAGGTCGGCCGGACTCTGCGCCTCGATGATCTCGGCGATCGCGGCGTAGCGGACTGCACGAACCTGGGGATCGACGATGCGGTCGGCCTCGAGCCGCTCGAGCTCGATCGCGAGGGGCAAGCCACGCTCGCGACATACGCGGAGTAGGGCCTGCACGGCCGGGGCAAATGTCGGCGATGCGTCGACGGCAAGCCGATAGGCCGCGAGCGCCTCCTCCGGGCGACCGAGCCGGTTCTCGTGGAGCGTCCCGAGCCGCACGAGCGTCCAGGACTTCTGCGTCGGTTCGCGAACGCGGGCGAGCAGACGCTCGTAAGCGGCGGCGGCGTCCTCCCATCGCCCGGCAGCCTCGAGGACCATCGCGAGCTTCTCGACGGGCCCGGCATCGGTCTCCGCAAGCGTCGCTGCTCGCACGAAGCAATGCGCGGCGCGTGCGTGGTCGCCGATACACTCGGCGTAGATGTCGCCTGCGCGCTCGTAGTGCTCGCGGGCGGCGCCGGCCTCGGCGGTCCGGTCGGCCTGCGCGGCGATCACGCGTGCGTATTCGTCCCATGCGCGGCGACGAAGCAAGAGTGCTTCGAGGCCGGCTTGCGCGCCCGCGTTCGTCTGGTCGGCTTCGAGCGCGCGGCGGAGCGCAGCCTGGGCTCCGTCGATGTCGCCGAGCCATCGATCGCGCAGCGCACCAACCGCGCCGTACAGTGCGCTTCGGGTCGTTGCGTCGTCCGTGACTTGAGCCATCAGGTCGAGCGCCTCGACTGCGCCGCCGAAGACTCGCTCGTCGGAGCCGAGCTCGACGTCCCATGCGTCCGTGAGGCCGCGCGAGCGGAGATGGAGGCCGGCGAGGGCGTCGAGCGCTCCGAGATCGTTCGGCTCGAACACGAGCAACTCGCGGATGGTCCGCATCGCCGCCGGGATGTCGTTCGCCGCGTGCTCCTCGATCGCCGCTGCCTGCCAGAGGAGCGCCGTGCGCTCGCGGCCCTCGCCGACGTAGGCGAGCTCCACCCGCGTCCGCTGGAGGACGGTCATCGGATCGGCGCCCTGCTCGGCGTGCCATCGCCAGGCGCTCGCGACGAACCGGGCGTCCGGAGCGAGCTCGGCCGCCTTCGACAACGCCGTCGTCGCGGCCAGCGGATCGCCCATGCCATCGAGGCAGATCCGAGCCTGCGCCGTCAGCAACATGGCCGCCCGCACCGGATGTTGCGAAGCGCGGGCAGCGATCTCGCGTGTGAGCCGCTCTACGGGTGCATGCCAGAGCGACGGAGCTGCTGGTGCCGGCGATGCAACCGCGACCGGTTGCGACGCCGCCGGCGCCGGCGCCGGCGTTCGGGCCAGTGATTGCGAGTGCGCCGCTGCTTGTGCGCGTGCCAGCGTTTCAGGCGGAGCCTGCGACTGCGCTCGCGCCGAAGCGTGCGCGTGTGCCTGCGGGGGTGCCTGAGACAGCGACTTGGCCTGCAGAGCAGAAGCCTCCGGCTTCGGACTTCGTGGCGGCGTGGGGATCGGCTGCGGTGCGGCTGGCGGCGGCGGCCGCTTCGACGGTACCGGAACGCGCAAGCCGGCGCTCGGTGCAGGGATGTGCTGTCCGCCGTGGGTGGCGGTCGGTGATGGCCTCGGCGTGTACTGGCCTGACGCTTGCGGCTTCGCCGCTACGGACGGAACGTTGGCGTGTGCCGATGAGGCGCGCGGGGGTACCGACGGCGCCGACTGCGGGGCGGTCGGGTGCGGGTCACGCGGACGTGCAGCGGTCGCTCGGGGAACCTGCGCGCGTGGGGCGACGGCGGCAACGGCGCGGGACGAGGATGCCGGAGCTGGAGGCGCCGCCGACGGCGTTGCGCGAGGTGCTGCCGGCATGGGGGGCACCGACTCGAGCGCGCTGGCGTCGAGCTCGGTGTCCAGGCCCGTGGACCTATTGTCACTGCCTTGAGGCATGTTCCTCTCCAGGTCTCCCCGCCGCAGTACGAGCGTCGTCGAGGACGCTGGCCGGCGCGCGACAACCGACCACGTCTTCACGATACCGGATCGTGGGCGACGCGACAGGCCTCCCTTCGGAACGCAATCTCGTCGGCGAGAGTCGCTTGACACCGGGACTCCAATCGGTCCGCGATGCGTGGGCGATGCGTCGGTTCCGCGTGGGCCCATGCTCAAATGCTCGAGCGTCTCCGCGCAAACGCTCACGTCCAAGTCTTGCCCCGCGCTGCCGTCGCCGCGTGGACGCGGTGACGTCCGCCCCGATGGTGTCACGACGCGCCCTCGCGCTCCCGCGCTGCTCGTGGGCACTCGTGCACTCGGCACGCGGTTCGTCCGTTCGCTCGTGTCGAACTCCCCGGCGGCGCGTCCGATCCGCCAGCGCACGGCGAACCGCTCCCCCGCTGCTCGTGGGCACTCGAGCGCTCGTGCACTCGGCACGCGGGCGCTGGCACACGGGCACATCGGCGCACGGGCACGCGGGCGCTGGGCACACGGGCACTCCGCACTCGGGTGCTGGGCAGTCGAGCAGTCGGGCAGTCGGCGCTGGCCAGTCGGTCAGTACGGCCAGTCGTGCCACGCGGGCAGTCGGGCACTCGGGCACCGATGCGCTCGTGCCGCCGTGCGGTCGTGCCAGCCGCGTCAGTCGCGTCAGCCGCGTCAGCCGCGTCAGCCGCGTCAGCCGCGTCAGTCAGGCATCGGTGCAGTCGGGCACTCGCGCACTCGCGCACGTGGGCACGGCGCTCGGTCGAGGCGTCGTCGATCAGGCGACCGCGTACCCGACATCGACTCGACGTCTCGCGTACCTCGGGTCTCGTCTTCGTTCGCCGGGCACGACGAGTGCGCCGGAACGTGGCGCTTGGACGCGGGGACCCGTGTGGAGTGATGGTCGAGGTCACGCGTCTGTGACGCTGGACGGTTGGTCACGTCGTGCGCGAAGCATCTGAGCGATCACCTCCTTCGTGATCGGGCAATTGCGCTTGGACGGCCAGCGGCACTTCTTCCTCACGCGTGTGCGTCGTGGGCTGCAGCAGCGTCGGTCCACGAGGTGCATCGGCGTCGGCGGCGACTTCGTCGTCCGGAAGAGCCGAATGGTCG